>NZ_JAGPWD010000032.1 GCF_018119395.1 Massilia sp. ZL223
GCGCTGGGGGTGGTTTGCAACGAACTTGGGTCCCGGCCTGCGCGGGGACGACGGTTCGTAGGAACGTGTCCGAAGTCTGTTGAACGGTATTCACCCGCTCCTAAACCAACGTCGTCCCCGCGCAGGCCGGGACCCAAGTTTGCTCGAACAGCCGAAAAGCTTGCGATTACCGCAACAAGGTCAGCACCGCCCTCGGCTGGGTATTGGCCTGCGCCAGCATCGCCGACGCCGCCTGCTGCAGGATCTGGGCACGGGTCAGCCCCGCCGCGCTGGTGGCGTAGTCGACGCCCTCGATGCGTTCGCGCGCCGTCGCCAGGTTCTGGGAATTGGTTTGCAGCGCGTTGACCGCCATGTCCAGCCGGTTGCTCGACGCTCCCGCCGCCACCCGCTGCTGGTTGACGAATTCCAGCGCCTGGTCGATGTGCAGCAGCGCCACCGACGATCTGCGCATATCCAAGTCGGCCAAGCCCAGCGCGGACGCATTCATGGACGAGAACTGCAGCTCGATCAAATCCCCCGCCCCGTCGCCCACCTGCACCTGTACCTTGCGCGTGCCGGTCGCGCCGCCCAGCTCCGGATACTCGACCGCGAAGCCGGACAGGCCGTCGCTGGCGTTATTGGTGCCGGCGTCCGCTACCACCTTCCTGGCGTCGAACACCGGCCCGCCGTCCGCATCCAGGCCGCCGATCGCCCCGGTGTCTGCGTTGGCCAGGTTCATCTTGTTGTCGATGAAATCCTCGCCGTTCGCCCTGAAATCGGCCAGGAAGGCGGCCTCGTCGGCATACTCGCCACGGCTGACCGTCGCCAAAGCCTGGCTCAGGTTATCCGAACGGTGCGTCGTCAAGTGCTGCATGACGCCCTTGATACCGCCCTCCACGCCCAGCTCCTTCATGCGCGCATGCAGGTAGCGGCTGGCGGCGTAGGAGCCTTCGTAGCTGAAGACGCCGTTCGCCGTGTCGGTCACCAGGGCCGCCGAGCCGCCCGCCGCCGCGCCCGCCAGGCGCTCGTCCGCGCCCTGGATCAGCTCGGCCGTGCCTTCGATGAACCATTTGGGAAGCCCGCCCATGTTCACGCTGCGGAACATGACGGCGTGGGTCATCTCGTGCGCGACGATGCGGTCGCTGTACAGGAAGGCGGTGCCGCCGTCCGGCGTGGCCGCGGTGCCGAAGTCGGCCATGTCGATGTTCATCTGCACGCCGCCGGCCACCGGGCCGACCGAGGCCAGCACGGTCGATGGGCCGTCGCTGGTCTCCAGGTTGACGATCATCTTGGCGCCGTCGCCCTCCAGCCCGTAATACTTCTTGATCATGTCCTCAGCCGCGCTCAGCCAGCCGGACTTGAGGCCGTCGAGCACCGCGCGCCGCTTCGCCTCGCCGCCGATACTGGCCGTTTCCTGGGCAAATACCGCTTCGCCATTGAACCTGGTTTGCTCGCCCACCTGGGTGATGTGATGGAGCAGTTGCCCCGCCTCCTTCTGCAGGGAGTCGCGGTCGCCGTCGCCATAGCTGCCGTTGCCGGCCGCCACCGCCATCTCGCGCAGGCGCTGCAGGCTGTCGGTGACGCTGGCCATGGCGCTGTCGGCCACCTGCAGCATCGAGCTCGCATCGTTGATGCTGCGGATCGCCTGGCTGATGCCGCGCAGGCCGGACGACATGCGCGAGGCAATGGCCTGGCCGGCCGGGTCGTCGGCGGCGCTGCCGATGCGCACGCCGGTCGTCAGGCGCGAGATCAGCTTCGCCTGGTCCTTCACGTGCGTGTCCAGGCTGCGCTGCGCGTTCAGCGACAGCGAATTTGAATTGATTGACAATGACATTTTTGCCATACCCAAGGGGTGGTTGTCTGTACTTAACGACAACCTGTCAAACTTCTTGAGTGTTAGTTAAGAGAATTTTGCGCGCGGGCGCACATCACCGGAAATCCGGCCTGATCAGGTCGATGCGGTCGGTGCAGAAGGCGTCCACACCCCAGCCCAGCAGCTCGCGGGCGCGGGCCGGGTCGTTGACCGTGTAGCAGAACAGCCCGAAGCCGGCCTCCTTCACGGCGCGCGCCTGCTCGCGCGTCAGGTAGCGGTGACAGGCGTGGATCGCGACCGCCTCCACGGAGCGGGCGATGCGCTCCCAGTCGGGCGCCAGGCGCTCCATCAGGCAGGCGCGCGGCACCCGGGGCGCGGCCGCCATGGCCGCCTCCAGCGCCGCATGGCTGAACGAGGACAGCAGGGGCACGCGGCCGATCGCCTCACCGCCCTCCTCCAGCTCGCCGGCGAACAGGGCGGCCGCGATGCGCGCGACGGTCTCGCCGGTGGCGCGCTCGAAACCGGGCGCCGGCTTGATCTCCATGTTCATCCACACGCCGTGCGCCTTGCAGAACTGGGCGAATTCGACGAACAGCGGCACCGGCTCCCCGAGAAAGCCTTGCGCGAACCAGCCGCCCGCATCCATGGCCGCCAGCTCGGCCGCGTCATAGTCGTGGACATGCCCGCTGCCATTCACCGTGCGGCCCAGGACGGCGTCGTGCAGGACCACCGGCACGCCGTCGCGCGCCAGCATGATGTCGAACTCGATGGCGCGAAAACCCTGCTCCATGCCGCGGCGCAGAGCGGCATAGGTGTTCTCGGGAGCGAGGGTGCCGCCGCCGCGGTGGGCCAGGATCCGGGGGTATCGCCACATGCGCCGCTCCTTGGGTTGGATCAGATTCGAGACAGGCCGAACTGCCGCGACAGCCAGAAGAATAGGCCGATGTTCAGCGCCACCGTCAGGTGGAATTTCCACTGGAACGAGGTCTTGGCGGTCTTGTGGCGCAGCCATTGCTGGGCCAGCAGCGCCCCCGGCCAGCCGCCCACCAGGCCCAGCACCAGCAAGGTCGCCTCGGGGGTGCGCCAGGCCTTGGCGCGGGCTGCGGACTTGTCGAGGGCGTAGGCGACGAAGCAGGTCAGGCTGGTCACCAGGTAGGCCGCGCCCACCAGCAGCGGCAGGGACCAGGCCAGGGTCGCGAACAGGTAGAGCCCGGCGAACAGGATCAGGGGGAAATAAGGCATGGCGACAGCTTACGTTTCTGCCTGGGGAATGTCCATATGGCAAAAAAGACAAGGCTTTGCGGCTTCACCGTTCGTTAACGAACAGAGAAAGGCATGTCAAAACGCCTACCCTCGACCTTCAACCCCGGACAAGCAGGAGAACGACATGGCTTTTGATCTAGGCAACCTGTTGCAGCAATACCTCGGCGGCGCCGCCAACATGAACCCGAACGCCGCGACCGACGACTTCGACCGCGTGGCCCAGGCTGCGCCGCGCGAGACCGTCTCCCAGGGCGTGGCCGGCGCGCTGCGCTCGGACCAGACCCCGCCCTTCCCGCAAATGGTGAGCCAGCTGTTCGGGCAAAGCAATCCGAACCAGCGCGCGGGCATGCTGAACCAGATCCTGGCCACCCTCGGCCCGACCGTGCTGGCGCAGCTCGGCAACGGCGGCCTCGGCAACCTCGGCAACATCTTCGGCGGCCGCACGCCGACCCAGGTGACGCCGGAACAGGCCTCGCAAGTCTCGCCGGAACAGGTGCGCGAACTGGCCGAGAAGGCCGAGCAGCAGAATCCGAGCATCGTCGACCGCATGAGCGACTTCTACGCAGACAACCCGACCCTGGTCAAGGCCATCGGCGGCGCGGCGCTGGCGATCGCGCTCGGCCACATGGCGCAGAACATGCGCAAGCAATAAGCAGGCGAACCGCAGTGAGCCGTCTTTCGAACCAACAACAACCAGCGAGGACATCATGGGCATTCTGAGCAATATCTTCCACAAGATCTTCCCGGGCTCGGCGCCGAAGCCGGCCCCTGCTCCGGCACAGGCGCAGGCACCCAAGCCAGCGGCTCCGGCCCCGAGCGCCCCGGCCGCGCCGCAGGCGCAAGCGCAGGCCCAGGCCCAGCCCCAGGCGGCGCCGATGCAGCAGGTCGACGTGGAGCAGATCCTCAACGACATGCAGAAGTCGTCCGGCCAGCAGCTGAACTGGCGCACCTCGATCGTCGACCTGCTCAAGCTGCTCGGCCTGGACAGCAGCCTGGCCGCGCGCAAGGAACTGGCGGCCGAGCTGCACTACACCGGCGACACCAGCGATTCGGCCACCATGAACATCTGGCTGCACCGCCAGGTCATGAACAAGCTGGCGGCCAACGGCGGCAAGGTGCCGGCCGACTTGCGTGACTAGATCCTGACCAGTTGATGTCAGTCGGCCAGGGTGGTATTGGCCGCTGTCCCGCACGAAAAGCAGAAGCGCGCGAACGCGTTCTTGCGCGTACTGCAGCAGCCGCAGCGGTCGAACAGGCCGATGCCGCAGTGCGGACAGAAGTCGATGCTGCTGTCCTTCAGGTCGACCTGGCGCTCGCAGCCCGGACACACGCTCTTGCCGAGCCGGGCCAGCGCCAGGTCGTAGCGCATGGTCTGGCGTCGTTCGACGTCGGGCAGCGCCTCGGCCGCCTTCTGGCGCGCCAGGTAGGCCTGCAGCCAGCGGATCGCATAGCGGCCCGCCACGAAAGTAAGGCCGATGCCCACCAGGTAGCGCACATAGCCGCCGTAGCTGGGCAGGTAAGGCACCAGTTCCACGAAGAAGGCGAACAGCGCAAACAGGATGAAGCCCCAGGCGAACGGCCAGTCGGGCGTCTTGCGCTTGTGCTTGAACAGCCAGGCGGCGATCAGGAGCAGAGGCAGGGTCACGGCCAGGCGGTACAGGAAGACCCGCAGCTCCTTGGCCTTGGAAGCCTTGGCGAAGGCTTCATGGGCCGGCGCTTCCAGCCGGTCCAGCTGCGCCTGGGCGCGCTCGGCGGCCTGGGTGGCGTCGAGCATGGCCTGCTGCTCGGCCTCGACCGCGCCGAGGGCCTTGCGCTCCTCGGCTTCGAGCGCGTCGAGGGCCCTGGTGCGGGCGACCAGCTCGGGGTCCTGGCTAGGGCGCGCGGTGGCCTGGCGCGTGGCCAGCCAGTTGTCGAAGGTGGCGCGCGCCGAGCGCGTATTGGATTGGGCGACGCTGTGCTTCTGGGTCGCCTGCTCCAGGCGCTCCCGGGCCGCGTCCAGCCGCTCGCCGGCCTGGCGGCGGTCGAGGCTGGCCTGCCCCAGCCTGGCCGGGTCCATGAACTGCTCGACGCTCAGCGGCGCTTCGACGTCCCACAGGTTCCCGACCACCAGGCTGCCCAGGCCGATCAGGAAACCGGCGAACACGACAGCAACCAGCCACAGCGCGCGCTGCAGCCATTTCTCGGTCAGGCGCAAGCCTTTGTCCATGGGGCGACTCCTCTCAGCTTAGTGGAGCCGCCAGTGTGCCATCGGGAACAGGGCCCGGCCAGCGCCGGGCGCAAGGGTTACCGCGTGCGCTACCCGCGGTACCGCGCGGCGATACCCGGGTTGCATGCGACACGATCAGAAGTAGGACAGGCCCAGCGCCTTCTTGACTTCGTCGGTGGTGACGGCCGCGATCTCGCGCGCCCGCGCGGTGCCTTCCTTCAGGATCTGCAGCACCTGGCCGCGGTCCTTGGCGAACTCCTCGCGGCGCGCGCGGATCGGGGCCAGCATTTCCTGCAGCACGCCTTCCAGGCGCTTCTTGACCACGCTGTCGCCCAGGCCGCCGCGGGTGTAGTGCTCCTTCATCGCGGCCACGCCTTCCTTGTCCGGATCGAAGGCGTCCAGGTAGATGAAGGCCACGTTGCCCTCCAGGTGGCCCGGATCGGAGACCTTCAGGTGCAGCGGGTCGGTGTAGACCATCTTGACTGCGGCGCGGATCTCGTCGGCGGAAGCGCCCAGGTTGATGGTGTTGCCCAGCGACTTGCTCATCTTGGCCTTGCCGTCGGTGCCCGGCAGGCGGCCGACTTCCGGCACGATGGCCTTGCACTCGACCAGGATGTCGCGGCCGGCGTTGCGGTTGAACTTGCGCACGATCTCGTTGCACTGCTCGATCATCGGGATCTGGTCCTCGCCCACCGGCACCACGCTGGCCTTGAAGGCGGTGATGTCGGCGGCCTGGCTGGCCGGATAGGTCAGGAAGCCGGCCGGGATGTCGCGCTCGAAGCCGCGCAGGATGATTTCCTGCTTGACGGTCGGGTTGCGCTCCAGGCGCGCCACGGTCACCAGGTTCAGGTAATAGAAGGTGAGTTCGGTCAGTTCGGGGATCTGCGACTGGATCAGGATAGTGGTCTTGGCCGGATCAATCCCTACGGCAAGGTAATCGAGCGCCACCTCGACAACATTCCGGTGTACCTTTCCGATGTCATCCATGTTGTCGGTCAGGGCCTGGGAGTCCGCGAGCATCACGAACTGGCGGTAGGTGTCCTGGTAGGCGACCCGGTTGCGCAGGCTGCCGACGTAATGGCCGAGGTGCAGCGGACCGGTCGGACGGTCGCCGGTGAGGATGATAGGCGTGGAAGGGTTAGCGGTTGGCTGGCTCATCGGGGTTCCTTGTTCTTGCCCCGATCATCCTGCGCCAATGTAAAAACGCCACCTGAGTCGAGGCGGCGTTGTTTGAAATGCACATCATTTCCTGGGGCCGCGCGTTACGAGCGGCGCCACCAGGTACGAAAAGTCAGATGTGCTTTCGGAAAGTTCATGGGTTGCATGGTTGCAGGTTGGCGTCCCGCTGTCAACCGCTGCGCACCCGTGACACGGCAGGCAGGGCTCCCCACAAGGTCTTTTTTCATCCGGGCGCCCTCCTGAGACCACGTTGTTGTAAAAATTCTAATAATTAATTGGTGAATGTTATGGATTTAAATACGAGCACACACACTTCGACCCGCCCGCTGGAACTGTGGGGCGGCCTTGAATGCACGGTCAACCGCGTCCGCGACGAATATTTCAGCCAGCTCGACCGCAACGGTCACGCTGAGCGCGCCTGCGACATCCAGCGGTTCGCCTCGCTCGGCATTCGCGCAATTCGCTATCCGATCCTGTGGGAACGCACGGCCCCGAACGGCCTGGACAGCGCAGACTGGACCTGGCCCGACGAGCGCCTGCCCGCCCTGCGCGAGGCGGGCGTCAACCCGATCGCCGGCCTGATCCACCACGGCAGCGGTCCCCAGCACACCAGCCTCGTCGATCCGAACTTCGCCGAGCAGCTGGCGGAGTATGCGGGCGCGGTCGCCGCGCGCTATCCGTGGCTCGAGTATTACACCCCGGTGAACGAGCCCTGCACCACGGCCCGCTTCGCCGGCCTGTACGGCGTGTGGTACCCGCACGGGCGCGACGACCGCACCTTCATCCAGGCACTGCTCAACCAGTGCCGCGCGGTGGTGCTGTCCATGCGCGCCATCCGCAAGGTGAACCCGGACGCCAAGCTGGTCCAGACCGACGACCTGGGCAAGACCTACAGCACGCCCGAGATGGCCCACGTGGCCGACTTCTACAACGAGCGCCGCTGGCTGGCCTGGGACCTGCTGTGCGGGATGGTCGGACCGGAGCACAAGCTGTGGAAATACCTGACCAAGACCGGCATCCCGGCCGAGGAATTCCTCTGGTTCCGCGACAATCCCTGCCCGCCGGACATCATCGGCGTCAACTACTACGTCACCAGCGAGCGCTGGCTCGACCACCGTCCCGAGCGCTTCCCGGAACACCACCGCGGCATGGCCGACGGCAAGCCCTGCGCCGACATCGAAGCCTCGCGCGTGCTGGCCACGCCGACCGCAGGCATCGCGCCGCTGCTGGCCGAGATCTGGGACCGCTACCGCATCCCGCTGGCCGTGACCGAGGCCCACATCGACGCCAACCGCGAAGACCAGCTGCGCTGGCTGCTCGAGATCTGGGAAGCGGCCCAGCAGTCGCAGCGCAACGGCGTGGACGTGCGCGCCGTCACCGTGTGGTCGCTGCTCGGCTCCTTCGACTGGAACTGCCTGGTCACCGCGAACCGCGGCTATTACGAGCCCGGTCCCTTCGACGTGCGTTCGCCCATGCCGCGCCCGACGGCACTGGCGAAGATGATGCGCGAGCTGTCCTCCGGCGCGCCGCTGTCGCACCCGGTGCTGCGCGGCCAGGGCTGGTGGCGCCGTCCGGGACGCTTCCTGTGCCACCCGCCGGTGGCCACCCCTGCCGCCCTGACCTCGATCTCGGCAGACGGCCACCGCCTGGTGGGCACGGGCGCCGCGCCGATCCTGGTGCTGGGCGCGACCGGCACCCTGGGCCGCGCCTTCGCCCGCGTGTGCCAGAAGCGCAACCTCAACTTCAAGCTGCTGTCGCGCCAGGACATGGACATCGCCGACCCGGATTCGGTGGAGCGCGCGCTGGCCGAATACAAGCCCTGGGCGGTGATCAATACCGCCGGCTACGTGCGGGTGGACGACGCCGAGAGCGAGATCGAGCGCTGCCTGCGCGAAAACGCGTTCGGCCCGGCGGTGCTGGCGTCGGCCTGCGCGCGCCACGGCGTGCACCTGACCAGCTTCTCGAGCGACCTGGTGTTCGACGGCCGCCAGGACCGGCCCTATGTCGAATCCGACCCGGTGGCGCCGCTCAATGTCTACGGCCGCAGCAAGGCCGAGGCGGAGCGCATCGTCCTGGATCGCAACCCGGACGCCCTGATGGTGCGCACCAGCGCCTTCTTCGGGCCCTGGGACAAGTACAACTTCGTGACCCTGGCGCTGGCAGCGCTGGAGCGCGGCGATCCCTTCGTCGCGGCGAGCGATTTGACCATCACGCCGACCTACGTGCCGGACCTGGTGCATGCCTGCCTGGACCTGGCGATCGACCGCGAGAAAGGAATCTGGCACCTGTCCAACGGCGGCGAGCTCACCTGGGCCGAGCTGGCGCTGCGCGCGGCGGAGCGGGCCGGGGTCGATGCGAGCCGGCTGGAGCTGCGCACCGGGGCACAACTCGGGTTCGCGGCGGCGCGCCCTGCCTACTGCGCCCTGCACAGCGAGCGCGGGGTGCTGCTGCCGAAGCTCGATGATGCGCTGGGACGCTATCTCGAACTGCGTGCCGGCGATCCGGTGGAGATGGAGGAGCTGGTCATGACGGCCGAGAGCCGGCAGCCGGTGGCGAGCGGGCACCGGCAGCAGGAGGCGACGGATTTGGGGGCGGTGCAGGCGGGTACCTAAGCTACGGGTACGCGTGCAAACTTGGGCCTCCGCGAAGGCGGGGGCCCAAGTTCCCTCCCGAAGTCGACATACCCGGCCAATCCCCTCCACAACCGACGGGAGACGCGCATCAAACGCTACAATGCACCGGCCCACCCCCGACTAACTACCAGGCCGATTCAACGTGCAAGAGCAACACGCCTTCCCCTTCCTGCGAGAGATCATCCTCTTCCTGATCCTCTCCGGCATCCTGATCCCCCTGCTGCAGCGCCTGCGCATCAACCAGGTCCTCGGCTTCCTGGCCGTCGGCACCATCGCAGGCCCCTACGGCCTGGGCCTGCTGGCGGACCAGTACCCGATCATGAGCGTCTTCACCTTCCCCAGCGGCGAAGGCGTCTCGATGCTGGCCGAGCTGGGGGTCCTGTTCCTGATGTTCATGATCGGCCTCGAACTCTCCGCCGCCCGCCTGTGGGCCATGCGGCGCTGGGTATTCGGCGCCGGCACCGCCCAGGTGATCCTCAGCGCCGCCCTGATCGGCGGCGCCCTCACCCTCTACGGTGAATCGAGCCCGACCGCCGTCATCCTCGGCCTGGTGCTCTCGCTCTCCTCCACCGCCGTCGTGATGCAGCTGATGACCCAGCAGCAAAGCACCGCCACGCCCCTCGGCCAGGCAGCCTTCGCGGTCCTGATGCTGCAGGACCTGGCCGTGGTGCCGATCCTGATCCTGATCGGCGCCCTCGGCAAGGGTGGCGGCGACGGGGTCGCGATGCTGGCCCTGGTCACGATGGCCAAAGCGGCAGGCGCCATCGCCCTGATTTACCTTGCTGGCGGACGCGTGATCCATCCGCTGTTCCGCGCCTTCGCCCGCCACCGCCAGCCGGACGTCTTCATGGCCCTGATCCTGCTGTCCACCTTCGGCATCGCCGCCCTGTCGGCGGCGGCCGGGCTGTCGATGGCGCTGGGCGCGCTGATCGCCGGCCTGCTGCTGGCCGAGACCGAGTTCAAGCACGAGGTCGAGCTGATGGTCGAGCCCTTCAAGGGCCTGCTCATGGGCCTGTTCTTCATGACTGTCGGGATGAACATCGACACCCGCCAGATCCTGGAAGCCCCGTTGTGGCTGGCCGCCTTCGTGGCCAGCCTGGTGCTGATCAAGGCCGTGGTGGTGGGGGTGCTGTTCCGCATCGGCCACCTGCCCTGGGGCCGCGCCATCGAAGGCGGCCTGCTGCTGGGCCAGGGCGGCGAATTCGCCTTCATCGTGATCGGCTATGCCGTCACCACGAACGTGCTGGATCCGGCCCTGGGCGCGCGCGTCATGCTGGCGGTGGGCCTGTCGCTGTTCATCACGCCGATGCTGGCGCGCCTGGGCCGCACGATCGGCGAGCGCTGGGAGCCGAAGCAGGAGCAGCCGGAGGCCGACGAAGCCACGCTGGCCTCGGCGCGCGGCCACATCATCATCGCCGGCTTCGGCCGCGTGGGCCAGCAGCTGGCCAAGCTGCTCAAGGACCAGAACATCCCCTTCGTCGCATTCGAGAACGACGCCAAGCTGGTCTCGAAGCTGCATGCGGAAGGCATGCCGGTCTATTTCGGCAATGCCTCGCGCCCGGAACTGCTGCGCCACGTGCATGCCGACGAAGCGCCGGCCATCGTGCTGACCATGGACCATCCGGCGTCCGCCATGCAGGCGGTGCGCGGCATCCGCCGCGAGTTCCCGAAGGTGCGCCTGTTCGTGCGCTCGCGCGACGAGAAGCACGCCCGCGCCCTGCGTCTGGCCGGAGCCAGCGTTGTGGTGCCGGAGACCCTGGAGGCAAGCCTGCAGCTGTCGGCCTTCGTGCTGGAAGCGATGGGCCTGGACGAGCGCGTGGTGGACGATATCGTGGACCGCGAACGCGACGAGTTCGCAGCCAAGCTGCTGGAGTCCTAGGCGGCGCAGCGGCGCGCCGCTTCGCAGCCCCACCACGCCGCTTCCTCGAACACGGAGAAGCCCGACAGGTCGCTGTGCGCGAACAAAACCGGCCCGTCCGCTTCGCGCAGCGCCGCCAGGCCTGCATTGCCGCGGAATCCCGGCGCGGGAATCGCCATCGCATGTGCCCTTAGTGTGATGTCGGCCCGCTCCACGCAGGCGGCAAACGCCCAGCCGTAGGCCTGGCGCAGGTCGCTGGACGCCAGCTCCATCAGCTCGGCGGGCGCGGCCTGCTGCAGCCAGCGCCGCGCCTCGAGCGGCGTGCGGTCCGCCAGCGCCATGTAAGCCGTGAACACGGTCTTTTCGGGCGGCCGCACGCGGATATCCTGGTGGGTCGACACCACATAGCCCAGCCCCTTGCCGCCGTAGACCACGTTGTCCCAGGCCAGCGGCGCCCCGCCCTGCTCGCGCGGGAAGTCGCGCATCAGGAAGTTGGTGACCATCCAGGGCGCATAGGCCGGCATGTGGCTGCGGGCGTCGAAGCCCAGCGCGCCGATGTCCTCGACCACGCGCGCCGCGACGAACAGCGGCATGGCGCACACGATGCGCCGCGCGCGCACCAGGAAGCTGCGCGGTTTGCCATTCTCCAGCGCGAAGCACAGCGCTTCCGCCCTGCCGCCACGCACGCGCACCGACACCGCCGTACCCGCGCGGCGCCTGCCAGCGGCGCGCGCGGCCAGCGCTTCGGCGATGGGCGACAGCCCGCCCGGCCAGGTCAGCAGCCCGTTGTCCTCGGCATTCGCCGCCCGCCCCCAGCGCCCCGCGAAATAATGCACGCCGGCCCAGGCCGACACCAGGGCGATGCCGGCGCCGTAATCGTCGCGGCAGCAGTAGTCGAGATACCAGCGCAGCGCCGGCGAGCGGTAGCCCTCGCGGTCCAGCCAGGCGGCGAAACTGATCGCGTCCAGGCCATCGAAAGCCGGGTCGCCGGAGGACAGCACCGACGGAAACGCGAAGCTGCGCCGCCCGTCCCGGCCGCGCCCATGGCGCAGCAGGTCCATGTGCGCCATGAAGCGCTGCTGCTCGGCCTGGTCCTCCGCCGGCATCAGACCGTCCTGCCAGTGCCCATGCATGAACAGGCGCTCCTCCGGGCCGTGCAGGACGAAGCGCTCGTCGTAGACAGGCCGCTCGTCGAGGACGCCGGCCTGGATGATGCCCAGGTCGCCCAGCATTTCGCGCACATGCAGCGACTCCATGCCCGGCAGCGGCAGGTAGTGCGCCCCCGTCGGGCAGGCGAATTCGCCGTAGCGGCTGCTTGATGCGTTGCCGAAGGCTTCCGGTCCGTCGAACAGCAGGTAGTCGCGCTGCCCCAGGCGGTCCAGCTTCCAGGCGGCCGACAGGCCGGCAATGCCGGAACCGAGGATGGCCACATCGGTCTCGATGGTTTCCGAGGGCGGCAGCATCTGGGCGCGGTCGCGCAGCAGGTGGCCTTCCACGCGGCCCGGGTAACGCACCGTGGGCGTGATTTCCTGCCAGCGCAGGAAGCCCGCGGCGCTCGCCAGCCCCGCCAGCCCCGCCCCGGCGGCCGAGACGATGAAGGAACGCCGGTCCATCAGCGGATCACCTGCTGCCAGTCTTCCTCGAACTCGCGCACCAGCGACTGCGAATCGAGCCGGTTGGGCTTCATCGGCAGGCGCTGCATGTCGGGCGGGAAGGCGAACATGGCGCGGGTGGTCTCCGCATCGAGATAGCGCATCGGCAGCGTGTAGCGCTCGGGCGGCGTGAAGCTGCCCTGCGGCGAGGCCAGGACGAAGCCCCATTCGCCGAAGGACGGCACATACAGGTGGTAGGGCCAGGTCTTCATCCCCACTTCGCGCAAGGTGGCTTCGATGGTCCAGTAGGCGTGCGGCGCGAAGAAGGGCGAGGTCGACTGCACGGAAATCATGCCGTGGGCCGCGACGTGCTTGCGCAGGATGCCGTAGAACGGCACCGAATACAGCTTGCCGAGGGCGAAGCTGGACGGGTCGGGAAAGTCGACGATGGCCACGTCGTACATCCCGGCCTCGCGCTGCAGCCAGACGGCGGCGTCGGCGTTGATCACCTTGACCCGCTTGTCCCTGAGCGCCCCGGCATTGAGCTTGACCAGTTCCGGCCTGGTCGCGAAAGCCCCGGTCATCTGCGGATCGAGGTCGACCAGGGTCACTTCCTGTACGTTCGGATAGCGCAGCACCTCGCGCAGGGCCAGGCCGTCGCCGCCGCCCAGCACCAGCACCTTGCGCGCCCAGGGCGCGGCCTGCATGGCCGGATGCACCAGCGCCTCGTGATAGCGGTACTCGTCGCGCGAGGAGAATTGCAGGTTGCCGTTGATGTAGAGGCGCAGGTCGTCCTTCCAGCGCGTGATCACCAGGCGCTGGTAAGGCGTGGTGGTCGAGTACACGACTTCGTCGCCGAACAGTCCGCGCTCGCCCCACTCCACCATACGGTCCGACAGCCCGAAACCCAGCGCCAGTACGAACATAACGCTGCCGGCGCGGATCGCCCGGCCGCCCAGGTTGGTCAGCTCGGCGCGGAACACGTAGAGCGTCCAGATCGCCACGCCCACGTTCAGCATCCCGAACAGGAAGCCGGTGCGCACCAGCCCCAGGTGCGGGGCCAGCACCAGCGGGAACAGCAGCGACACGGCCAGCGCGCCCAGGTAGTCGAAGGTCAGCACCCGGCTCACCAGCTCGGAGAATTCGGTGCGGCGCTCGTTCAGGGCGCGCATCACCAGCGGCACTTCCATGCCGACCATGGCGCCGATCATGAAGACCGTCACATACAGCACGGTGCGGAAAGGCGCGGCCATCCAGGTGAAGGTCATGAACAGCAGCGCGGCCGAGACGCCGCCGATCAGCCCCACCGCCAGCTCGATGTCGACGAAGCGCGACAGCACGTCTTCGTCGCGCACGTATTTCGACAGGTGGGCGCCGACGCCCATCGCGAACAGGTAGCAGCCGATGATGGTCGAGAACTGCAGCACCGAGTCGCCCAGCAGGTAGCTCGACAGCGCCCCGGCAATCAGTTCGTAAGCCAATCCGCATGAAGCGACGACAAAGACGGAGAGAATGAGAATTTTTTTGGTCATACCTGTTGTTTTGCTCTAAGATCGCGGTGCTGCCAACCTGACATTATCCGTGGAGGACGAGGTGCCCGCCATCCTAAACTATCTGTTGCATCTGGCAACGGCTGTTGCCCTGGTCATGGGTTTCTTCGTGGTTTACACGCGCGTCACGCCCTACGACGAAGTGCACCTGATCCGCGCCGGGAATGGAGCGGCGGCGCTGTCGCTGGGCGGCACCCTGCTCGGCTTTTCGGTCACCGTGGCCGCAAGCCTCATGTACACGGGCGACTACGTCCAGTTCCTGGGCTGGGGCGCCTTCGCCATGCTGGTGCAGGTGCTTGTCTTCGTGATCGCCACCCGCCTGCTGCGCATGTCGAAAGACCAGATCGAAGCCAACAACATGGCTTTCGGCGGCCTGCTCGGCGCCATTTCGCTGTCCATCGGCCTGATTAACGCCGGCAGCATTTCCTGATTCACCACCCCTTTATTCAGTTCGCATACGGAGGCCGCCATGTCGCTCGGTTCTTTCATCAAGAAGCAGTTTCTCGACGTCCTGCAATGGAACGAGGAGACGGAGGGCGTACTCGCCTGGCGCCATCCGATGGAGGACTACGAGATCCAGAACGGCGCCACCCTGGTGGTGCGCGAATCGCAGATCGCGGTGTTCGTCGATGAAGGCCGCATCGCCGACGTGTTCGGGCCGGGCACGCACCGCCTGACCACCTCCACCCTGCCGGTGCTGACCAACCTGAAGAACTGGGACAAGCTGTTCGCCTCGCCCTTCAAGTCGGACGTGTACTTCTTCAGCACCCGCGTCCAGACGGGCCGCAAGTGGGGCACCACCCAGCCGGTGACGATCCGCGACAAGGACTTCGACATGATCCGCGTGCGCGCCTTCGGCATGTATTCGTACCGTATCCAGGACCCGCGCCTGTTCTTCACCGAGATCAGCGGCACGCGCGCGGCCTACACCCGCGACGAGGTCGAGGACCAGCTGCGCGGCATCCTGCTGGCGACCATGGCCAACTCGCTGGGCGCGTCCAAGATCGCCTTCCTCGACATGGCCGCAAACCAGACCCTGATGGCGCAGCAGATCCGCGGCGACCTGGCCGCCGCTTTCGCGCGCTACGGCGTGGGCCTGGACGAATTCAACGTCACCAGCGTCAGCCTGCCGGAAGAACTGCAGGCCGCGCTCGACGAACGCATCTCGGCCGGCATGAAGGCCAGCCTGGGCGCGGACAAGATGGGCGGCTTCACCCAGTTCCAGGTGGCCAGCAGCATTCCGCTGGCGGCCCAGAACGAAGGCGGCATCGCCGGCATCGGCGCCGGCGCGGGCGCCGGCATCGCCATCGGCCAGGCCATGGCCCAGGGCATGAGCGGCGCCTTCGCTCCGCCCCAGCCGCCCGCCGTCCCGGCGTCCAGCGATTCGATCGAAGACCGCCTGGGCAAGCTCAAGGGCCTGCTCGACAAGGGACTCATCTCGCAGGCCGATTACGACAGCACCAAGGCCGAGCTGCTCAAGAAACTGCTGGGCTGAGCACTTACCTAGATGCTGAGCGTTTCCTGCCCTTCCTGCGGCGCCCCCGTCTCCTTCCGCTCGCACGCCTCCGTCATGGCGGTGTGCGAGTTCTGCCGCACCACGGTGCACAAGGACCCGGGCGCGGTGAAGGACCTGGGCAAGCTGTCCGAAGTGCTGGAAGACTATTCGCCGATCCAGATCGGCACCTCCGGCAAACTCGGCGGGCGCGGCTTCACCGTGATCGGCCGCATCCAGCTGCGCTACGACGCCGGCATGTGGAACGAGTGGTACCTGATGTACGACGACGGCGAAGCCGGCTGGCTGGGCGACGCTTCCGGCCAGTTCACGGTGACCGCCGAACGTCCCCTGCCCAGGGAATGGCCGGCGTTCGACATGGCCAGGGTGGGCGCCCAGGTTGACCTTGGCGGCGGCCTGTTCGTCGTTTCCGACCGGCGCGTGGCGACCTGCACCGGCGGCCAGGGCGAGCTGCCCTTCCCTGTCGGCGACGGCTGGCAGGCCTTGGTCGTCGACCTGCGCCGCGCGGCCTCCTTCGCCACGCTCGATTATTCGGATGGCGACACGCCGCGCCTCTACACCGGGGGCGCCGTCACGCTCGAGGCGATGCAGTGCCAGCTGCTGCGCGACGACGAGGCGATCAAGGCCACGGCCGGCCGCTACCGGGGCAAGGTCGATGCCTTGCAATGCCCGTCCTGCGGCAGCCCGATCGACTACCTGCCCGGGATGGCCAGCAACCTGGTCTGCCCGGCCTGCGCGGCGCGCATCGACGCCGCCACGCCCGAGGCCCAGGTGCTGGCCGCCGGCGAGCGCACGGACCGGGTTCCGCTGACCTTGTCGCTTGGCGCCGTGGCGAAGATCGGCCAGCAGGAATTCCGCCTGCTCGGCGCCATGCGGCGCGTCGACGACGATGGCGAGGAATGGACCGAGTACCTGCTGTACAACGCGCGCGGCAAGTTCTTCTGGCTGGTCGAAACGAGCGAAGGCTGGTGGCGCTCCGAGGTCCTGGACGAGTGGCCGGAGCCGGGCACGCCCTCTGTGCCGAAAGCCAGGCTGCACAACGTCGACTATGAGCGCACGCTGGACTACCCTGCACGGGTAAGCTGGGCGGCGGGAGCCTTCAACTGGAAGGTGGCGGCAGGAGACCGCGTGCGGGTGCGCGAGTTCGAACGCGGCATGACCAGCCTGTCGGCGGAGAGCACCGAGGCGGAACTGACCTGGTCGCGCTCGACGCCGGTGGCTGCGGACCAGGTGCGCACCTGGTTCGGGCTGGCCGTGCCGGTCTCGACACACAAGGTGCCGCCGTCGCTGAGCGAGCTGCAGTGGAAGTTCCTGCTGTGGATCCTGGGGCTCAATGCCATTCCGCTGGTATTCAACTTCGGCGAGACCATGCTCTGGATGCTGGTCGGCCTGGTGGCGCTGTTCATCCCGCCCGATATCGTGAAAAGGGACTGACGCGCCATGAACAAGCGTTACTTCGTCTATGCAATCGCCGTCACGATCGTGACCACCATCGTCTGCTGGTTCAGCATGCTCGACTCCTCGAGCTCGTCCAGTGGCCGCGGCTACAGGTCGGGGGGCGGCTCCGGCTACTATGGCGGCGGGGGCAGCGGCCACAAATGAGCACGGTTCACCGCCCCGCCGGCATCCACCTGCTGGCCGACCTGGCCGGCATCGAGGCCGGCCTGCTCACCGATCCGGATGCGATCGACGCCCTGCTGCGCGAAGCCGCACTGAGAGCCGGCGCGCGCATCCTGCACAGCCATTTCCATACCTTCGGCCCCGGCATGGGCGTCACCGGCGTACTGCTGCTGGCCGAATCGCACATCTCGATCCACACCTGGCCCGAGCACGGCTTCGCCGCCGCCGACATCTTCATGTGCGGCGCGGCCCAGCCTGTACTGGCGCTCGAGCTCATCGAACGCGCCCTGTCCCCTGCGTCGCGCACGGTAAGGACGGTGGAACGCGGCCAGCTATAATCCGAGGCTTCTCGACCTTTCACTAGAACAGCCACATGACGCAATCCGGTATCAATTCTTCGGCGCTGCCGAAAGCGCTGGGACACATCCGCGTACTCGACCTGTCGCGCGTGCTCGCCGGGCCCTGGTGCTCGCAAAACCTGGCCGACCTCGGCGCCGACGTGATCAAGATCGAGCGCCCGGGCAGCGGCGACGACACCCGCGCCTGGGGTCCGCCCTACGCGAAGGACGCCGAAGGGCGCGACACCAGCGAGGCCGCCTACTACCTGTCCGCCAACCGCGGCAAGCGCTCGGTCACGGTGGACATCGCCAGCCCGGACGGCCAGGCATTGCTGCGCGAACTGGTGAAGCACTGCGACGTGGTGCTGGAAAACTTCAAGGTCGGCCACCTGAAGCGCTATGGACTCGACTATGCCTCGCTCAAGGAGATCAAGCCGGACCTGGTCTACTGCTCGATCACCGGCTTCGGCCAGGACGGGCCGTATGCGCACCGCGCGGGTTACGACTTCCTGATCCAGGGCATGGGCGGGCTGATGTCGGTGACCGGCGAGCGCGACGACTTGCCGGGCGGCGGTCCGCAGAAGGCGGGCGTGGCGCTGACCGACCTGATGACCGGCATGTATGCGACGGTGGCGGTGCTGGCGGCGCTGACCCACCGCGACCGCAGCGGCGAAGGCCAGCACATCGACATGGCCCTGCTCGACACCCAGGTGGCGATGCTGGCCAATATGGGCAGCAACTACCTCAACAGCGGCAAGCCACCCAAGCGCTGGGGCAACGCGCATGCCAACATCGTGCCCTACCAGACCTTCGCCTGCGCGGACGGACACATCATCGTCGCCACCGGCAACGACGGGCAGTACCAGAAGTTCGTGGAGGCCGGCGGGCGGCCCGAGCTGGGGCAGGATCCGCGCTTCGCGACCAATCCGCTGCGCGTGAAGAACCGCGACGTGCTGGTGCCGGTCCTGGCCGAAATGGTCAGGGAAAAGACGCGCGACGAATGGATCGCGCTGCTGGAGGCCTGCGGCGTGCCTTGCGGGCCGATCAACGACATCGGCGAGGTGTTCGCCAACGAGCAGGTGGTGGCGCGCGAAGTGGCGATCGAACTGCCGCATCCCAAGGCGGGCAAGGTCAAGCTGGTGCGCAGCCCGATCAGGATGTCGGCGACGCCGGCGACGAGCGACAAGGCGCCGCCTTTGCTGGGGCAGCATACGGAAGAAGTGCTGCGCGAGGTGCTGGGGCGCAGTGAGGAGGAGATTGCTTCTTTACGGGGTAAAGGGGTAGTGTGATGAAAAACCGCGCCGAGGCGCGGTTTTTTGTTGGGGTGGTAGTGGGCGGAGGAACTGGGTCCCCGCCTACGCGGGGACGACGGATCTAGGGCTGGCGGCAGGATTCAAACCGTCGTCCCCGCGAAGGCGGGGACCCAAGTTTGCAAACACACCAGCAACCTAACACTCAATGCAACTGATGCTTAAAGTCCGACAACTCATCATGCACCCGCATCACCATCGATTGCACCTGCGGCGACGGCTGCGCGCTGCGGCACACCCGCTTGGCTTCATCGCCAATCGCTTCCAGGTCGTCGATGCACTGCACGATATCGGATTGGTCGTTCGACTGCATCACGCCCTGCGCCCGGCTCGACTCGTGCGCCAGCTTCTGGATGCAATCGCGGATTTCGTTCGGAATGTTCTGGTCGTTGCGGCAGACCTCTTCAGCCTGGTTGATGGTCTGCTGGACGTGACGGAAACGCTGTTGAATTTCGGCAGGTTGCAACATGATTGACCTCCTGAAAGTAAGCGGAATAAACCACTGGAGCATTCCACTTTAGGATGAATTCAGGGTTTATCAAGCGTTAAGTGAAGCAGAGCTTCGGGACAAAAACGGGGCGTTCTTCCCATCATTCCGAAGCCCGGTCTTCCAGTGCCATCTGACATTCCACAAAATGCCGGGTGATCGAACCGGGCTCGGCGAGTTCGCGCTGCGCCCACGCGCGCAGCTCGCCTGACGCCAGTCCAGACAGCAGGGATTCCGGTAATGCATCAGCTTCGGCCACACGCCCGAGTCCGCGCAGTACGTCGATACCTATACGTACGTCACGAACCACGTTGGACAATTGCGCGGACATGCGCGGATGGATCGGAGGCGGAAAAAGTGGCCATGCCGTGGAATCACGATTGACCTCCGCCAATAGTCTGAGAGGATCATGGCGGTAACGGTCCGCCAGCTCAAAATCCCCCGCTTCAACCACGGCCGGCAGCGCCAGATAGGCGTACTGCCGTGCCAGTGCCGGCTGCCCGGCATCCAGCCGCACGAACAGTGCGTGGGTCGAGCGCGCATCTCCCAGCGTCCTGTTCATGTCGGCGATGAGCGAGAAGCGCTGCACACGGCGGAAGCTGTCCTCATCCCTGGCGGCATCGTCGTCCAGGCCCGCGTACAGGTCACCGGCGAACAAACGCGCCGCCTGTTCGTCCCGTGCCGCTTCCAGTGCAGCCCGTGCCGGCGGGTAGTCTTCGACCAGCATTTGCCAGTGAAACATTGTCATAAAAAAGCGCGTGCGCTCCGGAGCCACTTCCAGCTCCGCCTCGGCGAGCGATTGCTGCAAGAGGACGAGCAGATCGGCGTAACGGCCCGCCTCGTACAAGTCTCTCATCCGTTCCGTGCGCGCTGCGGTATCGCTCATTGCTGCTCCATCCAGGCATGTAATCGGATGAACCTTAGCATGCGCAGGCAGCCGCGAAATGCGCCCTTTCTCACGGCTTCGCATCCGCCAGATAGCGTTCCAGCATCTCCACGCACACCCTCACCTTGGCCGAACCCGCCAGGCGCTGCGGATACACGGCCCACACGTTCGCTTCCTGCGCATACTCGGGCAGCACCTGCACCAGGCTGCCGTCCGCCAGATAGGGCTGCACGTCCCACAGCGAGCGCAGCACGATGCCCGCGCCTTCGCGCGCCCAGCGCAGCGCGATCTCGCCATGGTTGGTCGACAGCGAGCCCGACACCTTGACCGTCTCTTCGCCCTGCCGGCCGCGCAGGCGCCAGGTGCCGAAGGGATGATCGCGCTCCTTGATCGGCAGGCAGTTGTGGCTGGCCAGGTCCGCCAGGGCCTTCGGCATGCCGTGGCGCGCCAGGTAGGCGGGCGATGCGCACAGCACGCGGTGGTTGTCCTTCAGCCGCCGCGCGATCAGGTGGGGCGGGATCACGTCGCCGATGCGCACGTCAAGGTCAAAGCCCTCCTCGACGATGTCGACCAGGCGGTCGAACACCTCGAAGCGGATCTGCAGGCCGGGATAGTCCGCCGCCAGCCGCGCGATGACGGGCGCGACCACGTTGCGGCCGAAACCGAAACTGCTGCACATGCGCACCCGCCCGCTGGGCTCGCGGCGCCGCTCGGAGACCGCGTCGACCAGGCTGTCCAGGTGCTCGAGGATGGTCTGCGCATGGGCCAGCACGCGTTCGCCATCGTCGGTGATGACGATGCGGCGCGTGGTACGCTGGAACAGCCGGATGCCCAAGGTCTGTTCCAGGATGCCGATGCGCTTGCTCACATAGGCGGGCGACATGCCGAGCTCCTGCGCGGCCGCGGCGAAGCCCGCCTTGCGCACTACGGCAACGAACACGCGCAAATCTTCGTTCTCAACTGGATTATTCACAGACTGTGTTTTCAGGATCAACAATTGACTGGATTATAAACAAATCGTTTTGAGTTAATCTAACACCATTCCTTCACATACCAGAGAACAAACATGAATACGACCAGGACCGCGCACCGCATCGCCATCATCGCCGGCGACGGCATCGGCAAGGAAGTCATGCCCGAGGGCCTGCGCGCCCTCGAAGCCGTCGCACGCCGCTTCGACATTCCCCTCGCCTTCGAGACCTTCGAATGGGCCAGCTGCGACTACTACCTCCAGCACGGCAAGATGATGCCGGACGACTGGTTCGAGCAGCTGCGCGGCTTCGACGCCATCTATTTCGGCGCGGTCGGCTGGCCGGACACGGTGCCGGACCATATCTCGCTGTGGGGTTCGCTGCTGAAATTCCGCCGCGACTTCGACCAGTACGTGAACCTGCGTCCGGTGCGCCTGATGCCGGGCGTGCCCTGCCCGCTGGCCAACAAGAAGCCGGGCGACATCGATTTCTACGTGGTGCGCGAGAACACCGAGGGCGAATACTCTTCCGTGGGCGGCAAGATGTTCGAAGGCACCGAGCGCGAGCTGGTGCTGCAGGAATCCGTCTTCACCCGCCATGGCACCGACCGCATCCTGCGCTACGCCTTCGACCTGGCCCAGCGCCGCCCCAAGAAACACCTGACCTCGGCCACCAAGTCGAACGGCATCGCGATCTCCATGCCCTACTGGGACGAACGCCTGGCCGCGATGGCCGGGTCCTATCCGGACGTCGCCTGGGACAAGTACCACATCGACATCCTGGCGGCCCGCTTCGTGCTGTCGCCGGAGCGCTTCGACGTGGTGGTGGCCTCGAACCTGTTCGGCGACATCCTGTCCGACCTGGGCCCGGCCTGCACCGGCACCATCGGCATCGCCCCGTCGGCCAACCTCAACCCGGACCGGACCTTCCCGTCCCTGTTCGAGCCGGTCCACGGTTCGGCCCCGGACATCTACGGCCGCAACATCGCCAACCCGATCGCGATGATCTGGTCGGGCGCGATGATGCTGGACTTCCTGGGCAACGGGGACGCCCGCTACACCGAAGCACACGACGCGATGGTCCGCGCCATCGAGCACTGCCTGCTGCAAGGTCCGCTCACGCCGGACCTGAAAGGCAGCGCCAGCACCACCGACGTCGGCAAGGCGATCGCCGCCTACCTGGCCTCGGCGTAAGCGTCGACCTGCTGGGCGCGGAACTGCTTGCGGTAGGCCGAGGGCGAGGTCTGCAGCACCGCGCGGAAGTGCTGGCGCAGCGAGAGCGCGGTGCCGAAGCCGGTTTCGTCGGCGATCAGGTCGATCGATGCGTCGCTCCGCTCCAGCATGCGCTGGGCCTGGGCCAGGCGCTGGCCCAGCAGCCACTGCTTGAACGAGGTGCCGGTCGCCTGGCGGAAGTGGCGCGTGAAGTGGCGCCGGCTCATGGCCGCGCGTTCGGCCAGCGCGTCCAGGCTGTGGTTCTGCTCCAGGTTGCGCGTCACCCACTCCAGCACTTCTGCGAAGCGTCCGTCGCTGTGGCTGACGGGCAGTGGCCGTTCGATGAATTGCGCCTGCCCGCCCTGCCGGTGCGGCGCCACCAGCAGCTGGCGCGCGACCGCGTTGGCCACCTCGGCGCCGCGCAGCGCGCGCAGCAGATACAGGCAACAGTCCAGGCCCGCGGCCACGCCGCCCGAGGTCAGCACGCAGCCTTCGTCCACATACAGCACCTCGGGATCGACCTTCACCTTCGGGTAGCCTGCGCGCAGCGTATCGGCAAACGCCCAGTGCGTCGTGGCTGTCTTCCCGTCGAGCAGGCCCGCCTGCGCCAGCGGAAAGGCGCCCAGGCACAGGCCCAGCAGGCGCGCCCCGCGCGCGTGGGCGCGGCGCAGGACCTCCAATAAGGCTTCCGGGGCCGGACGGCAGTCGTCGTGCCAGGTCGGCATGATGACGATGTCGGCACTGTCCACGGCGCTGAAATCGTGCGCGACCGAAATCGAAAAGCCGGCCGAGGTGTGCAGGGGCCCTGACTCGGCGGCGCAGACGATGACCTCGAAGCCCCCTGCCTCGTCGGGGACGCTGCCGAACACGATGCTGGGCACGGACAAGTGGAACGGCTTGAGGCCGCCGAAGGCGATAACGGCAATGCGCATGCGCACTCCTGGAATGATGTTGGCCCGATTTTATCGCACATTGACCATCGGGCCACTGTCGCGTTCTGGCTGGGAACCAGAAAATGGCTGCTCACTCACCACCTGAAGGAGCCACAGATGTCCCATTCCCCACGCCGCGCCCTGATCGTCATCGACGTCCAGAACGAATACTTCGACGGCGGCATGCCGATCACCCATCCGCCGGCCGACAGCTCGCTGCCCAACATCGTGCGCGCGATGGAAGCCGCGCGCGCCCACGGCATTCCGGTGATCACGGTCCAGCACGACGCGCCGGAAAACTCGCCGATCTTCGCCAAGGGTTCGCACGGCTGGCAGCTGCACCCGGCCATCGCCGCCCAGGCGGCCGACCACCGCATCAACAAGACCCTGGCCAGCTCCTTCACCGGCACCGGCCTGCGCGAATGGCTGGCGGACAACGGGATCGACACCGTGACGATCGCCGGCTACATGACGCACAACTGCAACGCCTCGACCATCCTGGAAGCGGCCCACAACGGCCTGCAGGTCGAGGTCCTGGGCGATGCCAGCGGTTCCCTGCCCTACGAGAACGCGGCAGGCAAGGCCAGCGCGGAAGAAATCCACCGCGTATTCAGCGTGGTGTTCCACTCGAGCTTCGCGACCGTGACCACGACCGGCGCCTGGATCGGCGCCGTGGCCGACCGCGCCGCGCTGGGCCGGGACAACATCTACGCCTCGAACCAGCGCGCACGGGGACTGCTGAAGGCCTAACGCAAGATCGGCGGCTGGTCCTTGTCGTCGCGCGGACGGCAAACGTGCCGCGCGCACCGTCTCAGCTGCTCGATATCGATGCCGAGCTGCTTGGCCAGCTCGGCGAAGCGGCCGGTCAGCACCCGTTCGCTCAGCAGGCAGCACAGCAGATCCTTGACACCATCGTCGCCCTTGCCGTCGTGGCCATCGCCACCCTCGCCCGGCCGCGGATCCCCGGGCTGGGGCGCGCGCCCGATCACGGCCGTCAGCAGCTGCTCGCGCGTGAACTTCGCGCCGCGCGAGGCCAGCCCTTCCGCCACCACATGGAAACGGTAGGCGCCGTCCTGGGTGGCCAGCATGGCCGCCTCGAACACCCCGGTGTCGGTCTCGTGCAGCGCGACGAGGGCGGTCGAGTGATCCGGTAGCGTGACGGTCGTGTTGACGACAGGGTGGGTGGCGAGCGGCCGCTCGTATTCGGTAAGCGTGGCGCGCAGGTACAAGGTCGAGCCCGGCGCCACCCCGGTCTGGCTGAGCGTGGCGCGCATGTGCAGGTTGGAGCGCGCGTGGATCAGGGCATGGAAGGGAAGACGCGGCCCCTGCCCCGGCGCCGCGACGGCGGAAATGTTCGCCAGCCCGGTTGTGTAGCCGCGGCCCATCAGCGCCAGCAGCAGCTGCCATTCGCCCTCCCAATGCTCTTTCCCGTCGTGCAAGACCGGCAGGGTCACGCGCAGGTTGCGCGAGGTCGCGCCGGGCCGGTAGGCGCCTGGCGGGAGCTGGGGCACGCCGATGACCGTTCCGTCCGGCGCCTGCAGGGCGACGGCCAGGAAATGCGGCGCGCGGGTCAGGGCCACGGCGTCGAAGGCGATGTCCGAGCGCGTGATCGAGAACGGCACGCGCGCGATCTCGCCGAATCCCACCGATCCTGGCGGGTCGCGCACGATGTCCCGGTTGAGCACCCCCGCCAGGATCTGGATGAAGAATTTCTCCAGCAGGAATTCGTCGTCCTGCGCGAGCGCGCCCGTGACCAGCATGAAGCCGCCCGAATTGTTGGCGATCGCGCGCAGGATGTCGTTCTGGACGTTGGCCGCGTCGGCCACGCCCACGGCGTAGATGCGGTCGGTGATCAGGTGCTGGACGTCGGCGATCCTGGGCGAGCGGTCCTCGATGCCGTCCGTGAAAACGATGGTGGCATTGATCTCGAAGTCGCCCTTGATCGGCGAGGCGGCGATCAGGTCCGCCGCCTGCTGGATCCCGGCGCCGATGCAGGTGTGGGGATAGGCGTCGGGCGGACCGTGCTGGGTGATCTTCAGGCGCACGTCGTTGCGCACGCCGGACGTGAGCGGCCCGGCCACCTCGAGGTCGCGCACGGTCTGGGCGGCGTCGGAAAACGACACCATGGCCACGCCATTGTCGTCGTAGAGCTGGTCGACGAAGGTGGTGGCCGCGAACTGCAGCACTTCCAGGCGCATCCGGTTGTTGCCGGCATTCGCGAGCATGCTGCCCGACTCGTCGAGCACCATGGTGACGGACGCACGCGGGCGCCGGACGGAATTGGCGACGATCGGGATATCGTCGTCGCGCCAGAGCTCGTCGCCGAACATGTTGTGCGCGACGACACGCATGGTGCCGTTCGCGAGCGTGCCGGGCGCCTGGCCGGTGTACTGGACCCAGATCCTGAACTGGTCGGTCGGGAAATCGCTGCCGGGGAAGGAATACGGACTCGGGTCCGCCAGGGTGAAGGGCCCCGAAGTGATCGCGGCCTCGAACATCAGCCCACCGCAGCCGACGATCTTGAACAAGGCCGAGCGGTGGGTCGTGTCGCCCTCGGGTACGTCGTTGAAAGTGACCTGGGGCGTCTCGAACGTGACCGTCAGCGGATCGCCCGGGATGAATCCCGCCATGCCTCTTGCCTGGGCGGCGGCGAGCAGCAGGTCGTCGCGATGGTAGACATAGCCGAGCGCGACATGGTCGAGCATCGACGCGGGCGTGGCGCCGCCGTGCATGGGCGAATTCAGGCCCACGAAAGCATCCTCGTCCTCGTTGCAGGTGCTCGGGCCGGTCGAGTATTGTTCGACGCCGGGTGCCGGGTGATTCAGCTGCCAGATGGCCCAGATGCGGTCGACATTGCAGTGGTGCAGGTAGAACAGGGGATCGTCCGGCGAGCGGCCGCCGGCCATGCTCTCGCCCACCCAGACGTGGGCATTGACGTGCGTGCCGCATTCGATCGCGCGGAAGGCCGCGTAGTTGCCGGCGGAGAGCTCGCCAAGCACCTGGTCCAGGCTGGGAAGCACGTTGCCCGCGGCATCGCTGCGGCGCACGAAGTCCCAGTGGTCGAAGCGGCCGCCGCTCTTGTTGCGTCCGCCGAAGAAGGACTTCCACGGCTCGGCGTCGATATCTTGCGAGTCCGCGCGCGTCCAGTCCCAGTACGGCAGGCTGACCCGGTCGTCGAACTGGCGCAGCTCCCATTCGAGCCGCAGCAGGAAGTGGCGGTGCCAGGGAAGGAAGGCCGGCCCCCAGTGGATGCCGTGGTTGAAGTGATCGTTATGCTCGGTGCCCATGCTGGCGATGACGCCGCGGCTGAAGACGTCGTTGAAGGCATCCCCGAGCCGCTCGCGCTCGACCGGGGTCAGCTCGGTGAAGTTTTTTCGGCAGCGCATCATCGTTCTCCCCGCTGTTCGTCTTGTCCCGTGCCGCCCCGCTCGCGCTCGGACTGGCGCAGGTAATCGCGCACCGCCTCGAGCAGCGTTTCGCGCGCCGGCATATACGCATTGTCGGCAAGGACATATCCGCCCGAATTCTTGAAGAAGCGGCGGCGCGTGCCGTCGATCCACAGTTCTTCATGGTCGGGCCCGGTGACGATGCGGACCACGTGTCCGTCCACGTCGTGCTCGGTCGACTCGGGGTCCGGCCGCTTTTCCGATGGTGCTGGCATGGCGTACTCCTTTCCTTGCGGTTATGGCGTCGGGATGCCAAACCTTCCAATGTCTGCATGGATCAAGCAACCCACATGCCAGTCATGGGCAAAAAGCGAAATGCACGAGAATCGGGGAGAGCTTGCAAGCGATAGCGGCCCGCCGGGTCGATACGCACCCGGTTCGGCGGACCCACCGGGTCATTACCGACCCACCCGGCTTGCGGAGATCACATCCGGAAACGCGAAGGATCGATGTGGTACTTCTGCAGGAGCTTGCCGAGGGCCCGCCTTTCCTTGCCGGCCAGGCGGGCCGCCTGGGTGACATTGCCTTGCGTGCGCCTGAGCAGCGCGTCCAGGTAGCGCCGGTGGAAGACGTCGAGCGCCTGGGTGCGCGCCGCCGCATAGCTTTGCGGGGTGTCCCCGGCGGCGTCCTGGAGCAGCTCCGGACCGCCCAAGGCCGGAACATCCGGCGCCGGCAGGGTCAGTTCCGGCCCGTCCGACAGCAGGAAGACGCGGTGGATCAGGTTTTCCAGTTCGCGCACATTGCCCGGCCAGGCATAGGCATCGAACCAGGCATGCGCATGGGAATCGATCGAGCGCCTTGCTTCACCGGCGATGCTCCCGTAACGCTGCGCAAATTCGTCCAGGAAGTGGTGCGCGAGCAGCCACGGATCGCCGGGGCGATCGCGCAGGGCGGGCATCTCGAGCGACAGTACATGCAGGCGAAACAGCAGGTCGGCGCGGAAGCTGTGCTCGCCGACCAGGGTCTTGAGCCTGCGGTTGGAAGCGACGATGATGCGCACGTCCGCCGACTCCGCATGCTGGGCGCCGAGCGGCCGGTAGTGGCCATCCTGCAGGAAGCGAAGCAACGCGACCTGGCCGCGCGCCGGCAGCGCATCGATTTCGTCGAGGAACAAAGAGCCCTGGTGCGCCAGCCGCAGCAGTCCGGGCACGGCGATGCCCGCATCGGTGAAGGCGCCGCGCGAGTGGCCAAACAGCTCGTTTTCGATCAGGCTCTCTGGTATCGCACCGCAGTTGACTGCGACAAAAGGCTTCGCCCGCCGCCGGCTGCCGTCGTGGATGCCGCGGGCCGCAAGCTCCTTGCCGGTGCCCGTTTCTCCCTCGATCAGGACCGGCGCGTCGTAGTGGGCGATGCGCGCAATGAGCTTCAGGGCGGCCAGGAAGCGGGGCGACTGCCCGACCATGCCGCGCAGGCAGCCGGCGCCGCCGCGATCCGTATCGAAGGCTTCCATCATGACACTCTGCACTATGGAATGGTTGAGCTCCCCTGGCGGCCGGCGCCGCCATCGATATGGCTACGGTATTCCAATATGGCGGGATTGGGAAGCCGGACCGCGCCGCCTACGTATGTTGGACGACACTTTTGAGCTGTTCCGGATGCCTGACGCATCCAAACAGGTAGAACATGCCGCTGTGGAAGTGCTTCCTGTCGATCGTCGTCCCGGGAAGCTGGAGCACCAGGGTCATGCGCCTGCCGCATACGTCGCAGTCCTGGTGCTCCGGACTTTGGGCCCAGGCCGGGCTGGCGCCGATACGGGCCTGGTCGATCGGTTCGAACTCGCCGCTTTCGCCGCCGGCGCACAGGAGATAGGACAGCAGTTCCCTGGGATGGCCGGGACATACCTGCTTCAATGCCGCTTCCAGCTCCTCGCTGGCGGCAAGGTATTTCTCGGGTGCGAATGCATTGCGTCCCTGGCCGGTGCCTGTCGTCTGGTGGCGGGGAACCTGCAGCGGGCGGCATACCTTGCCCGACAGCGAAGGCTGGGCGGCCGACTCCGCGTCGACGAAGCGGAACGTCACATCGTTCGTTCGGGTGACTTCGATGGCCTTTCCCGCCCAGGGAAAGTCCGGCAGGCCTGCCGGGATCGGAATCAGGCAGCCCGGATTGTCGTTCGTCTCGTTCGTGCGCGCCAGGATATAGCCGTTGGAGGCGATCGAACCGGTGCGCTCGACAAGCTGGTAAATGTGCTCGAGCTGGCTCGCCGAAGCCGCCGCCGCGGCGCGCATGATCCGCCGCCGCCTCAGATTGAAAGGGATGAGCCCTGCGGCCAGGAGGATGGCCAGGACAGCGAATACGAGGGCTAGGCTTGACATGGATGCTTCGAAGAGCGGCGCCACACGGCGTAGAACACAAGCGCTCCGACGACACCGTGGAGGCCGAAGAGCAGGATCTGCTCGCCGAACATCAGCCACGCATGGGTCGTGGGCAGGCCATCGATGTAGGTGTCCACGTATTGACCGTGCCAGTTCACGCCTGCCGAAAATCCTTCGAGGCGGCGCGGCCAGCCCAGGATGGCGAGCGGCAGCGTGCCCGCCACGAAGCCGGCAAGGGCAAGCGAGATCCAGTTCAGGCGCTGAAACTTGCGGAGCAGAAGAAAGCCTGGGATACCCACCAGCAGCACGCTCGCCGCCGCAAGCACGACGACACTCAGCAAGACCAGGCCGGCACTGTGCAAGGCTTGCTGCCAAGCGGCGTGGTCCGGCGCCAGCCGCGCTGCGAATACGAGAGGCTGAACCGCGACAGCGGCGAGTGAGGCTGTCCAGATGCGCATAGAGTCCTGACGCTCGATGGAAGGATGACGGGCATCCCGGTTTAGGTGAAATCGAGTGTAGGAGAAAAATGGATCAAGAGCAACACATGGCGGCAGCGCCAGGCATCAAGACGGACTTCAAGCGAGCTCGAAGTCCGCCCTCTCCTGTCAGGCCGCGTCGAACGGTTTGTCCAGGCTCGCCGCCGGCTGGGTGAACCATTTCGGCCCGTTCGCCGTCATGTAGAAGTGGTCTTCCAGGCGGATGCCGAACTCGCCCGGCACGCAGATCATCGGCTCGTTCGAGAAGCACATCCCCGGCTCGAGCGGCCTGCGCTCCCCGCCGACCAGGTAGGGCCCTTCATGGATGTCGAGCCCGATGCCGTGGCCGGTCCGGTGCGGCAGGCCCGGCAGCTTGTAGCCCGGTCCGAAGCCATTGGCTTCGAGCGAGCGGCGCGCGGCCTTGTCGACTTCTTCGCAGGGAATGCCCAGCCGGGCGGCGTCGAAGGCCGCCTGCTGCGCCTGTTTTTCCGCGTTCCAGACGAACTTCTGCTTTTCCGACACCTCGCCGAATACATAGGTGCGGGTGATGTCGGAAATGTAGTTGTGGACCTTGCAGCCGGTGTCGATCAGCACCGTGTCCCCGCGCTGGAGGGTCTGGACGTAGTTCACGCCATGCGGATACGAGGTCGCTTCGCCGAACAGCACGATGCAGAAGTAGGACCCGCTTGCTCCCACCTTGCGATGGGCGAGCTGGATGAACTCCTCCACTTCCGCCGTGGTGATCCCTTCATGCAGGATCGATCCGGCCGCGCGGTGCACGGCCATCGTCATGTCCATCGCACACTGGATCAGCGCGAGCTCCGCGTCGGACTTGCGCATGCGGCAGAACGAGGTCACCGGGTAGGCGTTCTCCAGCACGTAGCCGGCAGTGGCGGCGCGGATCGCGTCGAACATCAGCAGCGGCGTGCTCTCGTCGATATACAGCTTCGGCGCGGACTGGGCGCCCGGCGCGACGCCGAGCTTTTCCAGCACCTGGCGCAGCAGCGCGGCCGGGTTCTCGTGCTCGTCCCAGCAGGCGATCTCGCCCGGGACCTGCATGAATTTCTGGATGGTGCCTTCCTCGAAGGCGGGCGCGATGTACACCAGTTCTCCCTCCGCCGGGAGGATGGCGCCGACCATGCGCTCGCTGGGGCTCCACCGGGTGCCGGAAAAATAGCTCAGGTTGCTGCCCGCGTTGAGGTAGAGGGCCGCGACCCCGTTCGAGCGCATGAACTCCTGCGCGCGCCGGATCCGGGACTGGTGTTCGTCCACGCTGATCGGCACCGCGCGCCCGGTCATGTTTTCGAGGGCGTCGAGCGCCTGCTGTTTCGTTTTCCCGCCAATACTCATGTGTTCTCCTGCATGTCCAAATGACTTCCACTATTCATTCTATCTGCGATAGCGCCGCCGCACTTGCCGGCACGATCGGTATCCGCGACGCCGGGGGCGCCCAGCCGAACAGGAACTGGCAGGCCGCGCCGCAGGTCTTGCCCTGGCACGGCCCCATGCCGACCCGTGTCGCCAGTTTCGCCTCGCGCCAGCTCCGGTGCGGCGCCAGGCTCGATGCGGCGACGTCCTCGCAGCGGCAGACGATGGTGCCGGGCAGGCACATCTCCCTCAAGGAGGCGTCCGGCTTGAAGCTGCGCGCCAGCAGCGCCGCGAAATCGTGGCTCTGCCTGAGCATTGCCCTGTCCTGCGCCGAGGGAAGCATCGCCAGGGCGTCGAGCGCGGCAATGCGTCCTTCGATGATCGCCTTGTCCACGCCGCCGATGCCGGTGCACTCCCCCGCCGCCCAGATATGCGGGCGGTTGGTCTTTTGCAGCGCATCGACCACGACGGCATCGTTAGCGGTGTCGCAGCGCAGCGAACAGGCGAGGTCGATGTTGGGCACCAGGCCGAAGCCTGCCGCCAGGAAGTCGCACGCGAATTCCTGCTGGCGGCGGCCAGTCCTGACGACCACGCTCTGCACGGCGTCCAGGCCCCTGGCCTCGACGATCCGGCCACCGGTGAGGTAGGGAATCTTCCGCAGGCGCGAAAACAGCGACACGGCCTGGCGGAATTTTTCCCGATGCCGCAACAGCAGTTCCAGGCCGAAGGACGACAACTGCGGCAAGCCCTGGTGCTCGACGATGGCCTCTACCCGTGCGCCCGCTTCCATCGCGGTGAGCGCGGTGGCGAGCAGCAGAGGCCCCGACCCGGCGATCACGATGCTGCGGTCTTGCACCGGCATTCCGCCCTTGATCAGCGCCTGCAGGCCGCCCGCGCCGGTAACGCCAGGCAGGGTCCAGCCAGGGAAAGGCAGGAACAGCTCGCGCGCGCCCGAGCAGATCAGCAGGCGCTCGAAGTCGACCCGCACCGGCTCGTCTTTTACCTCCAGCAGCAGGGAATTGCAGTCGACGCTGCCGATCACCTGCGCGTTCGAAAGACGCGTGAAATGCGGATGCGCGTGCAGGGTCTTCCAGATCTCCAGGGCGCGGGAATCGGTCCATTTGTCGGGTCCTCCCCGCCAGATCTGGCCGCCCGGCGCATGATCGTTATCGATCAGGCAAACCCTGGCCCCGGCATTGATCGCGGTGTGCGCCGCGGACAGCCCCGCCGGGCCGCTGCCAACGATGTGCAGGTCGGCAGGCCTCATGCCCTGCCTCCGGTGACGACCACCATGCCGTCCTTGCAGATGGTGCGGCAGGCCAGCTGGTGGGGTTTGCCGTCGATCGTCACCCGGCATTCCTGGCACTGGCCGATGCCGCACAGGGCAAAGCGCGGCTGGCGGGTGACGGAGCGCCTGGTGCGCAGCTTGCCGGCAATGACCAGCGCCGCCACTACGGTGGCGCCGCTGGGAACCTCGACCCGGACGTCGTCGACCGTCAAGACGCGGATCACTTCGGCACGGAACACTTCAGACATATGCATGGGTGAATCTCGAAGGTGAATACACGCCGGCGTTGATGCAGGGCGGTCTGCCGAGCATCAGGTCGGCCAGCAGTTGGGCGGTGCCGAAGGCCGTCGTCACGCCCAGGCCTTCATGGCCTGCTGCGAGCCAGACATGGTCGAGCGCGGGGTGGCGGCCGATGATGGGCCGGCCGTCGCGGGTCGCGGGACGCATCCCGGTCCAGCTCCTGAGGATCCTCATCTCGGCCAGGCAGGGCAGCAGGTCGATGGCCGAGCGCAGCAGCTGTGCGAGCACGCGCGGATCGACGTCCGCATGCTCGATGCCGTCCTGGCGGCACGAACCGATCAGCCATTGCCCGGTCGCGCGCGGCTGCACGTTCGCCGCGACCGCCAGTGCGTCGCTGCCCGCCTCCGTCTGACCATAACCCATGCTGACCAGCTGATGGGACAAGCGGCCGGGATAGCGGTCGGTGATGGCGAGGTGGCCTTTGCGTGGAAATACGGGGATATCGGGCAGCAGGCGCGTGACGCCCGTGCCGGCGGCAACTACCACATCGGCAGCGGAGAGGCGTTCGCCGCTGGAGAGCTGCACGCCGTTGCTGCCGATACGCAGGACCGGGACGCCGAACAGGGTGCTGCCGCCCTTCGCCACAAGCTGTTCGGTGAGTTCCCGCGCCACCGCGGGCGGAAAGACGGCGCTGTCGCGCGCGACGCGGACGCCGCCCGCCATGCCCTTGCGCAGCGAAGGTTCAAGCCTGGCCAGCTCCGCCCCCGACAGCAGGGACGCGCTCCAGCCGCGTTGCGCCAGCCTTTCCGCACGCGCGACCGCGTGGGCCATTTGCGCTTCGTCTTCGGCGACCCAGAGCGTGCCGCACTGCGCGTGTTCGGCGATGCCGCCCTTCCTGGACAGATAGCTGTCCCAGCGCGCCAGCGACAGCATGCACAGGTCGAGTTCATCGTCGGTCTCGTCGAGGGCGACCAGGTGGCCCATCCCGGCCGCGGTCACGCCCGCGCCGGGATGATGCTCGTCGACGAGCAGCACCTTGCGCCCCAGGGACTGGAGTTCCAGGGCGCAGGCGGCGCCGATGATGCCGGCGCCGACGACAATGACGTCCGGGTTGCTCACACCAGGGCGGGCAGCTTGGGACGCTTGGCGATGGCCGCCTTGATGGTTTGCTCCGCCTTCAGGCGGCGCTCGCCGACCAGCGGCAGGCGCGGTGCGCGCACGCGCTCGTTGGAACCGATGGCCAGCGCTTCGGCCAGCTTGATGTTCTGGACCAGGTAGGTCGAGACGTCGAGGTCGAGCAGCGGGCGGAACCAGCGGTAGATCTCGAGGGCTTCGTTGTAGCGGCCGGCCTGGGTCAGGCGGTAGATCGCCACGGTTTCATGGGGGAAGGCCAGGCACAGGCCGGCCACCCAGCCCACCGCGCCGACGGTGAGCGCTTCGAAGGCGAGGTTGTCGACGCCGGTCAGCAGGTCGAAGCGGTCGCCGAAGCGGTTGATGATGTCGGTGCTGCGGCGGATGTCGTCCGAGGATTCCTTGACCGCGACGAAGCGGGTGTCGCCGGCCAGTTCTTCCATGATCTCGATGGTCACGTCGACGCGGTAGGCCAGGCGGTTCGAATAGATCATGATCGGCAGGTCGCTGGCCTGGGCGATGGCCTTCAGGGTGGCGACCGTCTCGCGCGGATCGGTGTGGTAGATGGTGCTCGGCACCACCATCAGGCCGTCGGCGCCGGCTTGCGCGGCCTTCCTGGCCAGGGCGCAGGCGTCGCGCGTCGCCGCTTCGGCCACGGTCAGCAGGGAGGGCTTGTTGCCGCTGACCTGCTTGCACAGCTTGAGCACCTCGATGCGCTCGTCGTGCGACAGCATGGGACCTTCGCCCAGCGAACCGCAGGCGATCAGGCCGTCCACGCCGGCATCCATCTGGATGCCGAAGCAGCGGATCATTTCCTCATGGTCCAGGGAACCGTCGTCCTTGAACTTGGTGGTCACGGCAGGAAGAACACCTCTCCACATGGCAATACCTCTCCTTCGGTTATGGCTTTTGAAAGTATCCATGCTAGGCCCTGGCGGGCCCGCGGTCTTGCTCCAAGCTTGCCCAAAGCGCGCCGAAATCGGCACAGCGGGCAAACGCCTGTTGGGGTACCCTCCTGCTCGGCGCCTGGGCGATTGCGAGGCATCGGGAAAGCGCCTATATTGTGGAGGTCGGAGAGGAAGAATGATTGACGTAACAGCGTTTAAGTCGTTTGACGGGGTCGGCATGGAGGCCGTCGAATCGCTATTCGACGCCCTGAACGACATCGCCTATTTCGTCAAGGACAGGGAGGGCCGCTACCTCAGCATCAACCTCACCATGGTGCGGCGCTGCGGAGTCCGGCACAAGAAGGATGTCATCGGCAAGACGGCGCTGGAGCTGTTCCCGCGCGTGCTGGCGGAAACCTACCTGGCGCAGGACAGGAAGGTGATCGACAAGGGCGCGCCGATCGACAAGCACCTGGAGCTGCACATTTATCCGGGGCGCAGCCGGGGCTGGTGCATTACCAAGAAGGTGCCGCTGTATGGCAAGGATGGAGAAGTCATCGGGCTGATCGGCACCTCGCATGACCTGGGGCTGCTCGACGACCTGCATCCTGCTTACCGGCAGATCGCGCATATCGCGCAGACCATCAGCGAGAACTACCACGAGAACCTGTCGCTGCAGGCGCTGGCGCAGGAGGCGGGGTTATCCCTTTCGCGCGTCGAAAGGCTGTTCCAGAAGGTGTTCCAGCATTCGCCGCGCCAGTTGCTGCTGCAGTGCCGGTTGACTGCTGCGATGGACCTGATCGAGCGGAAACCCGACGCCAGGATTGCGGACATCGCCTACGAATGCGGGTATACGGATCACAGCGCGTTCAGCCGGCAGTTCAAGTCCTATGTTGGCATGAGTCCGACCCAGTATGCGGTACACGTGAGAAATGGCGTGGACGCAACGAACGCGTAGTCATAGTTGAGCGCATTCCTTCGTTAGCATTGAAACCGTCGCCCCGGCGAAGGACGGGGTCCAAGTTCGCTGCACAGCCGTAACGCCCGCAATCTAAGCGTCTTGTCCCGCAATACCCCAGGCAAACGGATCATCCTCCTGGAAGATCAGCGTCGCTTCCCCGCTCACCCAAGCCGTGCCGCGAATGGTCGGCGCAATCCCCCCATTCTCCCGCCGATAGCTGCCTTCAAACACGCTGCCGATAACGCTCTCCTGCCGCCAGACCGCGCCCTCTTCCAGCTTGCCGTCCGCCGCCAGGCAAGCCAGCTTGGCGCTGGTCCCGGTACCGCACGGCGAGCGGTCGTAAGCCTTGCCCGGACAGAGCACGAAATTCCTGCTGTCCGCCGATTGGGACGCCGTAAACAACTCCACGTGATCGATCAGCGCCCCGCCTGCGCCGGTAATGCCCTGTTCCCGCAACGCGTCCATGATCGCTTCAGAAAACCGGGTCAGCGCTTCGATATTGCCCGGCTTGATCTCGAAAGGATGATCTTCCACCAGGAAGAACCAGTTCCCGCCCCAGGCGATATCGCCGTTCACCGTGCCATAGCCGTCGACCGCCACCGACACCCGCTTCTGCAGCCGGTACGAGGCTACGTTATCGACGCTGACGGAGCCGTCCGCGTGGAGTTCGGCCGTCACGACGCCGACCGGCGTATCGATCCGGTGCCGCCCGGCGCTAATGCGCCCCATATGGGCCAGCGAGGCGACCAGGCCAATCGTGCCATGCCCGCACATACCGAGATAGCCGACGTTATTGAAGAAGATGACGCCGGCGGCGCAGTCGTCCGCATGGGGCTCGCACAGCAGCGCCCCGACCAGGACATCCGACCCTCGCGGCTCGCACACGGTGCCGGTGCGAACGTGATCATGCTGTTCGCGCATGAGGGCCAGCCGCCCGGACAAGGGGCCACTACCCAGGTCCGGCCCTCCATCGATGATGAGGCGAGTCGGCTCGCCGCCCGTGTGTGAATCGATGATCGATATTTTTTTCATCTCGGCTCTACTGTTATCGGAACTATCCCGCACTGGCATCTACGTGGCACCAGACTACCGTCAGTGGCCGAGGCGGTCTTGTGCATTCTGGGCCTGTTCTGCATGGAAAAAGGCACACCAAGCTAGGGTATAACGTCCTCTTCGACCTGAAAGCCCGGAACGGCCGAATGAGACTACTGTAATTCGATAGGAACCGATGATTATCGATAGCGCACATCTTAGTGCTGACAATAGATCAGGAACGTTGCGTCTTTGCATTCGCCATGCAGCCAGGTCAAGCTAACCTACTCAGGTTGGGACCACTGGCACTGGTGCAAGTGAACGCAGGCGCAAGGCAATTCCGAGCCCTACCAATAGAATCGCTCCCAGCATGAGCACAACGCCCGGCCATGCCCATTGCTCCCATACATAGCCGGTAGCCCACCCCACCACACTCGACCCGAGGTAATAGAAGAAGAGATAAATGCCCGACGCCAGCGCCTGTGGGGGCTTGGCGCGCCGCCCCACCCAGCTGCTGGCCACCGAATGCGAGGCGAAGAAGCCGAAGGTCGCCAGTCCCACGCCCAGCACGACCGCGAACACCGAATCGTGCAGCGTGATGAGCAACCCCGCGATCATCACCCCCATCACCAGCCAGAGCACGTTGCGCCGCCCCAGCTTGTCGCCCAGCTTCCCCGCCCACATCGAGCTGAAGATCCCGAGCAGGTAGAGCAGCGACAGCGCCCCGACCGCGCTCTGGCGCAGCTCGAACGGCGGCGCCAGCAGCCGGTAGCCGATGTAGTTGTACAGGCTGACGAAAGACCCCATCAGCAGGAAAGGCACCGCGAACAGCCATGGCAACCCTGGATCGCGCAGGTGCACGCGCAGTCCGTCGATGAACCCGGGCCCGCGCGGCGGCCGCGTATCCGCATGGCGCGAAGGCGGCAGGCTGCGCGAGAACTCCCAGGCCGCGTACAGCCCCGCCGCGCCCAGCAGCCCGACGGCGATGCGCCACGAGACGAAGTCGCTGATCAGGGCCGAGATCACGCGCCCGCTCATGCCGCCAAACGCGCTGCCGCTGATGTACATGCCCATCGACAGCCCGAGCGAGGTCGGCTCGATCTCGTCGCTCAGGTAAGCCATGGCCACCGCGGGCAGCCCGCCCAGCATCAGCCCGAGCAGTCCCCTCACCCCGACCAGCTGGGCGTAATCGAAGGTGAAGGCGCACAGCAAGGTGAGCACCGCGCCGAAGTACATCGACGCGACCATCACGGTCTTGCGGCCGAAGCGGTCGGCCACGCTGGAAGACGCGAGCAGCGCCACCGCCAGGGTCGCGGTCGACACCGACAGCGCCAGGCTGCTCTGCGCGGGAGTGAGATGGAAATCCTGCGCCAGCAGCGGCATCAGCGGCTGGACGCAGTACAGGAGGGCGAAGATCGAAAAGCCCCCGAATGCCATTGCGCGGTTGATGCGCCGGAACTCAATGCTCCCGGACGCGATCCGACCACGCGGCGCACTCACGGGTAATCCGCCTCGAGTTCGGAACCGGCGTAGTTTTCCAGCTCGGCGAACAGCTGCTTGAGACTGGCCTTGGTCCCGATGTTCTGCAGCACGGTGCAATGGGTGCGGTAGGTGTCGATGCGCTCGGCGATGATGGCCTTGTGCGCATCGGGAATGCGCGCCATGAGTTCCGCCCAGCCGGTCTCGAAGTCCGGCTGGTTCTTGCGCACCGCTTTGACGAAGCGCTCGAACTCCTTCTGCCCCGCGCGCGCGGTGATGCGCGCGCCGCCTTCCACCGCGAAGATGATCGCCAGCGCGATCACGCCTTCGGCGTTCAGGTCCGGATCGTTGATCGGACCTTCGTAGTGATGGCGGCGCAGCCACTGGGCGGCGCGCACGATGGCCTGCACGCCCTTGCGCTGCTCCACCTGGCCCAGGTAGCGCTCGTAGCCCGACCAGCTTTCGCCCGGATCGGCGGTGCAGATATCGACGAACAGTTCCTTCAGGCGGCGCTGCGAGTACACCGGATCGTTGTCGTACTCGCCGATCAGGCTGTCCTCGGGCAGCGCGGCCAGCTCGCGGATCAGGCGGAAGCCCGCCTGGAACACGTATTCGGCGCCCTCCTCGATCAGGACGTCGAGCGCGTCCAGGTCGTCCTCGCTCTCGACCAGGTGTTCGAGACCGAGCGAGAGGCCGCCCACGGTCAGCAGCTGGGCGCGCTGGATGCCTTCCGCGGTACGGTCGTTGGTGAACTTCTCGGCCACCATGGCGGTGATCCCGGACAGTTCGTCCGCCAGGATCGCCGCTTCGTCGGCCGTAGCCTCGGTGGACAGCAGCTTGATCGCCCGCACCAGGCGCGGCGGCTTCTCGATGACGATGGCTGGCAGCATGGCTCCGCTGGCCCCGCTCACGAGAAGATGTCCGTACCCAGGCTGCGGCGGGTGCTGCGGCGCGGCATGCTGCGCACCGACGGCACCTGCTTGCGCAGGCGGTACAGCAGCTCGCGGGTCGAGCGCTGCATGAATTCCGATTCCTCGTCCGGGTCGTCCGGCAGCTCGATGTCGGCCATCTCGGCGCTGTGGCGGAATTCCGGGAACAGCTCGAGCAGCGAACGCTCCCAGCCGTCCTCGCTGGCCTTGGCCAGGTCCACCGCCAGCGGCACGATGTCGCTGTCGCCGCTGGTCTGGGCGGTCACGTAGCGGCCCTTGGAAATGATCTCGCCGGCCACTTCCAGGATGTCCTTCGGCGCCAACGACCACAGGATCGCGAACACGGTCGCGCCATGGTCGGTGGCCGAAGCCTCGGCCAGCAGCTCGTTGCGGCGGTCCTCGTCGTCCTGGGCATAGACCACGCCGTGCACGTGGTTGAACAGGTTCTCGGCGATGCGCTCCGGGTCGTCCTCGATCATGTTGTCCGGCCAGGTGGCGGCGATATAGGCCAGGCTGTCGGCCCAGGCCTTGGGCGGCACCAGCATGGTCGCCAGCGAGGTCTTGGCGCCGTCGAAGCCTGACAGGTGCAGCGCGGTGACCTGCGGCGGCAGGTCCTGCAGCACCTGGGCCACGGCGTAGTCGCCGTGTTCGTCGGCCGCTTTCGAGAACACCTCTTCGGCGTGTTCGAGCGAGCCGGCCAGCACCAGGTCGCCGACCTGCTTGGTCAGCGCGGGCAGGTTGCTGCCTTTATTACCTTCGTCGCTCATTCGCGGTCCCCTCCTTCCTGGTCGAACAGCTGGGTGAAGTCGTCGGATGCGGCCGTGCTGTCCATCTCATCGCCCTCGTCGTCGTCCTCGCCCTCGGCCAGCTGGTCGAGCGACTGGTCGACGTCGTCCCAGCGGCCCTGGTTCTTGTACAGGAAGGCGGTGATGATGGCCTGGCGCGCCAGTTCCGGGTGGTTCGCGATCATCGAGTCGTACATGGCCGCGCCGCCCTCGCCATCGCACTCGGCCATCGCGAACACGCGCGACGGGTCGCCGCCCTCGTAGTCGGCGGCTTCGCGCATCAGGCCCTTGGGGTCGGTGAAGCGGATGCGGTCGACCAGGGCGAAGGCCATCAGGTTGACATCGTCCAGGCCGGACCCGCTGGCATACTCGGACACCAGGGCGCCGACCATCATGTCGTAGTTCTTGCGGTTGGGCGGGTCGCCCAGGGTGCCCTCGATCTGGCCTTCCAGTTCACGCGACTGGAACGAGAATTCGGGATGTACGTGTTTCATTGTTCTATCCTGTTGATTCGGTGGTGGCCGCGCAGCGCGGCGCCGTGGCTCAGGCCTGGAGATTGACGCCATTCAGCGCGAACAGCGAGCGCCACAGTTCGAAGGCCTCGGCCTCGGCATCGAGCACAATGCGGTGGTTGACGCTCTGGTTGTATTCCGCGCGCTTGGCGGGGTCGGACAGGATCTCGTAGGCCTTGGTCACGGCCTTGAAGCGCGCCTCCGCGCCCGGCGCCTGGTTGCGGTCCGGGTGGTAGCGCATGGCCAGCGAACGGTAGACCTTCTTGATCTCGTCGTCGCTGGCGTTCGGCGCGACGCCGAGGATCGCGTATAAATTTTCCACTTGAGACTCTCCGGCGATCGGCAAAGGCGAGATTATCCACTATAAAAGGATAAGCTGTCAGGCTTGCCAGATTGATAACAAGCTGTTCAGTGCCTGTAGGGTGGCAATGGCGGCTCGGGCGGATGCACGGGCGCTACGGGGACAACTTGCGGCGCGGCCGGCAGCGCGGGCATGGGCAGGCCGCCGAGCGCAAACAGCCAGGCACGCACCAGGTCCGGATGGGTGGCGAGGGTTTTCATGGGTTCGACCTTGCAAGGGGTTGAGCTGTCCCCAAGTATGCGCATTGGGGGCCATCCTGACGGTGCGCTCCACCACATAGGGGACCGGAGCGGCCCCGTCTACGGTAAAATGCCCCGAACTTACCTATCCAACACCATTCTTCATGAGTAACGACAAGAATAACCCGGCAGCGGCAGGAAATCCGCTGTCGTCGAACTTTGTGCGCGCCATCGTCGAAAACGACCTGGCGGCCGGCACCCACAAGCGCGCGGGCCTGCCGCCCGTGATCACGCGCTTCCCGCCGGAGCCCAACGGCTACCTGCACGTGGGCCACGCCAAATCGATCTGCCTGAACTTCGGCCTGGCGCGCGACTACGCGGGCCTGTGCCACCTGCGCTTCGACGACACCAATCCCGAGAAGGAAGAGCAGGAATACGTCGACACCATCATGGACAGCGTCAAGTGGCTCGGCTTCTCCTGGGAACAGGAAGGCAAGGAGCACCTGTACTACGCGTCGGACTATTTCGACAAGCTGTACGAGATGGCCGAGTACCTGATCAAGACCGGCAAGGCCTATGTCGACAGCCAGAGCGCCGAAGAGATGGCCAGGAACCGCGGCAATTTCGGTACGCCGGGCACCAACTCGCCCTTCCGTAACCGCCCGGTGGAAGAGTCGCTCCAGATCTTCCGCGACATGAAGGCCGGAAAGTACAAGGACGGCGAGCACATCCTGCGCGCCAAGATGAGCGAGGACGCGATGGCGTCCCCGATCATGACCAACCGCGATCCGGCCCTGTACCGCATCCGCCATGCGCACCACCACCGCACCGGCGACAACTGGTGCATCTACCCGATGTACGACTACACGCATCCGATCTCGGACGCGCTGGAGAACATCACCCATTCGCTGTGCACCCTGGAGTTCACCGACCACCGCCCGTTCTACGACTGGCTGGTCGAAACCCTGGCCGAAGGCGGCTTCTTCCAGAAGCCGGTGCCGCGCCAGTACGAATTCGCGCGCCTGAACCTGACCTATGTGGTCACCTCCAAGCGCAAGCTGCGCTCGCTGGTGGACGACGGCATCGTCACCGGCTGGGACGACCCGCGCATGCCGACCATCGTCGGCCTGCGCCGCCGCGGCTACACGCCGGAATCGATCCAGCTGTTTTGCGAGCGCATCGGCGTCTCGAAGGCCGACGGCTGGATCGACATGAGCACCCTGGAAGGCGCCCTGCGCGACGACCTCGATCCGAAGGCGCCGCGCGCCATCGCCGTACTGCGTCCGCTCAAGCTCATCGTCGACAACTTCCCCGAAGGCGAGGCCCACGAGTGCACCTCGCCGGTCCACCCGCACCATCCTGAATGGGGCGTGCGCACCTTCCCGTTCACCCGCGAACTGTGGATCGAGCGCGAGGACTTCATGGAAGTGCCGACCAAGGGCTACTTCCGCTTCACTCCTCCGGTGGGCGACCAGCCGGGCGCGCGCGTGCGCCTGAAGTACGGCTATGTGGTCGAGTGCACCGGCTACGACAAGGATGCGGACGGCAACGTGACGGCCGTGCACGTGAAGTACTTCGAGGATTCCAAGTCGGGCACGCCGGGCGCGGACAACTACAAGGTCAAGGGCAACATCACCTGGGTCAGCGCCGCCAGCGCGCTCGAGGCCGAAGTGCGCCTGTACGACCGCCTGTTCCTGGAACCGCAGCCGGACGCCGGCGGCAAGGACTTCAAGGCCGTGCTGAACCCGAACGCCCTCGAGACCATCACCGCCTACCTGGAGCCGGGCCTGAAGGACGCGGTGGCCGACCAGCGCTTCCAGTTCGAGCGCCACGGCTACTTCGTCGCCGACCGCGTGGATTCGACGCCGGGCAAGCCGGTCTTCAATCGCGTGACCACGCTCAAGGACAGCTGGGCCAAATAAGGGCCAGCTTCCCCGATAAAGACCGCTGCGGCGGTCTTTTTTTTGCCCTTTCCGCATCGTCCGCCCGTGCGAAACGCCGCTATAGCACCGCACGCCCGTGCATAACAGGCAACATACGTTGTATTTCTACAAAACCTGTCATTTTTGCTAGGTATCATACGTAATGACATTGCTTAGCGTAACAATATTGACGCGCCGCACTAACTGCGAAGCGCGCATGTTTCGCTTCAGGACCAGAACGATGATGCCAGACCGCCATCCCGCCGGAATGTTCGCCAACCCGGCAACCCTGCTGACGGGAGCGCTGCTGTCGCTGCTCGTCGGCGCCGGCGCCCACCTGGCCACCTCCGAAGCGATCGAGAGCGACGCCAGCACCCGCTTCCGCACCATGGCGCGCGCGGCCCAGTACACCATCGATGCCCGCATCAAGAGCTATAGCGACCTTCTGCGCGGGACGGCCGGGCTGTTTCGCGCCAGCGAATACACCAGCGCCGACGAGTTCCGCCAGTACGTCGAGCAGCTCGACATCGAACGCAACTTTCCCGGCATCGAGGTGATCAATTACGCGCGCACGGTGCACGCCGACGGCCTCGCCGAGCTCGACCGCGAGCTGCGCGCACGCATGCGCATGCTCGGCATCCAGGGCGACGCCGCGCCGCTGGTTCCCCTGCCCGGCCGCGACACCTATACCGTGCTGGTCTACATCGAACCGCGCTCCCGCCCTTCGCTCGAAAAGCTCGGCATGGACCTGGAAGCGCGCGGCTACACGCGCCAGGTGCTGGCCCATGCGCGCGACGCCAACATCCTGAGCGCCTCGGGCACGCGCATCGCGCTCCAGCCCGGACCGAACCAGAGCAGCCAGGCGCTGCGCATGCCGGTCTACCGCATCGGCATGCCGACCGGCACCGTGGCCGAACGCCGCCTGGCCTACATGGGCTCGGCCGGTATCGGCTTCAGCGTGGCCCGGCTGATGGGCGGCATCCTGGACGAATTCCCGGTGAAGGGCACGCGCCTGGTGGTCACCGACCTGACCGAGGTGCCGCCCGAGCCGGGCGAAGCGCCGCCGCGCGCCATTCTCTACGACAGCCAGGCCACGGCCAGGGACCCGCACCCGGCGCTGCCGCCGGAAGACGCCAGCGTGTTCTCGGCCAGCCTGCCGATCGAGTTCAACCAGCGCCTGTGGCGGGCCGACTTCAGCATTCCCCGCTCCGCGCTCTACACCAGCTTCGACATCTATTACCCGTGGCTGGCCGCTTTCGCCGGCTTCATGAGCACGGCCCTGCTGTACGCGCTGTTCCAGACCATGGCCTTCTCGCGCCGCAACGCCCTGCGCATGGCCGAGGACATGACGCGCGAGCTGCGGGCCAGCCAGGCCAAGCTGCAGGCCAGCCACGAGAAGCTGCGCCTGCTGGCGGCGCACGCGGAACAGATCAAGGAAGGCGAACGCAAGCGCATCGCGCGCGAGATCCACGACGACCTGGCGCAAAGCCTGCTGGCGCTGAAGATCGAGGCCGAATTCCTGGCCAACCGCACCCGGGGCGGCCACAAGCGCCTGCATGCGCGCGCCGACGCCACGGTGCGCCAGATCGACGTCACCATCCGCAGCGTGCGCCAGATCATCAACGACCTGCGGCCCAACGTGCTCGACCTGGGCCTGAGCGCGGCGGTCGACTGGCAGGTGGCGGACTTCGCGCGCCGCACCGGCATCGCCTGCGAGCTGGTGGACGACGACGGCGACTACCGCATCGACGACCACTGCGCCACCGCCTTCTTCCGCATCCTGCAGGAATCGCTCAACAACGTGGCGCGCCACGCCCACGCCACCCGGGTCTGGATCGATTTGCGCCAGCACGCCGACATGCTCACCATGACCATCCGCGACAACGGCGTCGGCATGCAGCCTGGCAGCCGCAACCGCAACGGCTCCTTCGGCCTGGTCGGGATCGAGGAAAGGGTCGGCATCCTGGGCGGCTCGTTCTCGGTCAGCAGCGGCCCGGAGACCGGGACCACGATCGTCGTCACGATCCCCGTTACCGGGCCCATCGCGCCCGCCCAGGACGGCATCCGCGCCGCCTCGGTCGCCGTGGCCGCCTAACGCAGAAATCATTCCGCTGGGCAGTTGTGGTTGAAAAATCACATCAATCAATGGTTGAGCAAGCTCAACATTTCCACTGACTGCCCGCAGGAAAATGGTTATCGCTGTGAACGCTCAAGACGGCATGCCGTCTTGTTTCTCCATCCATTCATGCAGGAGGATTATTCGCCTTACCCGCTTCAACCAAAACAGGGACCCAGCAGTATCCACCATCAAAATACTGACAACAGAGGTGAACACGATGTCGACGAAAACTGAATTTGCAGCTTTTGAAGCACTTGACCTCACACCGATCAAGATGAAACTGATGCACGTGGAATCCGGCGAAGGCTGGTCCGAAGTGCGCGCCAACGCCGTCGAAGCGGAATACCGGCGCTACCTGTTCCTGATGAAGAAGTACCCGGACGAGCAGGCGTCGCCGACGGTCGACGTCGACACCTTCTGGCACTACCACATCCTCGACACCATGAAGTACGCGCGCGACTGCGAGCAGGTGTTCGGCTACTTCCTGCACCACTATCCGTATGTCGGCATCGGCGAGCAGGCCGTCGAAGGCGAACAGGTGCGCGCCGGCGAACGCATGCGCGAACTGTACGCCGCCGAATTCGGCGCACCGGCCACGGGCCAGGAAGCCTGGTGCGCCTCGCCGGGCAAGCCGCTGATGGAAGCCGGCGATCCGGCCTGGTGCGCTGCGCCGGGCAAGGCCTTGAGCAAGGGCGGCGACGGCGCATGGTGTGCTTCGCCGGGCAAGGGCAGCGACAGCGCGTGGTGTGCTTCGCCGGGCAAGGGCAGCGACAGCGCATGGTGTGCTTCGCCGGGCAAGGGCAGCGACAGCGCGTGGTGCGCTTCGCCGGGCAAGGGCAGCGACACGGCATGGTGCGCGTCGCCGGGCAAGGTCTTGGCCGAAGCCGTCAAGACCGCGTGGTGTGCTTCCCCCGGCAAGGCAGTCGCCAGCGCGAACCAGACGGCCTGGTGCGCTTCGCCGGGCAAGGCGCAGCTCGCGGCCTGATTCCGCCATCCCTCCCCGCGGCCGGCACGGCGGACTTCGCTCCGCCGCCCGGCCGCGGGCGTTTTCGGGCTTCAGGCCGGCGCGGAAGCGCCGTCGGCCTTGACCATCAGCGCGCGCAATTCGCGGATGCTGAACTCGCTCTCCTCGTGCATGCGCAACAGCAGCGTCGCGCCGATCGGCAGCGTGTTGTGGCGGATCTTGCTGATCACGGGCGGCGCGACTTCCAGCACGCGCGAGAGCGCGGCGTCGTTCTTCAGGCGCAGCTTGTCGATGATGGCGTCGAGGACGCGGTTGGGGTCGTACTGCGCATGGGGAGGCAGGCGGCGGATGGGCATGGCGGCTCTTTCAGGAATATTATTAATTAATTAAATTCTTAGAATTCACAGCGAAAGTTAGAGCCTGACGCCAAAACGGCACCATTTATATGGCTTTTTTCGCGGAATGCGAAATCATACATACATTGCTTAACTTTTGCTCAAGACCGCATTTTTTTGCTGATGCGAATGGGCGTGAAGCGGCGCCGGCATGCGAAGCACGGCCGGGCTCAATTGAAGGAAAGAATCGGCCGCGCGCGGCGGCCGGGAGGGAGGCTTACTTGCCGCGCTTGGGCTTGGCGAAGGCGCTTGCCTGGTACAGGGCGCGCGCATCGGCGTGCGCGCGGTCGAGGGTGCGCATTTCCGGCTTGTCGTCGTGGGCAACGAAGTATCCGGCATCCTGGGCGTCGACCACGAGCTTGATCGCGGCGGCGTCGTCGAGATTGTATTTCTCGACGATCAGGGTGGTCACTTCGTCCAGGTAGGCTTCGTAGGTCATCGGCTTCTTCATAGGCCGCTATTGTACGGCCAGCCGCCGCAGCGCGGAAGCGACGTCGGGATAGCGCAGGCGCACTTTCAGCTCGCGCTTCATGCGCGTGTTGTCGAGCCGGCGCGATTCGGACATGAAGGACAGCAGCACCGGCGACACCACCTTCTCCAGTTCGGCGCGCGGCAGGCGCGGCGGATGCGGCAACCGGAACGCGTCGGCCACGGCGTCGAAGTACTCGCCCATCTTCATGCGCGTGTCGTCCACCGCGTGATAGACCCGTCCCGGCCGGCCATGCAGCAGCGCCTGCAGCACGATGCGCGCCAGGTCGTCCGCGTGGATGTGGCTGGTGTACACATCCTCGTCGGCATGCAGCGCCGGGGTGCCCTGCTCCAGGCGCTTGAGCGGCAGCCGGTCCTGCGCATAGATGCCCGGCACGCGCAGGATCGCCAGCTGCGCCCCGCTGGCCAGGGCCCAGGCGCGCAGCACGCGCTCGGCATCGACGCGGCGCAGTGCGCGCGCGTTGCGCGGCGCGACCGGACGCTGCTCGCCGACCAGCGCGCCGCCGCAATCGCCGTAGACGCCGCTGGTGCTGACGTAGACCATGCGCCTGACGCCGCCCAGCGCCGCGGCCAGGCGGCGCGTGCGCAGGTCCTGCGGTCCTTCCGGCTGGGGCGGCGCAAGGTGCAGCACCCAGGGCGCCAGATGGCGCAGGCGCGCCAGCGTGTGCGGGCGGTCGAGGTCGGCCACCACGGGTACGGCTCCGGCGGCGCGCAGGGCGGCGCGACGCTCCGGCTGGCTGGTCAGGGCGAACACGCGGAAGCGGCCGCGCAGCAGCGGCAGCAGGCGCATGCCGACGTCGCCGCAGCCCACGATGAGCAGGCGCGGAAGGTCGAAGGCGGCGGATCGGGGCATGGGTCGGAAGAATGCTTGGGCGGATCGGAGGCGGCTACTCTAGCACAGCGCCGGGCGCGGCGTTCCCCGGCCCCCGCAGGGGAGGTGTAGAATGGCGCCCTTACGCAGTAAAGCCCTATCAGATCAACAGCTTGCACCAGCAGGCGCATAACCGACGATATCGCATGACCTACCAAGTTACCGTCCAGCCGAGCGGCCACCAGTTCACCTGCGAAGCCGACGAAACCGTCCTCGCCGCGGCCATCCGCGCCGGCATCGGCCTGCCCTATGGCTGCAAGAATGGCGCCTGCGGCTCGTGCAAGGGCAAGGTGCTCGAAGGCGCGGTGGAGCACAAGCCGCACCAGCAGCGCGCCCTGAGCGACATCGAAAAGACCCAGGGCATGTCCCTGTTCTGCTGCGCGGTGCCGCAAGGCGACCTCGTGATCGAGGCGCGCGAAGTGGGCGGCAGCAGCGAGTACCCGGTGCGCAAGATGCCGACCCGGATCGCGGCCATCCGCAAGGCCGCGCCGGACGTCGCCATCGTCAGCCTGCAGCTGCCGGCCAATGAAGCGCTGGCCTACCGCGCCGGCCAGTACATCGAATTCCTGCTCAAGGACGGCAAGCGCCGCGCCTACAGCATCGGCAACGCGCCGTCCTTCGAAGGCCCGCTCGAACTTCACATCCGCCACCTGCCGGGCGGCCTGTTCACCGACCACGTGTTCGGCGCCATGAAAGAGCGCGACATCCTGCGCTTCGAAGGCCCGCTGGGCACCTTCTTCCTGCGCGAGGAATCCGACAAGCCGATCGTGCTGCTGGCCTCGGGCACCGGCTTCGCCCCGGTGAAGGCCCTGGTCGAGCACCTGATGCACCTGAAGTCGACCCGCCCGGTGCGCCTGTACTGGGGCGGCCGCCGTCCGCAAGACCTGTACATGGACGAATTGTGCCGCGCCTGGGAGACCACCCTGCCGGACTTCCGCTACGTGCCGGTGATCTCCGACGCGCTGCCTGAAGACAACTGGGAGGGCCGCACCGGCTACGTGCACGCGGCCGTGATGCAGGACATCCGCGACCTGTCGGGCTGGCAGGTGTATGCCTGCGGCGCGCCCATCATGGTCGATTCGGCGCGGCGCGACTATTCGGCGCAATGCGGCCTGCCGGCGGACGAGTTCTACGCCGACGCCTTCACCTCGGAAGCCGACCTGGCCCAGCCTTGAGCCGGGCGCCGGCCGGCGAGCGGCCGTGGATTGGGGCAGAATAGCGGGCTCGTCCCGCGTTCGCTGCCTCATTACCACCAATTCCATGTCCCTCGCCGTCCTGCGCAACCGCAACCTCTCCTTCTACCTTTCCGCGCGCTTCCTCGGCACCCTCGCCGTCCAGATGCAAAGCGTGGCCATCGGCTGGCAGGTCTACCAGATCACCGGCAGCCTGTTCGACCTCGGCCTCATCGGTCTGGCCCAGTTCGCGCCCTTCCTCGTCCTGATCCTGTGGGCCGGCCACGTGGCCGACCGCCACAACCGCCGCCTCATCGTGCTGCTGTGCATGGCCACCCAGCTGCTGTGCAGCCTGATGCTGGTCGCCTTCACTGCCAGCGGCAGCCAGGTGGTGTGGCCGGTGTTCGCGATCCTGGTGCTGTTCGGCAGCGCACGCGCCTTCATGATGCCGGCCTCGCAGGCGGTGCTGAAGAACCTGGTGCCGGACCGCGACTTCAGCCAGGCCGTGGCGCTCGGCTCCTCGACCTTCCACGTGGCGGTGATCGCCGGCCCCATCATCGGCGGCCTGCTCTACGTGTTCGGCCCGCAGACCGTGCACATGACGTCCAGCTGCCTGCTGGCGCTGGCGGTGCTGCTGATGTCCGCCACCCGCAGCGTGCAGCAGACGGTGAGCAAGGCGCCGGTCAGCTGGCACACCCTGCTGGAAGGCCTGCGCCTCGTCCGCTCGCGCCCGATCGTGCTGGGGGCGATCTCGCTCGACCTGTTCGCGGTGCTGTTCGGCGGCGCCACCGCCCTGCTCCCGGCCTATGCGCACGACGTGCTGCAGGCCGGCCCGACCGGCCTTGGGCTGCTGCGCACCGCGCCCGGCGCCGGCGCGGCGCTGTGCTCGATCGCGCTGGTCTTCGTCCCGATCACGCGCCGCGTGGGCGCCTGGATGTTCGGCGGCGTGGCCATGTTCGGCCTGTGCACCCTGGTGCTGGGCTGGACCGCCAGCTTCCCGGTCGCCCTTTGCGCCCTGTTCCTGCTGGGCGCGGGCGACATGGTCAGCGTCTACATCCGCCACTTGCTGGTGCAGTACGAGACGCCGGACGAGATCCGCGGCCGCGTCAGCGCCGTGAACTCGGTGTTCATCGGCGCCTCGAACGAACTGGGAGAGTTCGAATCCGGCGTGACCGCCGGCTGGCTCGGCCTGGTGCGCGCGATCCTGCTGGGCGGGGCCGCCACCCTGTTCGTCACCGGCCTCTGGGCGGTGCTGTTCCCCGTGCTCTCCAGGATGGACCGCTTCCCTCACCACGACCAGGATCGCAAGAGCGGCGCCTAGGCGCGCTACAATCCCGGTTCCTGATCATGGCTCCCTGACCGATGAACCGTCCCCCGCTGAGCGTATTGCTGGTCGAAGACCACCCGACGATTGCGCGCCAGGTGGCGGGTTTCCTCGACGGGCTGGGGTGGCAGACCGACCATGCGGCCACCGGGCGCCTCGCCATCGAGCTGGCGACCCGGCACGCCTACGACGTGGTGCTGCTCGACCTCAACCTGCCCGACATCGACGGCCTCGAGGTCTGCCGCCAGATCAAGGCGAACGCCCCGAGCAACGTGCCGGTCCTGATGCTGACCGCGCGCGACGCCTTCGAGGACAAGGCGCGCGGATTCCGCGACGGCGCCGACGACTACCTGACCAAGCCCTTCGACCTGCGCGAACTGGCCCTGCGCTGCGAAGCGCTGGCGCGGCGCGGGCAGCTGCGCCTGCGCCAGGAGCTGCAGGTCGGGCCTTTGACCCTGCTGCCGCGCGAGATGCGCGCCGCGTACGAGGGCGCGCCGCTGGCGCTGACCCAGACCGGCTTCAGGATCCTGCTCCAGCTGTGCAGGGAACACCCGCATCCGGTCTCGCGCTCGGTTTTGGTCCGGCACCTGTGGGGCGACGACCCGCCGGACAGCGATGCGCTCAAGTCCCACATCTACACCCTGCGCAAGCAGCTCGAACAGGCGTCCGGGCGCAAGCTGCTGGCAACCATCCTGAACCTGGGCTACCGGCTCGATCTCGACGCGGCGCCGCAGGATGGCTAAGTCGATCCGGCAGGGATTGTTCACGGCGCTGGCCGGCTTCACGGTCCTGATCTGCCTGTGCTACACCGGGCTGGCGGTCGTCATCGCCTACGTCACCGAAGACATGCTGGTCGAGCGCCTGCTGGAGCGGGAAGCGCGCGCCATCGCGCGCCATGTGGAGCAGCACGGCGACATTCCGTCGGCGCGCAACGATCTGATCGCCGTCTACGCCAGCCATGCGGCCCTGCCCGCCGTCGTGCGCCAGGCGGCGGGGCCGGCGGAAGGACGCGCCGAAGTGTTCGCCGGCGGCGGGCGCCACTATCACCTGATGGCCCTCGACCTCGACGCGCGGCGCGTGTACCTGCTGGCCGACGTAGGCCCGCTGCTGGTGGTCTCCAAGGTGATCCAGGACGTCGGCGGCGTGCTGATCTTCGTGGCGCTGGGACTGATCGCGCTGGCGCTGCTGCTGGCCTGGCTGCTGGCCAGGCGCCTGGTCCTGCCTTTGCAGACCCTTGCCGCGGAAGCGCGCGCGCTGGGACCCGGCAGCGAGATCGCCTTCAGCGCACGCGGCCGGCCTGACGAAATCGGCTTCCTGGCCGAACGCCTGGAAACCGGCTTCAGCGAATTGCAGGCCGCGCTGGAGCGCGAGCACGCATTCACGCGCGACGTGGGCCACGAGCTGCGCACGCCGCTCACCATCATGAACAACACGCTCGCGACGCGTCCCATCGGCGATGCGGAAGTGGTGCAGCTGCAGGCTGGGCTGGACGAGATTCGGAGTACGGTCGACGTCCTGTTTGCCCTCGCCCGCGCCGAGCGGCTCGGCAGCGAACGCTTCGACCTGCGCGCCTGCATCGAGCAATGCCTGCTGCGCGTGCTGGAAGAAGGCCGCTGGGACGCCAGCCGCTGGACGCTCGACCTGCCCGAGCGCCTCGAGGTCGCCGGCAACCCGCATCTCGCCGCCCTCCTCGTCCATAACTGCGTGGGCAATGCGCTCTTCCACGGCGGTCCCCAGGCCCGGCTGTCGCTCTGCTGGGCCGATGGCAGGCTGGTGATCGCGAATACCGTGACGCCGGGAGAACCGGGCCGCATCCAGGGCTTTTCGCACGGGCAGAACCTGCTGGCGCGCGTCGCGCGGGCCATGCACTGGGAACTCGGTTTCCACCCGGGCCCATCGAGCTACCGCGTCGAGATCCGCCCCACGAGCTGAAATCCGCGGGATTTCACCGCGATTTCACCCCTGCCCGCATACGCTGGGTGCTCCATTCACCAGGAGCACGTCCATGAAAATCCTCATCGCCCTGATCGCCCTGTCCTGTGCCTGCACCACGGCGCTGGCCCAGGTCGGCAAGCTCGTCCACAAGGAAGAAAAGCGCAAGTACATCGTGTACACGCCCGCGTCCTACCACAGCGAACCGCAGCAATCCTATCCGGTCGTCTTCAACTTCCACGGCGGCGGCATGAGCATGACCGAGCAGATGCTGTACAGCCAGATGAACCGGACGGCGGACCGCCACCGCTTCATCGTGGTCTACCCGCAAGGCATCAAACAGGACTGGAACGTCGGTTTCGACATGCCTTATCTGGAAGGGACCGACGACGTCGGCTTCACCCAGGCGCTGCTGGCGAAGCTCAAGCAGGATTACCGCATCGACGGCAGCCGGGTGTATGCCACCGGCCTGTCGCGCGGGGGCTTCTTTGCGCTGCGCCTCGCGGCCGACCTGCCGGAAGTGTTCGCAGCCGTGGCCTCGGTGGGCGGGCCGACGCCGAAGCCGCTGGTCCAGCATCATACGAAGGCGGGCAAGGTCGGCGTGATGCTGATCCACGGTACCGCGGACCAGGTGGTGGCCTACGGCGGCAAGCCGGCCGGCTACCTGTCCGCCGAGGACAGCCAGCGCTACTGGGCCGAGCGCAACGGCCTGGCCTCGGCGCCGGCGCGCTCACGCACGATCGACGCCGATAAGGGCGACGGCACCGATGTGACCTATCTCGAACAGGCTGACGTTGAGCGCGGCGTGGCGCTGGTGACGGTGAAGGACGGCGGCCATACCTGGCCGGGCGCCGATCCCTTCAATATCGGCCTGCCGATCGGGAAGACTACGCGCGATGTCGACGCCAATGAACTGATGTGGCAGTTCTTCAGCCGGCACCGGCGGTGAGCGCCGCGGTCCGGAACCGGCCCACCTGTTCCTGAAGGTGCTGTGACTGCTCGTGCAGCGACTGCGCGGCGGCGGTGGCCTCTTCCACCAGCGCGGCATTCTGCTGCGTCAGCCCGTCGACGTGGCCCAGCGCCAGGCTGATCTCGCGCACCTGGGTGGCCTGGCTGTCGCTGGCATCGGCCATCTCGCGCATCGCGCCAGCCAGGCGGTTGACGTTGGCGACGATCTGCTCCATGGTCTGTCCCGCTTGGCCGACCAGGGCCGAGCCGTCGCCGATGGCCGCGACCGACTCGCCGATGAGGGCCTTGATTTCCTGGGCCGCGACCGCCGAGCGCTGCGCCAGGTTGCGCACTTCACCGGCGACGACCGCGAAGCCGCGTCCCTGCTCGCCGGCGCGCGCCGCTTCGACGGCGGCGTTCAGGGCCAGGATGTTGGTCTGGAACGCGATGCCGTCGATGACCGCGATGATGTCGACGATGCGCGCCGACGCCGCATCGATGGTGTCCATCTTCTCCACCACCTTGTCCATGATGACGCCGCCCTCGACCGCCACGGAGGAGGCCGCAGCCGCCACCTGCCCCGCCGCCTGCGCCGCGTCGGCATTGTTGCGCACCGTGCTGGTCAGCGACTCCATCGCGGCGACGGTCTGTTCCAGCGACGCGGCTTGCGACGCGGTGCGTTGCGACAGGTGACGGTTCCCGGTCGCGACTTCGTCGGTGACCGTCGAGATTTCGCTGGCGCCGCGACGCACCTCCTGCACGATACGCGCCAGGCCCAGGCGCATGCCATGCAGGGTGCCCATCATCGCGCCCAGCTCGTCCCTCGAGCGCGCTTCCAGTGCGACCGTGAGGTCGCCCCGCTCGACCGCCTGGGCGAACGCGCAGGCGCGGCGGATCGGACGGGTGACGCCGCGCGTGACGGCCGCCGCGAGGCCGGCGCCGAGCGCCGCGGCCAGCGCGGAGATGGCCACCACGATCCAGCGCGAGTGTTCGGTGACGGCGCCGATGTTGTCGCTCGCCGCATTCATGTCGGCTTCGATGGCATCGATCGCGGCGTCGAGATCGGTCACGATCCGGCGCCGCAGCGGGCTGCATTCATTGATCAGGAAAGCGGCGAAGGCCGCCATGTCGCCGCTGTCGCGCAGCTGGCGCGGGCGCAGGAGTTCCTGCGCCATCTGGCGCAGTCCCGCGCTGGCCTTGTCGAACTCGGGCCGGCCGCGCAGGACCGGTTCCAGCGCGTCGAGCTTGCGCACGTAGGCTTCGCGCTGGCGGTCCAGCAGGGCCAGCTCGGCCTGCGCCTGGGCCGGGTCCTGCACGATGTACACGTTGCGCGCCGCGATGCCGGTCTGCGCCAGCGCCTCGCGGATTTCGTACAGCGGCTCGAGTTGCTGCTGGCGGATCGCGGTCGCCGCGCCGATCGCGTCGGCGGTCGTGCCGAGCCGGTTCAGGGAAATGGCCGTGATGGCGAACATGAGGGCAACGACGACTCCGAAGGACAAGGCGAGCCGGGTACCGATTTTCAGATTGGATAACACGATGGACCTGGATGAGAAGAATGGCCGCAGGGCGCTTCATGCGCCGGCCGGGCCGAGTTCGACCCAGCCGCGCTCCAGGTAATCGGCGACAAGCATGTCCTGGATGGCGAGGGAATAGGCGATGGACACCAGCGGCAGCGTGAAACCCAGCATGCTGCTGCAGCACAGGTAGACGGGAATCGCGAGAATGATGCCGGCCATGAAGGCGTGCATCCACTGCCGCTTGTAGGCCAGGTAGGCGACGCCCGCCACCAGCACGCACAGGGAACAGCGGAAACCGACCGTTTCGCGCCGGCCGGTGTGCGGATGCCTGAAGACGTGTGCCATACAAAATGAACAGAACGAGTTGATTCAGGCATGGATTCTACGTACTAAAAATTAGCACAGTCTCACGCATTGTTTCACATGAGCAAAATCCAACACCGCCCTTTGTGCAGACCGGGCGCGGCGAAAACAAGGGGACGTGTAAGATGGACTTAACGTGACAACAGGAGCAAACCCATGCAAATCAATGTCAATACCGATAACACCATCGATAAGCACCAAGGCCTGGACGAGCATGTGGAATCCGTCCTGCGCTCCTCCATCGGCCGCTTCGGCGACCACGTGACCCGTGTCGACGTGCACCTGAGTAACGAGGTCAAGGAAAAGAAGGCCGACGGCGGCCAGAGCTGCATGATGGAAGCGCGCGTGTCCGGCTATGCGCCGGTGGTCGTGCACGAGCACGCGGCCGACCTGCACCAGGCGGTGCAGAACGCGGGCGGCAAGCTGGCGCGCGCCCTCGACAGCGCCATCGGGCGCCTGCAGGACAAGAACAAGCACACTTCGCCGGCCATCGACGATCCGCTGTCCGACAAGCACCTGACGGATTCCTGATCGCCGTCGGATGCGCGTACGCCCTGCGTCAGGGCGTACGCTCTCCGTCCAGCATTCCCCTCAGCTCGCGCAGATAGCGCACGCCCGCCAGCGCGCGGCTGCCGTACCACGACATCATCTCGCCGTCGACCAGCAGGACCGGGATGCCGATCTGCTTTTCCAGCGCGTCGGCATGCTCCTCGGTGAAGCGATAAGGCTCGGTCGACAGCAGCACCGCATCCAGTTGATCCACCAGTGCTTGCGACCACTCGAAGCGCGGATAGCGGGCCTCGCCCAGCTCGGGAATGCGCCAGCCGAGCTCGGCCAGCATGGCGGCGATGTAGGTGTCCTTCGACACGCTCATCCACGGGTCTTGCCAGATGCAGTACAGCACGGTGCGCGGCGGACCGGGCGGCATGCTGCGCACCTGGGCCAGCTCGCGCTCGAAAGCGGCGCACCAGGCCTCGGCCTTGTCTTCCACGCCGAAGATGCCGCCCATCAGGCGCGCCAGGGCCAGGTTGTCCTGTGGCACCAGGGGATGGGTGACCACGACGTGGGGCACGAATTCGGCCAGCTTGTCGGCGGTCGGCTTTTCATTTTCGTCAATGTTGACGATCACGTGGGTCGGCGCCAGCTTGCGGATCTTGTCGATGTTGACGTCCTTGGTGCCGCCGACTTTCGGGATCGCGGCGACCGTTTCGCGCGGATGGATGCAAAAACCGGTTCGGCCGACCAGCTGGGACGCCAGGCCCAGGTCGCACAGCAGTTCGGTGATCGAGGGCACCAAAGACACGATGCGCGCATCTGGCGCCGGAGCGTGCGCCTGGCCGAGCGCATCGAAGAGAGGAAGGCTGGATGTTGTCATAGTCGCTATTGGACCACTGTTGTTTATGAAACGCCAGCCACCGCGTCGGAGTTGCAATGCGTTATTATTCCATGGATGTAATGACGTCTAGACAGCTCGAGGATCACTTGGAACACATCGGCACCTTCGGTGCTTCCCGCTTCACCGCCGGCGACCTGCAATTATTCCGCGGCGAACGCGACCCCGCCGTGGCCGCCGCATTGGCGTCCTGCGCGGTGGTGCGGATGGCGCGCGGCCGGCGTATCGCGGGCGGGGGCCAGGCGCGCCTCTACATCGTGCTGTCCGGGCTGCTGGAACTCGCGTCCGACGTCCACACCGGCGACGACGGCGGCACCAGCCGCATCCTGCCCGGCGAAAGCGCGGGCGAGCAGGCGGTGCTGGACGACGCCGTCAACCTGGCGGCCATCACCGCGCTCGAGGACAGCGAACTGCTGGTAATCGAGCCTGACCTGGTGTGGGAACTGATCGACCGCTCGAATGTCCTGGCGCGCAATCTGCTGCGCCTGCTGTCCTTCCGCGTGCGCGCCGCCAACGCCCTGCTGCGCCGGCGCCAGAAGCTGGGCGAGTTCTACCGCCAGCTCTCGCTCAACGACGCCCTGACGGGCCTGTACAACCGCGCCTGGCTGAACGAGATGCTGCCCAAGCTGGTGGCGCGCGCGGCCCAGGATGGCAGTCCGCTGTCGCTGGTGATGATCGACCTCGACCATTTCAAGCGCTTCAACGACACCCACGGCCACATCGCGGGCGACGCCGCCCTGTCGGCCGCCGCCAGCGTGATCCGCGGCGCCCTGCGTCCGTCCGACTTCGCGGTGCGCTACGGCGGCGAAGAGATGATGGCGGTGCTGCCCGACACCAGCGCCCAGCTCGCCACCATGGTGGCCGAGCGCCTGTGCCAGCGCCTGCGCGAGGCGGTGGTGTTTCCCGACATGCGCCTGCCCCTGCCCCACATGACGGGTTCCTTCGGCGTGGCCAGCCTGGCGCCGGGAGACGACGAGCGCGCCCTGGTGGCCGCCGCCGACGCCGCGCTCTACCGCGCCAAGGAAGCGGGCCGCGACCGGGTCTGCGTGTAGCCGGCTGACAGTAGCGGCTGCCCAGCTGGGCTGACTTGAGCGCCGATCTGTGCCACCATGGCGCCGGACCGCACAACACAACAAGAACACGCATGAGTACGCATACCTTTCTCTGGCACGACTATGAAACCTTTGGCGCCACCCCGCGCCGCGACCGCCCGGCCCAGTTCGCCGCGATCCGCACGGACGCCGAGCTGAACGAAATCGGCGAGCCGATCATGGTGTACTGCCAGCCAGCCAACGATTTCCTGCCCGACCCGCAGTCTTGCCTGATCACCGGCATCACCCCGCAGCACTGCCTGGAACAAGGCGTGCCCGAGCACGAGTTCGCGCGCATCATCGAGGCCGCCTTCAGCGAGCCGGGCACCATTGGCGTGGGCTACAACACGATCCGCTTCGACGACGAGGTGACGCGCTTCCTGTTCTGGCGCAACCTGATCGACCCGTATGCGCGCGAGTGGCAGAACAACTGCGGGCGCTGGGACCTGCTGGACGTGGTGCGCATGGTGTACGCACTGCGCCCCGACGGCATCGAATGGCCGCGGCGCGAGGACGGCAAGCCGAGCTTCCGCCTGGAGCACCTGACGGCGGCGAACGGCCTGTCGCATGATGCGGCGCACGACGCGCTCTCCGACGTGCGCGCGACGATCGCGCTGGCGCGTTTGATCCGCGAGAAGCAGCCGCGCCTGTTCGACTTCTGCCTGGAGCTGCGCCGCAAGGATCGCGTGGCGGCCGAGATGGGCCTGCACCTGGACCCGTCGCAGCGCCAGCCCTTCCTGCACGTCTCGGGCATGTTCCCGGTCGAATACGGCTGCCTGGGACTGGTGTGGCCGCTGGCCCAGCATCCGACCAACAAGAACGAGATCCTGGTATGGGACTGCCGCCACGATCCGTCCGAGCTGTTCGCGATGGACGTGGAGACAATCCGCCTGCGTATGTTTACGCGCAGCGCCGAGCTGCCGGAAGGGATGACGCGCCTGCCGGTCAAGAGCGTGCACCTGAACAAATCGCCGATGCTGGTCGGGAACCTCAAGACCTTGCGGCCGGACCTGGCGACGCGCTGGGACATCGACCTGGAACGCGGCCGCGCGCATGCGGCGCTGGCGGCGGCCGGGCGCGACATGAAGGCGGTGTGGGCGCAGGTGTTCCAGAAGCCTGCGTCTTCCGGGGAAGTGGACGTGGACGAGGACCTGTACGGCGGCTTCGTGAGCAGCGGCGACCGGCGCAAGCTGGAAGCGCTGCGCCATGAAGCGCCCGAGGCGCTGGCGCGCCAGCGTCCCAGCTTCGAGGACGAGCGCCTGAGCGAGCTGCTGTTCCGCTACCGCGCGCGCAACTTCCCGCATACCTTGTCGGAGCAGGAGATGCAGCGCTGGGAAGACCATCGCGCGGCGCGCCTGTTCGACGGGGCGGCGGGGGCGAGGACGGTGGATCAGCTGTTTGGGGAAATCGATGCGCTGTCGGAGACGGCGGATGAGCGGGCGGAGGAGATACTGGGGGCGCTCTATGATTATGTGGAGCAGGTGGCGCCGGCGCGTTATTGAGGGTTCGGCTGTGCGGCGAAACTTGGGTTCCGGCTTTCGCCGGAACGACGGCTTAACCGTTAGCGGCAAGCGCATACACGTCGTCCCGGCGAAGGCCGGGACCCAAGTTTCCTCGCAGCCCCCTTCAGGTACAGCTAAGTGGCTGCTCGACGAACTTGGATCCCCGCCTTCGCGGGGACGACGTATCAGCGGAGCGGGCTACAATTTCGATTGTGGCCCGCTACCTGAAATCGCCATTCCCGCGCAGGCGGTAAACCAAGTTCTGCGATCAGCCACGCGCCGCATTAATCGCGTCGCGCGTCTCCATCGCCACCCGACGCGCCGCCGCCGCAAAGTCCTCCCTTTCCACCGGCTTCGCATACAGAATCGCCCGCGACGAATTAATCATCATCCCGGTCCCATCCGCAGTCCTTCCGGCCTTGACGGTCGCCTCCACATCCCCACCCTGCGCGCCGACGCCGGGAATCAAGAGCGGCATATCCCCCACCAGCTTGCGCACCTGCGCGATCTCTTCCGGGAAGGTCGCCCCAACGACAAGCGCACACTGCCCGTTGCGGTTCCACTTCTCCGCCACCAGGCGCGCCACGTGCTGGTACAGCGGCTGCCCGCCCACATCCAGGAACTGCAGGTCCGAGCCGCCCGCGTTCGAGGTGCGGCACAGCACGATCACGCCGCGGTCCGCCCACTCCATATACGGCTCGACCGAATCGAAGCCCATGTAGGGATTCACGGTCACGGCATCGGCCCCATAACGGTCGAAGGCCTCGCGCGCATACTGGTGCGCGGTGGCGCCGATGTCGCCGCGCTTGGCGTCCAGCACCAGCGGGATGTGCGGATAGGTCTCGCGCAGGTAGCGGCAGATTTCCTCCAGCTGGTCCTCGGCGCCCAGCGCCGCGAAATAGGCGATCTGCGGCTTGAAGGCGCAGGCCAGGTCGGCGGTCGCATCGATGATGGCCTTGCAGAACTGGACGATGGCGTCCGGCTGCCCCTCCAAGTGCGCCGGAAAGCGCGACAGGTCCGGATCCAGCCCGACGCACAGCAGCGAATTGTTGCGGGTCCAGGCCGCGGAAAGCTTATTGATGAATGTCACGTCGGAGCCTCTTGGTGCGAGTTATTGCAAACCCATTATTGTACCCGCCGACCGCCCGCGAGGTCCGCTCAGCCGCCGGATGCGCCAGCAGATGTTGGTTTCATGTATATTTTGACTATTCAACAACTTGTATGGACACAGCCATCATGACGCACTCCCTCCTCTCCCGTTGGACCCGGTTCCTCAGCATGCTGGCCGTCGCCGGCACCCTGCTCACCGGCTGCGGCTATAACGAGTTCCAGACCAAGGACGAAGCCACCAAGGCGGCATGGGGCGAAGTGGTCAACCAGTACCAGCGCCGCGCCGACCTGATCCCGAACCTGGTCAACACCGTCAAGGGCTATGCCTCGCACGAGCGCGAAACCCTGGAAGCCGTGACCCGCGCCCGCGCCGCCGCCACCAGCTTCCAGATCACCCCGGAAGTCCTGAACAATCCGGAAGCCTTCCAGAAGTTCCAGCAAGTGCAGGGCGAACTCTCCGGCGCCCTGTCGCGCCTGATGGCCGTGTCCGAGAAATACCCCGACCTGAAGGCCGACACCAGCTTCCGCGACCTGCAGTCGCAGCTGGAAGGCACCGAGAACCGCATCACCGTGGCGCGCCAGCGCTATATCGCGGCGGTCCAGGATTACAACGTCACCGTGCGCAAGTTCCCGAACAATCTCACCGCCATGGTGTTCGGCTACGAGACCAAGCCTTCGTTCACCGTCGAGAACGAAAAAGCGATCTCGACCGCGCCGACCGTGGACTTCGGCAAATAAGATGCGAAACCTGCTGCGCACCCTGTGGGCGCTGGTGCTTGCTGCGACCCTGGCCGGCCCGGCCTTCGCGCAGCTCAAGGAAGTCCCGCCGCTGAGCGCGCGCGTCGTCGACCAGGCCGGCATGCTGCAGGCGGACCAGCGCCAGCGACTGGAAACCGTGCTGGCCGACTACGAAGCCAAGACCGGGAGCCAGATCGCGGTCCTGCTGGTCAAATCGACCGAGCCCGAGGCCATCGAGCAGTACGGCATCCGCGTGGCCGACGCCTGGAAGCTGGGCCGCAAGGGCGTGGACGACGGCGTGCTGCTGCTGGTCGCCCGCGACAACCCGAGCGCGCTGCGCCGGCTGCGCATCGAGGCAGGCCGCGGCGTGCAGGGGGTACTCACCGACGCCCAGTCGAAGCGCATCCTGCAGGACGTGATCGCCCCGCACTTCCGCCAGAACCATTTTTATGAGGGCTTGGTGGCGGGCGTGGGCGCCATCGCCACCCTGCTCAACCAGGAAGCCTTCCCGGCGCCTCGGCAGCAACAGCAGCTGCCCCAGCGCCAGGCGGCGGACGACGGCGGCGGCTTCTCGCTGTTCGGCATCGTGGCGATCGTGATCGGCTTCACCCTGCTGCGCTCGATGTTCCGGCCGCGCCGCCGCTCGCGCATCGGCCCCGGCTGGGGCCATAGCGGCCTGGGTAACGCCACCACCGGCTTCATCCTCGGCAATATCATCGGCAGCATGAACCGCGGCGGTGGCGGAGGCTTTGGCGGCGGCGGAGGCGGCGGATTCGGAGGCGGCGGATTTTCCGGCGGCGGGGGTAGTTTCGACGGCGGCGGCGCTTCGGGAGATTGGTAATGAGCTTTGGAGAAAAACTGAACCGCGCATGGCGTCACCTCACCAGCAGCAAGGCCGAGGCCAAGCGCGCCTTTCCCGACGCCACCCTGCAGGCGATCGCCGAGGCCATCACGGCCGGCGAGCAAACCCACCGCGGCGAAGTGCGGCTGGTGGTGGAACGCGCCCTGCCCTTCGACTGCGCCTGGGACGGCGTCACCAACCGCCAGCGCGCCATCGCCCTGTTCGCCGACTGCGGCGTGTGGGACACCGAGGACAACTGCGGCGTCCTGATCTACGTGAACCTGGCCGAGCACAAGGTCGACATCGTGGCCGACCGCGGCATCGACCGCAGGATCGACCGCGCCACCTGGCAGGATGTCTGCCGCACGATGACGGACGGCTTCAAGCAGGGCAAGTTCCACGACGCCAGCCTGGCCGCCATCGGCCAGGTCAACGCCCTGCTGCGCCAGCATTTCCCGGCCGAGGGCGCGCGGCCGAACGAATTGCCTGACAAACCGCTGATGTTGTAGTTGTCATGTAGGTAAAATGGCGGCTTTCCGACACTGTGAAAGGCCGCCATGAAACTCCAACAGAAGATCGCCATCGTCACCGGGGCCAGCCAGGGCATCGGCCTGGCCTGCGCCCGGCGCCTGGTGCAGGAAGGCGCCAGCGTGATGCTGGTGGACTTGCGTCCCGAAGGCGCGGACGCCGCCGCGCAACTGGGTGAGCAGGCGCGCTTCTACCGCGCCGACGTCAGCCAGAAAGCCGAGGTCGACGCCATGGTGCAGGCCACCCTGGACGCTTTCGGGCGCATCGACATCCTGGTCAACAATGCCGGCGTCACCCACGCCGCCGACTTCCTCGACCTGCAGGAAGAAGACTTCGACCGCGTGCTGCGCATTAACCTGAAATCGATGTTCCTGTGCAGCCAGGCCGTGGCGCGCGACATGGTCAAGCGCGGCGAAGGCGGCTGCATCATCAATATGTCGAGCGTCAACGCCGAGCTGACGATCCCGAACCAGGTGCCCTACGTGGTGTCGAAAGGCGGCGTCAACCAGCTGACCCGCGTGGCCTCGATCAGCCTGGCCCAGTACGGCATCCGCGTGAACGCCATTGGTCCGGGCACCATCCTCACCGAACTGGCCAAGCAGGCGGTGCTCGGCAGCCCGGAAGCGCGCCGCACCATCCTGTCGCGCACACCCCTTGGCCGCTGCGGCGAACCGGAGGAAATCGCGTCGATCTGCGCCTTCCTGGCCAGCGACGACGCCTCCTACATGACCGGGCAGACCCTGTACGCCGACGGTGGGCGCATGGCGCTCAACTACACGGTGCCCGTGCGCGAGTAGGAAACGTGGAGGTGCTTATAAGATATTTCCGAATCGAATGTCTGGTATCCGTATTCTAAATTGGACTGATATTCGGCAGCGCAGCATAATGCACCTGTCTCCACTATTCTCCTCCAAGAAAATAGTCTTCAAGCCCGCGCAATGCGGGCTTTTTTTTGCCCAAATTTACTCATGTTCCCTGTGGCATGGTTGACGGTTCCGCCAACACCCTGCTCTCGGGTCTCAAGCACTACGCTGACGAGTACCGCACCGCATCGAATTACCGCCGCATGAGCCTCCGGACATTGCGTAGGCGCCTGAAATACAGGTTTCAGCCTGCCAGCAAACTCGACCACGCCGTTCATGCGAAGTTCCCACGCCCCGCGCGCGTTTGATGCCTGTCACAGCTTCGTCATACTCGAACCCTATACTGAACTCACCTGCGACACACGTAACCGATATGCGTGGTTGCAGCAGGTGTGGTGCGCCGGGGGCGCAGCACACCAACCGGATTGTGCGTCTCTTGGCCCGATCTTGGGTTGTGCCCATCGCTTACTGGTGGGCATTTTTTTCTGCTGAGCAGAAACATGCGGAAAAAAAGTTGCGGTAGAGCTTGAAGCCGCCCCTGATTTGGCTATCATGAAGCTCGCACTTCCGATTTTCTCAGCTGTAGAGAGCGGAAGCTGCGGTCGACGAAACGATAAAGGGGAGCTTGTCCTATGAGTTTACGTGTACCTCAACCCGCATCGCATTCGCCCGGAAACGACTCCGCGCCCAGCCGGCGCCATCAGCAGGCCGGCGACCTGGTCCTCAGCGAACTGCACCCGCATGCCGTGGTCGATCAACTCGACGGCGACAATGTGCCACTCAATCTCCTGACTTTTGGCAACGTGCGCGAAGTCTGCCCCAAGTGCCGGCACACCCATCTCAAACTCGTGCTGCGCCAGACCAGCGTACGCATCGCCCATCTGTTCTGCGCCGATTGCGAATCCTGTTTCGACGCCCATTACGCCAACGGCGCCTCCGCTTTGACTATTTGAGCGGAAGGAGCGTGTGGGCAAGGGCCTGCACGGCATGGTATCGTTGGGGTTTTCCCAGCCTTGCCTGCCATGCCCGCCCTGCTCTCGCTCCTGAGTGATCCAAAGTACCGCCGTGTCTTGCGCTGCGTTGCGCTGGCCCTGTTCGCTGGCGTCCTGATCGCCGGCTCGATCCCCGGCGCGCGCAAGGAGGTGGGCTTCTACGCGTCGGGACTCGTGCTGCACGGACTTACCTACGCCTTCCTGGCCAGCCTGTGGTTCTTCGCCAGCACCGGCAACGTCGCCGTACGCGCGCTCAAGGCGGTGCTGGCGGTGGCGCTGATGGGCGCCTGCGACGAGTTCGTGCAGAGCTTCCTGCCCTACCGCTCGGGCGACATCCGCGACTGGCTGGTCGACGTCAGCGCGGCCTCGATCGCCTCCACCGTCCTCGCCCTGTGGTTGGCGAAAGCCATGCCGGCACGCCAGCAGTGATCGAAATGCACGGGGCAAGTTCCGTGCATTTGCTGTCCTCTTGATCTAATCCCTCTCCAACCCGAGTCAGCTGGAACGCCAGCGGTGTTCGTGCCTCTTAACAGCGTGGCACGCCGCATCGTCACGCACACCCACTGAACCGATAACACGAGGAGTCGATCATGAACCGAAAACAACAGAGCGTGGTCCTGGCGGGCTTGCTGGCGGTGGCGCTGGCCATGTCCGGCTGCAAGGGAATGCGCAGCTCGGAGGACGCCGGCGAAACAGGCGGCAGCACCCTGGGCAGCTCGACCAGCAGCGGCGGGCAAGCGGGCGCCAGCAGCGCCATGGGCAGCGGTACCGCCAGCAGCGCCGGCCAGCCCCAGGCAGGCGCGACCAGCATGCCGAACAGCATGCCGAACAGCACTGTCCTGGCCATCGAGCCGGTGCCGAAATCCGCCGCCGCCACGGGCGCGGTGGGCAGCAGCACGGCAGGCACCACCGGCAGCTCGGGGGCGGGCGAGGCTTACCGCATCACCGTGCGCATGGATGACGGCAGCACGCAGGTTCTCACCCAGGACACCATCCCCGACTTCCGCAGCGGAGACCGGGTGCACGTGGAAAGCGGCGTCATCCATCGATGACGCCCAGCGCCTGCCGCCGCGCTCGAGACCAAGCAGCCACGCCTCGTCGATGAGGCGTGAGGCGGCGCCTTGCCGTTTCGCATCGGCCCCGGCTTCAGCATCGCCCAAAGAAAAGGCGCTGTCACCGTTGAGTGTTGAATCTTCCTTAACTGCTGAGGTCTAACGAGGATCCATATCTCGGCGGAGGAAGCGATGAAGGCCTCGACATTCAAGAAGCTGT
>NZ_JAGPWD010000033.1 GCF_018119395.1 Massilia sp. ZL223
TGACGACAACGTTCGTGGACAGCGCGCACCCAAACAAAAACCCGCGGCACGCCGCGGGTTCGTTTGCTTACATCGCCGATTTGGACTCTTCCGGCTTGGCCTTGGCCTCCTGCTTCGCCGTCGACTTGGCAGGCTTGGCGCTCATCCCTTCCTTGCCCTTGCCATTGACCACCAGCCCCGCCTCGGTCAGCTTGACCGCCTTCTTGTCCCCGATCCCCTTCACGCGATGCTGCAGGTCGGCCCAATCCTTGAACTCCCCTTTCGCACGCTCATCCAGGATCTTCTTGGACATGCTCGGTCCCACTCCTTTCACGCCATCCAGCGCGGCGGCGTCGGCCTTGTTGACGTCGACCTGGGCGAAGGCGAAGCTGCCGGACAAGGCCAGCGTGGCGACTGCGAGCATCAGTTTCTTGATCATGTAAGTCTCCGTTGGTTGATGCTGGACGGCGGCTGCCGCCCAACGCACAACTAACGGCCCGGCCCCATCGGCGTTGACGGTCCGGGATTGACCAGGATCAACCGGGGAACAGCTCCTCGCGGGTCACGGTGGCCGTGCCCAGCTTGCCCACCACGATGCCGCCGGCGCGGTTGGCCGTGGCCAGCGCCTCGGCCATCGGCGCGCCTGCGCCCAGCATCGCGGCCAGGGTCGCGATCACGGTGTCGCCCGCGCCCGAGACGTCGAACACCTCGCGCGCATCCGCATGCACGTGCAGCACTTCGGTGGCGGTGAACAGGCTCATGCCCTCTTCCGACCGGGTCAGCAGCAGCGCTTCCAGGCCCAGTTCCTCGCGCAGGCGCTGGGCCTTCTGGAGCAGTTGCTCCTCGGTCTTCCAGCCGCCCACCACGCGCTGCAGCTCCGAGCGGTTCGGGGTCAGGATCGAGGCGCCCTTGTAGGGCGTGAAATCGTCGCCCTTCGGGTCGACCAGCACGATCTTGCCGGCTTCGCGCGCCGACTTGACCATCTCGGCCACGTTGACCAGCGCGCCCTTGTTATAGTCCGACAGGATCACCACGTCGTAGTCCGGCAGCAGGGCCTTGAACTGGTCCAGCTTGTCGCGCAGGACGGTCTCGGTCGGCGCGTCCTCGAAGTCGATGCGCACCATCTGCTGCTGGCGCCCGATGACGCGCAGCTTGATGATGGTGGAGATCGCGTCGTCGCGCTTGAGGTAGCTGTGGATGCGCGAATCGCGCAGCAGCTTCTCGACCTCGTCGCCCGCCTCGTCGTTGCCGGTCACGCCCAGCAGGCCCGTGTGGGCGCCCAGCGCGGCCGCGTTGCGCGCCACGTTGGCGGCGCCGCCCAGGCGCTCCTCGCGGCGTTCGATGCGCACCACGGGCACCGGCGCTTCCGGCGAGATGCGCGAGACGTCGCCGAACCAGTAGCGGTCGAGCATCACGTCGCCCACCACCAGCAGGCGCACGGCGGACAATTGCGGGGCCGCCTGGTGGCGGAAGCTGTCTGCCGCCAGCAGGCGGCTCGGGGTCAGGTCATTCATGGCGTTGCGAAATCAGTTCATCACGTTCAGTTCTTCGGTGCGGCGCGGCGGATAGGTCTCCCAGCGGCTGCAGCCCGGGCACTGCCAGTAGAACTGACGCGCCTTGAATCCGCAGTGGCTGCACTGGTAGCGCGCCAGCTTCTGGGTGTAGCGCTGCACCAGGTTCTTGACCATCGACAGCTCTTCCCACACGTGCGCCGGGGCGTCCATCAGGCGCGCTTCCAGCAGCTTGTCCAGGCCCAGCAGGGTCGGGTTGCGGCGCAGCTCCTCGATCACCAGCTGCTTGGCCGCTTCCACGCCGTCCAGTTCGATGACGGCCTTGAACACGACCTCGATCAAGTCGATCGACGAGGCCTCGGCCAGGTAGGCGCGCAGCAGGTTGACGCCTTCCTGCGGGCGGCCGACCTTGCGGTAGCCGTCCATCAGGCGCTGGGCCACCAGGGCCACATGCGGCACGCTCTGGTGCTCCACGCGGCGCCAGGTCACCAGGGCGCCCTCGGTGTCGCCCTGGGCCAGCAGCGCGTCGCCATGCAGGATGGTGGCGCGCACGCTGCTGCGGTCGGCCTGGAGGGCCTTGTCCAGAAGCGCCATGGCGTCGCTCGGCTGCAGGTGCACCAGGGCGTCCTGGGCCAGCTCGCAATAGAACTGGGCGATTTCCTTCTGGCGCGCGCCGGCGCCGGATTCCTGCAGGCCGGTGGCGACGTCGATGGCGCGCTTCCATTCCTTCTCGCGCTGGTAGATCTCGAGCAGCGCACGACGTGCCTGCACCGCGAACGGGGTGTCGGTCAGCAGGTTGAAGGTTTCCTCGGCGCGGTCCAGCAGGCCGGCCTTGAGGTAGTCCATGCCGAGTTCGTACTGGGCGTGGGCCTTTTGCTCGCTCGGCAGGTCCGGGCGCGCCAGCAGGTTCTGGTGGACGCGGATGGCGCGCTCGGTCTCGCCGCGGCGGCGGAACAGGTTACCGAGGGCAAAGTGCATGTCGGCCGATTCCGGGTCGAGCTTGACGATCTCGATGAAGGAATCGATGGCCTTGTCCGGCTGCTCGTTGAGCAGGTGGTTCAGGCCCTTGAAGTAGCCGCGCGGCAGGGTGCGCGATTCGGAGACCAGTTCGTTGATGTCGACGCGGGCGGCGAGCCAGCCCAGGCCGAAGAAGAATGGGATGCCGAGCAGCATCCAGAGTTCGAATTCCATATGTTCTTATTGTGTTGTGTAGCGGTTAGCGCACGGGCGGCACGCTGTCGGGCTGCGGCGGCGCGGCGCCGGTGCCGGCGGCGCTCTGCAGGGCCTGGATGGTGTTCTTGTGCTGCGAGCTCTGGCGGCGCTGGCGGAACACGGTCGGCGTCAGCGCCAGGATGCCCAGCGCCGCCCCGGCCACGAAGAAGGCCAGCAGCATGAGCACGAGCGGGCCGCGCAATTCATAGTCGAGGAAGAAATGCAGGTCGACTTCCTGTGTGTTCTTGAGGGCGAAGCCGAAGAACAGGATGAACAGGACGATGCCGGCGATGGTCGAGACGAATCTCATCGGGTGGTTCCGCTGGTGGAGTGGGCAAAGGCGCAGTGTCGCATATCCGGCATGATATTTCAAAACGGTTGAGGGTGCTCTTCGATAGGGTGATTGCTGAGCTTCGTGGTGCGCGTCGAACTTGGCTCCCCGCCAAGGGCGGCCCAAGTTTGCATGCGTACCACTACCTCAAACAGCACCGACGAAAAAAAAACGGCATCCTCACGGACGCCGTTCTTGTCTGCAAGCCAGCAGACGACTTCAGTCTTCAATGATGGGCTGCCCCACCATCGCGTCCACCCGCTCGCGCAACTGCTTGCCCGGCTTGAAGTGGGGCACCCGTTTTTCGGGCACCATCACCTTGTCGCCGGACTTCGGATTGCGTCCGATGCGCGGGGGCCGGCTGTTCAGTGCGAAGCTGCCGAAACCACGGATCTCGATGCGCTGGCCACTCGCCAGGGCGTTCGTCATCGCATCGAGGATGGTCTTGACCGCGAACTCCGCATCCTTCGCCACCAGCTGGGAATAACGCTCAGCCAGGCGATTGATCAGCTCGGACTTGGTCATCTGCTCGCTCCAGGTAAGGAATTAACCCTTGTTGTCGAACTTGGCTTTCAGCAGTGCGCCCAGGCTGGTGGTGCCCGATGCTGCGCTGTTGTCCGAAGCCAGCTTGTTCATTGCTTCCTGGGTGTCGGCGCTATCTTTCGCCTTGATCGACAGCTGGATGCTGCGAGCCTTGCGATCGATGTTGATGACCAGGGCTTCGACCTTGTCGCCCACCTTCAGGTGGGTGCCGGCGTCTTCCACGCGGTCACGCGAGATTTCCGAAGCGCGCAGGTAGCCTTCGACTTCGTCGTTCAGCGCGATCACGGCGCCTTTCGGCTCAACCGACTTCACGGTGCCGGTGACCAGGGTGCCCTTGTCGTTCAGCGAAGCGAAGTTGTTGAACGGGTCGCCTTCCAGCTGCTTCACGCCCAGCGAGACACGCTCGCGCTCGACGTCGATTGCCAGGACCACGGCTTCCAGCTCGTCGCCCTTCTTGAACTTGCGCACGGCTTCTTCGCCGGCTTCGGTCCACGACAGGTCCGACAGGTGCACCAGGCCGTCGATGTTGCCCGGCAGGCCGATGAACACGCCGAAGTCGGTGATCGACTTGATCAGGCCCTTGACCTTGTCGCCCTTCTTGTGGGTCATGCCGAAGTCGTCCCACGGATTCGCCTTGCACTGCTTCATGCCCAGCGAGATACGGCGACGCTCTTCGTCGATTTCCAGGACCATGACTTCGACTTCGTCGCCCAGCTGGACAACCTTGTTCGGAGCCACGTTCTTGTTGGTCCAGTCCATTTCCGAGACGTGCACCAGGCCTTCGATGCCCTGCTCGACTTCCACGAACGCACCGTAGTCGGTCAGGTTGGTGACCTTGCCGAACAGGCGGGTGCCTTGCGGGTAGCGACGCGACAGACCGGTCCACGGATCGTCGCCCAGCTGCTTGACGCCCAGCGAGACGCGGTTCTTTTCCTGGTCGTACTTGAGGACCTTGGCGGTGATTTCCTGGCCAACCGACAGCACTTCCGACGGGTGACGCACGCGACGCCATGCCAGGTCGGTGATGTGCAGCAGGCCGTCGATGCCGCCCAGGTCGACGAACGCACCGTAGTCGGTGATGTTCTTGACGACGCCGGTAACCACGGTGCCTTCTTTCAGGGTTTCCATCAGCTTCGCACGCTCTTCGCCCATCGATGCTTCGATGACGGCGCGGCGCGACAGCACGACGTTGTTACGCTTGCGGTCCAGCTTGATGACCTTGAATTCCAGGGTCTTGCCTTCGAACGGGGTGGTGTCCTTGACCGGACGGGTGTCGACCAGCGAACCCGGCAGGAATGCGCGGATGCCGTTGGTCAGGACGGTCAGGCCGCCTTTGACTTTACCGTTGACGGTACCGGTGACGATCTCGCCCGATTCCATTGCTTTTTCCAGAGCCAGCCACGATGCCAGGCGCTTGGCCTTGTCGCGCGACAGGATGGTGTCGCCGAAGCCGTTTTCCAGCGACTCGATGGCCACGGAAACGAAGTCGCCGATCTGGACTTCCAGTTCGCCCTGGTCATTCTTGAATTCGTCGACCGGAATGAAAGCTTCCGACTTCAGGCCGGCGTTGACGATCACGAAGTTGTGATCCAGGCGCACGACTTCAGCCGAAATGACTTCGCCCGAACGCATGTCTTGACGCGACAGCGATTCTTCGAAGAGGGCGGCGAAGCTTTCCATGCCGGTTTCGTTGGTGGTTGCAGTAGACATAAAAGAGGTTACTCAGGTTAGCCAGCAGCCCGTCGATATTGCGGACTGAACTGGGTCAGGTTGAAACACACCTGCGGCGGCGAAATTGCCGTACAGGCACCAAAGGACGACAGCCGGGAGACCGTCGTCCCCGCGAAGGCGGGGACCCAAGTTATATGCGGTCAAGCGGCGATGACTCAAGCCAACAATTACGCAAAGGACTTGGATTCCCGCCTGCGCGGGAATGACGTTTTTTAGGCTAACTAAAAAACGCCAATCAATTCTTCTTATGCATGCGCATACCAGGCCAGCACCTGTTCGATCGCCTGTTCGGCCGTCATCTCCGAGGTATCCAGGATATGCGCATCCTCCGCCGGCACCAGCGGGGCCACGGCGCGCTTGGTATCGCGCTCGTCCCTCGCCTGCAAATCCGCCAGCAGACCGTCCATATTAGCAGAAAACCCTTTGTCAATCAATTGCTTATACCGGCGCTGCGCACGCGCCTCAACACTTGCGGTCAAGAACACTTTTAGCTTGGCGGTCGGAAAAATCACGGTCCCCATGTCGCGCCCGTCCGCCACCAGGCCCGGCGCCTCGCGGAAGCCCAGTTGCAAGGCGAACAAGGCCTGGCGCACGGTCGGCAGCGCGGCGATCTTCGATGCCATGTTGCCAACCTCTTCCGCCCGGATCGCCTGGGTGACGTTCTCGCTGGCCAGGAACACGTCATGGCCCACGAAGCGCGCCGGCAGGTGCTCGGCCAGCTTGGCGATGCCGTGCTCGTCGCGCAATTCAAGGCCGCGGCGCATCGCCTGCAGCGCCGTCAGGCGGTACAGCGCGCCCGAGTCGAGCAGGTGGAAGCTCAGCCTGTCGGCGACCTTGGCCGCCACCGTGCCCTTGCCGGAAGCGGTCGGGCCGTCGATGGTGATGACTGGAACGTTGGAATTCGGCATAAGGATTTAGAACAGTTCGTTGCGGGCGATGCTGGCGAACGCCTCGAAATAATCCGGGAAGGTCTTGGCGACGCATTTCGGATCGTTGATGCGCATGGCGTTGCCGCGGCGCGCCTTGCCGTCGAGCGAGGCGAGCGAGAAGCACATGGCCATGCGGTGGTCGTCGTAGGTGTCGATGGTGGCCGGCTTGAGCTGCTCCGGCGGGGTGATGCGGATGTAGTCCGGGCCCTCTTCCACCTCGGCGCCCACCTTGCGCAGCTCGGTCGCCATGGCCGACAGGCGGTCGGTTTCCTTCACGCGCCAGCTGGCGATGTTGCGCAGCGTGGAGGTGCCGTCCGCATACAGCGCCGCCACGGCGATGGTCATGGCCGCGTCCGGAATGTGGTTGAAGTCGGCGTCGATGGCCTTCAGCACGCCGTTCGAACGCGCCTCGATCCAGTTCTCGCCGCGCGTGACGATGGCGCCCATGCGCTCCAGCGCGTCGGCGAAGCGCACGTCGCCCTGGATGCTGTTCTCCCCTACCCCTTCCACGCGCACCGGGCCGCCGGCAATCGCGCCCGCCGCCAGGAAGTAGGACGCCGACGAGGCGTCGCCTTCGACGTGGATGGTGCCCGGACTCTGGTAGCGCTGGCCCGGATGCACGGTGAACGAGGCCCAGCCGTTCTGCTCGACCGTCACGCCGAAACGGCGCATCAGGTTCAGGGTGATCTCGATGTAGGGCTTGGAAATCAGCTCGCCGACCACGTCGATGGACACCGCGTGGGTCTTGGCCATCAGCGGTGCGCTCATCAGGAGCGCGGTCAGGAACTGGCTCGACACATTGCCGCGCACCGAAATGCGGTTGGCGTGAATGTGGCCGCGCTTGACTCGCAGCGGTGGGAAGCCCTGCTCGCCTGTGTACTCGATCTGGGCGCCGACTTCGTTGAGCGCGTCGACCAGGTCGCCGATCGGGCGCTCGTGCATGCGCGACACGCCGTGCAGAGTGTAGTCGCCGCCGATCACGGCCAGGGCCGCGGTCAGCGGGCGGATCGCGGTGCCGGCGTTGCCCATGAACAGGTCGGCTTCGTGATTGGGCAGCACGCCGCCCTGGCCGTGGACGACCACGGTGCGTTCGTCGACTTCATCCCACTGGATGCCGAGCGAGCGCAGCGCGCCCAGCATCACCATGGTGTCGTCCGAGGCCAGCAGGTCGTGGATCGTGGTCGTGTCTTCCGACAGCGCAGCCAGCAGCAGGGTGCGATTCGAAATGCTTTTGGAACCCGGCAGGCGCACCGTCCCCGCCGTGTGCAGCACGGGTTCGAGGTCGATATGCTGGGGGTAGTGTTTTTGCTGCGTCATTCTGGTTCCTGGTTGGGCGGGGGCGGCGGAGAGCCGGCTTCGATGGCTTCGATCCACTCGCGCCGGGCGCGCTGCGCATTCGCGTAGACAGCTTCCAAGGCGGCGCCGTCGGACGCGGCCAATCGCGCGCGCAATGTAGTCAATTGTGCCAGATAAGCATCCAGCTCGGTGAGCAAGGCTGCCTGGTTGGCCAGGCTGATGTCGCGCCACATCTCGGGCGAGGAGCCGGCGATGCGGGTGAAGTCGCGGAAACCGCTGGCGGCGTACTGGAACAGCAGGTCGGCATGGGGCTTGGCCGCGATGTCGTCCACCAGGGCGTAGGCCAGCAGGTGCGGCAGGTGGCTGACGGCGGCGAACACGCGGTCGTGCTCAAGCGGGCTCAGCATATGGATGAGCGCCCCGCAGGCGCGCCAGGCTTCGGCCACCAGCTCGACCGCGTCGTCGGCATTCTCCGGCAGCGGCGTCAGCACCGCCTTCTTGCCGCGGTAGAGCGTGGCAATGGCCGCATCCGGGCCGTTCGATTCGCTGCCCGCGATCGGATGGCCGGGCACGAACTGGTGGATGCGTTCGCCCAGCACTTCGCGCGCCGCGGCGACCACGTCGCTCTTGGTGCTGCCGGCGTCGGTGACGACGGTGCGCGCGCCGAGATGCGGCAGCAGCGCGGCCAGGATGCGCCCGGTCTGGGCCACCGGCGCGGCCAGCAGCACCAGGTCGGCATCCCTCGCCGTGTCGAACGAGGCAGCGACTTCGTCGACGATCCCCAGCTCCAGCGCACGCGCCATCGCCTGCGGCTCGCGGCCGATGCCGACCACGCGGCGCACCGCGCCGGCGGCCTTGAGCCCCAGCGCGAACGAGCCGCCGATCAGGCCGACGCCGACGATGACGACCTTATCCAGCATTCAGCCGAGCGCCTTCTTGAGCGCCGCGATGAAGGTCGCGTTCTCTTCCGGCAAGCCGATCGAGATGCGCAGCCATTGCGGCAGGCCGTAGTTGCCGACCGGACGCACGATCACACCCTGCTTGAGCAGCGCCAGGTTGACGCGCGCGCCGGCGCCATCGTCGTTGCCGACCTTGACCAGCACGAAGTTGCCGAAGGACGGCACGTATTCCAGGCCCAGCTCATCGAAGGCGGCGATCATCTGCTGGTAGCCTTCGAAGTTGTTCTTCGCGCCCTTCTCCAGGAATTCCTTGTCGTTCAGCGCGGCCACGGCGGCCGCCTGGGCCAGCGAGTTCACGTTGAAGGGCTGGCGGATGCGGTTCATCAGGTCGGTCACTTCCGGCTGGGCGATGGCGTAGCCCACGCGCAGGCCGGCCAGGCCGTAGGCCTTGGAGAAGGTGCGCGAGACGATCAGGTTCGGGTACTTGCGCACCCACTGGCTCGACTCGAACTGGTGCTCGGGAGCCAGGTATTCGTTATAGGCCTCGTCCAGCACCACGATCACGTTGGCCGGGACTTTTTGCAGGAAGGCTTCGACTTGCGGCGCCGGGAAGAAGGTGCCGGTCGGGTTGTTCGGGTTGGCGACATAGACCAGGCGAGTCTCAAGGTCGATGGCGGCCGCCATGGCGTCGAGGTCGTGGCCGAAGTCCTTGGCCGGGACCACGATGGCGCGGCCGCCCACGCCCTGGGTGGCCAGCGCGTACACGGCGAACGAGTACTGCGAGTACACCACCGCCTCGCCCTTTTGCACGAAGGCGTGCGCGGCGATTTCCAGGATGTCGTTGCTGCCGTTGCCCAGCGTGATCCAGTCGGCCGGCACGTCGTAGCGGCTGGACAGCGCGGCCTTCAGGTCGAAGCCGTTGGCGTCCGGATAGCGGCCCAGCTCAGCGGCGGCGGCCAGCATCGCCTGGCGGCTCGATTCCGGCAGGCCGAAGGGATTCTCGTTGGAGGCCAGCTTGACGATGTCGGCTTCGTTCAGGCCGAATTCGCGCGCGACTTCCGCGATCGGTTTGCCGGCTTGATAGGGAGCGATGGCGCGAACGTACTCGGGTCCGAATTGGTGGTGCATGGTCAGTCTCTCGAAATGGATTAAAGGCTTTGCGGATAAGACCCCAGCACCTTGAAGAAGGCGGCGTTGTCTTTCAGTTCTTCGAGGGCGCGGGCGACGGCGGCGTCATGCACATGGCCCTCGATGTCGACGTAGAAGTAGTATTCCCAGGTGCCGATGCGCGCCGGGCGCGACTCGAAGCGCGTCATCGACACGCCGTGCTTGGACAGCGGCGCCAGCAGGTTGTAGACGGCGCCGGCCTTGTTCGGCACGGCCAGCACCAGCGCGGTGCGGTCGCGTCCCGACGGGCCGGTCTGCAGGGAACCGATCACCACGAAGCGGGTGCGGTTGTGCGGGTCGTCCTGGATGTGGGCCTGGACCACGCCGAGCTGGTACTGCTCGCCCGCCATCTCGCTGGCGATGGCGGCCACGCTCGGGTCCTGGCTGGCCAGCACGGCCGCCTCGGCGTTCGAGGCCACGGCGCGGCGCTCGATGCCGGGATAGTGCTGGTTGAGCCAGACCTGGCACTGGGCCAGGGCCTGCGAATGGGCGCACACGGTCTTGACGCCGTCCATCGAGCCGGTCTTGGTCATCAGGCTGTGGTGGACCGGGATCGAGACTTCGCCGCTGATGATGGTGGTGGTGGCCAACAGCAGGTCCAGGGTGCGGTTGATCGCGCCCTCGGACGAGTTCTCGACCGGGACCACGCCGAAGTCGGCGGTGCCGGCCTCGGTGGCGCGGAACACCTCGTCGATGGACACGCACGGCAGCGTTTCGATGGCGCTGCCGAACTGCTGGAACACGGCCTGCTCGCTGAAGGTGCCCGAGGGGCCGAGATAGGCGACCGTGACGCGCTTTTCCAGCGCGCGGCAGGACGACATGATTTCGCGGAAGATGGTCTGGACGTCGCGGTCCTTGAGCGGGCCGGGATTGCGCTCGGCCACGCCGCGCAGCACCTGCGCTTCGCGCTCGGGGCGGAACACCGGGGCGTCGGTCTCGGCCTTGACGTGGCCGACTTCCTGCGCGACCTTGCCGCGGCGGCTCAGGAGCTCCAGGATTTGCGCGTCGATCGCATCGATCTGTTCGCGCAGGGGTTTGAGTTTGTCTGTCATCGTTATGCTTAATCGGTCGATTTGTTCGTTGGCGCGAAGCTGCGCCGTGCACTGGATGCACGGCCACGCGCCACAGCGGCGTTAGCGGCCGGCGAACTCGTTCAAATAATCGACGAGGGCTTGTACACCCTCGATCGGCATCGCGTTGTAGATCGATGCCCGCATGCCGCCGACGGACTTGTGGCCCTTCAGTTGCAGCAGCCCGCGCGCCTTCGCGCCGGCCAGGAATTGTTCGTTCAGGGATTCGTCGCGCAGGTAGAACGGCACGTTCATGCGCGAACGGTATTCGGGCGCCACGCGATTCTGGTAGAAGTCGTCGGCATCCAGCGCGGCGTACAGCAGGCGCGCTTTCTCGATATTACGCTGCTCCATCGCCGCCACGCCGCCATTGCGCTTGAGCCAGGCGAACACCAGGCCGGCGATGTAGATCGAATAGGTCGGCGGCGTGTTGAACATCGATTCGTGCTCGGCCACGGTCTTCCAGTGGAAGGCGGACGGGCAGATGTTCAGCGCCTCGTTCAGCAGGTCGTCGCGCACGATCGCGAGCGTCAGGCCGGCCGGGCCGATGTTCTTCTGGGCGCCGGCGAAGATCACGCCGTATTTCGACACGTCGATTGAGCGCGACAGGATGTGCGAGGACATGTCGGCCACGATCGGCGTGCGGGCGTCGACCTGGGGCACGAAGTTGAACTCCAGGCCGTCGATGGTTTCGTTGGTGCAGATGTGCAGGTAGGCCGCGCCGGGGGTGAGGCGCCAGGTGTCCTGCGGCGGAATGCTGGTGAAGCCGTTGGCTTCCGCGGAGGCCGCCACGTTGGCGTTGGCGTAGCGCTTGGCTTCCTTGATCGACTTGCCCGACCACGAACCCGTGTGGACGAAATCGATGGTGCCGGGCTGCGGGCAGCAGCCGAGCATGTTCATCGGGATGATGGCGTTCTGGCCCAGTCCACCGCCCTGCATGAACAGGATCTTGTAGTTGGCCGGGACGGCCAGCAGTTCGCGCAGGTCGGCTTCGGCCTGCTTGTAGATGGAGATGAATTCCGGACCGCGGTGGCTCATCTCCATCACCGACATGCCGCTGCCATGCCAGTCGAGCATCTCGGCGGCCGCCTGCTGCAGCACTTCTTTCGGGAGGACGGCCGGGCCGGCCGAAAAGTTGAAGATCTGGGTCATGCGGTCCTTTCTTGCCGATTACTGTTTCTGAGCTTCTTGCAACGCCTGCTGCATCAGATTGCCGATGCGCGGCAGGACGATCTTCTGGCTCAGCGCCATGCTTTCCGCGGACAGCTTCGGCATCATCGTCATCATCTTGCGGCCCAGCGGCGTGGTGTAGAAGGCGGTGAGTTCCCTGATTTCGGCAGCCGTGAAATTGTTGGCGTAGATGGGCACCATCTCGGCCAGCATCTCGTCGACCAGGACCGGATCGCGGAACATCTGGTTCATTGCCTTCGCCACACCGGGGAGGACCTTGTCGACCTTCGCCATCGCATCGCGCTTCTGCTCGGCGCTCAGGCTCGTATCGCTCTGGATCATGCTGGCCGCCTGCGCACGCATCATGGCCGGCATCGCCTTTTCCATTTCAGCGAAGGAGCCGAGCATGGCCTTGCGCGCGTCCATCACCTCGAGCAGCTTCTTCGCCGCCGCGGTCGTTTGTGCATCGGCAGCGTGGGCGATGGTCGGCAGGCCGGCGAAGGCGGCGGCAGCGGCGAGGACGAGAGCGATTTTTTTCATTGAGACTCCGGGCGGGCCGGTGCGCCCGTTGAGAACTGCGTGTGGACAGCCGGCTTACCAGGCCGGCCGGCGGCGGGAGCGCCGCTCCCGCCGTGTTGCTGCTGTGCGCCTTACTGCGGCGCCGGCTCGAGCTCGACTTCTTCGAGGTCGGTCTCGACGATACGCTGCAGGCCCGACAGCTTGGTGCCGTCTTCGACCGCGATCAGGGTCACACCCTGGGTCGCGCGGCCCATCTCGCGGATCTCGGCCACGCGGGTACGGATCAGCACGCCGCCGGTCGTGATCAGCATGATCTCGTCGGTTTCGTCGACCAGGGTCGCGGCCACCACCTTGCCGTTACGCTCGGAGGTCTGGATCGCGATCATGCCCTTGGTGCCGCGGCCGTGGCGGGTGTACTCGGTGATCGGAGTACGTTTGCCGAAGCCGTTCTCGGTGGCCGTGAGCACCGACTGCTGCTCGTTCTCGGCCACCAGCAGGGCGATGACTTGCTGGCCCTCTTCCAGGTTCATGCCGCGCACGCCGCGCGCGGTACGGCCCATCGGACGCACATCGTTCTCGTCGAAGCGCACCGCCTTGCCGCCGTCCGAGAACAGCATCACGTCGTGCTTGCCGTCGGTCAGGGCGGCGCCCACCAGCACGTCGCCTTCGTCCAGGTCGACGGCGATGATGCCGGCCTTGCGCGGGTTGCTGAAGTCCTTCAGCGGGGTCTTCTTGACGGTGCCCAGCGAGGTCGACATGAACACGTAGTGGTCTTCCGGGAAGGTCCGGTTCTCGCCCGACAGCGGCAGGATCACGGTGATCTTCTCGTTCTCCTGCAGCGGGAACATGTTCACGATCGGCTTGCCGCGCGAGTTGCGCGAGCCCTGCGGCACTTCCCACACCTTCAGCCAGTACATGCGGCCGCGGTTAGAGAAGCACAGGATGTAGTCGTGGGTGTTGGCGATGAACAGCTGGTCGATCCAGTCCTCGTCCTTGGTCGCCATCGCCTGCTTGCCGCGCCCGCCGCGCTTCTGGGCGCGGTATTCCGAGATCGGCTGCGACTTCATGTAGCCGGTGTGCGACAGGGTCACCACCATGTCCTGCGGGGTGATCAGGTCTTCGGTTTCCAGGTCGCTGGCGTTGTGCTCGATGGCCGAACGGCGGGTGTCCTTGCCGTTGTCGGCGTATTCGGCCTTGATCGCCACCATCTCGTCCGAGATGATGGTGGTCACGCGCTCGGGCTTGGCCAGGATGTCGAGCAGGTCGGCGATGTGGGCCATCACTTCCTTGTACTCGTTGACGATCTTGTCCTGCTCCAGGCCGGTCAGGCGCTGCAGGCGCATCTGCAGGATTTCCTGGGCCTGCTCGTCCGACAGCTTGTACAGGCCATCAAGCTGCATGCCGTAGTGCTTCGGCAGGTGCTCCGGACGGAAGGCTTCGATGCCGCCGGCCGCGCCGGTTTCGGTACGGTTCAGCATTTCGCGCACCAGGGACGAATCCCAGGCGCGCGCCATCAGTTCGGTCTTCGCGATCGGCGGCGTCGGCGCGGCCTTGATGATCGCGATGAAGTCGTCGATGTTGGCCAATGCGACAGCCAGGCCTTCCAGCATGTGGCCGCGGTCGCGCGCCTTGCGCAGTTCGAACACGGTGCGGCGGGTGACCACTTCGCGGCGGTGCGACAGGAAGCACTCCAGCATCTGCTTGAGGTTCAGCAGCTTCGGCTGGCCGTTGACCAGCGCCACCATGTTCATGCCGAAGGTGTCTTGCAGCTGGGTCTGCTTGTACAGGTTGTTCAGCACTACTTCCGGCACTTCACCGCGCTTGAGCTCGATGACCACGCGCATGCCCGATTTGTCGGACTCGTCGCGGATGTCGGAGATGCCTTCCAGCTTCTTGTCGCGCACGTTCTCGGCGATACGCTCGAGCAGCGACTTCTTGTTCACCTGGTAGGGCAGCTCGTCGATGATGATCGCGGTGCGGCCGCCATCCTTGCCATATTCTTCGAAGTGGGTCTTGGCGCGCATCACCACGCGGCCGCGGCCGGTGCGGTAGCCGTCGCGCACGCCCGAGACGCCGTAGATGATGCCGGCGGTCGGGAAGTCCGGCGCCGGGATCAGTTCGATCAGCTCGTCGATCGTGCATTCCGGGTTGCGCAGCACGTGCAGCGCGCCGTTGATGACTTCCGACAGGTTGTGCGGCGGGATGTTGGTGGCCATGCCGACCGCGATGCCCGAGGAACCGTTGATGAGCAGGTTCGGGATGCGGGTCGGCAGGACGGTCGGTTCCTTTTCCTTGCCGTCGTAGTTCGGCTGGAAGTCGACGGTGTCCTTGTCGATATCGGCCAGGATCTCGCTCGCGATGCGGTCCAGGCGGCACTCGGTGTAACGCATCGCCGCGGCGCTGTCGCCGTCGATGGAGCCGAAGTTGCCCTGTCCGTCCACCAGGGTGTAGCGCAGGGAGAAGTCCTGCGCCATGCGCACCAGGGTGTCGTAAATGGAGGCGTCGCCGTGCGGGTGGTATTTACCCATCGTGTCGCCGACCACGCGCGCGCACTTCACGTACGGACGGTTGTGTACGTAGTTACTCTCGTGCATGGAGTACAGCACGCGGCGGTGCACCGGCTTCAGGCCGTCGCGCACGTCCGGCAGAGCTCGCCCCACGATCACGCTCATGGCGTAGTCGAGGTAGCTCTTGCGCATCTCTTCTTCGAGGGAAATTGGGACTGTTTCTTTTGCGAATTGATCCATGGGGCGGGTCGGCTGCTTTTCAGCGTTTGGTTATGAGTTGCAACGGACGATTCTACCACGCGCGCCTTAGCTGCTGCGCAATTCCTCCGAGGCTTTTCAGCGCCCGTTTCGAGGGTGAGTCAAGCGCGAAATGTCGAGGATGGTCAACGGAGCGTAAATTTGCTTGCCGAAACGTTGCATATAAACAACGTCAAGCAAATAATGCTTGAAGTTTGATTTAGGTGTAGTCGTGCGATTTTTGCGCGTATGGCAAAATGGGCAGGAAGTTAATTGCTCGTTTCACAATACGAAACAGACTGCTCGGCCGCTGTGTTATCATCCTGACTACACGGAGCCTGTCTGCTTCGCTAGGAATCTACCGAAAGGAAAAAACAACATGAATAAATTGGCCACCTTCTTGCTCGCAGCGTCGGCCGCGATCGCGGGCAACGCATTTGCGCAGAGCGCACCGCCGTACGCACCGCTGACCACCGACATCCAGGCGCGCACCCCGTACAGCGCCTACGTCCAGGACAGCCGCGGCGTGATCGCCCGTAATCCTTTCGGCCTGTGCTGGCGTACCGGCTACTGGACCCCGGCCGACGCGGTCCCGGGCTGCGACGCACCGCTGTGCGTCCCGCCTGAAAAGCTCGAAAACGGCAAGTGCGTCGCTCCGCCGCCACCGCCGGCACCTGCCCCGGCTCCGGTTGCCGAACCGGCACCTGCCCCGGCACCGGCTCCGGTCCCGACCTCGGAAAAGGTGAGCTACTCGGCTGACGCCTTCTTCGACTTCGACAAGGCTGTGCTGAAGCCGGCCGGCAAGAAGTCGCTGGACGACCTGGTCTCGAAGCTGAGCGACATGAACCTGGAAGTCATCATCGCCGTCGGCCACACCGACTCGATCGGCACCGATGCCTACAACCAGAAGCTGTCGATCCGCCGCGCCGAAGCCGTCAAGGCTTACCTGAAGGGCAAGGGCGTGGAAGAGAACCGCATCTACACCGAAGGCAAGGGCGAGAAGCAGCCTGAAGCGTCGAACAAGACCTCGGCCGGCCGCGCCAAGAACCGCCGCGTGGAAATCGAAGTCGTCGGTACCCGTACCGTCAACAAGTAATCCACGAAGTGCCCATGAACCCCGCTTCGGCGGGGTTTTTTTTCGTATGTGCATCGGGACTCGCGCAGGGTTCAAGCCGCCTACTTATCACAACGTCACTCCGGCGAAGGCCGGAATCCAAGTTTCCACGCAACACTACCGACATTTTTCCTGCCGCGAACTTGTCCCCCACCCCATTTCCGCTATTATTCCGAGCTATGACGACGACCAACGCCGACCCCTTAGAAATCCAGAAATTCAGCGAACTGGCCCACCGCTGGTGGGACCCGACTTCTGAATTCCGTCCGCTGCACGAGATCAACCCCCTGCGCCTCGAGTGGATCAACGCGCGCGCCCCCCTGGCCGGCAAGAACGTGATCGACATCGGCTGCGGCGGCGGCGTGCTGTCCGAATCCATGGCGCGCAAGGGCGCCAAGGTGACCGGCATCGACCTGTCCAAGAAGGCCCTGAAGGTGGCCGACTTGCACAGCCTGGAATCTGGCGTCGAGGTGCGCTACAAGCACATCGCCGCCGAAGAGATGGCGGCGGCCGAGGCGGGCCAGTTCGACGTCGTCACCTGCATGGAGATGCTCGAGCACGTGCCGGACCCGGCATCGATCGTCCAGGCCGCAGCAAGCCTGGTGAAACCGGGCGGCCACGTGTTCTTCTCGACCCTGAACCGCAATCCCAAGTCCTATCTGTTCGCCGTGATCGGCGCCGAATACATCCTGCGCATGCTGCCGCGCGGCACGCACGACTACGGCAAGTTCATCACGCCGTCCGAGCTGGCGCATTACGCGCGCCAGGCCGGCCTGCAGGTGGATAGCATGAAGGGCCTGACCTACAACCCGATCACCAAGATCTATTCGCTGAACAACGACACCGATGTGAACTACATGGTGGCGTGCAGCAAGCCGCTTTAAACCTGTTTCCTGATCCCTCATGACTTTCCCGACCGTTCTGCCGGCACCGCGTGCCATCCTGTTCGATCTCGACGGCACCCTGGCCGACACGGCGCCCGACCTGGCGGCGGCCGTCAACTGGCTGCGCACCGAGCGCGGCCTGTCTCCGACGCCCTACGACATCCTGCGCCCGACCGCCTCGGCCGGCGCGCGCGGCATGATCGGCGCCGCCTTCGGCCTGGCGCCGGGCGACGAGGGTTATGAGGAGTTGCGCCTGGCCTGGTTCGACCGCTACCAGTCGGCCATGTGGCTGCATACCAGCCTGTTCGAGGGCATCCAGGAACTGCTGGACGGTATCGAACAAGCCGGCATGAGCTGGGGCATCGTCACCAACAAACCGGCCCGCTTCACCGATCCGCTGGTGCCGAACATCGGCCTGGCGCACGCCGGCTGCATCGTCTCGGGCGACACCACCCCACACGCCAAGCCCCACCCTGCCCCGCTACTGGAAGGCGCGCGCCGCCTGGGCCTGGCGCCGGAGCAGTGCTGGTACGTGGGTGACGACCTGCGCGACATCGAAGCTGGCCGCGCCGCCGGCATGGTCACCGTGGCCTGCGGCTGGGGCTATTGCGGTTCGATCGAACCATCGACCTGGGGCGCCGACTACCTGCTCGACTCGCCGGCCCACCTGATGCAGACCCTGCGCGAAGTGATCGATGCCGTCCGCCAGGCCGAAGGCGTTGCCTGACCCGGCGACATTGCTGGGTTACATCTATTTACGATTGATACAGGCTACCGTCTATCTCTGAGTCAGGCCTGCCATTAATCTACTCCTGCACGACAACAAAACGTCTTAGGGAGCAGAACATGGAAACGACTCAGACCACCAACCGCATCCACCCGATCATGGCAGCCGCTGCCGCCTCGGTCATCATCGTCAGTCTGACCGGCGCCGCCGCCATCACCGGCCTGCTGCCGAGCTCGAAAAGCGCGCCTGAGCCGATGGCGAACCAGCAGCAGCTCGCCGCCATGGCAGCCGCTTCGCCCTACGCCATGCAGAGCAGCGTGACGCCGGCCGCCGGTGTCCAGGGCCAGGCGCAAGTGGCCATGCCGCAGATGGCGATGCCTGCAGCACCGCAGATGGTGCCGGCGATGGCCGCGGCGCAACCGGTTCCGGTCGCCTATGCCCAGCCGCAGCCTGCTCCTCAGCCGACCGTGATCGTCAAGGAACGCGTGGTCGAGAAGCCGGTGGTGAGGGTGGTCGAGAAGACCCGCGTGGTGCACGCCGCGCCGAAGCAGACCCACTATCACGAGCCGCGCTACCAGCCGGCCCCGGCGCCCGCTCCGGCCCAGCCGAACTATGTCGGCATCGGCACCGGCGCAGTGATCGGCGGCCTGATCGGCAACCAGATCGGCGGCGGCAACGGCAAGAAGCTGGCCACCGTGGCCGGCGTGATCGGCGGCGGCATCATCGGCAACCAGATTGCCAACGCGAACGCCAACCGCTGATTCGTCTCCAGCGCAATGAAATGAAAGCCGCAGGCACTCAGCCTGCGGCTTTTTTTCTGAATACGCCGACGATGATATCGCTCGGGAACATGCGCAGCACCGGGATGGCGGCCATGATCGCCACGTACTGCGCGTAGAGCGACAGGGTCGGCACGTTGCCGGCGCAGCGCAGCCGCTCCAGCAATCCCCTGGCGCGCAGGGCGGGCAGCTCGGCGGCCTCGGCCAGTTCGAAGCCCTGCCCCGCCACCAGCTGGCACAGGTTGCGCGCATTGAAGTAGTGGACATGCGGCGACGGCAGGTCTTTCTGCCACAGGCGCTCGAAAGGCGCGCGCCAGCCCAGGCGGGCGATCAGTTTCGACAGGCGGTAGAAGAAGCCGCGGCTGTTGGGCAGGTTGAGGATGAGGATGCCGCCCTCGTCGAGCCGCTCGCGGCAGGCGGCCAGCGCGCTGCGGATGTCGGGGATATGCTCGATGACGTCGTTGAACACGATCACGTCGAAGCGCTCTCCTTCCGCCAGCACGTCGGGGAAATAACCGGAGCGCACCGGCAGCCCGCGCGCAGCGGCACGGCTGCCGACCACGGCGTCGGGCTCGACGCCGAGCACGTCGAAATCCGCGCGCGCCGTTTCCAGGAACCAGCCATGGGCGCTGCCGACGTCCAGCAGCCGGCGCGCGTTCGGCCGCGCATGCTTCTTCGCGTAGTGGACGATGGTCTTGAAGTTCTCCAGGCGCAGCGCCTTGAGCCCCGCTTCGCGCTCGGCCTCATTGACCTCGGGCCCGGTGTGGGCGTTGATCGCGGGAGTGAGGGCGGCGCTTTCGTAGCAGCAGGCGGGACAGGTTGCGTGCCAACCGGCGAGCCCGGCCATTTGAGGATTACCACACACGATGCATGCCATACGGGGAGCCTCTCGATGTGTCATGGAGAGCCCTAGCATATTGCAATTCAGGCATGCATTGTCAACTTTCTTTAACCGTGTCGCGCCGATGTGGCGCAGGCTGCGGGAGCCTGCCGCCACACGATCGCGGCCGCCGGCCTAGCGGACGTACGCGCGCCGGCGCCGCAGCATGGCCAGGCTGGCCACGCCAATCCCGAACACCATCACGCTGCCCGGCTCCGGCACCTCGGTGAGGAAGCCGCGTATTTCCCCGGCCCGGACAGCGGAAGTATGGATGTTCAGGTAGGCCCGGCCAGAGGCGAGCCCGGCCAGCAAGGCCAGGCGGGCGCTGTCCACGCTTCCGCCGTTGGCATTGATGAAATTGATGTTGTAGGTGCTTGCGTTCAGCAGGTCGAACACCTCCGTGTAGCTCCCCGAGGTAACGCCGAGCGGGAAGGCGGGGAAGGTCGGCAGCGAGGTCGCAACGCCGGCAGTACCGTCGAATGGATCCACCGTGCAGCAATGGATGTGCGAAGCCGTTGTCGGCCCCATTAAACCGGAAAAGCTCGCGTTCACGGTCATCATGTTGGTCGCATCGTCGATGAATACCGTCGTGAAGCCGGTGGCGGGCGATGCGTTTGGCGGGTCTTCGGCCGCACCGCTCAGGGCCGCCTCGTAGCGGATGATGTCCGCGTGCGCGGCGCCGGCACACAACAGTAGCAAGGATGCACACAAGCTGAGGGCAAGACGTTTCATGACTTCTCCTTCCGCAGGGTTTGCTATTCATTCAGCATAAAGCGTGCCTGTACGTACGGCAGAGGCTAAGGCCGCAAAAACTGCTCAGCTCCTAGCGCATATGTAAAGCTGGCCGACATTGAAATCGATGCTGGCGATCAACGCATTCTCGAATGCCGCCGGGATAGAATTACTGATGAGAGTGACCGGAGTCTGGCGCGCGATGCTCTTGCTTTTGTTTATGCGACATCGACCCAATTTCGCCTGTAAAGATCGCTGACAAGGGCGAAGCCGTACGGCTGGGGAGTTCGGCTGGCGTTCTAAGCCTGATCTAAGCAAAACCGCTGTACATCCATGCAGCTTGGGGTACAATGGAGGTTCTCTCGTTGGGGGCGACCTGGTTTCGACGTGGGTTGCAAAGCAGCGCAGGGCATACCGAGGGCTGGTTACCTCGTAAATACACCCAGAAATCAATAACTGCAAACGATAACTCGTACGCACTCGCAGCTTAATTGCTGCTAGCTCCACACCACCTCGCCTCTGGGGTGTACCGCAAGGTTCGTGGAGTCATTTACAGAGGCTCGCAGTAGGCCGGGTTACTTGGTCGACTGCTAAATAATAGGTAACTCGCTTAGTCAAAGGGTGCACATCCCCGTTGCCTAAGTTAAATTAATTGATAGTGCTAAGTATGTAGAACTGTCTGTAGAGTGCTTGCGGACGCGGGTTCAATTCCCGCCGCCTCCACCAACCTCTTCCAAAAGCCGCTGATTCTTCAGCGGCTTTTCTTTTTCAACAGTTATTTCATCCTCGGTCCCGAAGTGCGAACCGAGCCGCATGACCTATCAAGTTACTTTCGTCTGCAGCGTGACTGATGAGCGAAATACCTCAACCCTGTCCTAAGCAAGCAGAAACCAAAGAGACCTGATTTCTGGATAGGTGAGGCCGTGCTCACAGCCTCATAATTTCCCGCGCTAGAGACAATTATCTAAATTTATTTTTGCAATGATTTGCCAACGCAATCATTAAATCGACGCACCCTTCACGAACCGAATGAAGATACTCGTGATCTATAGATAAAAAATCTTCCGTAGTCGGCACCACTCCCACCTCCCGCACTTTGCTCCTATAAATATCATTTACAACCCAGCCGTTATGCACTCCGAGATCCCGTCGGCATTTCGCCTCGACGAAAATAGGCCACGTTTTTTTAAAAAGTGCCTCATCAGCAGATAAAACAGTCATCAGATCTTTTTTGTAATCGTTGGGCCTTTTGAACAGCATATCACTGGCAAACCGCTCCGCAGCAAGCATCTTGACATCATCAATCGATGATAATTCGAGCAAAATTTTGAGATCAAACGAGGTTTTTCCCGCTTTCTCTGGATGTTTAAGCAATACGGCCACGATCAAATCTTGGAAGTACGCCTCCACCTCTGAAATCGTTGCAATAAGGGTTAACCCATCCAAAAAGGATACAACTCTGAACTCAGGGATGTTAATGTCCGGATGATTTTGATGACCCTCCGGGATATGTGCCGCCATTTTCTTAAACATAGGCGCAAATGGCGATTCCGAATTTTTCGAAATTTGCCCCAATCCCTCTAACGCAATTTGACTTATTTGTGAAAGGGCGACAATACGGTTCGCACGCTCGCTAAATATTTCTCTAAAAGATTTCATGCATTCAACGCAAAGAGTGGATCAAATGTGATCATTATATATCGTCTCAGCCATAGGGTAGGCAAGGCCATGGCCTAGGAAGAGCTTCGGCCAGTAATAGATGTGGCGTGGATTGTCCTAAATAGCGCTTAAGAATATTGGCATTACTTATGACGCGATTTTCCTTACGCCATCGATAACATCGCGTCGACCAAGCGATCAATAATCTGAGTCTTTAGAGTTCAATCATTTCTTGACCGCTTCAAATTTTTCGTTGCTTGCTCAGCGGTTCTCCCTACGGTACTATAAGCCACCCTTTGGGGAGTAGCCTGCTTCCGTTATGGAAGTTTCCGCATCAACATACTTGACGTTCTGACGTCATGGTGCGGAAGCCGACCGGTTGGCAAGACCATGGGCATGCATGCGTGAGGTTCGGGCCACGCTTGCGTGCCTTTGTCATGCCCGATCGGAACGCTTTATGACTCTCACCGCCATCTTCATCCTGGGCCTTGCCATGTCGACCGACGCCTTCGCCGTCGCGATTGCCATGGGCGCCCGCCGCAATCATATCCCCTTCAGCGAAGCGCTCCGCACCGGCTTGCTGTTCGGCCTGATCGAAGGCATCACGCCCGTCCTTGGGTGGATGCTCGGCAGTTTCGCCGCGTCGTATGTCGCGGCATGGGACCACTGGATTGCTTTCGTGCTGCTGTCCGGACTGGGACTGCGCATGATTCATGAAGGCATGGGCGAGCCGGAAGATGCCGAGGACGTGGCCAAGCGCCCCTTCTGGCTGCTGGTGCTGACGGGATTTGCCACCAGTATCGATGCGATGGTGGTAGGCTTCGGCCTGGCCTTCGCGGATACGAGCATCGTCACTCCTGCCGTCGCGATTGGCGTGGCGACGCTGTCGATGGTGACGCTGGGCCTCTTGATCGGGCACCGTATCGGCGCCATTGTCGGCAAGCGCGCGGAAATCTTCGGCGGCCTGGTCCTGATCGCGGTAGGCGGCCTGACCCTGTGGGAGCATTTGCGCTGACCGCGTGGACGGCAAAGCCGTCCACCCTACGGTGACCAGGCGCCGCTGAGACCGGGCTTGTATGGCTTGCGCGGCAGTACTCAGGAGGTCGGTCCCGGATCGGTCCCGGCCTGCTGGATCACCATCAGCTCTTTCATCAGCGCATTGTTGAACGCCGGAATATCATCCGGCTTGCGGCTCGTGATGAGCTTGCCGTCAACGACGACTTCCTCATCCGTCCATTCCGCTCCCGCCTTGCGCAGGTCGTCCTGGATTTCCGGCCAGCTGCTCAGGTGCTTCGATTCCGCGATCCCCGCTTCGATCAGCGCCCACGGACCGTGGCAGATGGCGGCGATCGGCTTGTCCTCATCGCCGAATTCCTTGATGAAACGGATCGCTTCCGCGTTCTTGCGCAGCTCCGCCGGATTGCGTTCGCCGCCCGGCAGCAGCAGCGCGTCGAAGTCGGCGGGCCGCGCCTCGCTCACGCTCATCTCCACCTTGAACTTGTCGCCCGGCTGGTCGTGATTGAAACCCTGGACGTCCTCGCCCGCGCGCTTGGGCGACACCAGGGTCACCTGCACGCCCAGCTGCTCCAGGTATTTGCGCGGTTCCGTGTATTCGACCTGTTCGACGCCGTCGGTCATCAGGACGGCGACCCGCCTTCCCTTCAGATCCTGCATCGTGGCCTGCTCGAGTTCTTCGCCCATATGCCCTCCTTGCTGATTCGTTTGGTTGTCCAGAACGATTGTAGGGCCGTGGCCGGCCGCACGTCGCGCGGATGGTCCGGGCTCAATCGAGCAGGTAGCAGAGGTCTTCGCGGTCGCACCGGCCGGCCGAAGTGGAAAGAAATCCGTCCAGTCCCAGCCGCGTCGTGCCGTCCAGGCTGGCGCCGTCGACGTCCTCGCGGCGCAGCACCACCTGCAGTTCGCGGTAGGGCAGCTCGATGGCGAACCGGTCCAGCAGCGCGGCCACGACACGGGCGCCGCTGCCGCCGGGCAGGAAGCGTTCGAAGTCCAGGCTGGACAAGGGGCCCAGGCGGAGTCGGATGCCGAGATCGGGCCGCACGAGGCGCGCACCGACGGTGCTGCCGGCGCCGAGCGTGCAGTTGCTCGCGGCCAGCCGGGTGCGCAGCGACGTGTCCAGCACGTCCCAGCGCCCGGTGAACTGCAGCACTTGCACCGGCACGCCAAGATACTCGGCCAGCACGCCGGCGACCATCTTCCCGGGCACGACGCGGCAGCGCAAGGGGGCCGCGAAGCGGGCCAGGCTCTCCGCAGGCAGGGCGTCTCCCTCGCGCCGCGCCGCGCCTGCGATAGCGAGCAGCAGCGGCAGGAAGCGGTCCTGCCCATCTTCCGTCCCGTAGCGCACGCGGTATTTGCACCAGGCGCGGTAGAACAGCGCCAGCTGTCGCCCCGAGAACATGTCGAAGAAGGCGCGCGCGCTGGCGTCGTCGGTCGCCGCCTCCCAGGCCGCAATGCGCTCGGTGTAGTGCAGCGGCAGCGTGCCGGCCACGCCGAGCAAGCCCATCAGCAATGGCTGCACCTCCACGGCCGTCTCGCCCTGGTCCACCCTGCACGCGATGGCTTCGATGTCGCTCGAAGGAAATCCAAGGCCGAGGCTGTTCCTGAAGCGGATCACGCCGCCCAGCGCGCGCTCCGGCGCGATGCCATGGCGAGCGAGCCAGCGCAGCAGCAGCCGGATGGCCTGGAAGAACTCGACCCGTTGCGGCGCCTTGAACAGCCGGCCGATCACACCAGGCTCAGGTCGCCATTGCGCGCTTCGCATAGCAACAATTCCTTGTCACCGTGGCTCGAGACCAACACCAGGCGCGTGAAGCTGTTCAGGTGAACGGAAAGTCCGAAAAAGCGGCTGACGACCTGGCCGAATACCGCCAGGCTGCTGCCGGCGAAGGCCTCTTCGTCGACCGTCATCGTGATCTCGGTGCCGTGCACCAGGCTGGTCCCGTAGCGGTTGCGCAGCCAGGCCGTCGCGGGATGGGCGCGCAGGGCGAGCACTCCGGCGATCTGGCGCTGGGTGGCGGCGGTGCGCGGCAGGTCGTACAGCGACAACGCTTCGCGAAAGGCATCGAGGTCGGCCAGCGAGCGGTGGTTCAGCGCCAGCTGGGTCACCAGGCGCCAATGCGTGCCGCCACGGCTGGCGAAGCGCAGCGGCGCAGTTGGTTTACGCAGCATCCGGATCGGCAGGCCGTTGGTGGCGGTCTCGCTCATCAGGTCGCCCCCGGGCGCGCCGAATCCGGCCGTGCAGGCGTGCGGACCATTGGTGCAGGTGAGGTCGATGGACGCGACGCTCGATTCGTCGTCCGGCAGCAAGGCCTCGTCGTCCGTGAAGGCGATCTTCATGCGATGCCGCCGGTCGCCGCCATCGTCGCGCCGCGCGAACCAGTAGCGCTGGCTGCGCCCTCCTCCCTCCCCGTGCCGCAAGCCGTAATAGGGCCGGTATTCGACGCTGTTCGCCTTGCCGCCTTCCGTCTTGAGCACGTGCACCGAATCGATGCTGTAGACCTCGATGCCGTCTTCATGCTTGCCCGGGATGACGTCGTACATCGTGGCGCGCTGGGTAATGCGGACCGGGCTGGCCGGCTGCGCGAACAGGTTCACGACCGGGGCACAGCCTGGCAACAAGTTCGCTGCCGACAGCGACTTGAGGATGCGGGCGGCGTTGGCGTCGGCGTGCAGTCCGGCCAATACGACATGCAGGGTGAAGCGGCGCGCCCCGGCCGGCAAGGCGCCGGCCAGGGCGGCCAGGTCGATATCGACGAAATGAAATTTCTCCGGGAAGGCGAAGTATTCGCTCAGGAGGCGGTAGGCGGCGTGCTCGTAGGGCTGGGCAGGCACGAGCGCCTCGTCGTCGTCGAGTCCGCCGAGCGCGAGCGGAAAGCGCTCCAGCTTGCGCCACGATTCCAGGCCGTCCGCCTCCACATACGCGCCCGCCGCCTGCATGAACAGCGTATCGAGCAGCGCCGAACTCAGCAGGTTATCGGCTTCCACATAGAGCCGCAGGCGCGGCAGGCCGAGCTGGTGCAGCATGCGCGCCGGCATGGCGCTCTCCAGGGTGATGCTGATGCGGGCGCTGGCCCGCGCCGGCAGGCGCATTTTCGGCGGCGCGTGCAGGGTCGGCTCGAAGCAGGCCCGCGCCACCGTGACCGGAGCGATGGCCAGAGCGCTGGTAGTGCGGAAGCGGCACAGCGTCCCCTTGCCGTGTAGCGAGCTCATCTCGGTGCCGCGCGGGACGATGTGGACGTGTTCCAGCTTGAGCTCGCGTCCCGCCGGACCGGGGCCGGTGTCCACGCGCACGATGGAGCAGGATGGAATGCCGTGCAGGAAGTGGGGATAGAGGGTGCCAAGCAGGGCCTCGGTCAGTTCGGGATAGTCGTCGTCGAGCTTCCTGGCGGTGCGGGCGTTGAGCAGCGCACAGGCCTGGATCAGGCGGCGGATGTGCGGGTCTTCGCTGCCTTCGACGCCGAGACTAAGGGCGTCGGCCAGCTTGGGATACTGCTGAGCAAGCTCGCGGCCGACCGTGTTCAGGTAGACGAGTTCGCGTTCGTAGTAAGGCAGCAGCTCTTCCATCTCGGCCCCCTCTGTGCTGACTCTTTAAGGTCGGACAGATTGGCCGTGGAAGTTTTGCGGTGACGCAAGGGTTGGTTGGGCGCGGGGGCCCATGCAAGCTTCAAGACTTCAGTCCAAGCGCATGCAGGCGTCCGCGCAGCCTCCGGATTTCATCTGCCAGGTCGAGCACCAGCGCCGCCAGTTCTTCGTTGGCGTCGAAGTCGCGTTCCAGGTGCAGCAGGCGGCGCGCCCGCGCCAGGTCATTGCTGCGAAAGCGCCATTCGGTCACCTCGACCGTCACGTCGCCCAGTACGCCCGCCTCCACATGCCGCACCACCCAGGAGGGTTCCACGTTGCAGGCGCACGCCAGCTCGTCCAGGGTCAGCGCGGTATCGTCCAGCAGCACGCCGCTCAAGGAATCATGTCGTTGCATCGTTCTCGCTCCTCACGCAGTTCTGGGATTGAACGCAAGATCCCGCGCCATGGCCTGGTACAGCTCTCGCGCGCGGTCGTTGTTCGCGGGCGGCAACACCACATCGAGGATCAGGTACAGGTCGCCCGGCTGGGCCGCCGGAATACCCCTGCCTTTCAGGCGCAGCTTGCGTCCGCTCTGCGAGCCGGGCGGCACCGTGACCTCCACCGCACCGGACGGCGTCGGCACCGACACCTTGGCGCCGAGCGCGGCTTCCCAGGGCGTCACCGGCACGTTCTCGTACACGTGCACGCCTTCGATGCGGTAGCGCGGATCGGGATTGAACTGGATCTCCAAATAGAGGTCTCCCGCCTTCGCGCCGCCGGCGCCCGGGTGCCCCTGCCCCGTCAGCCGCAGCTGCTGGCCGGGCGTGACGCCCTTCGGAATCGTGACGTTCAGCGTCTTCTCCTGCCTCGTCACGCGCCCGTGCGCGTCGTGCTGGGGCACGCGCAGGCTGACGGTGCGGCTGCCGCCCTGGTAGGCGTCGCGCAGGTCGATGGCGATCGCGGCGTGGATGTCCTCGCCGCGCATCTGGAAGCCGCCGCGCCGCGCGTGCCGGCCACGGCCCATGTGGGCGAACAGGTCGGCGAAGATGTCGTCGCCCCCGGCGCCGCCGAAGTCGAACTGCTCGCTCCAGTCGGGCGGCGGGCGGAACTGCTCGCCAGCGTGGTGGCCGCGGCCGAGCTGATCGTAGGCGGCGCGCTTCTCGGCGTCGCCCAGTACGTCGTAGGCCTCGTTGATTTCCTTGGTCCTGTGGTCGGCGTCGGCCTCCTTGCTCACGTCGGGATGGTACTTGCGCACCAGCTTGCGGTAGGCCTTCTTGATCTCGTCCGCCGAGGCGCCGCGTTCGACGCCGAGGGTCTGGTAATAATCCTTGTATTCCACGAGCTTGCTCCTGGATCAGATTGGATGGGTGAGATGCGCCATATGTGATGGTCGACGGCTTGCATTTCAACCAGAAGCGGCCGCAGCACGCTCCCCAATATCACGCGGACTTAGCAATAAGACAGTAGAATCGGAGGTTTTCCCCCGCGCACCTGAATTGCCATGACCGCCACCGTTTCCGTCGCGACCTCGTCGCCCGTCCGCACCGAAATCGCCACCCTGTGGCGCCTGTCCTGGCCGATGCTGGTCGGCCAGCTGGCGACCGTGGGCATGGGTGTGGCGGACGTGGCCATGACCGGGCACGTCAGCGCGGAAGAGCTGGCCGCCGTGTCCCTCGGCACCTCGGTCTGGTCCATCGTGCTCGTCACCGTGATGGGCACCATGATGGCGATCAATACCGTGGTCGCCCACGAGATCGGCGCCGCGCGCTACGACCAGGTCCCGCATTCGGTGCGCCAGTCGATGTGGAAAGGCCTGCTGGTCGGTATCGTCGCCTGCCTGTTCGCCAACCTGTGCACCTTGCTGTTCGACCATGTCGGCCTGGAAGCCGCCGTAGCCGACCGCGCCTCGCTGTTCTTGCACGTCATCAGCATCGGCATGCCGGCTTTCGCCTGCTACCGGGCGCTGTACGGCTACACGACCAGCATCAACCAGACCATGCCCATCATGTGGATCGCCATCTTCGGCCTGGTCTACAACGTGGTGATGAACTGGCTGCTGGTGTTCGGCAACCTGGGCTTTCCCGCGCTGGGCGCGGTCGGCTGCGCGGTGTCGACGGCGAGCGGCATGTGGCTGATGCTGGGCTTGATGGTGTGGTGGGTGAAGCTGTCGCCCGCGTATCGCATGACCTATCCCTTCGACCGCTGGGAGGGTCCCGAAAGCAAGACCATCGCTTCGATGCTGCGCCTCGGCCTGCCGATCGGCGTCACCTATTTCGCCGAGGTCAGCGCCTTTGGCCTGATCAGCCTGCTGGTGGCGCGCTTCGGCGTGGTGCAGGTGTCCTCGCACCAGGTGGCGCTCAACTTTTCCTCGCTGGTGTTCATGGTGCCGCTGAGCTTTGCGATCGGCATGCTGACCCGCGTCGGCCAGGCCATGGGCGAAGGCAATCCGGTGCGCGCCCGCTTCGTGGGCTGGGTCGGCGTGGGCATGTCGGTCGCCTTCGGTGCGCTCTCGGCCCTGGGCATTGCCATCTTCCGCTGGGAAATCGCGGCTGCCTACACTTCGGACCCGGCGGTCCAGGCCGCCACCGCCCACCTGCTGCTGTTCGCCGCCCTGTTCCAGCTGTCGGACGCCACCCAGGTGGCCACCGCCTCTGCCATCCGCGGCTACCACGTGACGCGTCCGCCCATGATCATCCAGCTGCTGGCCTTCTGGGGCGTGTCGCTGCCGGTCGGCTCCATCCTGGGCCTGGCGCCGCAATGGTTCCCGTGGGCGCCCGCCGCACCGATGGAATCGACCGGCTTCTGGATCGGCCTGGTGATGGGCCTGACGGTGGCGGCGGTGCTGCTCACCTGGTCGTTCGAGAAGCTGGCGCGCCAGCGGATCCGCGAGGGGCGTGCATAGGCATATTTACAGCGTTTCCAGCCCGACTCTGGTATCGTCTCGCCGTTGCACTAAATTAACTAGATCCAGAGACTCTATGCGCCCTCTCCTCCTTCTCCTGGCCGCTCTCGCGGCCGCTCCCGCTTCGGCCGAACGCCTGACGCTGGACCGCATCTACGGTGAACCGGCCCTGGCCGGCCCCGGCGTGCGCACGCTGCGCGTGTCGCCCGATGGCGAACGCGTGACCTTCCTGCGCGGCCGCAGCGACAACCAGTACCAGCTGGACCTGTGGGAGTACAACACCAAGAGCAAGAAAACCCAGCGCCTGATCGATTCCAAGCGCCTGGTGCCGAACGAGGAGCTGTCGCTGGAAGAGAAGGCGCGCCGCGAGCGCGCCCGTACCGCCGGCCTGTCGGGCATCCTGAACTATTTCTGGTCCCCGGACGGCCGCCAGCTGCTGGTGCCGATCGCCGGCGACCTCTACCTGGTCGATGCCGACAAGCCTGAGGCCGCGCGCAAGATCGCCTCGGGCAACGTGATCGATCCGAAGATCTCGCCGAAGGGCCGCTATGTGTCCTTCGTGCGCAACCAGAACCTGGTGGTGGTCGACCTGGGCAGCGGCGCCGAGCGCCAGCTGACCACCGACGGCAAGGGCACCGTGCACAACGGCGAGGCCGAGTTCGTGGCGCAGGAAGAGATGGACCAGCACACCGGCTACTACTGGGCGCCGGACGATTCCTTCATCGCTTACCGCCGCTATGACGAAGCACCGGTGCCGGTGGCGCGCCGCTTCGAGATCTTCGCCGACCGCACCGAAGTGATCGACCAGCACTACCCGGCCGCGGGCGACCCGAACGTCCTGATCGACCTGATGATCGTCAACCCGGTCAGCGGCGAGCAGCGCAAGATCGACCTGGGCGCCGAGAAGGACATCTACCTGGTGCGCGCCGACTTCAGCGCCGACGCCAAGACCCTGGTCTACCAGCGCCAGACGCGCGACCAGAAGCGCCTCGACCTGTTGGCCGTGGACGTCGCCACCCTGGCCCAGCGCCCGCTGTTCTCCGAGACCTCGAAGACCTGGGTCAGCATCCACAACGACCTGCGCTTCCTGAAGAAAAAGAATGCCTTCATCTGGGCGTCGGAACGCAGCGGCCGCAACCACCTCTACCTGTACGGCCTGGACGGCAAGCTGCTGCACCCGATCTCGTCCGGCGAATGGGGCGTGGACAGCGTCCTGGCGGTCGACGAGAACGCCGGCAAGGTGTACGTGGCCTCGAACCGCGACGCCGTGATCGACAAGCAGACCTATGCCCTGAACCTGGACGGCAGCAACGCCGCCAAGCCGGCGCGCATCACCACCGGCGACGGCTGGCATGACGCTTCGTTCGCGGGCAACGGCAAGATCTTCGTCGACACCTACTCGAACCCGCGCACCCCGCCGCAGGTGTCGATCCGCCGCGCCGACGGTTCGATGGTCGAGTGGCTGGAAAAGAACGAGCTGAACGCGAACCACCCGTACGCCAAGTACCTGCCGGACCACCTGCCGACCGAGTACGGCACGATCAAGGCCAAGGATGGCCAGACCCTGCACTACTCGATCATCAAGCCGGCCAACTTCGATGCGAGCAAGCGCTATCCGGTGTTCCTGTTCACCTACGGCGGCCCGCACTCGCAGCGCGTGACCCGCGCCTGGGGCAACTACTTCGACCAGTACATGGCGCAGCAGGGCTTCGTGGTGTTCCGCCTGGATAACCGCGGCTCGAGCCGCCGCGAGCGCCAGTTCACCGACGTCATCTACAACAACCTGGGCAAGCACGAAGTCGAAGACCAGCTGACCGGCATCGAATGGCTGGGCCAGCAGAGCTTCGTCGATCCGAAGCGCGTGGGCGTGTTCGGCTGGAGCTATGGCGGCTTCATGACCCTGCGCCTGCTGGCGGCGGCGTCGGACAAGATCGCAATGGGCGTGTCGGTGGCGCCGGTAACCGACTGGGCGCTGTACGACACCCACTACACCGAGCAGTTCGTGGGCGGCACGCCGAAGGGCGATCCGGAAGCCTACAAGCGCAGCGGCGTGTTCGCGCACCTGGATGGGCTGAAGTCGCCGCTGCTATTGATCCACGGCATGGCGGATGACAACGTGCTGTTCACCAACACCACCCGCCTGATCGACGAGCTGGTGAAGCGTAATGTGCAGTTCGACCTGATGACCTATCCGGGCGCCAAGCATGGCATTTCGGGCAAGGTGAACCAGCGCCATGTGTATGGGATGATCGAGGCGTTCTTCAAGAAGAACCTGGGCGGGACGCAGGCGAAGTAAACTGCGCTTTTCCCCGGAGACGGCCGCGTGATCGCGGCCGTTTCTATTTGTGCGCTTACTCATGCAAACCTGGCTTCCCCAGCACACCCCAAAATGACAACAGCCGCCTCCCGGCGGCTGTTCCCCAACTCACCCAAGCAAACGCTCAACGACGACGCGTCGCTTCATCCAGCGCTTCGCGTGCATCGCCCAGCTTCTCCTGGGTCTTGCCCTCGACCTGGTTCTTCAGGCCTTTCACCTGCTGCTCAGGGCTATCCACCAGCTTGCCGGCTTCTTCCTGAATCTTTCCGCCGATATCCTGCAGTTTGCCTTCGACTTGATCCTTGTTCATGGCTTTCTCCTTTCATTCACACGGTGATATCAGAATAGCAATCCACATACAGCTCTTCTGTTCGCGTCCGCACACAGTCGCGTCAGCTCATCCGCGCGACGTTTGATCAAGGTAAATGCTAATCTTTTGTCAACGCGGCGCTGCCGCTCACCGAGGTATCGGCCATGCATGACGACCACCCGACCGCTTCGCATCCACCGCCCGAACCGCCGCAGGCGCAGCGCCGGCTAGCGCGCCGCGCCACGCTCATCAACGGCATCGCGGTGCTGTTCCTGTTCGGCGTCGCCGCCATCGTCATGGCCGCCGACGCCCTGCTGCTGACCTTCGCCTGCATCCTGTGCGCCGTGCTGCTCTACAAGCTGAGCGACATCCTGCACCGCCGTTTCGGCCTGAACCGCAAAGTGGCGCTCACCGTGATCGTGCTGCTCCTGCTCGCCATCATCGGCCTGGGCGGCTGGGCCATGGCGCCGCAGATCTCGGAACAATCGAACAAGCTCGCCAAAGAAATCCCGGCCGCCGTGGAGCGGCTGCAGAACGAAGTGGCCCAGCATCCGCTGCTCAAGCGGATCGCCTCCGAACTGCCGCCGCCGGAAACCATCGTCAAGCAGCTGGGCAACCTGGTGCCGAACGCCGGCCTGTTCTTCACGGGCGTGCTGGGCGCCGTCGGCAACGTGATCATCATCTTGTTCGTCGGCATTTACTTCGCAGCGACACCCCATCTCTACACCAGCGGCGCCGTGCGCCTGATTCCGCAGACCCGGCGCGACCGCGCCCGCCAGGTGCTGCAGGAGCTCGGCCATACACTGGCCAGCTGGCTGATGGGCAAGGCGGCGTCGATGCTGATCGTCGGTATCGCGACCTCGGTCGGCCTGAGCATGCTGGGTGTGCCGCTGGCGCTGATCCTCGGCATCATTGCCGGCCTGCTCGACTTCATTCCCTATCTCGGCCCGATCATGGCGGGCGTGCCGGCCGTGCTGCTGGCGCTGTCGATCAGCCCCGAACTCGCGCTCTACACGGTGCTGCTGTTCGTCGGCGTCCAGTTGGTCGAAGGCTATCTGCTGCAGCCGCTGATCGAAGCGCGCGCGGTGGACTTGCCTCCGGCCCTGGTGATCGTGATGCAACTGATCTTCGGCACCCTGTTCGGCTTTGCCGGGGTGGCGCTGGCGACGCCGCTGGCGGCGGTCCTGTCGGTGCTGGTCAAGATGCTCTATATCGAAGACGTGCTGGGCGACCGGACGCCTGCCCGCAAGGACTCGGGATGAAAAAAGCCGCGCACTGCGCGGCTTTTGTTTGAGAAGGCTGGGAATCAGCGGTTGCCCTTGACGATGTCTTTCACATCGCCCACTTTTTCCTGGACCTTGCCCTCGGCCTGGTTCGACAGGCCTTCGCGCTGCTGCTGGCGGCTGCCGACGGCCTCGCCGACTTTCTGCTGAATCTTGCCGCCGATGTTCTTGGCCTGGCCTTTGATTTGGTCGTCGTTCATCCTGGTCACCTCATGCTGTAGTGAATCGAAGCTTCACCTTAGGCGCGATTGCCGGGCCACTCTGTACGCTGGTTAACGCTCAGGCCTGCGCCAGACGCTGGCCAGCCAGGGCTGCTGTTCGCGCGGCAATCCTGCCGGACGGTAATAGTGATGCAGCGGCGTGAAGCCGGCGGTGGTCAGGAAGCGTTCCCATGTTTCATAGTCGTAATAGCTGCCGTAGCGCGGGCCGTTCCAGCCTTCCTCGTTGTGGCCGCGCGGATTGGAGCTGAACAGGACGCCGCCGGGCTTGAGGGTGTTGAACAGGTGTTGCAGGACGTCCGGCAAGTTGGCGCTGGGCACGTGGAACAAGGCGGCGTTGGCAAAGATGCCATCGAACATCGAAGACGGCAGGTCGAGGTGCAGGAAGTCCTGGCGCCAGACTTCGCAGCCGCTGTAGGCGCGGGCCATGTCGGCGAATTTTTCGCTGCCGTCCAGGCCGATGGCGCGGTGGCCGAGGGCGGTGAAGGTCTTCAGGTCGCGGCCGGGGCCGCAGCCGAGGTCCAGGATCGTGTACGGGGCCGGGGCGGTGATGGCGGACAGCAGCGCATCGATGTTCTGGCTGACGTCGTGCTCGATGGTGCCGGCGAAGAAGGCCTCGGCGCTGCGGTTGTAGTGCTCGAGGGTGCGGCGGGTGATGTCGTCGGGGGTCATGGGGTGAATCGTAACGCGTTGCCGGCTTATGTGGCGAGCGCTAATGCAGTCGCTACGCTTGGGAATTGGGTTCCGGCCTTCGCCGGAACGACGGTTTTTAAGCTGGCAACAGAGATAAACACGCTGTTGGCCCGCTCCTTTTGAATCGTCGTACCGGCCTCGTTTGCACGCACACCATTAGCGCATGATGTGCACCCAAGCACTTACCAAACGCGCACCCGCTCCTGCGGCGCCAGATACAGCTTCTGCCCCGGCTTCACCCCAAACGCGTCATACCACGCATCCAGGTTACGCACGGTATAGGTGCGATACTGCGCCGGCGCATGCCCATCGGTCAGCACCGTGCGGCGCAGGCTGGCTTCGCGCATCTTGGTGCGCCATGCGCGGCCGTAGCCGGTGAAGAACTCGCGGTCCGCCTCCTGGGTCGCCGCCTTCTCGCCGCCTTTCAGCTTGTACGCATCGTAGGCCGCCGCCAGGCCCGCCAGGTCGGACAGGTTCTCGCTCAGGGTCAGCTGGCCGTTCAGCGCCAGGTCCTCGAAGGGCTTATAGGACGAATACTGCTCCACCAGCTTCTGCGAGGCGGCCTTGAAGTGGGCCAGGTCTTCCTTGGTCCACCAGTCGCGCAGGCGGCCCTGGGCGTCGAACTGGGCGCCCATGTCGTCGAAGCTGTGGCTGATCTCGTGGCCGATTACCGAGCCGATCGCGCCGTAGTTCGCCGCATCCGATGCCTGCGGATCGAAGAACGGCGGCTGCAGGATCGCGGCCGGGAAGTTGAGCGCGTTCTGCATCGGCAGGTTCACCGCATTGACCAGCTGCGGCGGCATGCACCATTCGCTGCGGTCTGGCTTCTGGCTCAGCTTGGCCAGCTGCTGCCGGTAGTGGAACTGCTGCGCGCGGATCACGTTGCCGAAGGCGTCTGTCGGCGAAACCTGCAGGCCCTCGTACGACTTGAACTTGTCCGGGTAGCCGATGCCCACGTACATGGTGCGGACCTTTTCCTTGGCCTGGGCGCGGGTGGCCGGAGCCATCCAGTCGAGCTTGTCGATGCGGCGCGCGAAGGCGTCCTTGATGTTGCCCACCATCTGCTGGATGCGGGCCTTGTTCTCGGCCGGGAAGTACTTGCCGACATAGAGCTTGCCGACCGCGTCGTCCATGGCGCCGTTGGTGGCCGACAGCGCGCGCTTCCAGCGCAGCGACTGCTGCGGGGTGCCGCCCAGGGCCTTGCCGTAGAAGGCGAAGCGCTGGTCGCCGAAAGCCTTCGGCAAGGTGTTGGCGTACTGGTTCACCAGGTGGAAGGCCAGGTAGTCCTTCCAGGTTCCGATGTCGGTCGCCATGACCTGGCGCGCCGCGCCCGTCACCGCGCCCGGATGATAGACCTGGAAGCGGTCCTGCTTGCCCAGGCCGGCGGCCGACAGGAAGGTCTTCCAGTCCATGCCCGGCGCCTTGCTGGCGAAGTCCTTGGCGGTCCAGACATTGTTGGCCTTCTGGATGTCGGCGGATTCTTCGCGCGAGGCGTGGCTCTGCGCCAGCTCCGATTCGAGCGCGAAAATCTTCAGGGCGCGTTCCTCGGCCTTGTCGAAGCCGGCCAGGGTCAGCATGGCGGCGATGTGCTGCTGGTACTTGGTGCGCAGCTCGGCCATCTTGGGATTGTTGTCGAGGTAGTAGGCGCGGTCCGGCATGCCCAGGCCGCCCTGCAGCAGCCAGGGCACGTTGCGGCCGGGTTCGTTCAGGCCCTGGTTGATCCACACGCCGAACAGGTTCTCGGTCTCGAAGTTGGTGGCGTTCAGCGGATCGACGTCGGCGCGCAGCGAGGCGCCCAGCACGCGCGCCAGGTCGGTGCGCGACTTGATCGCCTCGATCCTGGCCAGGTGCGGCTTGAGCGGCGCGGCGCCGGCGGCTTCGATCGCCGCTTCGTTCATGTAGGCGTTGTAGAAGTCGGCCACCTTGCGCGCTTCGGCGCCGGCGGCCTTGTCGGCGCCCGCGGCTTCGATCAGCTTGACGATGCGCTGGTTGGTCTCGTCGGCCAGGGCGTGCATCGAGCTCCAGGCGCCGCGGTCGGCCGGAATCTCGGTGCTGGCCAGCCATTCGCTGTTGGCCCAGGCGAAGAAGTCGTCGCCCGGCAGCATGGTGGCGGCGGCCGGCTTGGCCTGGGTGGCGGCTGCGCCCTGCTCCGCTGCAAAGCCGGGGGTCATGGCGAACGTGGCGCCGCACAGGGCCAGGGCGATGGCGGTTTTAACTGGTGTCCAGCGGGTCTTCATGGCTTTCTTGTCTCCTGGTGAAGTCATTGTTGTCATTTCAAAGCTGCGCGCACCTGGGGCAGCAGGCGCTCCTTCTGAGCGGCGCGGATGCGCACGCCATTGCCGATGCGTTCGGCTTCGACCACGGCGTCCGGGCCGAAGTTCTTGCGCACGTAGGCTTCCATCATGTCGGCATGGCGCGGGTCGGACGAGGAGCCGACGATGCCGGCGAACATGGCGTAGCGCCCCAGGGCTTCCATGTTCTGCAGCAGCGCGTCGCGGTTGGCGGTGGCGAAGGCCCAGGTCTGGTCGAGGTGCTCGCCGGCCACGCCGAACAGCATGTAGGGAATGATGTCCGGCGGGGTGTCCGGCGAAATCAGCGCCTTCATGGTGCGCGCCGCCAATGCCGGGTCCTGGGCGCTGGTGAGCGCCTTGCCGAAGCGGTTGCGTTCTTCGCTGTTGGGCGCGGCCGCGGCGCGCGCCGCCAGCGCCTCATAGGTGGCGGCGTCGGCGTAGCGGCCGGCGGTGCTCATGACGAAGTCGATCATGGCCGGCGAGACCGAAGACGGATTCTCCAGGTAGCGCGCAAAGCGCGCCTTGCCCTCGGCGATGGCCTGCGGATCGGCTGCGCGCGCCAGCGCGGTGGCCAGCATCCCGCGCAGTTCGCCGTCCTCGACCGGTTCGCCCGGCTTTTCTTCCCATCCCAGCTTGTCGAACTTCGGGCGCGCGAAGCCGATCAGGAAGCGCCGGATCAGGGCCTGTTCCGGCTCGCCGCGCGCCAGGGTGTCGAGGGTGCGCAGGTTGGACAGGATCGAATCCCACACGGCCAGGCGCGGCTCGTCGCGGTAGCTCTCGACCAGTTTCAGGTAGCCGTCCAGCTGCATGCGGCCGCCGGACACCAGGCTCCAGGCATCGGTCAGCAGTTTCAAACGGGTGGAGTCGCGCAACTGCGGCGCCTGGGCCGCCAGGGCCTGGAAGCTGGCCGGATCGTACTGCACGCGGAAGTAGCCCACGCTGTACGGGTCGACCACCAGCGTGCCTTCGCAGCTGGCCTGGGTAAAGCTCTGGCTCGGGCCCGAGAGCAGCATGGTCCAGGCCTTGCCGTTGACGGTGCCCACCTGCACGGGGATGTTCCACAGGCGTTTTTCCGTCGCCGGTTCGTCGAGGCGGTACTGTTCCTGCGACAGGGTCACCTTGCGCTTGCCGTTCTCACAGGCCTGTTCCACCTTCACCAGCGGGAAGCCCGGCTGCAGGGTCCAGTCGGAGGCGAGCTTCTCGACCGGCTTGCCGGTGGCCTTTTCCAGCGCCTGCCACAGGTCGGCCGAGGTGGTGTTCGAGTACTGGTGCTTCGCCATGTAGGCGCGGATGCCCTTGCGGAAGGATTCCTCGCCCAGGTAGGCCTCGAGCATGCGCAGGAAGGCCTCGCCCTTGCGGTAGGTGATGGCGTCGAAGGCGGCGGCGGCCTGCTCTTCGTTGTCGACCGGGGTCTGGATCGGGTGGGTGGTCTTGCGCGCGTCGAGGTTGAGCACGTACTCGCGCTCGGCGATGCCGCTCAGGTAGGGACGCCATTCGGGGTGGAAGTGCTGGGTCGCCTTGGCCGCCATCCAGGAGGCGAAGCCTTCGTTGAGCCACAGGTTGTCCCACCAGGCCATGGTCACCAGGTTGCCGAACCACTGGTGGGCCAGTTCGTGCGCATTGATGGCGAAGGACAGCTTCTTGACCCGCTCCGGGCTGCGTTTCGGGTCGACCAGCAGGGTCGGCTCGTTGTAGACGATGGCGCCCCAGTTTTCCATCGCGCCGTTGAAACCGCCCGGGATCGCGATCTGGTCCAGCTTGGGCAGCGGATACGGCACGCCGAAGTAGTCGTTGAAGTAGTGCAGCAGGTCGCGCGAGGCGGCCAGCGGGAAGGCGGCCGAGCCCAGCTTGCCCTCGGTGGTGACGATGCCGATGTCGACGCCGTCCTGCTTTCCGGCCAGGCGCTCCATCTCGCCCGCCACCAGCACCACCAGGTAGCTCGGCATCCTGGGCGTGTTGCCGAAGGAGATGCGCTGCATGCCGCCGCCGAGGCTTTCCTGTTTCTCGATGGGGGTGGTGGAATAGGCCTTGAAGTTGCCCGGCACGTCGACCGTCAGCTTGAAACGGGCGCGGAAGGCCGGTTCGTCCCAGGTCGGCAGCACGCGCCGCGCGTCGGTCGGCGCCATGGTGGTGGCGATCAGCTTCTTGTCCGCCCCGCCCGCCTTGTAGTTGACATAGAACAGGCCGCGCGCCTCGCGCGTGATCTGGCCGCGGAACTGCAGCGCCAGCTGGTATTTACCGGGGGCCAGCGGCTGGGCCAGCTCGAAGCGCAGGGTCTGCTGTTTGCGGTCCAGGATCGGCGTCAATTTCAGCTGGCTCAGGCCCTTGCCGGACAGGCTGGCGCCGTCGATCTCCATGTTGTCGGCATTGAGCATGATGACCGAGGTGGTCTTCAGGACTTCGATGTCGACCGTCTGGGTGCCGCGGAAGGTGTTGCCGGGGACGTCGGCCACCAGGTGGGCGGCGTACTGGGTGGGCACCACGTCCTTGGGCAGCTTGCCCGGGGTGGCGGCAAACGAATAAGGCGCTTCTGCCTGGGCAGCGGCGGCCGTGACTGCAAGCGCAAGGGCAGCCGCCTTGCGCATGACCGGCATATGTCTCATGGTGTCTCTCTCGTTCTTGTTCGGGCGTCCGGACTCGTGCCGGACTGCGCAACTTCTCAGGCTGCACTCTATGCAAGCCTGCTCCCGCATGCGCCCCGAATGCGACAGACTGCAAAAAACGGGGCCAAACTGCCGAATACGGGGAATAGCGCGCATTGTAGGGCACATCGGCTGAAACACGGCGTAGCGATTTGCCATGCTTGAATGACAACTTTCCTTGCCTATAAAAATTTTTCAAATTTTTTTGAAAAAACCCTAAAGTTCCCGAAAGTGCATCCGATAACGATGTAGACAACCGGCAATCCGGCCGGAGTTTTCAGCCTTGGTGCACTCATGACCGCGAACGAAGTCCTCTCGATGTACGAAAACCTGGCCACCCTCACCGGCCAGATGGCGAGCGCGGCCCAGACCGGGGATTGGAAGAATTTCGACCAGCTCGGCAGCGAAGCCAAGGTGGAAGCGCGCGCCGCCGCGACCGGCGTGCCGGCCCTGGACGGCGCCAAGCGCCTGCGCAAGATCGACCTGCTCAAGCAGCTGATGGCCAACGACCGCGCGATCCGCGACGTGACCGACCCGTGGATGGGCCAGCTGGACCGTGCGATGCAAGCGCACTGAGCAGTAACTTGCGAAAATGACAAAGGCGCCTCGTGCGCCTTTTTTACTTCCCGCCCTGCAGCTCGAACACAATCCCGGAAATGAAAAAAGCGCCCTCGGGCGCTTTTGGTGCAGCCAAGCCATTGGCTCAGCCGCGGAATGTGGAGAGCGAGCACCAGGTATCTCCTGGTGTCGCCTCTTGCCGGTTGCTTCCGGCGCCCACCGCCGCTGCAGGCTAGTGGACTGCTTCCGGACACAGGCGTTTATTCAACGGTTGCCTGCTTATCGCGCCACGCTATCGGTGGTGGCTGCGCCAGACCCTGCGCCGTCTGTGATCTCGTCGACCACGGAATTAGTATAACGCAAATTTTAAGCTTGTGTAGACGTGTCGTGCGCATCCTCTTCCAAGGTCGGTTCGGCCGCTTTCGGAGCGGATTTCTTGCGAGGAAAACGCTGGCGCAAGCGTGCCATCAGGGGCGCTTTCGGCGCGGCGGCGGCACGCGGCTTGACCGGTTTCCCCCGCCGCTTCGCCACCACGATCCCGCCGGCCAGCGCCAGCAAGGCCGCGATGCCGCCGCCGATCCAGCCCCAGGGCGTCTCGTCCACCGGCTCCGGGACCGGCTTCCTGCGCGGCTTGGCCTTCGCGGGCTTCGGCGCCGTCACCGCCGCCGGGCTGGCGCCCATCGCCACCTGCAGCACCTTCACCTTCTCTTCCAGCTGGCCGATCTGTTCGCGCAGCTGGGTGTTCTTGTAGTCGAGCGCCGCGCAGACCTTGGACGGCGCGCTCTGCGGCGCCGGGGCGCAGGCGCCGGGCGCCGGTGCGGGCGGCGGCAGCACGATCGGCGGCGCCGGTTTCTCCGCCTTCGGCGCCGGAGCGGGTTTGGCCGGCTTCGGCGCAGGAGCAGGAGCGGGTTCGGCCGGCTTCGGCGTGGGCTTGGGCGCCGCCGTGGCCACAGGCGCAGGCTCGACCGCCTTGGGCGCCGGCTTCGGCGCCGGGGCGACGACAGGCGGCGGAACGGGAACCGGCGCCGGGGCGGCCACGGCCGCCGGCGGCGCCGCCGGGGTCGGGTCCGGCGTCAGCCACAGGGTTGCCAGGCGCACGCTGCGCTGGCCGCCATCGCTGAGCTCCAGATACAAATGCAGGTGGCTTGATTCAACCGGTGCGCGCGAGGTGACGTGCAGGAACTGGCGGCCGTCGCGCTGCATCACAGACATGTTCAAGGTCGACAGCACCTGCGGCATGCCGATATTCGCGCCGCGATAGACATTCGGATGCGCGAGGCGCACCTCGACCTTGGCGGCCGGGTGCTCGACCAGCGTCAGTTCGATGTCGGCCACCAGCGGCTGGCCCATATGGGAACTGACACGCTGGTCGCCCAGTTCGGCAGCGCCGGCAGCGCTCGCCAGGAGCGCGCAAGAGAATAACAGTGGAAGGCGGCTGGCCATAGGGAAGACGAAAAGAGGTACCTGAACGTAAATAACGGACATTGCGCTAAACTCTTTAATCCCAGCGGTGCATTAGAGAAGTTGACTAGGACTCAATACACAGGACCTCCTATGGAAAACAGGATTGAGAAGGACAGTTTCGGCCCGATCGAGGTGCCGGCGGACCATCTGTGGGGCGCGCAGACCCAGCGCTCGCTGCACCACTTCCATATCTCCACCGAGCGCATGGCGCCCGAGCTGGTGGCCGCGCTGGCCCAGGTCAAGCGCGCCGCGGCGGCCGTCAACCGCTCGCTCGGCAAGCTGCCGGCCGACAAGGCCAACGCCATCATCCAGGCGGCCGACGAGGTCCTGGAGGGCCGCCACCCGGACGAATTCCCCCTCGCCGTCTGGCAGACCGGTTCCGGCACCCAGAGCAACATGAACATGAACGAGGTGCTGGCCAACCGCGGCTCGGAGCTGATGGGCGGCGAGCGCGGCGAGGCGCGCCAGCTGCATCCGAACGACCACGTCAACATGGGCCAGTCCTCGAACGACATCTTCCCGACCGCCATGCACGTGGCGGCCGCGACCGCGGTCGCCAAGGACGTGCTGCCGGCCCTGGCCAGGCTGCGCCAGACCCTGGAGATCAAGTCGCGCGACTTCGCCGACATCGTCAAGATCGGCCGTACCCACCTGCAGGACGCCACGCCGCTGACCCTGGGCCAGGAATTCTCCGGCTACGTGGCCCAGCTCGAGTATTCGGAACAGGCGATCAAGGCTTCCCTGCCCGGCCTGCTGCTGCTGGCCGCCGGCGGCACCGCCGTGGGCACCGGCCTGAACGCCCACCCGGATTTCGCACCGCGCATCGCCGCCGAACTGGGCTCGCGCACCGGCCTCAGCTTCAAGAGCGCGCCCAACAAGTTCATGGCCCTGGCCGGCCACGACGCCATGGTCGCCGCCCACGGCGCGCTCAAGACCCTGGCCACCGCCCTGATGAAGATCGCCAACGATGTGCGCTGGATGGCTTCCGGCCCGCGCTCCGGCCTGGGCGAGATCACGATTCCCGAGAACGAGCCGGGCAGCTCGATCATGCCGGGCAAGGTCAACCCGACCCAGTGCGAGGCGCTCACCATGCTGTGCTGCCAGGTGTTCGGCAACGACGTGGCGATCACGGTCGGCGGCTCGCAGGGCAACTTCGAGCTGAACGTGTTCAAGCCCATGATTGCGCACAATTTCCTGCAAAGCGCGCGGCTGCTGGCCGACGGCATGCGCTCCTTCGACGAGCACTGCGCCAAGGGGATAGCGCCGAACCACGCCCGCATCGGCGAGCTGATGGAAAAATCGCTGATGCTGGTAACCGCGCTGGCGCCGCATATCGGGTATGATCGCGCCGCGCAGATCGCCAAGAAGGCCTCCAGCGAAGGCCTGACCTTGCGCCAAGCCGCGCTGCAGACCGGTTTTGTCGACGAGCAGCAGTTCGACCAGTGGATCGTCCCCATCGAGATGACCCGTCCGGACCGCGTCTGAACACCTACAGGCGGCCTCGGCTATCGTACGCCGCCCTTACCACCCCGAGGATAGAATGCAAAAAATAGTTTTCGATTTGACATCAGAATTCGTCGAGGTCAACCAGCTGCTGAAGCTGGTCGGCCTGGTCGACAGCGGCGGCGCCGGCAAGAACATGGTCGCCAGCGGCGCGGTGTCGGTCGACGGCAAACAGGAGCTGCGCAAGACCGCCAAGATCCGCAGCGGGCAGACCGTCTCGGTCGGCGACCTGCAGATTCGCGTGCAATAAGCCGGCAAAAAAAGCGCAAAAAGCGCGCTGCCGCTGTGTCGGCTATGTTTGCGCGCTAACAAACAAAGCGGGGCTTCCTTGTTTATATTTTAAGACGTCATCAATCGGGCTTAAAAGGTGAAGGCGATGGAAACCCCGGAACAGCATCAGCAGTCGCAAGAGCAGCTGATCGGCGACCTGCGGCTCGTGATCGAGAACGCGGAAGAACTGCTCAAGAATACCGATCACTACACCAGCACGCTGTACCAGAACGCGCGCGCGAAACTGGCGCTGGCGCTGGAAGCGGCCAACGAGGAACTGGCGCGCTTCGAGGACGCCCAGCTGGAGCGCATGATGGCCGCCACCCGCGCCGCCAACGAGCGTTTCCGCGACCGCACCGGCGAAGACCGCATCCTGCGCGCCTTCCACTGATCCAGTCCCCCAGAATTCGCCAGCCTTCCTTCGGCCACGCCTAGCGGACGCCGTCCGCCGCAATCGCGGCCACGGCGCCCAGGCCGAACCAGCGGCGCAGCATTGCGCCCACCTCCGGCAGATCCTCTCCACGTTCTTCCGCATCGGCCAGGGCCGCGTCCAGCGCCGCGGCGATACTATCTCCCGCCGCCAGCCTGCTCAAGGCCAGGTAGTCGGCCCGGCTGATGGCGGTCACCTCCCCTTGCCAGCCCCTGCGCGTGAGCAGCGCATGGCAAGGCGCGTCCAGCGTCTCCGGGAAGGCCGGGCCATTCTCCTGGTGCGCCAGCCACAGTTGCGCCACCTCCCAGCGGCTGTGCAGCAGCGAACAGCCCGGGTGCAGGACCAGCCGCGCATCGGCCAGCCGGGCCGGGTCCCAGCCGGCCAGCGCCTCCACGGCCAGCGGCGTCACGTCGGGCACCTGCCAGGCCAGGTGCAAGGCCCATTCCAGGCGCGCCATGTCGGCCAGCCAGGGCAAGTCGGCGACCGGCGCGAAGCCGTCGAGGAAGACCGCGAACCGGGCGCCGAAGCGGTTCAGGTCAGGGTCTTGCGAAGGATGCGCCTTGCCATAGGCGCGCGCCAGGCCGCCGAAGAATTCCGCGCCGACCAGCTGTTCGACGACGGGATAGGCGTTGGCCAGGGCCCGGCGCCAGTTTTCCGCCAGGTTGCCGCGATAGACGGCCAGCCGCGCCGCATCCACGACCATGTCCGGCGCCGTGGCGGCGGGATCGGCCAGCGCCCTGCCGAAGCCTTCCTGCAGCTCGGCCAGGTCCGGCGCGCCGGCCTGCCCGGCGAGGGTGGCGAGGACTGGGGCGGGCGCTTGTTCCGCCACATCGAACTGCGCTGCGATGGCGCGCGCCTTGTCCGCCTCTTCCAGCAGCACCTCCAGCGGCGGCAGGCCGGTATCCCATTCGATCAGGGAGGGCACTTGCCCGAAGCGCTCCAGCGCCGCGCGGTACAGCGCCCACACCGGCGGCGCGATGGCGGCGCCGTGGTGGTCGATCACTGCCTCCGGCGTCTCGAGGTGGCCGCCCAGGTGGATTTCGCCCACGCTCCCCACGGGCAAGGCGGCGATGGCCGCCAGCGCATCCTCGCCGTGGTTGCGCTGGTTCACATACAGGTTGTTCACGTCGAGCAGGATGCCGCAGCCGGTGCGGCGCGCCAGTTCGGCCAGGAATGCGGCTTCGCTCATGGTGTCGTCCCGGAAGCGCACGTAGCGCGAGACGTTTTCGACCAGGATGCGGCGGCGCAGCAGCTCCTGCACGCGCTGGACGCGGGCGCACAGCAGGCCCAGGGAAGCGGCGTCGAGCCGCAGCGGCAGCAGGTCGTTCAGCTGGCGGTCGGCCAGCGCGCCCCAGCACAGATGCTCGGACACCAGGAAGGGATCGACCGCCTCGACCAGTTCGCGCACCCGCGCCAGGTGGTCCTCGGAAAAGCCGCGCGCCGAGCCGAGCCCCAGGCCGACGCCGTGCAGGCTGAGCGGATAATCCTCGCGCAGGCGGCGCAGCACGTGCCAGTCCCAGCCCGCGCGGGCGAGATAGTTTTCGGAGTGGACTTCGAGCCAGCCGACCGGCTGGCGCTGCGCGAGGAAGGCGCGGACATGCGGCGGGCGCAGCCCGATGCCGACACCCGCCTGCGGCAGGGACATGCTTACTTGGTGTCTGGGGCCGGCTCGGCCTTCGCCTTGCCCGGCTTGAGCGAGCCGCCCAGCTTGGTGCAGCTGCCCTTGGCGACGAATTTCCATTCGCCCGGATCGTTGTCGGTGGCGGCGGCGCCCATGCAGCCGTGGGTGGCGGTGCCGCAGTCGTTCTGGCCGGCCTTGGCCACGCCGTAGCACATTTCCTGGTCGGCCTTGGGCGTACCCATTTCCTCCTGGCCGGTGGCGTGAACCGGGGCGGTGCAAACGCCGGCCAGGGCGGCGGCGATCAGGGCGTGGCGGTGCGACATGAATATCTCCGGTGGACGAGGCAACACGCCAGTGTCGCCCCGCCGCGCGGGAAAATCAAGCTCAGGCGGTGGTGTTGATCTTGTTGCCCAGGTGCGGCGGCAGGTTGGCGGACGACGTCGCCTGCACCGCTTCGATCAGCTGGGTGGCCGACGACATCTCAATCTGCTGCGCGCGCTTGAGCACGGCGAGCGCCACTTCCTGGCGGTTGCCGGTTTCGGCGACGCTGGTTGCCAGCTTGGCAATTCCGGTGACATCCATGCTGTTCTCCTGATTCGCCCAATGAGGCGTATCAGCCGTTAACGGCAGCCTGGACCGGAACTTGAGGGCTGGCGTGCAAGAAGTCGCGCAGCCACGCCAGGACTTGATCCGGCGCATTCAGGTCCAGCCAGGCGACACCCTGCCCCGCGTCCGGCGGACGGGGCACGTCGGACACGACCACGGCGATATCGGCATCCTGCGGATAGAGCGCCGGCTTGCCCAGCGCCGGGCGGAATACTTCCAGCTTGGGCAGCATCTCCCATTTGTAGCCCTCGACCAGGGTCAGGTCGGCCGGCGCCAGGCGCGCCAGGTGCTCGGCCAGCGAGGGCTCCTCGGCGCCGCGCAGCTCGCGCAGGATCGCCACCCGGTAGGGCGAGGCGATCATGACCTCGGCCGCGCCGGCCATGCGCAGGCGGGCGCTGTCCTTGCGCGGCGGCTCCAGTTCGATGTCGTGGTGGCTGTGCTTGACCACGTTCACGCGGACGCCCTCGGCGGCCAGCCGGCCGACCAGGAATTCCAGCAAGGTGGTCTTGCCGCTGCCGGACCAGCCGACCACGGCCAGCACCCTGCCGCCGCCCTCAATAGCCGACACGGTAGCGGTTGCCACGGTAGTTCATCACGGCCGCCTTGGGCAGGATGCGTTCCAGCACCAGGCCCGGCGCCACCTCCTCGCCTTCGCGGCGCAGCATCTTGTCGACCAGCAGCAGGCGCTCGGCCGCGTTGGGCGAGTAGATGTAGCCGCCGAAGGCGACCTTCGGGATCTCGCGCTGCAGCGCTTCCGGAAGTTCCTGCAGGCTGCGCACATTGTCTTCCGGCGCGGGCGCCGGCGCCACCCGGGCCGGTTCCGGCTGTGGCGCTGGTGCGGCCGGCGCCGGTTCAGGCTTGCGCTCGGGCTTGGGCGGAGTGGGCTCGCGTACCGGCTTCGCCGCCGCGCGCGGTTCCGGATTCGCCGGTGGCGGCGCGATCACTGGCGGCGGCGCGATCGTCACCGGCGGCGCGGCCGCAGGCGCGGCCGGTTGAGCGCTCACCGCCGGCGCAGCCGCCAGCTTGACCGGCTGCTCGGCCGGCGCGCGCAGCCACAGGACGGCGGCGCTTGCCACGACGGCGCCCGCGCCCAGTCCGATCAGGAGGGTACGGTGCTTGCCGCCCGCCGTGCCGGCCGGCGCCGCATAGCTCGGGGCCGGCGCATGGATGGTCGGCGCGTTGCCGAGCTGGCGCTCGGCCTGGGCTTTCTTGAGGGCTTCGAGGATATAGGACATATCAGGGGGTCTTCCCAGCGGCGGCGAGCAGGTGCGGTTCCGGCACGCCGGACAGCTGGTTGAGACGCATGTAGGTGCGCGGCCCGGCGACGCCGTCCGCCTTCAGGTTCTGGGCCGCCTGGAAGGCGCGCAGCCATTCCCTGGTGCGCGCGTCGAAAGGCTGGTCGGCGCCGGGCGAATCAGCCTTGTTCAGGGTAGCCAGGCTGGTGGCGAGCCAGTCGACGTCCGGCCCGCGGTCGCCTTCGGCCACCTGATCGCGGAAAGCGCGCGGCACGCGCCAGAAGGTCGTGAACTCGCCGCCGAAGCGGTTGATGAAGGTGGCCAGGTCGACGCGCTCGCGCTTGCCGTCCGCCTCCAGCGTGACGCTGGCGGCATCCATGCCGACCAGCACCGCATAGCCGGTGCGCGGCCCCTCGTGCAGGGTCACCACGGCCGGCCGGTCGAGCAGGCGCAGTTCGTACAGGCCTCCCCTGCCCTGGTGGCAGCGCAGGTTCAGGCGCAACGCCGCTTCGCAGGGCTGGCCGCCCGCGAGCGGCTCGCCCCACAACGCGGCCAGCGCGCGCAAGGCATCGTGTTCGCTCTCCTGGACCGGGACGGCGACAGCGGCGGGCGAGGAGGTTTTCACAGGCACGGCCCGCGCCGGCGGAGCGGCGGCCACGGCCGGATTCACCTCTGGCTGCGGCAGCATCTGCCAGGCGGCTGCCGCGCTCAAGGCGGCGCCCGCCAGCAGGCCGCCCGCCAGCATCGGCCAGCGCGCAGCGGGACGCGGCGCCGGCGCCTCGCCGGCAAACACTTCCTGCGCCGACTTCTGCAGGATGCGGCGCGTGACCTGCGGGCTGTTCTCGACATAGGCGCCGAGCAGCGCGCGGTCGCACAGCAGGTTGATCCGGCGCGGCACGCCCTGCGTCAGGCGGTGGATCTGCGGCGTCAATGCCGAGGGAATCGGCGCGCCGACGGCCCCCGCCACCGCCAGGCGGTGCGCGATGTAGGCGCCGGTTTCCTGTTCCGACAGCGGGCCGAGGTGATAGCGCGCGATCACGCGCTGGGCCAGCTGCTCGAGTTCCGGGCGCGCCAGCATGCTGCGCAGTTCCGGCTGGCCGATCAGGATAATCTGCAGCAGCTTGCGCTCGCTGGTTTCCAAGTTGGTCAGGAGGCGCAGCTGCTCCAGCACCTCGGGCGACAGGTTCTGGGCCTCGTCGATCACCAGCACGTTATTCAGGCCCTGGGCGTGCGCCTCCAGCAGGTAGCGGTTGATGGCGTCGACATAGCCCTTCACGCCGAAGGGCGACGGCCCGGCCGGCGGCAGCGCGATGTGGAATTCGTCGCACACCGTGAGGAGCAGCTCTTCCACCGTCAGCTTCGGGTTGAAGATATAGGCCAGGCGGCAGTTCTCGGGAATCTGCTCGATGAAGCAGCGGCACACCGTGGTCTTGCCGGCGCCGATCTCGCCGGTGAGCAGCACGAAGCCGCCGCCGCTGCCGATGCCGTACAGGAGGTGGGCCAGCGCCTCGCGGTGGCGCTCGCTCATGAACAGGTAGCGCGGGTCGGGCGCGATCGAGAAGGGGTCCTGCTTCAGCTGGAAGAAATGTTGGTACATGCGTCGCTAGCGTCCTGGCGGCTGCGGTTTGAACTTTGCGCAGTATATTTTGCTTTTGTCATTCATGTACGCGATCGTGCTGCCGGGATTCGACTTGCGCAAGGGGAAAGGCGAACCGTCCTGGGCGCGGAAAGGGATGCCGGCCCGGGCGCGCACCGACTTTTCCAGCTCTTCCGGAGTGCTGTCGGTGATGGCGCCGACGAACACGATCTCGCTGCTGTCGTCGCTGACCATCACCTCGCGCACCTTCGCGCCCCACAGGGTGGCGTCGGTGCGGAACCAGTACGCCCCGCCTTCGCGCTTGTAGGAAGGGCCGAAGGCCTGGGTCAGGTAGGAACGGAAATACGCATTGTCGAGCTGGCTGCGGCACAGCAGCGCGCTGCCGATCACGGGGCCGAAGGTCGAGGGCGCCGCCTGCGCGTGCGCACACGCCAGCCCGACGGCGGCGCATGCAACATGGGTAAGAACAGCTCGGACCTGGTGGCGGATCACGGGAAGACACTCGTTCGACAATCCATCCATTATGGGCCAAGCGCAGGCCAATGGCGACAGGCGGCCGCAACGGCCCAGCAGCTCATCCCGAAAATTTGCGTTTTACACCACGTTTTTGTGCGTCTGTCGTTTTCTCCGGGCGGTGTCGCCCGCCCTGCCCTATCGTTCAACCTCCCCTCGATCCTGTCGCCCACAACACGATGAACACCGCCCTCAAGCACACTCTCCTGGCCGCCGCCATCGGCGCCGGCTTCCTTGCCACCCGGGTCAGCTACGCCGAGCAGCCGCCCGCAGGCGCGGTCACCGAACAGCGCACGGTCGGCGCCTTCAGCGCGATCGAGCTGTCCGGCCCCTACCACGTGGTGGTGCGCGCCCAGGGCCGTCCGGGCATCGAGCTGAGCGGCGAGCGCAAGCAGCTCGACGAGGTCGAGACCGTCCTGCGCGGCGACACCCTGGTGGTGCGCCCGGTACAGCGCAACGGCTTCCAGTTCAGCTTCGGCAAACGCCGTGACAGCGTGGTCATCCACATCACCGCCGGCCAGCTGAACAGCCTCAAGATGTCCGGCAGCGGCGACGTCGAGCTCGACCACGTGAGCGGCGACCGCTTCGCCCTCAGCGTCGACGGTCCGGGCGACCTGGAAGCCTCCGGCGCGGTGCGCGAGCTGAGCGTGCGCGTGAGCGGCAGCGGCGACGCCGACCTGCACCGGATCAAGGCGGCCAACGTCGAGCTGACCATGTCCGGTCCCGGCGACGTGCACCTGTCCGGCGTCGGCAACGAATTGGTGGCCAACCTGAGCGGCTCGGGCGACCTCGAAGGCGACGACCTGCGCCTGGCGCGCCTGCAGGCCCGCCTCAGCGGTCCGGGCGGCATGAAACTGAACGGCAGCAGCCGCGAAGTACGCGCCGAAGTCAGCGGTTCGGGCGACTTCCAGGCCTGCTCGCTGGCGGCGGAGACCGTAAGCACGGTGCAGCACGGGCCGGGCAACGCCTGCGTGGGCGGCGCCATCCGCAAGCTCGACGCCCTGATCACCGGCTCGGGTGAACTGAACGCGGCCGGCCTGCAGGCCAGGACGGCCGTGGTGCGCATGGACGGACCGGGCAACGCCACCCTCAGCGGCAGCGTGGGCGAGCTGAACGCGATCCTTACCGGTTCGGGCGACCTGGACGGCGAAGGCCTGAAGGTCAGGAAGGCCGTGGTCAAGAGCCAGGGTCCCGGCACGGTGGAGCTGGCCCAGGTGGAAGACACCCTGGACGGCGAGCTGCGCGGCTCGGGCGACCTGACCGCGACCATGTCGGGCAAGCGCCTGCTGCTCAGGATGAGCGGCCCGGGCAGCGCCCATATCGACGGCAAGGTCGACCTGGTGCGCGCCCAGAGCAGCGGCTCGGGCAGCCTGGAAGGCCGCAAGCTGTTGGCCGGCCGCGCCGACATCGCGGTGCGCGGTCCGGGCACGGCGGCCGTCAACGTCGCCGGCCGCGAGCGCCACCAGAACGCCCAGCTGCTGGTGGTCGACCGCAGCGGCAGCCGGCAGTCGGCGCAATACGCGCCGCAGTAAGCTAACGGCAGGGTCGGCGGCAATCGGGCGAAAGGCGGTTTATGGGCTGTCGTCGGAGATGTGTCTTAGTACTTCTTCCAGTTCTCTCTCGAAGGCCGTGCGATCGTTTGCATTGATCCAGAGGACCCAGCCTAAGGCGAGAAGTGGAAGGATTGAGCAAATCAATATAGTAATCATGGCGCCGCCTGTTGGAATCGGACCTGCTGCTGGACCCTCGAGCAGGACTTCGGAGCGAACGTCCTGCACTCTTTAACCTCAGGCCGCAGCCGCTTCGGCCAATACCGCCTGCACCTCCGCCGGTTGCGCCGGCTTGAGCAGGTGATGATCGAAGCCGGCCTCGCGCGAGCGCGCCCGGTCCTCGGCCGCGCCCCACCCCGTTAGCGCCGCCAGCAGAACGTCCCGCATGCCAGGCAGTTCGCGCATGCGGCGCGCCGCCTCGTAGCCATCCATGCGCGGCATGCCGATGTCCAGGAACACCAGCTCCGGATGGAAGCCGGCCGCCACTTCCAGCGCGTTGACGCCGTCGTAGGCGGTACGCGTCTCGTGTCCCGCGATCTGCAGCAGCGAGCAGAGCGAATCGGCCGCATCGGCGTTGTCGTCCGCCACCAGCACGCGCAGGCGCCGGCCCGCCCCTGCCGCTTGCGGCAGCTCCGTGCGATGACCCGCATCGGCCGCCTGCCCCGCCAATGGCAGGCGCACCGTGAAGAGGCTGCCCTGCCCCGGCCCCGCGCTGACCGCCGTCACCGAGCCGCCATGCAGTTCCACCAGGCGGCGCACCAGCGACAGCCCGATGCCCAGGCCGCCGGCAGAGCGGTCGATGCTGCGCGCCACCTGCGAGAACATCTCGAACACCGCCCCCAGCGATTCCGGCGCGATGCCGATGCCGTTGTCCGCCACCTCCACCTCGGCCACGCCATCCAGCACGCGCGCCGTGATGGCGATGTGCCCGCCGGCCGGCGTGTACTTGGCCGCGTTCGACAGCAGGTTGCTGAGCACCTGGCTGATGCGCACCGCATCGGCCTCGATCGGCATCGGCGCGCCGGGCAGCTCCAGGTCCAGCGTATGGCCGGCGCCGTCGATCAGCGGCTGGCTGGTCTCGACCGCGGTGCCGATCACCTCGCGCAGGTCGACCAGGCTCTTTTGCAGCACCAGCTTGCCGCTCGAGACGCGCGCGATATCCAATAGATCGTTGATCAGGTGGACCATGTGGTTCACCTGGCGCTCCATCATCTCGCGCACGCGCAAGCTCACCGCCGGGCTGGCGCTCATGCGCAGGATCTCCAGGCCGTTCCTCACCGGCGCCAGCGGATTGCGCAGCTCGTGCGCGAGCGTGGCCAGGAATTCCGACTTGCGCCGGTCGGCGTCGCGCAGGGCCTCGGTCGAGCGCACCCGCTCGATGTGGGCCCAGCAGCGCTCCACCACCGCCTCGACCAGCGCGATCTCGCCCGCCGTCCAGGCGCGCGGCGTGTCCTGGTGCACGGCCATCATGGCCACCAGCTTGCCGCCCTTCACCAAGGGGCAGCAGATGATGGCCTTGATGCCGATCTGGTTGAACATCTCGTAGCCGTCGCCCGAGGCCAGCTCGGTGTCGACGTCGCCGATCAGGAGCGTGCGGCCGACCCGCAGGTTGTCGCGGGCGCGCGAGCCGAACAGGTCGAGCGAGTACACGCCGGCGGTCGAGATGGCGCCCGGCACGGTCCAGTCGTGGCGGATGGTGAAGCGGTCGTTGTCCGCCTCCAGGTCGGCATAGGCCACGCGCGTGACCCCCAGGTGCTCGCCCAGCAGCCGGGTGGCTTCTTGCATGATGGCTTTCGGCTCGGCCGCGATGCGGGTCGCCTCGCCGATCGCGTCCAACAGGCGCAGGCGCTCCTCGACCTGGCGCCGCTCGGTGATATCGGCGCCGGTGGCCGCGACCGACAGCAGCTCGCCGCGCGAACCGGTGACCGGCGTGAACACGACATCGGTCCAGCGCCGGCTGCCGTCGGCGATGAAGTAAGGCAGCTCGTGGCGCACGGTGGCGCCCTGCGCCGCGCTGGCCATGCTCGCGCGCACGGTGTCCATCAGCGCCGCCGAGCCGTTCCACCAGCCGCATTCCCAGAACGGCCGGCCCAGCACGTCCTCGCGCCGGTAGCCGCAGGCGTCCAGGGCGACCTGGTTGACCTCGAGCACCCGGCCGTCCAGCGACATCAGTGCCGCGTAATGGGTGCCCTGCTCGAAGAAGGTGCGGAACAGCGCGTTGGCCTCGGCCGTCACGAGCGCGGCGTCGCGCTCCTGCAGCGACACCATCTTGCTGGTGGTCTCGGCGCAGACGCAGAATACGCCCGCCACCGCTCCGGCCTCGTCGCGCAAGGGCGTGGCCGAGAACGAGGCGTACATCTCTTCCGCGTAGCCGTTGCGGCGCAGGACGAACAGGCGGTCTTCTCCATGGCTGGGGCGGCCCTGCAGCACACCTTCCAGCAGGGGACCGACCGTGTCCCAGACCTCGTGCCAGACCTCGGCGAAGGGCTTGCCCAGCACCTGTCCGGGGTCCGCGGCGCGGGCGCCGAGGATGTCGCGGTAGCCGTCGTTGAACAGCAGATGCAATCCGGCGCCCCAGGCAATGTACATCGGCTGGATGGAGCCGAGCATGATGCCGACCGCGGTGCGCAGCGGCTGCGGCCACTGCTCCAGGGGGCCGAGCGGCGTCGCGCTCCAGTCCCTGGCGCGCAGCAGCGCGCCCATCGCGCCGCCGCCGGCGGCAAAGTCGAGACGCGGGTCGGGTTCGCTCGCGGACTGGTGGTTCTGCATCGTGTTCTGGTTCCGTCAATCAATGCCTGCTGGGTAGCGCAGACGCCCGGAACGATAACACTTTCACCAGAAACGCGTTGCCAGCCTTAGCTCGCCTGGTGCTGGAACCAGCGGCGGCTGGACTCGTCCGCGGGGAAGAAGGTTTCCAGGCGCAGCTCGTGCACGGTGACGTCGTGCGGCGTGCCGAGGGTGGTGATGGCCGTGAACAGGTTCAGCTCCACCCCGTCCTTGCACAGCGTCAGGGGCAGGAAGGGCAGCGCGAGCCGGTCCAGGTTGGGCAGCGCCGCCGCTTCGGCGATGCCGGGCAGCGCCGTCAGCTGGTCCAGCAGCTGCGCCGCCTCGCTGCCCGGGCCGTCGCCCATGGCTTCGCGCTGCACCCAGTGCAGCAGGTCGCCGCACACCAGCTGCCAGTTGGCCAGCGCGGGCCGCAGGCCGTTCGGGTCGAGCGTCGTCCGCAGCACGTTGATCGACCCGTCGCGCGGGATCGGCGCGTGCTCCGGCATGCCGAGGAAGAAGCGCAGCATGCGCGCCGCGGGATCGTTGAGCATGACCAGGTTCCACAAGCGGTCGACCACCAGGGCCGGGTAAGGCGATTGCTGCTGCAGCATGAAGTCGAGGGCCTGCTTGACCGCGTTCAGGTCCGGGTCCGACAGGCTGCGCTCGCGGTAGGCCGGCGCGAAGCCGGCCGCCAGCAGCATCGCGTTGCGCTGGCGCAGCGGGATATCCAGCACCAGCCCGAGCTTGAGGATCAGGTCCTTGCCGGGCTGGGCGCGGCCGGTTTCGAGAAAGCTCAGGTGGCGCTGCGAGATGCCGCTGTCCGCCGATAGGCGCAGCTGGCTGATGCCGCGCTTGCCGCGCCAGTAGCGCAGGGCTGCCGCGAAATCGCTGAAGTACTGCGCGCCTGCCGGGCTGGCGACGGTGTCCATGCTGTCTCCTTTATTGATCCAGCCGATTGTGGCCGATCGACCGGATGAACTCAAGCAGGTCGGCATTGACCTGGTCGCGGTGGGTGATGAACATGCCGTGCGGCCCGTCCTCGTACAGCTTGAGGGTGGCGTCCGGCAGCAGGCGCGCGGTCGGGTGCGCGGTCAGGCCTGGCGGCGCGCTGGCGTCGCGGCCGCCGGCGATCAGGAGCACCGGGACATCGACCCGCGCCAGGTCCGGGCGGAAGTCCTCCTGCGCCAGCGCGCGGTTGCATTCGCACAGCGCGTGCAGCGAAGCGCTCATGGCCATGGTGCGCAGCCAGGCCCGGGTGCTTTCGCCCGCTCCCGGGACGAAAGGCTCCATGTTCTCGTCGATCCAGCCGGCGAAGTCGCGCACCAGCTGGCGCCGCACCGCCGCGCACACCTCGCCGGCCATGCCGTCCGGGTTGTCCGGGGTCTGCAGGAGGAAGGGCGTCATCGGCGCCAGCAGGGCCGCGCCACGGATGCGAGCGCCGCCATGGCGGCTGAGGTAGCGCACGATCTCGCCGCAGGCCATCGAGTGGCCGACCAGGGTCACGCCCGAGAGATCGAGGGCGTCGATCACGGCCGCGATGTCGTCGGCCAGGGTGTCGAAGTCGTAGCCGCGCCCCGGGTCGGACGAGCGGCCATGGCCGCGGCGATCGAAAGCGATGACGCGGAAGCCAGCATCCAGCAGGGCCATCATCTGGATGCTCCACGAATCGGAAGGCAGCGCCCAGCTGGCGACGAACAGCACCGGCTTACCCGCGCCCCAGTCGCGGTAGAACAGGTCGGCGCCGGACTTGGTGCGCACGATATTCGGGATGCCGCACAGGGCGCCGTAAGGAACGAGCGGATTCATGGCGCGCTCCTTCAGGCGACGTGGTCGAGGAAGCCGGTGACGGTGGCCAGGCGGCCGTCGGCACTCAGTGTCGCGACATCGGTACCGCGGGCCGCCACCTTGCCCTCCGGCCCGTTCAGGCTCCAGGAAAAGCGCACTACATCGTTGTGGCCGTCCGGCGTGCCGCTCAGTTCGAAGCGGTGGCCGGGGAAGTGCTGCTGGGCGCCGGCGATCAGGCCGTCGATGCCGTCGTGGCCGGCGCCCTGCATCATCGGATCGAGGTAGCGTGCGTGGGGAGCGAACAGTGCGGCCACCAGGGCGCGGCGCGCGGCGGCGTCGCGTTCGTTCCAGGCGCTGAGGTAGTGCTGGGCGATCGAGTGTGCGTGTTCCATGGTCTTCTCCGGTTGCTTGAGTGGTGTGCTGCAATGGGTCCCATTCTCGGCAAACCGGTCGGCGGGGGCGATTACCTCCCAGGTAATCACGCACCTGACAATACCAGAAACAATACCAATTATTTTCTCTGAAAAATCAAACGTTTATGCACATAACCTGCGGCTATTCGGCTATATCTGCAAAGGAAATTTGCATACCAATTAAATACCTGTTGACATCACCGCAGGGCCTGCCTATAGTGCGACCACCTCCCCCGGCTCTCACAACACCATGATCGACTATCTCATCGGCGTCGATGGCGGCGGCACCGGCACGCGCGTGCGGCTGGCACGCGCCGACGGTACCGAACTCGCCCAAGCTTCCAGCGGCCCATCCGGCCTGCGCAACGGCACGGCCACGGCCTGGAACGCAGTCAATACAGCCGTCGCCCAAGCCTTCGCCGCAATCGGCATCGGCGCCATTCCCATGCAGTCCTGCGCCATCGGCCTGGGCCTGGCGGGTGTGCACAACAAGGAATGGGCGGCGGCCTTCAGCGCGGCCAATCCCGGCTATGCCGCCTTCGTGCTCGACACCGACGGCTTCTCGACCCTGATGGGCGCCCACCAGGGCCGTCCCGGCGCCATCGTGGCGATCGGCACCGGCAGCGTGGGCGAAGCGCTGCGCGCCGACGGCCAGCGCGTGGAAATGGGCGGCTGGGGCTTCCCGGCCGGGGACGAGGCCAGCGGCGCCTGGATGGGCCTGCGCGCGCTGAACCACATCGAACAGGTCATGGACGGCCGCGCCGCGGGCGGCGAACTGGCGCGCGACGTGATCGCGGCCTGCGGCGGCAGCCGCGACGCGGTCCAGGTCTGGCTCGGCAAGGCCACCCAGGCCGATTACGCCGGCCTGGCGCGCTTCGTGGTGGCGCACGGCCCGGCCGACCCGGTGGCCCTCGCCATCCTCGAACACGCGGGCCGCGAAGTGGCCAGCATCGCACGCGCCCTCGACCCCACCGGCACCCTGCCCCTGTCGCTGTGCGGCGGCCTGGGCGAACCGCTGCGCACCTACCTGCCGGCCGACACCCTGGCGCGCTGCAGCCCGCCGCACGGCGACTCCGCCGCCGGCGCGCTGCGCATGATCGAACTGCATCTCAAGGAAACGCACTCATGAAGGGCAACATCCTCACTCCCGACGGCTGGATTTACGGCGAGCTGCGCCACGGCGTGCTGATCGACGCCGTCGACGGCGCACCGGCCGACCCCGACAGCAACGGCGACGACTACATCCTGCCCGGCTTCATCGACGTGCACGTGCACGGCGGCGCCGGACGCGACATGATGGAAGGCGGCGACGCCCCGCACGTGATCGCCGCCCTGCACGCGAAGCACGGCACCACCAGCCTGCTGGCCACCACCATGACCGCGCCGCTGGAAGACATCCGCCAGGCCCTGGACGCCATCGGCGCCGCCTGCCGCGCGCGCGGCAAGAAGGAAGCGCGCATCCTCGGCGTGCACCTGGAAGGCCCCTACATCAACTCGGGCAAGCTGGGCGCCCAGCCGCCCTTCGCGCGCGAGGCCACCCTCGACGAAGTGAAAAGCTTCGACGACCAGGCGCCGATGCGCCTGATCACCGTGGCGCCCGAGATCGACGGCCACATGGACCTGGTGCGCCAGCTGGCCAATGCCGGCATCCGCGTCCAGATCGGCCACACCAACGGCGACTACGAGGTCGGCGTGCAGGCGCTGGAGCACGGCGCTGCCGGCTTCACCCACCTGTTCAACGCCATGCCCGGCCTGCACCACCGCGACCCAGGCATGGTGGGCGCCGCGCTGGCGCATGCCGAATACGCCGAGATCATCCCCGACCTGCTGCACGTGCATCCGGGCGCGATCAGGACCGCGCTGCGCTGCATTCCCAAGCTGTTCTGCGTGACCGATTCCACCGCCGCCGCCGGCATGCCCGACGGCGAGTACATGCTGGGCCGCCAGGTGGTCCACAAGTGCATGGGCGGCGTGCGCCTGGCCGACGGCACCCTGGCCGGCAGCACCCTGACCATGGACCAGGCGCTGCGCAATCTTGTGAAAATCGGCCTGACGCTCGAGGAAGCCTGCCTGCGCGTGTCCACCAATGCCGCCGACTACCTCGGCGAGACCCGGCGCGGACGCCTCGCGCCGGGCTGCCATGCCGATTTCGTGGTGCTCGACCGCGAATTGAATATCAAAGCCGTCTATATCGAAGGAGAAGCCTTGTGACCACTTCCCTGATGCTCCAGGAAGCCTTGTCCGCCAGCGAATGCGTGGCCCTGCAACTGTCGCAAGACCAGGACCGCTATGCGGCGCTCGGCCGCACGCTGCGCTCGACCAGCTTCCACAGCGCCGTCACGGTCGCACGCGGCAGCTCGGACCACGCCTCGAACTACCTGGCCTACCTGATCATGGCGCGCATGGGCCGCCTGGTGACCTCGCTGCCGATGTCGCTGATCACGCTGTATAAATCGCCGCTGATCACGCGCGACACCCTGGCCGTGTCGATTTCGCAGTCGGGCCAGAGCCCTGACGTGGTCGAGCCGATCCGCTACTTCCGCGACGGCGGCGCCACCACGGTGGCCCTGGTCAACGACACCTCCTCGCCGCTGGCGGAAGCCGCCGAATGGGCCATGCCCCTGCATGCGGGCATGGAGCAGAGCGTGGCCGCGACCAAGAGCTTCATCACCAGCCTGGTCGCGGGCGCACGCCTGGTGGCGGAATGGCAGGACGATCCGGAGCTGAAGGATGGTATCGCCGCCCTGCCCGAGTCGCTGGCCAAGGCGGCCCAGGCTGACTGGTCGCCCGCGCTCGACGTGCTGGCCCCCGCCCGCAACATCATGGTGGTCGGCCGCGGCATCAGCTTCCCCATCGCCCTGGAGTCGGCCCTCAAGTTCAAGGAGACCTCGGCCCTGCAGGCCGAAGCCTTCTCCGGCGCCGAGATCAAGCACGGCCCGATGGCCCTGATCGAGGAAGGCTATCCGCTCCTGATCTTCGCCACCCGCGGCCCGGCCCAGGCTGGCCTGGTGGCCCTCGCCGACGAGATGCGCGGCCGCGGCGCGCGCGTGCTGCTCGCCGCGCCCGAGGACATCGCCAGCCGCGACCTGACCCTCCCGACGGCGGCGATTCCCGACCTCGATCCGATCGCGGCGATCCAGGCCTTCTACGTGATGGCGGCTAAGCTCTCGAAGGCCCGCGGCCTCGATCCGGACCGTCCCCGCCACCTGAGCAAGGTCACCAAGACCAACTGACATGGACAATTACCTTCAATTAGCCGGCCAGCTGATGATGGTGCGGCTGTTCGGCACCGAACTCGACGCCGGCACGGACGCCTTCCTGCGTGCGCACAAGGTGCGCGGCGCCTGCCTGTTCCGCCAGAACATGACGGACGCGGCGCAGCTGACCCGCTTCACGAGCGCGCTGCGCGATGCGATGGGGCTTGACGCCCTGATCGCCCTCGACCAGGAAGGCGGCGCCGTGGTGCGCTCGACCTGGGTGCCGGCGCCGCCGTCGGCAATGGCGCTGGGCGCGGCCAACGATCCGCAGCTGGCGCGCGAAGTCGGCGCGGCCGTGGCGCGCGCGGTGCGCGCCCTCGGCTTCAACTGGAACTTCGCGCCGGTGCTGGACCTGAACAACAACCCGCACAACCCGGTGATCGCCGAGCGCTCCTTCGGCGCCGATCCCGAGCAGGCCACGCGCATTGCCCTGGCCTGGATGGAAGGCAGCGAAAGCGAAGGCGTGGCCTGCTGCGTGAAGCACTTCCCCGGCCACGGCGACACCCATGTCGACTCGCACCGCGACCTGCCGACGGTGGACAAGCCTTTGCCGGAACTGGAGCGCTTCGAATTCGCGCCCTTCCGCATCGCGTCACCCCATGCGCCGGCCGTGATGACCGCCCACATCGTGTATCCGGCCCTCGATCCGGTGAACCCGGCCACGATGTCGCACGCGATCCTGACCGGCATCCTGCGCCGGCAGTTCGGCTACCAGGGCGTGATCATCACCGACGGCATGGACATGCATGCGATCGCGCACCGCTACGGCGCCGGCCAGGCGGCCGTCAACGCCCTGGTCGCGGGCGCCGACATGGTAATGGCGATCGGCTCGCGCGAGACGCAAGAGGAAACCGTGCACGCCATCGCCCAGGCGATCCGCGACGGCGTGCTGCCGCTGGCGGAAGTCGAAGCCCGCCTGGCGCGCCTGTCGGCCCTGGCCCAGGCCCATCCGGCCGGCCCGGTCAGCTATGCGACCGAGCATGACGACCGCGCACTGATGGCGCGCGCCTGGCGCGCAGGCCTCACCGCATTGGGCCAGCCGCAGCGCCCGGCACGCGGCGCCAAGCTGCGGCTGGTGGCGCGCCAGGACGTGGTCAGCGACGGCGTATCGGAAGCCGGCGTGCCGGCGGCGAACATCGCCGGCGCGCTGGGGCGCCTCTACGATGTCGAGATGGTGACCTTCGCCGATGCGGAAAGCTTCGACTGGAGCGCCCTGCCCCAGGACGGCCGCTTCACGATCCTGGCCTCGACCTCGCGCCGCCGCTACGGACCGCACGCGCGTGCGACCTGGCTGCCTGACTTGCACATTGCGCTGTGGAACCCGTATCAGGCGCTCGATTTCGACGCCCCGGCCCTGATGACCTATGGCTTCGCGCCGCCGGCGCTGGAGGCGGTGGTCGCCTGGCTGGCCGGCGAGGCCGATGCACCGGGCATTTGTCCGGTGCCCGGCTTCGGCGGCGGACCAGTCACGGAGTCCGCGATGCAGTAAAGAAAGAGGCGCCGCGCGCCTCTTTTTTTTCGTGGGCGGATCAACCAATCCGGCGGCTCGGGCGTTAGAGGGCAAGCGCGCCGCAGGGTCCGCGCGACGTTTGAGGTAACGCTATGTAACCGAACACGTGCGCACGTCCGCCATGCGGCACAATTGCCGAGCCTGAAAATGGCAGTTTTATGGGACAATGCACGCTTTGTCCGAGATTGGCATTTTCTCTACATTGCCAAAAGCAAATGTAGTACCTGTGTCTCGCTCACTTTTTGTTTTGATTGAAGGATACTCCATGTCCCAGTTCCGTCTTGCCCGCCTCTGCCTGATGCTGGCCGCCGTTGGTCTGTCGTCCTCGGCTCTGATGACCAGCGCCCACGCCCAGCAAAAGACCGATGCGCCGGCGGCCGCCGCAGCGCCTGCGGAGACCGTCCGCCCCGAGCTGTTCAAGCTGCTCGACCCGGCCGCGATGAAGCCGCTGATGGATGCGAAGAACTACGCGGAAATCCAGAACCGCATCACCCAGGCGGAAGCGATCCAGAACCGTACGCCTTACGAGGAATACGTGCTGAACCGCATGAAGATCTCGCTGGGTTCGCTTACCAACAACAACGCCATCCTGCTGCCGGCCCTGGAGTCCGTGATCAACTCGGGCCGCCTGAAGCCGAACGAGCAGGCCGACTTCATCCAGGCCGTGGCCAACACCCACTACAACGGCAAGGAATACGCGAAGGCGATCGAATGGTTCAAGCGCTACCAGAAGGAAAGCCCGACGCCTGAGAAAGTGCGTCCGGCCCTGATCCGCTCGTACTACCTGCTCGGCGACTACGCCAACGCCAAGACCGAACTGATGCCGGTGATCGCCGATGCGGAAAAGGCCGGCAAGGCCCCGAGCGAGGAAGACCTGCGCCTGCTGGCCTCGGCGGCCAACAAGGTCAAGGATGACGCCGCCTACCTGGCCGGCCTGGAAAAGCTGGTGTCCTACTACCCGACCGACGACTTCTGGACCGACCTGCTGAACCGCGGCGTGGCGCGCCAGAAGGGCTTCGACGCCCAGACCAACATGGTCAACGTGTTCCGCCTGGAACTGGCTGCCACCAAGCAGATGGCGCCGGAAGAGTACGTCAACCTGGCCGAGCTGTCGCTGCGCGACGGCTTCCCGGCTGAAGCCAAGAAGGCGATGGACGCCGGCTTCGCCGCGGGCGTGCTGGGCAAGGGTTCGAACGCCAAGTCGCACACCGCGCTGCGCGACAAGGCCGCCAAGCAGGCTGCCGACGACGCCAAGACCATCGCCGCCGGCGAAGCGAACGCGGCCAAGGCCAAGACCGGCGCCGGCCTGGTCAACCTGGGCTGGGCCTACGCCACCATGGACCAGGCGGACAAGGGCATCGGCTTCATCCAGCAAGGTATCGCCAAGGGCGGCCTGAAGAACGCGGAAGAAGCCAAGCTGCGCCTGGGCATGGCACAGGTGCGCGCAGGCAAGACCGCCGATGCGATCAAGACCTTTGAAGGCATCAAGGGCGGCGCCGGCGCGGGCGACCTGGCCAAGTACTGGATCGTGCTGCTGAACCAGCAGCAGCGTGGCGGTGCGCAGCAGACTGCGGCCCAGTAATTCTCTGCTGGCTGCTGTGATGGGAAGCCGGGCTTGATGCCCGGCTTTTTGTTTTTGGGGGCGTTCGTGCAAACTTGGGTTCCGGCCTTCGCCGGAACGACGGTCTTCGGACCATCGGCGAACTCAAACAACGTCATCCCGGCGGAGGCCGGGATCCAAGTTCTGCCCGCATACCCACCACCTCTTTTTATCCAACAACGTGCGCCCCCGTACATAGCCCCAGCCAAGCCCAACGCATAATCCCCCCGTTCACACCGGAGGCGTCATGACAAGCGTACGCAAAGGCCAGGCTCCCGCCAAACTGGGGCGCGACGAATTCCACCTGCGCTTCCGCCGCGCCTTCTACGACCCCGCCTACGACAAGGTCGAGGATGCCCTGGACGCCATCGAGGAAGTCGCCTGGGACGCCTACACCAACGGCCGCAAGGCCCCGCGCACCGTCAAGGCCGGCCCCGGCTTCGCCGACCCGGACTACGACCTCTCCATCGAATGGAAGGAAGCCCGCGACCGCCTGCTCGCCGCCGAAGCGCGCCAGAAGGACCCGGCCACCAGGGACCGCATCCTCTTGATCAACGGCGCCGCGCGCAACGACGGCAGCTGCCCCGGCGAGATCTCGAAATCCTGGCGCCTGACCATGCTCGCGCGCGACAGCTTGCTGGAACAGGGTGTCGAGGCCGACGTGCTCGACCTGAGCCTGCTCATCTCCGACTACGACCGCCACATCCATCCCTGCAAGGGCTGTGTCTCGACCGCCATGCCACTCTGCCACTGGCCCTGCAGCTGCTACCCGAACCACGCCGAGCGCCAGACCGGCGACTGGATGAACGAGATTTATGAGCGCTGGGTGCTGGCGCACGGCGTCATCATCGTCACGCCGGTCTACTGGTACCAGGCCCCGGCCGTGCTCAAGCTGATGATCGACCGCCTGGTGTGCGCCGACGGCGGCAATCCCGATCCAACCTCGACCCAGGGCAAGAAGCCGGAGATCGCCAAGGACATCGAGCGCGCCGGCTGGGACTACCCCAAGCACCTGGCCGGCCGCGCCTTCGGCCTGGTGGTGCACGGCGACGTGGCCGGCATCGAGGGCACGCGGCGCGCGCTGTCGGACTGGCTCAACTGGATGGGACTGGTCGACTCGGGCAGCTTCGGCCAGCTCGACCGCTTCGTCGGCTACTACGAGTCCTATGCCGACAGCCACGAGGCGCTCGACCGCGACACGGCCATGCAGGAAGAAGTGCGCAACGTGGCGCGCGCGGTGGCCGAGGCCGTGCGCGAAGTGCGCGCGGGACGGGTGCGGGTGGTCTGCCACGGCCTGAAGGACCCGCGGCCGAAATAGGCTTTGCTATCATGCGCGGCATGACTCCCCTCGCCCAACTGATGTACAACATCGCCGGCACCGCCAAGCTGCCGCTTTACGAGCAGCTCCAGCGCGCCTTGCGCCAGGCGATCGACGAAGGCGCCTTCGGCCCGGCGGCCGCGCTGCCGGCCGAACGCCAGCTGGCGGCGGAACTGGGCATCTCGCGCATCACGGTGCGCAAGGCCATCGACGGACTGGTGGAGGAAGGTTTGCTGGTGCGGCGGCCGGGATCGGGCAATTTCATCAACACCCGCATCGAGAAGAACTTCGCCAAGCTCACCTCGTTTTCCGAGGACATGCGGGCGCGCGGGCGGACGCCGCGCAGCGAATGGCTGAAGCGTTCGGAAGGCCTGGTGACTCCGGAGGAAGCGCTGCGCCTGCGCTTGTCGCCGGGGACGCCGGTGTACCGCTTCAACCGTATCCGCTTCGCCGACGAGGTGCCGATGTGCCTGGAGTACGCGACCATCGCAGCCTTCGCCCTGCCCTCGCTCGAGGCGGTGCAGGAATCGATGTACGAGGCGCTGGAGGCGGCGGGGAACCGGCCGGCGCGGGCCTTGCAGCGGCTGACCGCTTTGCTATTGGGAGCGGAACAGGCGCGCTTGCTGCAGGCGAGTCAGGGCGATGCGGGGCTGTGCGTGGAGAGGCTGGGGTTCCTGCGCGATGGACGGGCGGTGGAGTTGTGCAGGTCGTACTTCAGGGGGGATATGTATGATTTTGTGGCGGAGTTGAATGCGGGGTGATGCGGGCGAACTTGGGTCCCCGCCAAGGGGGCCCAAGTTCAAGCGAGCTCAAA
>NZ_JAGPWD010000034.1 GCF_018119395.1 Massilia sp. ZL223
CGCGACCCGCTAGCAGGGCTTCGCGCTGCGGCGGGTCAGACGCTGGATCAGGATGGCCGAAGCGCCGCCGATCGCGACGCCGAAGCCCTGGATTGCATGGTGGCCGTGTTGTGCATGCAGCCTCGATATTTGGTTCGCGGCCTGCCCCCGGAAGAATTGGAAAGGCTGGGGCGGAAGCGACCGCATGCGGCGCATCCCGGTATACGCCTGCTTGAATGCGAATGGCCGGCACTCGCCGGCCATCAAGGGCCGCGGGCGCCGAATGGCGCCTATCGAGCGATCAGTGCGCCTGCTTGCGCTTGCGGCCCAGCGCCAGGCCGGCCAGGGCAACGCCGAACAGCGCCAGCGTGCCGGGTTCCGGCACTGCGGCGACCGCTTCTTCGACGAAGCTGAAATTGTCGACCATCACGTAGTCGCCCCAGCCGCCGCTGATCAGTTCTGCATAGGCGATGCCCGCGTGCGCCAGGCCGAAGTAGTCGCCGTCATTCGAACCCCACACTGCGTTCACGCTGGTCGATTCGAGCGCGACGCCGGTGCTGTCGTAGGCGGTCAGAGTCCAGTTGACGTCCGAAGCGCCCCAGTTGAAGGCGAAGGCGCTGACCGAGTTGGCGAAGTCGAAGCGTAAGCCGTTCGTGTTGCCCTGTGCATTGTCGACGTAGGCCGCGCCGCGGGTGTTATACGAGCCGGCATAAGTGGTCGAGGTGCTGATCGACCCGTCGATGCCGCTGATGCTGAGGTTGCCGGCAGTGAGGCTCGGGACCCAGCTGTTGCCCAGTGCGTCGAAATTGACGACCGTGACGGTACCGGTCAGGACCGGATCGCCCTTGCCGGTGACCGGAGCAGCGACGGCGGCGCTGGTGAAAGCGGTAGCGAGGATCAGGGAGAGAAGCGTGGTTTTCATTATTGTCTCATTCAGGTTGGAAATACTGTGGCATGTTTAGCAATTAACGTGCCATGCGTGCAATATCACGCGATATCAACAACTTAGCAGAAGAGACTTTTCCCAATGTAAAGATTCCCGACAAGAATTATGCCGCTGAGGAAGCAAAACGCCGCCTCTCCGCACATGGAAGGACAACAGCGGTTATCATTCATTAATGATTGACCGGGTGGTAAGCCGACTGGCTGACATGACGACATTCAAGCATACCGACCTGCTACCCTCTTCGCACCCCGGGCCGGCCACAAGCCGCATCCCGGCCGCGTGCATACGCCGCCGCCGACAGCGCCCTATGCAGGGCGGCGCGGCGGCCTTGATCCGGCCCAGCCGGCCCGGCAGCCCGCTTTTCGCGGCGCGCGCGCCGGAGCGACCAATTAACTTTTACTGCATAGAGCGACATGATTCCCTCGACTGAGATTGACAACGGCCTTCCCCTCGACATGGTGATCTTCGGCGGCATGGGCGACCTGGCGATGCGCAAGCTGATGCCTGCGCTCTACATGGCCTACCTGCACGGCAACCTGCCCGCCACGACCCGCATCCTGTCCACCGGCCGCCAGGACTTCGACCGCGACGCCTATCTCGCCCACGTCGGGGAGCATTCGCGTTCCTTCATCAGCGCCGCCAACTTCAACGAGAAGACCTGGGACGGGTTCCTCAAGCTGCTCGAGTACGTGCGCCTGGACGTGCAGGCCGCACCTAGCTTCGGCGCCCTGGCCCAGGCCTCGCGCGCCGGCGCCCAGCGCGTGTTCTACCTGTCGACCGCGCCCACGCTGTTCACCACCATCTGCGACAAGCTGGCCGCCGCCGGCCTGGTCGATGCGCATTCGCGCGTGGTGCTGGAAAAGCCGCTCGGCCACGACCTGCCCTCGGCCATCGAGATCAACGAAGCGGTCGGCAAGCACTTCGCCGAATCGCAGATCTACCGCATCGACCATTACCTGGGCAAGGAGACCGTGCAGAACCTGATGGTGCTGCGCTTCGGTAATTCCATCCTGGAACCGCTGTGGCGCGCGCCGAACATCTCGAGCGTGCAGATCACGGTGGCGGAAGAAATCGGCGTGGGCAGCCGCGCCGGCTTCTACGACAGCACCGGCGCCATGCGCGACATGCTGCAGAACCACCTGCTGCAGCTGCTATGCATCGTGGCCATGGAGCCGCCCACCTCGCTCAACGCCGACGCCGTCCGCGACGAAAAGCTCAAGGTCCTGCGCTCGCTGCGCCGCTTCACCCTGGCCGACATCGCGCGCGACACCATTCGCGGGCAATACACCCACGGCGTGAGCGGCAACCAGGAAGTGCCGGGCTACCTCGAGGAAAAGAACGTCCCGGCGGACAGCAAGACCGAGACCTTCGTCGCCCTGCGCGCCCATGTCGACACCTGGCGCTGGTCCAAGGTGCCGTTCTACCTGCGCACCGGCAAGCGCATGCAGCGCCGCTCGTCCAAGATCGTGGTCGAATTCGCCAATCCGCCTTTCCCGCTGTTCCCGGACGCGCCGGGCGGCGTGGCCAACCGCCTGGTCATCGAGTTGCAGCCGGAAGAAGCGATCAAGCTGCAGATCATGGCCAAGCAGCCGGGCACCGGGATGCAGATGCAGCAGGTCACGCTCAACCTCGACCTGCAATCGGCCTTCCAGCAGCGCCGCGCCGAAGCCTACGAGCGCCTCCTGATCGACGTGGTGCGCGGGCGCCTGACCCACTTCATGCGCCGCGACGAACTGGAAGCCGCCTGGGCCTGGGCCGATCCGATCATCGAGGGCTGGGGCACGCTGGGAGAGAAGCCGCACGCCTACGCGGCCGGCTCCTGGGGCCCGGCGGAATCCTTCGCGCTGCTGGCGCGCGACGGCTTCGCCTGGGTCGAGTGATTTAAAAGCTCGCATCAGAAGCTGATAATGAAGCGCGCGCCCTTCCCGACCGGCCGGGCGTAGCGCACGGTGCCGCCGTTGGCGTGCACCAGGTGGCGGACCATCGCCAGGCCGATGCCGCCGCCCTGCTTCTTGGTAGTGAAGAAGGGCGTGAAGATATGGGCGGCGACGTCCTCGGGCACGCCCGGGCCGTCGTCGGCCACCTCGATGCGCAGGCGCGCGCCGCGCACCAGGCGTGCGCTCACCTTCGCCTGCGCCTTCTCGACGCCCGCCGTGGCCTCGAAGGCGTTCTTCAGCAGGTTGATCAGGGCCTGTTCCAGCTGGCCCGGGTCGGCCACCAGCTCAAGCGATCCCGGCTCCACCGAAAACTCCACCATGCCGCCGCGCGCCCGCCACAGCGGGTTCACCAGGGCGCCGATGCGCTCGAACATCTCGGCCAGGCGGATGCGTTCCGGATGGGCTTCCGGCACGTTCGACAGGCTGCGGTAGCTCGCCACGAAGGCGACCAGGCTGTCGGCGCGGCGGCGGATCGCGTCCAGCGCGGTGCCCAGGTCGGCGCCCAGGTCGGGGTCCAGGCCCTCGGCTTCGCGCACCAGGTCGTAGGCGGTATGCGAGAGCGAGGCCACGGGCGTCAGCGAATTCATGATCTCGTGGGTCAGCACGTGCACCAGCTGGCGCCAGGCGTTCAGGGCCTCGGCTTCCAGCTCGGTTTCGACCGGCATCAGGGCCGCGAGGCGCTGGGGCTTGCCATGCAGGCTGATCGAGGCCACCGCCACCAGCGCGCGCTCGGCGCCGCGTTCGGTCTCGAACTGCATCGTTGCACGACGCTCGGCCGGCTGGGCCGCCAGCTGGGCATAGAGCTCGGCGGGATCGGTCGCGCGTCCGGGCGCGGTCAGCTTGCGCGCGTTGGCATTCAGCGGCGCCACCGTTCCCGGGCCGGAAGCGCCGTCGATGCGGAACAGCGCGATCGGTGCGAACTCCAGGCGCGCTTCCAGGGCCAACGCGTTGTCGACCAGGCTTTGCTGCTCGATGTTGAGGACTGCCGTCGCGGCGGCGGGATCGGGCCGCCAGGAAGCCAGGCCCCGCACGCAGCGCCACAGCACGAACAGGCAAGGCAGGATACCCAGCAGGCAAAGGACGGCCAGGCGCGGGGACGCGTGCAAGGCGCCTGCGCCCCAGGACAGCGCGCCCACGCCGGCGACGGCAAGCACGACGCCGGCCGCCTGGACCCGCCTAGATGCCATGCTTGCCCAGCTTGCGGTACAGCGCCGCGCGGCTCAGGCCCAGCAGGCGCGCCGCCATGCTGATGTTGCCGTTGGCCTTGTCGAGGGCCGCCGCGATGGTCTCGCGCTCCAGGTCGCCCAATTTGAAGGCGCTGTCCTCTGGCGGCGCCGCGGGCGCAGTCTGGATCGCGGGCGCGGCCAGGCCGAAGTCCTCGAAGCGGTACTCCGGCTGGCTGGCCAAAATCACGGCGCGCTCGCAGGCGTGGCGCAGGGCGCGCACGTTGCCCGGCCAGGACCAGGCGCACAGGCGCTCCATGGCGCTGGGAGCGAGCTCGCGCACCGGCCGCTGGTACTGGGCTTCGTACAGCGACAGGTAATGGTGCAGCAGGCCCGGAATATCGTCGCGCCGTTCGCGCAGCGGTGGCACCCGGATCACGATGGTGTTCAGCCGGAACAGCAGGTCGGGCCGGAAGACCGCCGGGTCGAACAGGCGCGCCTCGTCCAGGTTGGTCGCGCTGACGATGCGCACGTCGATCGCTTCGGGGCGGTCGGCGCCGATCGGGGTCACCTCGCGCCGTTCCAGCGCGGTCAGGAGCTTGGTTTGGGCCGGGAGCGGCATATTGCCGATCTCGTCGAGGAACAGGGTGCCGCAGCGTGCGGCCTGGAAGCGGCCCGCGCGGTCGGCCTTGGCGTCGGTGAAGGAGCCGCGCCGGTGGCCGAACAATTCGCTCTCGAAGGTCGATTCCGGCAGCGCGCCCATGTCCACCGCCAGGAAGGTGGCGCCGGCGCGGCGCGAGGCCTGGTGGATGGCGCGCGCGACCAGCTCCTTGCCGACGCCGTTCTCGCCCAGCACCATCACGTTCGCCTCGGTCGGCGCGACGCTGGCGATCATCGCCTTCACCTCGCGCATGCCGGCGGATTCGCCCATCAGGTTTGACGCGCCGGCCGCGCCGCTGGCCGCGCGGCGCGCCAGCGCACCTTCCACGGCGGCGATCAGGCGCGCATTGTCCCAGGGCTTGGTAATGAAGTCGCTGGCGCCGCGCTTGAGCGCTTCCACCGCCAGCGGAACGTCCGCATACGCGGTCAGGGCGATCACGGCGGGCGGACGCGGCAAGGCGCGCAGGCGGTCCAGCACGCCCAGGCCTTCGGAACCGTCGATGCGGCCCGGCGTGAAGTTCAGGTCGAGCAGCACCACGTCCGGGGTGCGCGCCGCCAGCAGCGCGGCCAGCCGGCCTGGGTCGTCCAATGTCTCGACCATGCCGTGGCGGCGGCGCAGCAGCATCTGCGCCGCGCAGGCGACATCGAGGTCGTCGTCGAGGATCAGGATGTGTGCGGTGGAGTCGGCCATTGGCTGGGTCGGGGAAGTGGGATTGCCATTCTAGCAGCGCGCCATGCCCGTGGGGACAGGCAGAGGCCGCCTGTCCGGAAGCGCACACCCGGAAGTGTCCGGATACGGACAGTTGGCTGTCCAAACCGCCCGAAACATGGCCAAAAAGGCACTGGCACGGAGCTTGCAGAGAGGAAGGCATTTTGTTTCGAGACCGATCATGGACCGACTTCCTCCCCATGCCGTCACCGGCGCCGCCATGGACACGGTGCTGCCCAAGCGGCGCGGCAAGCTGGCCCTGCGCATCGTCGCGGCGGCGGCCGTCCTGCTCGTCCTGGCCTGGGGCGCCAGGCAGCTGATGCCGCACGGCCTGCAGGTGGACCGGCAAGACCTGCGCATCGCGCGCGCCGTCTCCGGCGTCTACCGCGACGATATCGTCGTGCGCGCCACCGCCGAGCCGCTCAATTCCATCATCCTCGATTCGGTCGAATCCGGCCGTGTCGAGGAAGTCTTCGTCCAGGACGGCTACGCGGTCCGGAAGGGCCAGCTGCTGTTCCGCCTGTCCAATCCACAGCGCAACCTGGAGCTGCTGGAGCGCCAGGCCGAGCACGCGCAGCAGATCTCCAACCTGGCGACCCTGCGCGTCGCCCACGAAGCCGGCCGCACCGATCACCAGCGCCGCATCGCCGACCTCGAATTCGCGCTCGAGCAGGCGCAAAAACAGTACGCCCGCAACAGCCGCCTGGCCGCCCAGGGTTTTATCTCCTCGGTCGCGCTAGAAGAATCCAGCGACAAACTGGCCCAGCAAAAGCGTGCGTTGCAGGTCGAGCGCGACAGCATCGCCACCGAAGAGCGTGTGCGCCGGCAAGGCTTGCAGCAGATGGAAACCGCGATCCGCGGCCTGCAGTCCGGCCTGCAGCTGGTGGATGCGACCGTGGATGCGCTGGCGGTGCGCGCGCCCGCCGACGGCGTGCTGACCGACTTCCGCCTGCAAGTGGGCGAGACCGTGCGTCCCGACCAGCACATCGGCCGCATCGACGATCCGAAGCGCTTCAAGCTGACCGTGCTGATCGACGAGTTCTACCTGAGCCGCGTGGCGGCCGGGGTCACCGGCAGCGTGGCCCAGGGCGAGCAGCACTATCCGGTCAAGGTGCGCACCGTCTTCCCGCAGATCCGCGAGGGCCGCTTCACCGCGGAGCTGGTGTTCGCGGACCGCCAGCCGGAAGTCATCAGCCCCGGCCAGAGCCTGGACGCGCGCCTGACCCTGGGCCGGCCGGCGCAGGCCCTGATGCTGCCGACCGGCCCCTGGCTGGGCGACAGCGGCGGCGCCTGGGCCTTCGTCCTGTCGCCCGGCGGCGGCGAGGCGCGCCGCCAGCCGCTGCAGCTGGGCCGCCGCAACAACAGCCAGGTCGAGGTGCTGTCCGGCCTGAAGGCCGGCGACCAGGTCGTCACCTCCGGCTACGCGCCTTTCGGCAAGGCCGAACTGCTGCAACTGAATCCATGAACACCCTCCATCACAAGGAAGCCACCATGCTCAAACTGACAGGCGTCAGCAAAGTCCACGTCGCGGGCGAGGTCCAGACCACCGCCCTGGACCGCATCGACCTCGACATCGCCGCCGGCGAATACGTCGCCATCACCGGCCCTTCGGGCTGCGGCAAGTCCACTCTCCTGAGCGTGCTCGGGCTGCTCGACGTGCCGACCGAGGGCGAATACTGGTTCGAGGGCCAGAACGTCGCCGGCTGGAGCGAGACCAGATTGAACGAACTTCGCCGCGGGCGCGTGGGCTTCATCTTCCAGAGCTTCAACCTGATCGAGGAACTCAGCGTCCACGAGAACGTCGAACTGGCCCTCGAGTACACGGGGACGCCGGCCGCCGAGCGCCGCCGCCGCGTGACCGAGATCCTGGAGCGCCTGGGCGTGGCCCACCGCGCCAAACACCGTCCTTCCCAGCTGTCGGGCGGCCAGCAGCAGCGCGTGGCGATCGCGCGTGCGCTGGTGGCGCGGCCGGCCATGCTGCTGGCCGACGAACCGACCGGCAACCTGGACACCGCCCACGGCGACGAAGTGATGCGCCTGCTGCGCGCCATCAACGCCGAGGGCACGACCGTCGTCATGGTCACCCACTCCCCGGCGCACGCGGCCCAGGCCTCGCGCACCCTGCACCTGCTCGACGGCCGCGTGGTGGTCGACGCGCTGCAGGCCGCGTGAGGAGCACCGCATGAACCTGCGCGACTTCCGCATCGGCTGGCGCCTCCTGATCAAGGAGCCGGCCTATTCCAGCGTGGTGATCCTCGGCCTGGCCGTGGGCTTCGCCGCATGCTTCCTGCTGCTCGGCTACGTGGCCCATTCGCTGTCCTACGACCGCCATGTCCCCGAGCGCCAGAAGATCTACCGGCTGATGCAGCACTGGAACCACCCGACCGCCTCCAGCGGCCACTGGAGCCCGCAGAGCAGCCTGCCGGCGCGCGACGCGGTAACGCAGAGCGGCGTGCCGCTCCTTGCCAGCACCTTCATCGACCGCACGATCGACGTGCGCGTCGGGAACCGGGTGCAGACCGTCAGCCTGACCGTGGTCGACCCGGCCTTCGAGCAGATCTTCCGCCCGCCGGTGGTGGCGGGCAAGCTGGCCGATGCGCTGTCCAGCCCCGACGCCTTCGCCCTCACCCGCGAGACCGCCATCAAGCTGTTCGGCAGCGCGGACGCGGTGGGCAAGACGGTGCAGGTGGCCGGCCAGCCCTACCGCATCGCCGCCGTCCTGGAAAACCAGCCGGCCGCGACCACCCTGCCCTACGCCATCCTGGCGGGCATCCGCACCTCGGTGTGGAACGAGGAATACCGCCGCCTGGTCACCACCAACTGGGGTTCCTCGCATGGCCCCGTCTACGTCAAGCTGTCCTCGAGCGCCGACGCCCAGCCGGTGCTCGACGCGGTGCGGCGCGCGATGCTGGCGTCCAGCTTCTACCAGCGCCAGGCGCCCGACCAGATCGCGGCCCTCAACGGCCAGGACATGATCAGCTTCCGGCTTGGACCGCTGCCCGAAGCCTACCTCGACCCGAGCGTGGAAGGCGGCGGCAAGCTGCACGGCGACCGCAAGACCATCTTCGGCCTGGCCGCGGTGGCGGCGCTGATCCTGGTGCTGGCGGCCACCAACTACGTCAACCTGGCCACCGTGCGCACCCTGCGCCGCCAGCGCGAGATCGCGGTGCGCAAGGTGCTGGGCGCGGGCGCAGGCGCCGTGAGCCGCCAGTTCCTGGCGGAGTCGGTGCTGGTCTGCCTGATCGCCACCCTGATCGGGCTGCTGCTGGCCTGGCTGCTGCTGCCGGTGTTTTCAAGCCTGGTGCAGCGCGAGATGGACCGCGTGTTCACCCCGCTGTCGGTGGGCCTGAGCCTGCTGGTGGGCGTGCTGCTTGGGCTGCTGTCCGGGGCCTACCCGACCTTCTCGGCGCTCAAGGTGCTGCCGACCGCCGCCCTGCAGGGGCGCGGCAACAGCGAGACCGCCGGCGGCCTGCGCCTGCGCCGTGTGCTCACCGTGCTGCAGTTCGCCACCGCGATGGGCTTGACCGGCATGACGCTCGCGGTGGCGTGGCAGACCCGCCATGCCAGCAGCCTCGATCCGGGCTTCGACCCCGAGCCGCTGCTGGTCTTGACCGCGTCGGACGACATGCGCAACGCGAACGTGCGCGCCTTCCGCGACGCCCTGCTGCGCGTGCAGGGCGTGAGCGGCGTGGCCGAGAGCGACGCCCCGGTCACGGTCAACCGCAACAGCACGGCGCTGCGCCGGGACGGCGGCGAGGCGGTCGAGATCAGCACCCTGTACGTGAGCCCGGAATTCTTCGGCGTCTATGGGCTCAAGCAGGTCGCCGGGCGGCTGTACGACCCGACCCGCGACAAGGTCGAGGACGAGGACAAGATCGTGGTCAACGAGGCCGGCGCGCGCCGCTTCGGCTTCGCCAGCTCCCAGGATGCGGTCGGCAAGTACGTGCGCAATCCGGACGGCTCCGGCACGGCGATGCAGGTGATCGGGGTCGCGCCCGACATCCGGCACCGTTCCGCGCGCGAAGCGATGCAGCCCACGGTCTACTTCCTGGAGAGCCGCACGCCGGTGTTCACCGTGCGCACCAGCGGCAGCCAGGAAGCAGTCAAGCGCGCCATCGAGGAACTGTGGCCGCGCTACTTCCCCAACGACGTGCTCGACATCCAGCGCGCCGCCGGCATGTTCGCCCTGAACTATGCGGACGACCTGCGCCTGGCCAAGCTGCTGGGCGCGTCGAGCGTGATCGCGACCGCCATCGCCGCGTTCGGCATCTACGTGCTGGCCGCCTACAGCGTGCAGCGCAAGGCGCGCGAGATCGTGCTGCGCAAGCTCTACGGCGCAGGCAACGGGGCCGTCGGCCGCCTGGTCGGGAAGGAATTCGCCGCCCTGCTGGCGGTGGGCGCGCTGATCGGCCTGCCGGCGGCCTGGCTGGCGATCGAGCGCTACCTCGCCGGGTTCACGGAGCGTGCGCCGATCGGGGTGTGGACCATTGCCACGGCCTTGCTGGTCGCCTGCCTGGTGGCGCTCGGCTCGACGGCGCGCCACGCGCTGGCGGCGATGCGCATCCGGCCGGCGCTGGCCCTGCGGGAGTAATCGCTAGGTCGCCCGGCGGCGCCGGGCGATCCACGCGTAGAGAGCAATATTAATCAGGAGCACGGCCGCCGCCAGCACCGCCTGCGTAGGGCGGCCCAGTCCGACCGGATAGATCAGCGGCAAGAGGTAATGCTCGATGAATCCGCCGCTATAGCCGGATTCGCCGGCGGAATGCCGCAGCGCATTTTCCACGTAGGTGAGCGGGCAGATGGCCCCGCTCGCCTCGATGCCGAATCCCCACACGGCCGCCAGCAGGTGGGCAGGCATCCATCCACGGTGGCGCGCGACCAGCAAGGCTCCGAACACGACGAAGAGGATGAAGCCGAGGTGCAGCAGCAGGACTGCGTCGGCCAGGATGCGGTAAAGCATGGCTGCCGGACTCCGATAGTCTGGACCTTCATGCTACGCGCATCAGCCGCGGCCTGCGGCGCTTTGGCGCAGCGCAAGCCTCCGCCGCGTTCGATTGGAACACGGTTGGAAGCTGCGGCGACTTGGCGTAGAGTCTTATGGCTCAGAACCAGACGAGGCTCCTCATGACGACGAACGAGTGGACTGCAGGCAACTGGAACACCCTGAATACCTTCGGGGCGCAAGCCCTGAAGCACATGGACCGCAGCCGCCAGGCGCGCGGCAGGATGCTGGAACGCGCCGGCTACGGCTCTGTGGAAACCCCTTCCGTTGTCCTCCATACCGAAACCGGGCTGAACGTGCGGCGCTACGGCGACGCCGGCGAAGGCCCGGCGGTGCTGCTGGTCCCGGCGCCGATCAAGCGCTCCTACATCTGGGACCTGGCGCCCCAGGTCAGCGTGGTGCGGCGCTGGCTGGAGCATGGCTACCGCGTCTACCTGGCCCAGTGGCTGCCGGTGCCGGAAGAAAACGATCATTTCGGCCTGGACGATTATGGCGACCACATGCTGGACGTGTGCCGCAAGGTGGCCGCCGCCGACAGCGGGGAGCAGCGCCTGGCGGTCGTCGGCCATTCGCTGGGCGGCATCCTGGCCGCGATGTACAGCTGCCTGCATCCCGAGCACGTGAGCGCGACCATCCTGCTGGAGTCGCCGCTGCATATCGAAGCGAAATCCTGCTGCTTCACCCCCCTGGTCAAGGCCACCCCGCACGCGCGCCAGATCGCCGACACCTTCCGCCAGGTGCCCGGTGTGTTCCTGAACATGATGAGCGCCATGGCCGAGCCCCAGGCTTTCCAGGTCGAGCGCATCATGGACCGCTGGCTGTCGATGGCCAATCCGGCGGCGCTGGCCAACCATATGCGGGTCGAGCGCTGGACCCACGACGAGTTTCCCCTGCCGGGGCGGCTGTTCACGGAAATCGTCGAGGACATCTACCGCCACGACGCCTTCATGCAGGGCCAGCTCGACGTCGGCGGGCGGCGCATCGGCCCCGCCGACCTGCGTGCGCCGCTGGCCTGCGTGGTCGATCCCCGCAGCAAGCTGATTCCCCTGCAGGCCATGGCGCCCTTCATGGAGGCCGCCGCGAGCGAAGGCAAGCTGCTGCTGCGCTACGAGGGGGACGTGGGGGTCAATCTCCAGCATGTGGGGGTGCTGGTGGGCGCCAGTGCGCACGCGCGGATCTGGCCGGCGCTGTTCCAGTGGCTCGGGACGATCCGCGAGGCCTGAACGTTCGGTACCGATCCGGCGGCGGCGGCAAAGAACCTTTGCACAGGGAGCTTTGGATGCAAATATTCTTTGCAGGGATCACCGCGAGCCATGCGATCGGCGTGGGACGGCCGCTGCGGCCTGGCTCGACGGGTTTCGCTGCATTGCAGCAACCGCGCGCCACCCGCGGGCAGCGCCCGCTAAGATCCGAATCGCACTGAGACGGGAAGCGGGGTCGAAGACTGTCTTCCTACTGATCAACTGCGCGGCGTCGCGTGCCTGGCGCCGGCGAACCACCTAGCGCCCACCATGGATGCCCTGGAAGCGGAACGCCCTGCGCCCGGTCCTCACGGAGCCCATCCGCGGCCGATGATCGGCCTGCGTGAAGCCATGGCCGTGATCGTCGGGGTCGTCATCGGCGCCGGCATCTTCAAGTCGCCTTCCATCGTCGCCAGCCTCAGCGGCAGTCCCGGGACGATGCTCGTGCTCTGGGTGCTGGGCGGCCTGGTCTCCCTCGTCGGGGCGCTCTGCTATGCCGAACTGGCCACCGCTTATCCGCACGCCGGCGGCGACTACCACTACCTGCGGCGGGCTTTCGGCCGCTCCCTGGCCTTCCTGTTCGGCTGGGCACGCTTCGCCGTGATCACGACCGGCTCGATCGCGCTGCTGGGCTTCGTGTTCGGCGACTACATGCAGCAAGCCGTGCCGCTGAGCTTCCTCCCGGCAGGCTGGGGCGCCACCGCCTACGCCTGCGCGGTCATTGTCGTGCTGTCGGCGCTCAACCTGCGCGGGATCCGCAGCGGGGCGGGCGCCCAGAGCCTGCTGACCCTGGCCGAGATCGGCGGCCTGCTCCTGATCGCCGCCGCCGCGGCCTTCCTGGCCGATCCCGCGCCGCCCGTGCAGAGCGCATCCGCCACTGCCCAGGCGCCGTCCATCGGACTGGCCATGGTTTTCGTCCTGCTGACCTACGGCGGCTGGAACGAGGCCGCCTACATCAGCGCAGAGATCCGCGGCGGTCCGGGCCGGATGGTCAAGGCGCTGGTCCTGTCCATCATCGTCATCACCAGCCTCTACCTCCTGGTCAGCTGGGCCTACTGGGCGGTGCTCGGCATGGAAGGCATGGCCGCGTCCGACGCGGTGGCCGCGGACGTGATGCTGCGCGCCTTCGGGCCGGCGGGCGAAAAGCTGATCTCGCTGCTGGTCGCCGTCTCCGCCCTCACCTCGATCAACGCCACCATGATCGTCGGCGCGCGCACCGGCTACGCCATGGGCTGCGACTGGCGGACCCTGGGCCGGCTGGGTTGCTGGGACGGCGACCGCGGCACCCCGCACGTGGCGATGGCCCTGCAGTGCGCGGCGGCGCTGGTCCTGGTCGGCGTCGGCGCGGCCCTGGGCAGCGGCTTCAAGGCGATGGTCGAATTCACGGCCCCGGTGTTCTGGCTGTTCTTCCTGCTGACCGGCCTGTCCCTGTTCGTACTGCGCCGGCGCGAGCCGCGCACCGCCAGGCCTTACCGGGTGCCGCTCTACCCCTTGGTGCCGCTGCTGTTCTGCGCCACCTGCGCCTACATGCTGTGGTCCAGCCTCTCGTACGTGAGCAGCCAGACGCTGGGCGGGCTGAACGCGGCCTGGATCGGCGTCGCGGTGCTCGCCTTCGGCCTGGTCCTGCTGCTGGTGCTGCACCGGCGCAGCGAGAACCACACTCCCCCGTTGTCCTAACCGTCACCAGGAGATGTTCCCATGAACCCGCAAGCACGACGCCGTACCCTGCTCCTCTACGCGGCCAGCCTGCTGCTGCCGGCCGGAAGGGCCTTTGCCCAGACCACCGCCGCACCCGCGCGGCATCTCGATGTTCCCTACGTCCCCACGCCGCAAAGCGTGGTCGACAAGATGCTGGACCTGGCCCAGGTGGGCAAGAAGGACGTCCTGTACGACCTCGGCTGCGGCGACGGCCGCATCGTGGTCACCGCGGCCAAGGAACGCGGCGCGCGCGGGACCGGCATCGACCTGGACCCGGCCAGGATCGCCGAGGCGAAGGACAACGCGAAACGGGCCGGTGTCGCGGACAGGGCGAATTTCCGGGTCGGCGACCTGTTCGAGACCGATTTCTCGGAAGCGACCGTGGTCACCCTCTACCTGCTGCCGACGGTGAACGCCAAGCTGCGTCCGCAACTTTGGAAGCAGCTCAAGGTCGGCACCCGCGTGGTGTCGCACGCCTTCGACATGGGGCCGGAATGGCCGCCCGAAAGGACGGCCGAGGTGGAAGGACGCAAGATCTTCTACTGGACGATCCGCGAGGCCAACAAGCGCGAAGTGGCCGCCTGATCCTCCCTGCACGCTTCGACTTGCACGTTTCCCCGGCCGCCGCGTTACCATGTCGGATTGACCTGGCGGCGGCGCGCGCTTGCCGCCGGTCTTCCCTTCACATCCAAAGGCAGGCAGACGTGTTCGCAGTACTTTCTCTCGACATGGGGGCGGCAATGAAGACCCTCGTGCTCACCCTCGACCTCATTGGCACCTTCGTGTTCGCCCTCAGCGGCGCCACCGCCGGCGCGCGCCGCCGGCTCGACATCTTCGGCGTGCTGGTGCTGTCCTTCGTCGCCGCCAACTCGGGCGGCATCGTTCGCGACGTCCTGATCGGCGCCACGCCGCCCGCCGCGATCAGCGACTGGCGCTACCTCGCGGTGTCGATGCTGGCCGGGGTGGCGATCTTCTTCTGGTACCCGGTCATCCAGCGCATGCACAATGCGGTCCTGTGGTTCGACGCCGCCGGGCTGGCCCTGTTCTGCGTGGCCGGCGCCCAGAAGGCGCTGGTGTTCGGCCTCGAGCCCATCATGGCCGCGCTGCTCGGGATGTTGACCGGCATCGGCGGCGGCGTCGCCCGCGATGTGCTGCTGTCGAACGTGCCGGCGGTGTTCCGCTCCGACATCTACGCGGTCGCCGCCCTGGCCGGCGCCTCGGTGGTGGTCATCGGCGACGCGCTGCAGCTGCCCACCACTCCCACCGCGCTTGCAGGCGCCGCGCTGTGCTTCGGGCTGCGCCTGGCCGCCATCCGCTACGGCTGGCACCTGCCGACCGCGCGCACCCCGGAGGTGGACGAGAACGACGGCGCCGGCAACCAGGAGCGCTAGCCGGCCTCGATCCCCGGCGCCAGCGATCTCGCCGGCGGGTAGCGCAACTGATAGCGGTCGCGTCCCGCGCCCTTGGCCTCGTACAAGGCCTCGTCGGCGGCGGCCATGATGCGCTTCGGGTCGGTCTCGTTCCAGTGAGCGGCGGCCACGCCCATCGAGGTCGTCACCGACAGTTCGCGCCCGCCGATGACGAAGGGCGCGTGCATCGCCTGCACCACCTTGGCCGCCGCCACGTCCAGGCCCTGCGCCGGGTCCGCGAACTCGAAGATGATGACGAACTCGTCCCCCGCCAGGCGGAACACGGCGTCGGTCACGCGCACCGCCCTGGTCAGGCGGCGGGCGAACTCCTGCAGCACCAGGTCCCCGGTTTCGTGGCCCCAGGTGTCGTTGATGCGCTTGAAATGGTCGATGTCGAGGAAGGCCACGGCCAAGGTGCTGCGCGTACGCTTGACCCGCTCGTAGGCTGCGCCCAGCGCCTCGTCCAGGCTGCGCCGGTTGCGCAAGCCGGTGAGCGCGTCGGTCATGGCCATACGCGCCAGTTCGACCTCCGCCGCGCGGCGCTTGAGCGAGAGCGAGTGGAAAGCGCGCGCCAGGGCGCCGATCTCGTCGTCGCGCTTGAAATCGAAGGCATCGATGCCCCGCTGGCCCAGTTCCACCTCGGCCACCGCCTGGCGCAGCTGGTGCAACGGACTGAGCACCATGCGCAGCAGATACCAGCCCGCCAGGCCGGCCAGCAGCGCCACCACGGCGGTGTCGACCCAGGCCGTTTCGCGGGCGATGTGGATACCGTGGAAGGCTTCTTCCGTCGGGTAGACCGAGCCGATGATCCAGCCGGTCCCCCGCATGCGCTTGTAGGTCAGGATGGCGGGAGTCCCGTTCTTCGCCGTGGCCTGGGCCCAGCCTTCCCAGCCGCCCAGCGCCTTGAGCGTCGCGGGAACCGGCGTGCCGGCTTCGGTCCGCACGTTGCGCAGCAGGCGCGCCGTGTTCGGGTGGTGCAGGATCATGCCGTCCGCCGTCAGCGCGAACAGGTAGCCGCGCTCTCCGGGATTCAGGTTCCGGATCTTGGCGAAGAAACTGGAGTGATCGAGACGGATGCTGCCGCCGAGGATGTAGACGACCCGGCCTTGCGCGTCGAGAACCGGCTCGGTGATCACTACGAGCGGCTTGCCCGTCACCTTGCTGATGACCGGCTCCGAAATGACGCCTCTGCGCTGCGCCAGCGTCGCCCTGAAGTAGCGGCGGTCGTCGTAGCGCTGCTCCCCCAGCGCCGGTCTGCCCTTGCGCAGGACGCCCGCCACGATGCGCCCGCCATGATCGAGTACGACGACGCTGTCGAACTGCGAGCGCAAGGCGGCATGCCTTTCGAGCAAGCCCTGCACCTCTTCCCTGGCGGGCACGCCGCCGCCAACAACGCCCTCGGCGAGGGTACGCAGCAGCATTCGCTTGTTGTCGATGTCCGCCGCCAAGTGCTCCGCGGCGGCCGACAGGAGGGAAAACTGCTGGGAGCCGATGCTGTCGCGTCCTTCCTGCTCCACCACGGACAAGGCGATACCGGCCACCAGCGCACAGGCCGAGAGGACCAGCATGATCAGGATGAATGTGAGACGGCCGCGCAGGCTTGCGAAGGTGCGTAAGTTGTCCAAGGAGAGGCGCGAGCGAAACGCGTAGCGATAAGGTATTTAGTTGCTTGAAATATATTTTACCTTATTGCAACGAAAGTTGTGCACGGGCGTGCATATAGACCAACAGGTCCTCGGATTTGGCGGCTCACACCGCCCGCGCGCCGGAAGAGCCGTCACGCGCCCGCAGCAGATGTTCGAAGCGTTCGGCCGGCATCGGATAATGGAAGAAGAAACCCTGCCCGAAGTCGCATCCGGCCTCGCGCAGCAGCTCGGCCTCGTCTTCGTCGCCGATCCCCTCCGAAATGACGCGCATGCCCAGGGTATGCGCCATCGCGATGATGGTCTTGCACAAGGCCAGCTGCCGGCTCCCCGTGCGCATGTTGCCCACGAAGGCGCGATCAATCTTGAGAAACTCGAACTGGTATTGCTGGAGATAGGACAGCGAGGAATACCCCGTCCCGAAGTCGTCCAGGGCCAGCGCGATGCCGTGCTCCTCGACTTCGCGCAGCCTGTCCTCGACGGTCCGGTCGTGCTGCAGCAGCGAGCCCTCGGTGACTTCCACCACGATCGAGTGGCGCGGCAAGCCCTGGGCCTCTAGGAAGGCCATGCAGCGCGCGAAGCTCATGCCGCCCTTGGTGATCTGGAGCGGCGAGACATTCACGCTGACCTGGATCGGCTGTCCCTGCTCCAGCACCCAGCGCACCGTATCGCTCACCGCGGTACGGAACACCCATTCGCCGATATCGAAGATCAGGCCGGTCTCCTCGGCCAGCGGAATGAATTCGACGGGGCTGATCCAGCCGCGCTCGGGGTGACGCCAGCGCAGCAGGGCTTCGGCCTTGACGATCCTGCCGCTGCCCAGTTCGACGATCGGCTGGTAGTGCACCTGCAGCTCGCCGCGCTCGATCGCCTGGCGCAGTTCGTCGCTCATCTTGCGCCGGTCCTGCGCCCGTTCCTGCATCGCCGGCGAGAAGTAGGCGAAGCGGTTGCGGCCGAGGTGCTTGGCCGCGTACATCGCCTGGTCGGCGTGCTTCAGCAGGCTGTCGGCGTCGCCGGCGTCGTCCGGGAAGTGGGTGATGCCGATGCTGGCCGACAGGTGCAAGGTCTCACCGTCGACGTGGAAAGGGGTTGACATCGCCTCGACGATATCGTGCGCCACCCGCTCGATCACGTGCGGGTCTTCTTTGTCGAGGTTATGCATGTCCACCAGCAGCACGGTGAACTCGTCGCCGCCCAGGCGCGCCACGGTGTCGGTGTCGCGAGTGCAGTGCAGCAGGCGCCGCGCCGCTTCCTTCAGCAGCTGGTCCCCGACCGGGTGCCCGAGCGTGTCGTTGACCTCCTTGAACTGGTCCAGGTCGATGTACAGCAGCGAGAAGGCCGGATGCTCGCCGCGGTGCGTGTGCCGGATCGCATGGCGCAGGCGGTCCATGAACAGGTGGCGGTTCGGCAGGCCGGTCAGGCTGTCGTAGTTGGCCTGGCGCCACAGCAGTTCCTCGTCCTTCTTGGCGCGCGTGATGTCGCTGGCGATCTCGATGTAGTGGCTGACCGCTCCGCTGGGGTTCCGGACGGCGGTGACCGAACGCTGCTCCGCGATCAGGTGCCCGTCCCGGTGCCGGCTCCACAACTCGCCTTTCCAGTGGCCGCTCGCGGCGACTTCGGTGCGCAGGCTCTCGTCGTGGAATTCGCGCTCCATCCCGGTGCTGTAGAAGTCGGCGGTGCGGCCGATGATCTCGGCCTCCCCGTAGCCGCGCATGCGCGTGAAACCCGGGTTGATCATGACGATGCGCCCCAGGGCGTCGGAAATCGCGATCGCGTCGCTGCTGTGCGCGAATACCAGCGACGCGCGCTCCATCGCCTCCTCGGCTTCCTTGTTCGGCGTGATGTCCGAGATGGCGCCGAACACCCGCGTGACCCGGCCCTCGCCATCCAGCAGCGCCCGCCCCCGGCAGCGCACCCAGACCCAGTGCCCGTAGAGGTGGCGGATGCGCAGTTCGAGCGCGAAGGTCGGCAGCATTCCCGACCGCACCTGGGCCAGCATTGCCGCCGCAGCGGGCCGGTCTTCCGGATGCGCCAGGCGTTCCAGCGTAACCGTCTTGAGGTCGATGCGCTCGGCCACCAGGCCGAGTATCTGGCGGCATTTGTCGGACAAATACACTTGCCGGGTGTGCGCATGCCAGTCGAAGGAACCGGAACCCGAGGCCTCCAGCGCAAGGCGGGAGCGCTCTTCGAGTTCGGCCAGATGCTGCTGGGCCTGGTAGCGCTCGGTGATGTCGTGCACGGTGCCGATAAGGGTCGCGATGCCGCCGTCGGCGGCGGCCGGCACCGGCGTGACCGTCACTTCCCCGACCTTGGTGCCGGTGGGGTAGTTCGATACCTCGTCCCAGTGCACGCTCTCGCCGGTCTCGACGGCGCGCCGGTATTTGGAACGGACCAGCTCGATCGATTCGGGCGGGATCACCTCGTCGACCAGTTTGCCCACCACGGCCTCGGGCGGGATACCGGTAGTCGCCTGGAATGCGGCGTTGACGTAGATGAAACGGTATTGTTCCGGCGCACACACCTCGAGCACGAAGATGACGTCGCGGATGCGATGCTGCAGGAAGGAAAAGACGCGGCCTTCGACGTCATCATCGAGGCCAAGCGTGTCCAGCACGGTCTTGATCGACCGGTGGGCGTCATGCGGATCGTCGGCGGCTGGCGTAGGCATCGGCTCGTTTCAGAATAGTTGGCGTGGCCGAACGGTCGCGCTTCGGCCGATGATGCCGATTATATAAGCATCGCCTTTCCACGCGCCTAGTTGAAGCGCCCTTCTCGCCCCCCGATGCTGTAGCGGCCGGCGCCCAGGAGCGCCACCGCCAGCGCGACACCCAGGTACATGCCTTGCAGCTCGAGCGCCCAGCCGCCGGTGTTCGACAGGGTAAAGAACTCCTTGGTATGCACCAGCAGGAGCGCGACCACCATGTTGACGGCCACGACCAGCGCGGCGAGGCGCGTGAAGATGCCGACCAGGATCATCAGCGGCGCGATCACTTCGCCCACGTACACGCCATAGGCGAACACGGCCGGCAAGCCGGCCTGCTGCAGCATGCCGCTGATGGGGCCGACGCCGCCGCTCAGTTTCGACAGGCCGTGGAACAGGATCAGGATCGCGAGTACGGCGCGCAGCAGGAGCTTGCCGTAGTCGTCGGTCGCGTAAGATGTGGTCACGGTGGTTCTCGCCGCAGCGCCGGGGCTGGTGGTGTCCATGCTGGCCTCCTCTGGTTGACCGCATCGATGCTGACTGTCCGGGGTGTACGTCGATTGCCTGCGCCATGGTTTTGCTATGCTGGCGGCAAGCGATTACATGGAGACACTATGCACCCAAGCCTGAGCTATGTCCACGGAGCGCACGATGTTCCCCTCATCGGGGAGACCATCGGTCCCTTCCTGGCGCGCATCGCCGCGCGCTACCCCGACAACGAAGCGCTGGTGGTGCCGCACCAGGACGTGCGCTGGACCTATGCCCAGTTCGACGAGCGGGTGACGGCGCTGGCGGCCGGACTGCTGGCCCTGGGGCTGCAGCCCGGCGACCGGGTCGGCATCTGGTCGCCCAACTGCGCCGAATGGGTGCTGGTCCAGTTCGCCACCGCGCGCGCCGGCCTGGTCCTGGTGAACATCAACCCCGCCTACCGCCGCGCCGAACTCGAATACGTCCTGGGCAAGGTCCAGTGCGCCTGCCTGATCCTGGCGCCGGCCTTCAAGACCAGCGACTATCTCGCGATACTGCAGGACGTCGTGCCCGAGATCCGCGCCAGCGCGCCGGGCCGGCTGCATGCCGTCCGCCTGCCCCAGCTGCGCCATGTGATCCGCCTGGGCAGCGGCCAGACCCCGGGCATGCGCGGCTTCGACACCCTGCTCGCGCCCCCGAGCGCCGGGCAGCGCGCGCACCTGGCCGCGATCGAGACGGGGCTGCAGTTCGACGAGCCCGTCAACATCCAGTTCACCTCGGGCACCACCGGCGCGCCCAAGGGCGCCACCCTGACCCACCACAACATCCTGAACAACGGCTTCTTCGTGGGCGAGGCGATGAAGCTCGGCAGTCAGGACCGGCTGTGCATCCCGGTCCCGCTCTACCATTGCTTCGGCATGGTGCTCGGCAACCTGGCCTGCGTGACCCACGGCGCCGCCATGGTCTTCCCCGGCGAGAGCTTCGAACCTGGCGCGGTGCTGGCGACCGTGCAGGCCGAACGCTGCACCGGCCTGCACGGCGTGCCGACCATGTTCATCGCCCTGCTCGACCATCCGGATTTCGCCCGCTACGACCTGTCGACCTTGCGCACCGGCATCATGGCCGGCTCGCCCTGCCCGGCCGAGGTGATGAGCCGGGTGATCGGCAAGATGCACATGGGCGAGATCACCATCGCCTACGGCATGACCGAAACCTCGCCGGTGAGCTTCCAGAGCTCGGTGGACGACCCGGCGCCGCTGCGCGTGTCCACCATCGGCCGCGTGCATCCGCATCTGGAAGTCAAGATCGTGGACGCCGACGGCAGGATCGTCCCGCGCGGCGTCAAGGGCGAACTGCTGACCCGCGGCTATTCCGTCATGCTCGGCTACTGGGACGACGAGGAAAAGACCCGCGAGACCATCGACGCCGCCGGATGGCTGCACACCGGCGACCTGGCCGTGATCGACGAACAGGGCTTCGCGGCCATCGTCGGGCGCGCCAAGGACATGGTGATCCGCGGCGGCGAGAACATCTATCCGCGCGAGGTCGAGGAATTCCTGTACCGCCACCCCAAGGTGCTGGACGTGCAGTGCGTCGGCGTGCCCGACCCGAAGTACGGCGAGGAGCTGTGCGCCTGCATCGTCCTGCGTCCCGGCATGCAGGCGGACGCCGAGGAGATCCGCCAGTTCTGCCAGGGGCAGATCGCCCACTACAAGATTCCGCGCTATATCCGCTTCGTCGAGGGCTTCCCGATGACGGTGACCGGCAAGATCCAGAAGTACCTGCTGCGCGAACAGGCGAGCACGGACCTGGGCCTGGCCGGCTGACGCTTACTCCAGGGCGCGCTGGCGCGACTCCACGTCGACATTCAGGATCGCCAGCGCGCCCAGCGCCAGGAAGCCGGCCAGCATGGCCAGCGCGAGGGTGAAATGGGTCGCCATCACCGGCGCCACGATGGCCGGCGCGAACAGGCCGCCGAAGCGGGCCACGGCGCCCGCCATGCCCATGCCGCTGGCGCGCAGGTCGGTCGGATACACCTCGGGCGTGAAGGCATACAAGGCGCCCCAGGTCCCCAGCAGCGCAAAGCTCATCAACAGGGTCGCGCCGACCACCACCGCAGTGGTGCCGCCCAGGCTGTAGAACATGCAGCCCGCTGCGCTCAGCAGCAGGAAGCCGACCAGGGTCGGCTTCCTCCCCCAGCGCTCCACGCCATAGGCCGACAGGGCAAAGCCGGGCAGTTGCACCAGCGCCAGCAGGATCAGGAATTCCTGGCCGCGCATGAAGCCGAAGCCCTCGGCACTCAGCTTGACCGGCAGGTAGACGAACACGCCGTAATAGGCGATCGATGTCAAGGCCCAGGCCACGAACAGCGACAGGCTGCGCCTTCTCAGCTGGTTCGAAAACAGCGCGGACAGCGGCTGCTTGGGCGCCACCGCCGCATCCAGCGGGGGAATCGCCACCTCGCGTCCGTTGGCGTTCGCCACCCGCTCCAGCACCGCGCGCGCCTGCTCGGCCTGGCCCCTGCGGTGCAGGTACATCGGCGACTCGGGCACGTAGAGGCGCAGCACCACGCCGATCAGGGCCGGCAGGCCGGTGACGAAGAAGATCACGCGCCAGGCATCCGGCCCCCAACGCACCGCGAACAGGGCCAGCACCGCCAGGGCCACCGTGCCGACTGCCCAGAAGGATTCGAGCAGCACCAGCCAGCGCCCGCGCCGGTCGCTGGGAAGGAATTCCGCCATCATGGTGTAATCGACCGGGAGGGTGCCGCCCACCCCGACGCCGGTCAGGAAGCGCAGCGCCAGCAGCCAGCCGAAGTCGGGCGCGAAAGCCGAGGCCACGCCGAAGCAGGCGTCGACCACCACCGCGGACATCAGCACCGGCCGGCGCCCGATGCGGTCGGCCAGGCGGCCGAAACCAAAGGCGCCGGCCAGCATCCCGACGAAGAACCACGTACCGGTCTGCAGGGCCTGCGGCACCCCGATCCCGAAGGTCTGGGCGATCGAGGGCGCGCTGAAGCCGATCGACAGCACCTGCATGGCGTCGGCCATCCAGACCAGGCCGAATATCATGAAGAGGCGGTACTGGAACCGCCCCACGCCGGCTAGCCGTATGCCCTGTTCCACCGTGGCGGATGCGGTCGACATCGCGTTCACCTCCGTTTTCGCTTTTTCTGTCGGCTAGTTTGCAAGAAAAAGCTGTTGGGAACAGTGCACTCGCGCACTGTCAAACGCAATCGTCCACCGCTTGGCTCTCCCTCATGTTTTCGTTGCCCGTTGGATCACACACTAGCCGGCGGCATCTGCTCCAGCCCCTACAGGCCGTTCACCCGCCGACATTCCTGAACGGATCGAGCGCCAGGTCGATCAGGCGCCGCTCGCGCACCACGATCTCCGCCACCGCCGTCATTCCGTAGCGCAGCGGATAGCTGGTCTCGCCCACTTTGTAGTGGTCCTGGGACAAGGTAACACGCCCTTCGTACACCGGCTGCTTGCTCTGCGGCGAAGGCCGCGTCGCCGGCGAGATGGACTGCAGCGTGCCCTGGACCAGGCCATAGCGCTGGTAGGGAAAGGCATTGAACTTCAGCTGCACCGCCTGGCCTTCGCGCACGAAAGCCCGGTCGTGCTCGGCGATCTCGATCTTGAGCACCGGCTTCGCATCCTTGGGCGCGATGCCGCCCAGCGGCGCGTTGGCCTGGATCTTGTCGCCGGGCTGGGTCGAGGTCACTTCGGTGATCACGCCGTCGACCGGTGCGACGATGCGCAGGAAGTTTTCCTTGTCGATGTTCTCGAACTTGATGCGCGCCGCGGCCTCGGCCACCAGGCGCGCCGTCTGGACCTGCAGGCGCAGCTTGTCCTCGGCGTTGGCGACTTCCCGGTCGGCCGCCTCGGACTGCAGGCGCAGCCGGGTCAGCTCCTGCTCGCCGGTCTCGAGTTCCGACCTGGCCTGGCTCGATTCCAGGCGCTGGCGTGCGCTGAGCTCCGCGATGCGCGCCTGGGCCACGCGCATGGCGTTCTCGGCCGCCAGCTGCGCGTTCTTCTTGCTTTCGACCTGCAGTTGCGACACGCCGCCCCCGCCGGGCAAGGCGAACAGGCGCGCGTACTTGTCGGCCTCGTCCTTTGCCGCGTCGCGGGCGCGGCGGGCGTCCTCGAAGTTGGTGCGGGCTTCCTGCAGCTGCGCCTGCTGGCTTTGCGACAGGCTGCTGCTGCCCTCGCCAGTGCGGCGCTCGAGCTGGCGCGCTTCGACCCCGACCGCCTCCTTGAGCGCTGCGGCGCGCCTTTCCATCAGCGCCTTCTTCTCGGGGAACTCCTGCCATTCGCGTTCCGCATCCTCGAGCTTCAGGCGCGCCTCGAGTGCATTCCTGGCCGCCTCGATCGCGCCCCGGGCGTAGATGCGCGCCACCACGTCGCCCTTGTTCACCGGCTGGCCCTCGGCGATGTAGATGTTGCTCAGCTCGCCGTCGATGGGCGCATACAGGCGCCGCACCTCCGAGGCAGGCACCAGTGTCCCGTTCGCCGTCACCAGGACGTCGGCATGGCCGAAGAAGGACCACAGCAGCGCCGCCAGCACCAGCCCGACCATGGTGTAGACCAGGGCCTGGCTGTAGCGCCAGGGATCGGCGGTCAGGATGGAGATCCCCTCGGCGCTGTGGTCCTCGAGCGCCTCGGTCAACGGGGTCAGGGTTTGCGCTTTCATGACTGGCCTCGCACCAGGGCCAGCCTGCGCAGCTCGCTGAGCGCATCGGCGTAGGCGTCGCGGTAGGCGGGCACGTGGGCGGAAATGGTCGCGAAGGCGCGCTGGTGGGCCTCGTTCTGCTCTTCCCATTGCTTGAGCACCCGTTCGACCCCGGCGCGGTCGGCCGCATCGCGCACCGGCGCCTGGGCGCCGCCCCTGGCGGCAACGAAGGACTTCAGCTGCACGATCCAGTCCAGCTCGGCCAGCAAAGTTGCGAGCTCGGGATTATCGCGGGCCTGGCGCCGCATCGCGTCGACCTGGCTGGCCGCGCGCCGGTACTGTCCCGCGCGCAGCGACGCCATCCAGTCCGGCAGTCCCGCCTTGAGCACGGCTTCCGTGCCGAGGGCCGCCAGCCGGGCGTTGCCGCGGTCGCGGGCCAGGGCCTGGCTGGCGACCGCCGCCGCCTGCGCATAGGCGCCGTCGGCCAGCAAGCCCTCGACCTCGCCCTCCGGCCCCTCGAGCGCGAACAGCGCCCAGCCCAGCACCATGATCATCGCGGCCGCAGCCAGGCTCCAGGTCCGTACCCGGTGCAGGTCGAGCTTGCGCTTGCCGCCGAAGGCCTTGTACAGTCCCGTCACCATGAGCGCGAACTTGCTGCCCGGCCCCGGCTCGTCCTCCATCTGCGCCGGCGGCGCGGACGCCTGCGGTGTGTCGTCCTGTCCAGGCCCAGCATCGACGCAGAAGATCTCCAGGAAGGAATCGGCGGCCGCGACGAAGGTGGTCTTGTCGGCATCGCTGGCGGCCGCAGCCGCGCCGGCCAGCGCGCCGATGCGCGTCAGGGTGGGGTCGGGCTCGGCCGCCCTTTGCACCTCCACCCGGTAGACGAAATGCCGGCCGCCGAAGGCCAGCACGTCGCCGTCATGCAGCGCGACCGCATGCTCCTGCAGCCGCACGCCGTTGACGAAGCTGCCATTGGTGCTGCCCAGGTCTTCGAGGTAGAGCTCCCCGCCCTTGAGGAACACGTGCGCATGGCGCCGCGACAGGTAGTTGAGCTGGGCCGGGCTGCTGTCGCGGTAGCGCGCGAAGCTGTCGTCGGCCTTGCTGATCAGGAAGGGAAACTCGGTGACGACGATCGGCTGGACGTCCGCGCCGGCGTTCTCCGGCCACAGCGTCAGGCTGGACGGGCGCGACAGCCCGGCCGGCCGCGCGGCCTGTTCCAGGCGCACCCGGTAGCTGAGCGTCTTGCCGAAGCCCACCAGGTCGCCGTTGTGCAGGGGCGCGATCGCCTGCTTGACGGCGACGCCGTTGACCGTCGTGCCGTTCTTGCTGCCCAGGTCCGCCAGGTACACGGCGCCGTGCTCGCAGAAGATGCGCGCATGGCGGCGCGACAGGTCGCCGGCGAGCCCGGCGGGATAGTTGTCGAAAGGCGCTTCGGTGCGGCCGATGGCGAACAGGCTGTCGGGGATGCGGATCGGTTCCAGTTCGGGATGCGAGACCGGCTCGAGCACGATCATCGACGCCGTGCCGGCCGCGCTGTCCGGCCCGGTGCGCGGAGGCGCCGCCATCATTTCGGCAGCCATGATACGGCGCTCCCCAGGGCTCCGCCCTCAATTGCGCGCGGCATTGCGCACCTCCACGGCCGGCCAGCCCCCGCCCAGGGCCTTGTACAAGGTCACGGTGTCGGACAGGATCTGCTGGTGGTTGGCCAGCAGCGCCAGCTGCGCGGACAGCAGGCTGCGCTGGGCCTCGAACACTTCCAGCTGCGACACCATGCCCTCCTTGAGCTGGGCCTCCACCTGGGTGGCGACCGTGGCCAGCTGCTCGGACTGCGCCTGCAGCTCGACCCGCTGGCGGCGGTGGGCGTCCAGGTTGACCAGCGCGTTCTCGACTTCCTCGAACGCGCCCATCACCACGCGCCGGTACTGCTGCTCGGCCACCTCGGTGCGCGCTTCGCTGGTCTTGATGCGCGCCTTCACGCTCGGGTCGAAGATCGGGAAGTTGATACTCGGGAGCAGGCCGAAGGTGAAGGACTTGAGCAGGGAGCCGAGCGCGAAGCTGGAGGTCCCGCCGCGTCCCGTCAGGCTGATCGACGGCAGCTGGGCCAGCTTGGACTGCCCCACCAGGTCGTAGGCCACCAGCACCCGGTACTCCGCGGCGACCACGTCCGGCCTGCGCTTGAGGAGCTCGGAGGGCAGCCCTTCCGGCACCGTGGGCAGCTGCACGCGCTGCTGGAGGGAACCGGGCGGCACCTGGAGGTCGCCGGCCGGCGTGCCGAGCAGGGTCGCGAGCGCATTCGCGGCCAGCGCCCGCAAGCGCTGCAGTTCGATCAAGTCCTTGCTCATGCGGTTGATTTCGGCGCGCTGCTGCATCACCCGGGTCTGCGGCACCAGGCCCTGCTGCATCATTGCCTCGTAGGCGGCCAGGATATCCCGGTTCTTTTGCAGGGTCTTGTCCTGCTGGGCGACCATCTCGTCGAATTGCATGATCTGGAAGTACGTGGTCGACACGTCCGACACCAGGCTCAGGTAACCGGCGCGCCAGTCGGCCTCGGTAGCCTTGAATTCGGCGGTCTGGGCTTCCACGCCCTTGGCCACCTTGCCCCAGACGTCGATTTCCCAGTTGACCTGGGTGCCGAGATTGAACTGCTTGGTGAATTTCTGGCCGGTGCTCTTCTCGAAGCTGGCGCCCGCGCCGGCATCCAGGGTCGGCAAGGCTCCGGCGCGCGCCTCGTCGAGTTCCGCGCCCGCCACCCGGATGCGGGCAGCCAGGATCTTGAGGTCGAAGTTGGCGCCCAGGGCGCGCTCGACCAGCTGGTCCAGGTAGGGATCGCGGAATTGCCGCCACCAGTCCGGCGCGATCATCTCGCTGGGCGCGACCGGCAAGCCCTGCTGGCTCGACCAGGCCGTCTTGGCCGGGGTCTCGGGCCGCTGGTAAGGCTTCATGCTGACATCGGCGCAGCCGCACAGCAGCGCCAGCATGGCGCCGGCCAGGGCCTGTCTCTTGAACCTGCTCGATGTCGGTCTCATGGAGCCCCCTCATGTGTTGGCGCGCAGCTCGCCGCCTTTTTCCCAAGCCTTCGAATCGACGAACACCCTGAACAGCCGTTCGTCCAGGTGGCCGGCGCGGCACTCCTCGGCGATCAGGTCGAGCGCCCGTTCGGGCGGCACCGCCTGCTTGTAGGGACGGTCGCGCGCGGTCAGCGCGTCGTAGATGTCGCTGATGGTGAGGATGCGGGTCTGCAGGCTGATCTGCCCGTCCCGCAAGCCCATCGGATAGCCGGAGCCGTCCAGCTTTTCGTGGTGGCCGTGGGCGATCGCGGGTACCCCGGCCAGCTCGCGGGTCCAGGGAATCAGGATCAGGAAAGAATACGAATCGGCCACGTGGGCCTCGATCTGGCGGCGTTCGTCCGGCGTCAGGCAGCCCTTGCCGATGTTGAGGGCGCTGAATTCCTCGTCGTTCAGCAGCCGGAACCCTGGATCGTCGGCGCCGGTGCAGGCGTGGCAGCGGATCGCGTCGAGTTCGGCGGGCGGCTCGGTGTGCGAGACCGAGGGCTCGTTGGCGCGCACGATCAGCTCCAGGAAGCCGTCCAGGCGCGCGCCCTCGGCCAGCAGCTCGGCCTCGATGCGCTCGCGCTCGCGGCGGAACTCCGTCATGCTGAGCTCGCCATGCAGGTGGCGTTCCGCCAGGCTGCGCCAGGCATGGCGCTCGAGGCAGGCGCGCGCGTAGCGGAAGCGTTCCTCCAGCAGGCGCATGTCGGCATGGTGCAGCTTCTTTTCCTTGCGCAGCACGTGCTCGCGCACCCCGACCTTGCCGAAATCGTGCAGCAGCGCTGCGTAGCGGATCTCGCGCAGCTGGGCCGGCGTGAAGGCGGCGGCGCGCAGGCTGGCGTCGCCGGCATGCTCCATCGCCAGCGCCAGCGCTTCGGCGTAGCCCGCCACGCGGAAGGAGTGGCCTGCGGTGACGGGATCGCGCTCCTCGATCGCCTGCACCGACGCGCATACGAAGCCGTCGAGCAAGCCCTTGATGTCCGAATACAACTGGAAATTCTTCAGCGCCACGGCCGTTTCGGCGCACACGCCGCTCAGGATCTCGAGGTCGGCCTCCTGGAAAGCGTAGGGGTCGGACGAAGTATCGACCTGGAGCAGGCCCAGCACCTCGTCGCCGATGATCAGCGGGACGCACATGACGCTCAGGATCGCCTGGGCCACGATCGACTCGTGGGAACCGAAGTGGCGGTCGGCCAGCGTATCGACCGACAGGATGGCGCGCTTGCGCACCAGGACTTCGTCGACGATGGTGTGGGAGATCCGCAGCTGGGCGGGGTCTTCCACCGTGCCGCCGCGACGCCTTGCGGCAACGGGGCGCGGCGGATCGCGCTCTGTTCCACGCAGCATGATGAAGGCGCGCTCGGCCAGCGGAAACAGGTCGAAGATCAGATTCATGATCTTGTCGATCAGGGTTTCCTGGTCGGTGACGGCGCCGAGCGCGATGCTCACCTGGGCCATCGCGTGCAGGCGGTGCACGGTGTTCTCCAGTTCGCTGCGCCCGGCATTGCGGGTGTCCACCACGGGCGCGAAGCGGGTGGCGTCGACCGACCGGGTGATGACGGTCGGCGCGCTGCCGCGTTCGGGCAGCATCAGCGAATGGAACACCAGCTGGGCCGAGGCCAGCGCCAGCTCTTCGCCGTCGCGCAGCGCATGCCAGTTGCCCGGCGGGAGGCGCTCGCCCGACACGAAGGTGCCATTGCGCGAGTGCAGGTCCTCGATGAAATAATTCGCGCCGCGGCGCCGGATGCGGGCATGGCGGCGGCTGATGGTTTGCTCCGGAATGCAGATATTCTTGTCGTTCGCCAGCGCGTCCTGCGGGCCGCGGCCGATCACCGCTTCGTCATGCAGCGGAAACACGGCCGGCTTGCCCGATTCCGTCCCCAGCCATTCGATGTAGGCGCTGACGGGTCCGGCGGCGGCGGAGAATGTTGCATTCGGTTCCATGGGTTGACTCCCCTGCGCGCCCGGACATCCGCTCACCTCACGGTGATCGTGATCTTTTTAGACTTCACGGGCGGCGTATGGGGCACGTGGTCCGCGTCGCCCATCAGCAACTGCAGCGTGTGCTTCCCGGGTGGCAGCTCGATCATGGTTTCCGTTTCTCCGGCGCCGAAATGGAGGTGGTTGCGATCCGATGGAATGACCTGTCCGGCCGGCGGAAGTTCGGTATCGATCAGCAAATGATGGTGACCGGTATTGCTGAAGTTCACGCCCTTGGGCGCCACGCCCATATGGCGCAGGCCGAACCAGACCCGGAAAGGCTTGCCGGAGGCGATCACCTCGCCGTCGCGCGGCCAGCCGATATAGCAATAGGCGTTGGCAGGCGCGTCGGCCGCATGCACCGGCATGACGGCCATGCCGGCAATCGTTGCAACAGCGGCGAGGCTCCCCGTCAGGGCAGCGACGGCGAACAGTTTGCGCATGGTCTTCTCCTTGTTCTTTGCGGTCTCCGACAGCGCGCGCCGGCAAGGGCCGCGCCGCAGCCTAGCGCACCGTGATGGTGATCTTTTTGGACTGGATCGGCGGCTTGTGCGGCACGTGGTCCTTGTCTCCCAGCAGCAGCTGCAGGGTGTGGGTGCCTGGCGGCAGCTCGACGCGGGCTTCGGTTTCGCCGGCGCCGAAGTGCAGGTGGTTGCGGTCGTTGGGGATCGGTTCCGTCATCGACGGCAGCTCGGTATCGATCAGCAGGTGATGGTGACCGGTGTGGGGAATATTGGTTCCCTTGGGCGCGACGCCCATGTTGCGCAGCCCCATCCGGACCCAGAACTTGCCGCCGTTGATGACCGTGCCGTCATGGGGCCAGATGAAGTAGACCTGGGCGTTGGCGGGGGCAGCCGCGGGTGCGCCGGACGGCTGGCCAATGGCCGCGCCGCAATGCAGGCATGCCGCAAACAGCACAGGAAGAACCCGGATGTGGCGCATGATTGAAACCTCCCGCCGAAGATGGACTGAGGTGTGCATCGATACTCTTAAATCTGGCACACTCTCAGTCAGATCGCAAGGTAATTCCTCTCAAACGCAGCATGAAAAAGGAGCCGCTCATGTGGCACACACTTTTGATAGTTTGCGTACTGGCGGGCCCGCTTTTTGCGTCTGTGGCAAAGGCCCAGCATCGCAGCGCCGACCTTCAGCTTGCGGGGGTCGTTCCCAAGAATAGCGCCGAGCAATTCGAGCTGGCGTTCTGGGAATCGATCAAGGACAGCCAACACGTCAGCGATTACGAAGCCTACCTGAAGGCTTACCCGAAAGGCCGCTTCGCGGCCCTCGCCCAAGCCAGGATCGCCCGCCTGCGCGCGGCCCAGGCCCAGGGAACGGCGCCGCCGCCGGCAAAGACCGCACCGGCTGTCACCGCGCCAGCCACCGCCGCCAAACCGCCCCCTTCCCGGCCCGCCCAGCCCGCGCCCGCGCCGGCAAGCGCTGCTCCGGCAGCGTCGGCGGCCAGGCCCACCGCTGGCTCGGTGATCAAGGATTGTCCCGCCTGCCCGCCGCTGATCGCCCTGCCCGCAGGCAGCTTCACGATGGGCAGCAACAACAGCGATCCCAGCGAGAAGCCTGCGCACCGCGTGGCCATCACTGCACCGTTCGCGATCGGCAAATTCGAAGTCACCGTGCAGCAGTGGAACGCCTGCGTGAACGCCGGCGGCTGCCAGAAGACCACCCAGGCCGCCAACACCCCTCCTGACGCGCCGATCCGCGACGTCAGCTGGGACGATGCCCAGCAGTACGTGAAATGGCTGGCCAGCACCACCGGCAAACCCTACCGCCTGCCGACCGAGGCCGAGTGGGAGTACGCGGCCAGGGGCGGCACGTCCACGCGCTACTGGTGGGGCGAACAGATGGCGACCGGCAAGGCCAATTGCAAGGAATGCGGCCAGCCCTGGGCCAACGAGGGGCCGGCCAGGGCTGGCAGCTCCGCCGCCAATGCCTTCGGCCTGCACGACACCAGCGGCAGCGTGTGGGAATGGGTCAGCGACTGCTGGCACAACAGCTTCAAGGATGCGCCCACGGACAGCCGCAGCTGGGACGAGCCCAACTGCCGCGTGCGCGTCATTCGCGGCGGCTCCTGGCGCGAGGGGGCGCCCTACATGGTCGCGTCGACGCGCTTCCGCTACGACGCCAGCGTGCGCCAGTTCCAGAATGGCTTCCGGGTGGCGCGCAGCCTGAAATAAGCCTGGCTGGCCGGGGCTAGCGCCGGCGCGCCCTGGTGCTGATCTGCAGGAACTCGACACCGATCCTGCCGGGGCCGCTCTGCGCCTGGATCTGCGCCAGCCGCTTCGCCACGTCCGACAGATAGGCGGCGCTCGGCTCGGAGACGGGACGCGGCGTGTCGAACAGCGCCACGGGCGTCGTCACCAGCACCACCAGTTCGGTCCCGAAAGGCGCGCCGATACCCCACTCGCCCAGGCTGCCGATGGTGGCGGTGTAATTCGCCGGCGCCCGGCTGTCGCGCGCCCGCGGGTTGGGCAGCAGGTGGGTGACGTTGGCCAGCAGCGAATAGTAATCGAGGGTAATGAAGGACTCGGCGCCGGGCGTGGTGACGTCGATCATGAGGGAATCGCCCTCGGTCAATTCGGCCTTGCCGCCCGGCGCGGCGCCCGCTAGGCGCATGGCGGCGCCGCCGCCGGCCTGGCGGTGCGCCACCCAGTAGGGCGCGAAGGTCGAGACGATCTGGCACTTGTCGGCATCCACCTGTTGCGCGTCGAGCTTGACCGAGGCGACGCCGGGCAGGGCCAGCAGCGCGTTCTTCACCCCCTGCTCTCCAACCGACCTGGACAGGAAACCCCGGACCTCCACCGTTTCGCCGCTGACGGCGCCGCTCAGCGCCGAGCAGGGTATGCGCGCCAGCGCGGCCGCCAAGGTGGCGGCAGTCGGCGGCGCAGGCGCTGCTTGCGGCGCCGGTGGCGCGGAGCTGGGCTCGGACACAGCGGCGGCGGGCGCCTCCGCCGTCGCCACGGGCGCTGGCCGCCGTTCCAGGTAGTACCAGCCCGCCACTGCCGCTGCAACGATGGCCAGCCCGCCCAGCGCCGCGCCCGCGATCAAGCCCTTGCGTCCCGCCAGGCCAGTCGATCCGAAGTCGGCCAGGAAGCGCGCCACCGTCGGCGTACGCGCCTCGCGCTCCAGGGCCAGCGCACAGCGCAGGGCATGCCATTGGGCGCGCCCCAGCTTGGCGGGCCGCTGCGGCTTCATGCCCGCGCCGCGCGCCTGCAGGGCCGACACCCGGTCGTAGGGATGGCGCCCCGTCAACAGCTCGTAGGTGATGCAGCCCAGCGCGTAGATATCGTCGCGCGGGTCGGGGTCGCGGTGCTCCAGCATTTCCGGGCTCGCGTAGGCCGGGGTCAGGGCGCCGAGGCTGCCCGGATCGAACACAGTCACGTCGGCGTCTTCCTCGGTCTTCTGGAACACGCGCGCGATCCCGAAGTCGATCACCTTCACGATGCCCGAGTCGGTCAGGATCACATTGCCGGGCTTGAAGTCGCAATGGACGAAGCCGCGCCCGTGCGCATATGCCAGCGCATTGCCCATGCCGGTGACGATGGGCAGCACTTGCGCATACGGCATGCCGCTGAATCCCTGCACGCGCAGCACCTGGCTCAGCGGCTTACCCTGCAGGAACTCCATGGTCAGGTAGACCATTTGGCCGTCGCGGTCGAAGTCGTAGACCGAGACGATGTTGGGATGGGCCAGCGCCTGCGCCTTGCGCGCCTCGCGCTGCAGGGCGATCAGCGATTTCGGGTGGCCGCGGAACTGGACGTTCAGGACCTTGATGGCGATGTAGGGCTTGCGGTCCGAGGCCTCTAGCTTGCGCAGGTCGAGCGCCTTGTAGACGGTACCCATGCCGCCAAAGCCGACGCATTCCTCCAGCACGAAGCGGCCGTTGAGGGTATCGCCCACCCCTTTCATGCGTTCGGGCTCGCCCTCGTCGTCGCCGGGCGGCGGCATCGGCGGCAAGGGAGACGGATCGCGCACCGTGCGGGCGCCGGGCTTGGTCTGGACAAAGGTATCGTCGCCGCCCTCGCGCTGGCGCGCGGCGATCAGGCGCTCGATGCGGTGCTGCACTTCGGTATACACCTCGATAGGCAGCGCCTTGCGCCTGTGCTCGGTACTCAGGACTTCCAGCAAGCGGCCCGCGCTATCGGTCGTGTTCGCCAGCGCGCGGTCGAGCTGCGCAAAGAACTCGGGACGCTGCAGGGCGCCGCTCTGCAACTGGTGTATCGCCTGAGCGAAGTTGTCCATGATTTTGAGTGTGGCTATCCCGAGCGCCTTAGATTGAGACTAGCACGAAATGCCAGATGATCAAGCCTTCGCGCCGTATCGAGCGCGCTCGGCTTGCCTGGTGTTGGGTCTCGCCGAACAGGATCGCGCGAACTGTTGGTAGCGCACCGTCACCGTGCCCAGGGGCGCGCATGCCGACTTGCCACTGCCTTCCCGCCACCCTCTCTAAATTCCCTTTATGTTCAACGACTTGCGTTCGCTGCGGGCGCATGGCGCGGCCCTGGCACGCATTCTGCTCAATGTCTATCGAGCGCCAACCAAAATGCTCGCCAAACACCACTCACCACTTAGGAGAAATCAGCATGAAAACCTTGACCATCACCGACCTGGCCCGCACCGAAGACCTGGACCGCAACGCCATGAACGCCGTGCGCGGCGGCTGGAAAATGGGCATGCCCAGCTACCAGTACGGCGACGTGTTCTACGCCCCGAGCAAGGACTCGTCGATCACCGCCTCCCAGAACCTGGGCCAGGTGCAAGAAGTGATGACCGCCACCGCCAACGGCTCGGCCTTCGTCGGCGGCGTGCACGTCAACAGCAATGTCGACCAGCACGGTGAAAACCTGATCGTCCGCCGCTGATTTCCCCACACATCAATTACGCACACACACCATTAAGGAGCACGACCATGAAAACCCTGATCATCGCCGACCTGGCCCGTACCGAACAACTCGACCGCAGCGCCATGAGCGCCGTGCGCGGCGGCTTCCGGATGTTCTCGCCGCAATACAAGCTGGGCGACCTGACCTATGCGCCGACCCACGATTCGTCGATCACCGCCACCCAGAACCTGTTCCAGGACCAGAGCGTCCTGACCGCCACCGCCAACGACTCGGCCTTCGTCAAGGGCGTACACGTGAACAGCCACGTGGACCAGAACGGCCAGAACAAGATCATCGGCTGAAGCCCTTCGCAACCCCAGCAAACTGACTATACTTTTGAGGAGAATCGCCATGAATAAACTGACCATCACCGACCTGGCCCGCACCGAGCAACTCGACCGCAGCGCCATGAGCGCCGTGCGCGGCGGCTGGAGCATGTACTCGCCTTCCTACAAGCTGGGCGACCTGACCTACGCGCCGAGCCACGACTCGTCGATCACCGCGGTCCAGAACCTGGGCCAGCAGCAGAGCGTGCTGACGGCCACGGCCAACGACGCCGCCTTCATCGGCCATGGCGTGAGCGTGAACAGCAACGTGTCGCAGGACGGCAAGAACAAGATCGTCGGCTAAGCCAGCGGCTTCGCGGGAGCCACGCCGGTTCCCGCGAAGCGCCCGCCCCATTCAAGGAGAACACCATGTCGTCCATCGCAATCCAAGACCTGGCGCACAGCGCCGCCCTCGACCATCACGCCATGTCGTCCGTCCGCGGCGGCCATGCCTTCGGCAAGGACGTCAACGTCAATGTCAACGTGAACCAGCAGATCGGCCAGTTCCAGCAAATCGGCATCAATGTCCTGAACAACAACGGCGTCATCGGCGCCGGCTTCAAGGGCCCGGATATCGATGTGGCCGCTTCGCTGTGGGCGGAGAACAAGGCGGTCTTCTGAGCAGACCCCGCCTGGATCACCTTCCTCCATCCCAGCAATGGGATGGACCCCGTTAACCATCCATCCGAAGGAGGCATCATGGCTAGCATCGTCATCAAGGACCTGACGGAAAGCACCGAACTCGATCGCAAAGCAATGCTCGCGATCGCCGGCGGCTCGCGCATGCGGGCTGGCGGCGGCGTGCTTGTCCGTCCCGCCGCCAGGCGCGTGCGGCTCTACGACATCTCGGCCGGCAGCGCCGCACAAGCTGCCGCCACAAGGCCGCCATCGCGCTAAATCCTGGTCCACCCACACGAAACCGTTCAGTCAAAAGCTGAACGGTTTTTTTTGCGCGCGCGATCCAGATGATGGTGTTGGGCCTCGCCAAACAGGCTAGCGCGACTTGTTGGAAGCGCGCCATCACCCGGCCCGTGGCTACGCGTGCCCGCTTGCCACCGCTGGCTCGCCACCCTCACCAAAACCCCTTTGTATTCAATGGCTTGTGATCACGGCGAACACATCGCGCGGACCTGGCACGCAATCTGCTCAATGTCTATCGAGCGCCAACCAAAATGCTCGCCAATACACCACTCACCACTTAGGAGAAATCAGCATGAAAACCTTGACCATCACCGACCTGGCCCGCACCGAAGACCTGGACCGTAACGCCATGAACGCCGTGCGCGGCGGCTGGAAAATGGGCATGCCCAGCTACCAGTACGGCGACGTGTTCTACGCCCCGAGCAAGGACTCTTCGATCACCGCCAGCCAGAACCTGGGCCAGGTGCAGGAAGTGTTGACCGCCACCGCCAACGGCTCGGCCTTCGTCGGCGGCGTGCACGTCAACAGCAATGTCGACCAGCACGGTGAAAACCTGATCGTCCGCCGCTGATTTCCCCACACATCATTTACGCACACACACACCATTAAGGAGCACGACCATGAAAACCCTGATCATCGCCGACCTGGCCCGCACCGAACAACTCGACCGCAGCGCCATGAGCGCCGTGCGTGGCGGCTGGAGCATGTACTCGCCTTCCTACAAGCTGGGCGACCTGACCTACGCACCGAGCCACGACTCGTCGATCACCGCGGTCCAGAACCTGGGCCAGCAGCAGAGCGTGCTCACGGCCACGGCCAACGACGCCGCCTTCATCGGCCACGGCGTGAGCGTGAACAGCCATGTGTCGCAAGACGGCCAGAACAAGATCGTCGGCTAAGCCTGCGGCTTCGCGGGAGCCCGCCGGGTTCCCGCGAAGCGCCCCGCCCCAACCAAGGAGAACACCATGTCGTCCATCGCAATCCAAGACCTGGCGCACAGCGCCGCCCTCGACCACCACGCCATGTCGTCCGTCCGCGGCGGCCATGCCTTCGGCAAGGACGTCAACGTCAATGTCAACGTGAACCAGCAGATCGGCCAGTTCCAGCAAATCGGCATCAATGTCCTGAACAACAACGGCGTGATCGGCGCCGGCTTCAAGGGCCCCGATATCGATGTGGCCGCATCATTGTGGGCGGAGAACAAGGCGGTCTTCTGAGCAGACCCCGCCTGGATCACCTTCCTCCATCCCAGCAATGGGATGGACCCCGTTAACCTTCAAGGCCCCAAAGCGCACTAGCCTCGTCCACCTCTTGCGAAACCGTTCAGCCGCATACTGAACGGTTTTTTTTCGCTTGTTTCACACCGGCTTTGGTGTTGGGCGGCGCCAAACAGCATGGCGCTACGTGTTTGGGCGGCGCCATCAGCCCCTCGTGCGCCATCGCCACCATTTTCCTCTGCCTCCTGGCCGGATCCTATAAAACTCTTTTGCATTCAATGACTTGCGTTCGCGACGAGCGCGTGACGCGGACCTGGCACGCAATCTGCTCAATGTCTATCGAGCGCCAACCAAAATGCTCGCCAAACACCACTCACTACTTAGGAGAAATCAGCATGAAAACCTTGACCATCACCGACCTGGCCCGCACCGAAGACTTGGACCGCAACACCATGAACGCCGTGCGCGGCGGCTGGAAAATGGGCATGCCCAGCTACCAATATGGCGACGTGTTCTACGCCCCGAGCAAGGACTCTTCGATCACCGCCTCCCAGAACCTGGGCCAGGTGCAAGAAGTGATGACCGCCACCGCCAACGGCTCGGCCTTCGTCGGCGGCGTGCACGTCAACAGCAATGTCGACCAGCACGGTGAAAACCTGATCGTCCGCCGCTGATTTCCCCACACATCAATTACGCACACACACCATTAAGGAGCACGACCATGAAAACCCTGATCATCGCCGACCTGGCCCGTACCGAACAACTCGACCGCAGCGCCATGAGCGCCGTGCGCGGCGGCTTCCGGATGTTCTCGCCGCAATACAAGCTGGGCGACCTGACCTATGCGCCGAACGTCGACTCGTCGATCACCGCCACCCAGAACCTGTTCCAGGACCAGAGCGTCCTGACCGCCACCGCCAACGACTCGGCCTTCGTCAAGGGCGTGCACGTGAACAGCCACGTGGACCAGAACGGCCAGAACAAGATCATCGGCTAAGCATCGCCGCCGCTGCGCGGTGCTTCAATCCACCGCGCAGCGTCCCGCCATCATTCATTCAGGAGAACACCATGTCGTCCATCGCAATCCAAGACCTGGCGCACAGCGCCCCCCTCGACCACCAGGCCATGTCGTCCGTCCGGGGCGGCCATGCCTTCGGCAAGGACGTGAACGTCAATGTCAACGTGAACCAGCAGATCGGCCAGTTCCAGCAAATCGGCATCAACGTGCTCAACAATAATGGCGTGATCGGCGCCGGCTTCAAGGGCCCGGACATCGACCTGGACGCTTCGCTGTGGGCCCGCAACCAGGCCGTGTTCTAAGCCAGACACCCTCATCCCCATCCATTCATTCAGGAGCAGCACATGAAAACCTTGATCATCAGCGACCTCTCGCGCAACGAACACCTGGACCGTCCGACCCTTGCCGCCGTGCGCGGCGGCTGGAAGATGGGTTCGCCTTCCTACCAGTTGGGCGACCTGGTATACGCACCGCGCCACGACTCCTCGATCACCGCGGTCCAGAACCTGGGCCAGGCGCAGGAAGTCCTGACCGCCACCGCCAACGGTTCGGCCTTCGTGGGCGGCGTGCACGTGAACAGCCACGTGTCGCAAGACGGCGAAAACAAGATCGTCCAGCGCTGAGCGCAAAAAAGGCCCGGACGACCGCGCATTCTTGGTCTACACTGGGGAGACAGGCCTCCTGTCTCCTTCCCTTTCACGGAGATGCACCATGGCTAGCATTACCATCAAGGACCTTCCCGTCAGCACGCCGCTGGATCGCGAAGCGATGTCGGCCATTCGCGGCGCCGGCGCTCCCTGGGTATTTGGCTGGATCAGGCCTTTCGTGGACCGCTTGCCTTCCCAGGCCCCGGTCATCAACTTCTACCAGATCAACAATTTCGCCGACCAGATGATCAACCAGTTCCAGACGGTGTCGGTGATCAATTCCGGCGCGGGCGCCACGCTCGATGTCGTCGTGGATGAAAGCAGCGTGAACAACGCGCTGCGCTAGACCCGGAGGAAAGGAAAACCGGCGATGCGATGAGCTGCGACAGCGCCTTCCACTGGACCTCTGCCGCGCGCACGGACGTCGGCCCGGTCCGCAGCCGCAACGAGGATGCCTACCTCGTCCAGCCCGAGCGCGGACTGTGGGCTGTCGCGGACGGCATGGGCGGACACGCTTTCGGCGACCTGGCCAGCCGCGCCGTCGTGGATGCGCTCGCCGCCTTGCCCCCTCCCCTCGACCTGGCGGATTTCATCGCCTCCGCCCGCGCCGGCCTGAGCCATGTGAACCAGGCGTTGCGCAGCAGCGCGCTCGAACGCCACGTCCCCGTCATCGGCAGCACCGTGGTCGCCCTGCTCGCTTGCGGGCGGGACACGGCCAGCCTGTGGGCGGGAGACAGCCGCATCTACCTGTACCGCCAGGGCCGCCTGCAGCAGCTGACCCGCGACCACAGCCAGGCCGAGGAGCTCAGGGCGCGCGGCGCGGATGCCGCCGCCGCCGCGGTCGGCTCCAACATGATCACGCGCGCGATCGGCGCCTCCGACACGATCGAGTTCGATGTCGCCCCGCTGGCGGTGCGCGACGGGGACGTGTTCCTCCTCTGTAGCGATGGCCTCAGCAACCCTGTCGACGAGCAATCCATCGCGACAGTCCTGGCGAATGCCGACTGCGAGCGCGCGGCCCAGGAGCTGATCGCGATGGCGCTGGCCAGTGGGGGCCGCGACAACGTCACTGCCGTGGTAGTGCACGCAGAAGATCTGTCGGCCGACCGGACGATGATCAACCCTGCCTTATGATCTATCCTTCAGAAGACATAGGCGAACTAAACCCTATAGAACACTATAGAGTTCGGCGGACGAGGAAAGTATTATAAATGTGGATTTGCGAAGGAGCAATTCGTTGCAAGATATATTCTGGAGTCAGCACATGAATAACTAAACAAGGGAGCTGATATGTGGATATCCTTTCTGATAGACGCTGTAGGGATTGGGCCGGTAAGTGTAGGTGGACTAACAGTCGTCACTAAACCCGATTTCGACAGTGATGAGGGTGAGGCATATTACAATTTCTTAAACATAGGAAATCAGATTTATGTCGTCTCAAAGTTTAGGACAATGTTTACCTATGTCTCGGGCGATGTTTCCAAACGACTTCAGACATTGGATAAGGTTAAGTGTAAATTTTGCCTCAAAGAAACGATTGGGTTGGCGGCCAAGGCCGACATTTCGTTCACGCTATATAGCGGGGATGAGGAAATCAAACCACCTCTGATTGACCAGGCCATACAATGTTTTGGTGTCTCTGTTCCTTTTGAGATGACAGGACATCTTCAAAAAACGCAAAAAGTAATAGCTCTCTAATCAGGACTGGGACTGTGCCCCTCAGTATCCGCCAGCAGATCCGTGCAGCGGCGAGGGAAGTAACGCTAAATCAAACAAATAAAAATATATAGACAGTTGCGAATTCAATGTCGGTGGTCGAGCGCTGGAACTGCACCGAGCTTTGGAAGCGGTTGGAACCGCTGTTGCTACAGCATTTTCTTTTCACGGCCAAGCTGAATGCAACATCACATTTATTTAAAACAAATCAAGATTCCTTGCGAAAATCCTTCGAGTGCAGGCCGTGCTTCTTCAGCAGGATCTGCAGGTGCGAGCGGTTCATGTCCCAGCGCCGGGCGAGCTCCGCTACCGTGCCTCCTACCTCCTGCAGGCCGCGCTCCAAGCAATCGCGTTCCGCGTCGTCGCTGGCGGCGCGTTTCGCCTCGGCCAGCGAGATCCCGGCCGCGGGCGCGCCTGGCGCCGCGCCTGGGCGGGCCGCAGTGGGACGGATGTCCTCGGGCAGGTGCGCCAGGTCGGCCGTCTCCCCGGCCAGACAGGACAAGCGGTAGAGCAGATTGCGCAGTTCACGAATGTTGCCCGGATACGAATAGCGCAGCAGGAAGCTGCGCAGGCGCGGCGTCAGCGCCACCGGCCGCCGCTTGAGCGCCTCGGCCGCTTCGTCGCCGTAATAGGCGATCAGCAAGGGAATCTCGTCCTTGCGGTCGCGCAGCGGCGGCAGGGTCACGTGGATCACGCTTAGCCGGTAGAACAGGTCTTCGCGGAAGCTCCCCTGCTCGATCAGCTTTCGCAGGTTCTTGTTGGTGGCCGCCACGATGCGCGCATCGACGGCGATGGTCTCGTCCGAGCCGACGCGCTGGATTTCGTGCGATTGCAGCACCCGCAGCAGCTTGACCTGTCCCGGCAGCGGCAGCTCGCCGATCTCGTCCAGGAAGATCGTGCCCTTGTGGGCGCTTTCGAACTTGCCCTTGCGGTCGTTGGCGGCGCCGGTGAAGGCGCCCTTCTTGTGGCCGAACAGTTCCGATTCGAGCAGGCTGTCGGGGATCGCGCCGCAATTGACGGAGATATACGGCTTGTCGGCGCGCGAACCATTGGCGTGGATCACCTTGGCCATCAGCTCTTTGCCGGTCCCGCTTTCGCCGTCCACCAGCACCGGCAGGTCGGTGGGGGCGGCTTTCTCGGCAATCTCGAGCGCGTCGAGCAGCTTGGGATTGTCGCCGAAGGTGCCCTCGAACACGAAGCTGCGCGCCAGCAGCGCCTGGCGGCGTTCGCCGGTGGACAATTCGGCCGGCGCCTCGGCCGCTTCGCCGTCCGCCGTCCCTTTGCTGACGGCCTGCACGAAGCGCTCCTTGTGCGAGAGCTGCATGACCTCGTCGCGCAAGGTATTGGCCTGGCGCAGCAGCTTTTCGATATCGGGGCGTTCGATCCGGGTCGCCCAGCGCAAGGTCGAGCGCATGATCTCGATCTTTTCCAGCAGGCCGGCATACGACATCGCCGATCCGCGCTCCCCTCCCGGGTTGAACAGTTTCATGCCGCACCCAGCTGCTTCTGCACCAGCTCGTAGTACATGCCGCGCCGCGCCAGGAGCTCTTCGTGGCGGCCCTGCTCGACGACCTTCCCTTCGTAGAGCACCACGATCTTGTCGGCACGCATGATGGTGCTGAGGCGGTGGGCGATGATGACGGCCGTGCGGCCCGCCAGGATCGCCTCCATGTTCGCCATGATATTGCTTTCGGACTGGGTGTCGAGGGCCGAGGTCGCTTCGTCAAAGACCAGCAGGCGCGGGTCGTGGTAGAGGGCGCGGGCGATGCACAGGCGCTGCACCTGGCCGCCGGACAGGCCCAGGCCGCGCTCCCCGACGACTTGCTCGTAGCCCAGCGGCATCTTGCTGATGAAGGCATGCGCGTCGGCCATCTTGGCGACTTCCTCGATGCGGCGCCGGTCCGGGCTCTCGTCGCCGCTGGCGATGTTTTCCGCAATGGTGCCGGAGAACAGCAGGTTGGTCTGCATCACATAGCCTACCTGGGCGCGGTAGTAGTCCTTGTCGATCACGGCCATGTCGTAGCCGTCCACGAAGAGCTTGCCCTCGCTGGGCGGGTAAAAGCCCACCAGCAGCTTGGCCAGGGTGGTCTTGCCGGAGCCGCTGCGCCCGACGATGGCCACCAGCTCGCCCGGCTTGATGTCGATGCTGATGTCTTCGAGCACATAGGGCGCGTCGTCGGCGCCGTAGCGGAAATACATGCGATCGAGCTTGAGCTCGCCCTGCAGGTCGGGGAGGACCACGCGCGAGCCGAGGTCGGCCGGTTTCTGCTCGGGCTCGATGTCGAGCACGTCGCCCAGGCGCTCCATGGCGACGGTGGCGTCCGCCATGCGGCTCCACAGCCCGACCAGGCCCATCAGCGGCCCCAGCACGCTGGCCATCAGGGCGTTGAAGGCCATCAGCTGGCCGATGGTGAGTTCGCGGCTCAGCACCAGGGTGGCGCCGACCCACAGGATCACGATGGTGGTGGCGGCGTTGAGCAGCTGGCTCGCCAGGCCGACCAGGATGTTGAAGGACTGGGCGCGGTACTGCGTCTCCAGCGCCTTGACGTATTTCTTCTCCCACTTCAGGCGCACCGGGCGCTCGCTGCCCATGCCCTTGATGGTCTCGATGCCGCCCAGCGCTTCCATCAGGAAGGACTGGGCATCGGTGGAGGCGGCGAAGACTTCGCGCGCGTACTCCTTGACCCGCGGCGTGGCCACGACGGTCAGGGCGATGATGGGAATGACGAAGGCGATCAGGAGCAGGGTCAGCTTTACGTTGTAGAAGAACAGGATCGTGAAGTAGATGAAGACCATCAGGAGGTTGAGCAGGGTCGTCACCGTCGATTCGGTGAGGAAGGCGCGGATGGTCTGGTTCTCGGAAAAGCGCGCCAGGATATCGCCCGTCTTGCGCTTGGCAAAGAAGGAGTACGGCAAGGACATCGTGTGCTTGAAGAACTGCGCCATCATCGAGAAGTCGAGGTTGCGCACCATGTAGTTGGACAGGTAGGCGCGCACCGTCGTCATGATCTGGCTGAAGGCGGTGGCGATCACCAGGCCCAGGATCAGCAGGTGCAGCAGTCCGATGTTCTGGTGCACCAGCACCCCGTCCAGGATGTTCTGGATGATGATGGGCGGGACGATGCCCAGCATCTGGATCACGAAGGTGGCCAGGAAGAGCTGCAGCAGGATCTTCCGGAACGGCTGCAGGTAGCCGACGAAGCGCAGCCAGGGCGAGCGCGCCGCCTCCATGTGGACCATTTGCTGGCCCGGCGTGAACACCAGGCAGGTGCCGCTCCAGCCGCGCTCGAACTCCTCGACGCTCATCTTGCGGAAGCCTACGGCCGGGTCCGCCACCCATACCTGCTCCCGCGACACGCCGTAGACCACCACGTAGTGGTAGCCCTCCCAGTGCACGATGAAAGGGAGCTCGAAGCCGAGCAGCGCGTCGTAGGTGCATTGCACGCCGCGGGTGCCGAAGCCGAGGGCCTCGCCGGCCCGGGCCAGGCTGTCCAGGGTCGCGCCTTGCGCGGTGACGTTGGCCAGTTCGCGCAGTTTACCCAGCGTCATGTTGATGCCGTAGTGGCGGCACAGCATCGCCAGGCAGGCCGCGCCGCAGTCCATTTCCTCGGCCTGCTCGACCCAGGCAAAGCGCTTGATCACTTTCTCGCCGGACTTGGGTTGAGAAGCCAGGTCGAGCACGACGGGACGCTTGCGGCGTTCGGCCAGCTTCTTCTGGCGATGCAGTTCGCGCTCGAAGAAACGGACGCGGTCCTCGATCACCTCGCGGAAACGGGCGTTGCGTTCGAGGATGAAATGGGCGGACTTTTCCGGGATCACCAGCAGGGTTGCCTCGGACGCGGCCACCACCGAGGCGGGCTGTTCCTGGCGCATCAGGCAAGCCTTTTCGCCGAAGATCTCGCCCGGCCCCAGGGTCGCGAGGACATACTCGTCGTTGGCGTCCTGGACCACGACGCGCACCTCGCCCTGGCGCACCACGTAGAGGCGGCGCTCGTCGCGCGCGCCCTGCTTGAGGATTTCCTTGCCGGCGGCGACGCGCTTGACGCCGACGCTGTGCACGAACTCGTCGAGCTCCGGCTTGCTGACCTTGCCGCGCAGATCGAACAGGCGCGCGACCAGCCCGCCGGCCGAGCTGACGGCCACCGCCTTGTTGATGAAGTCGAGGGCGGGAGGATCGCGCGCGACCACCGGCTCGATCGCCGCGCGCGGGATGAACCACAGCTCGGTCTTCAGGGCGGCGCGCGCCGACATCTCGTGGCGGCTGCTGCGCAGCATGGCGATCTCGGCGAAGACCTCGCCCGCCTTGCGCACCCCCATGCTGATTTCCTTGCCGTGCTCTTCGGTGAACACGCGCACCGAGCCGGACTTGATGATGTACAGCCCGTCGGCCGGGTCGCCGGCCTTGCAGATGGTGTCGCCGAAGGCATAGGACCGCGTCTGGATCGCGGCGGCAAGCTGCTCCAGCTCCTCAGGCTTGAAGACGGAGAGGATCTCCACCGTCGACAGGAACTCCGCGGAGGATTGCTGTTGGGGCGCAATGGATTCCATGTTTGTGCCTGCCGGGAGTCCCCGTCAATTGCGTGGTGCGCCTGGCCGGCGGGACGTGCAGCGCCCGGCCGGTTCAGCGCGTGGAACAAGCCTCGATAATGTGCTCCTGCGCCCTTGCCACCAGCCACTCCTCACGCAGCAGGCGGCGCACTTCGACCGCGGTGTCCTCGTCCAGGGCCGCGGGGTGTTTTGCGTTGACCATATAGATTTCGTACAGTTCCCGATCCTGCGAGGGAAACGGCCCCAGCAGTTCGCCGGGGGCGGCGTTGAACACGCGCGCTTCGATGTGGGCCGGGAGGGAGCCGCGCAAGACCTTGCCGATCACGCCGCCGTTCTCGCGCCCGTCGCCGACGCCATACTCGCGCACCATCTCCGCGAAGCTGTCGGGGTCTTCTTCCAGCACCGACATCATCTCCTTGGCCTTGCCCTCGGAGTCGACCACGATGTGGCTGACTTCGACGCTGTCGAACTTCGGAGAGTTCAGCTTGAAATACTGCTCGACGGCCTGCTCGCTGCACACCTGCGCCATCATGCGCTCGTGGTACAGGCCTTCGGTGATGAAGTCCTCGAACTCGTCCAGGCTGACGCCAAGGGCGTCGAGGTAATTGTTCATGTCGGCCGCACGGTGCAGCCCCTGGATGCGGCGGAACTGGTCGGCGCGCTCCTGGATGTCGTCCGGCGCCAGGGCCAGCCCCGCCTTCTTTGCGGCGCGCACGGTCAGCTTCTCGCGCACCAGCTGTTCGACGAGGCCTTCGAACTGGCCGGTGAGTTTCAATGTCCTGATGAAGTAGTCGGTATCGATCACTTCATCGTCGATACGCACGATTCCTGCCATGACGTCTCCTCGAGGTCCTCGCGTCGCACGGAAAGACAGCCGGGATCGCTCGACGCTTGCCCCGGGCGCGAACCCGCATGGCCAAGCAGCGACCTACAGCGTCACCTTTCAGTTTTAGCAGCTCGATCGGCGAAATACAATGCCGCCGCTGCCCGCGCGTGGAAATTGTTGATATGCCGGTGGGAAGCCTGCGGCGAAGCGCCGGCTTCCCTGTTGTGTGGATGCTTGCGGGCCAACTCAGACGACCCGGACGCCGATGTCGCCCTTGAAGATTGCCATCTGCAGCTGGAAGTCGTCGACCACGCCGCCGGGGCGGCCGTCGACCAGGACGGAAATGGCGCGTCCGCCTTGAACCAGCTTCATTTCCTTGCGCGACAGCGAACGGACGGCGCCGCGCCGATCGCATTCCGTGATGACGAGATCCTTGATAACCAGGGTTTCCATGATAGTGCTCCTCGATGTAGTTGGATGGGGGCGAGCTTGTGGTCAATGCTCGCCAGGAGCGATGCATGGAATGTGCCAGGGCGGGTCTGCGCTGGACGGCTGCTTGCCGTCGGGAGCGCGTCCTTTTCCGGCGGATGCGAATGGCCCCTGGCTGTTGGGCCGGAACCGACAGCGCAGCTTCAGGGTGTTGTTTCCGGCCCGACGTCCCAGGCGGGTTCGGGCATTTACGGCTGAGCGCCCGCGCTCTCGAAAGATCCCCTTTTTCATTCTGCCGCGCCGTCCGGCGCCTTGGGGCTGGCACGCCAAATGCTATAGGGAAGCCGTGGGCAAGCGAAACGCTCCGCACTTTTCCGAAACCAGCCATCGAAGGGGAACATCATGAACATCCACAAGCACATGGAAGCCATTTTCGTCGTCACGCTGGGCGTCCTCGGCGCCGGTAAATTCGCGCTCGACAGCCTGCCGGAAGCCAAGGCCAAGCCATCGGCGCCGGTAGCGCGAAACATTGCGACGGCGGGAACGATGGCGGTCGTCATCGTGCGTGCGCCGCGGCTGCCGCGCCATCCGTGAGGACGACGCGGAACGGCAGCGGGAGAGCTAGCAGGCGGCGGACCGATGTGAACAATTTTTCAACTGAATTCTTGCGGCTTGGACAAGGCCGTGTTAAGTTGAGATCCACGGTTCAACCAGCTCGCTTCGCTACTCCCGGACACGATGACGCTGCCGATCCCGCTCTCCCCCCCGCGTATGCACCGCTTGCCGGCGATGGTGGCGTTCGGGGCGACCGACGTCGGCCCCGTCCGCAGCAACAACGAAGACAATTTCCTGTTCGACGAGACGCTCGGCCTGGCCATGCTAGCCGACGGCATGGGCGGCCATGCAGCCGGTGAGCTGGCCAGTGCGGGAGTGTTGGTTGAAATGCGCGACTATCTCGCCCGGCATGCGCATGGCGTTCCCCTGATCGACGCGGACACTCGCCTGGCGCCCGATGCCGACAGCACCTGGTCTGATCCCGCAGCCGGCGCCAAGCGCCTCTTGCACGAGGCGGTGGCGCACGCCAACGCCCATCTGTATGCGCAGAACCGCGCGCGCAGGCATGCCGACGGCAGCGGCATGGGGGCCACGCTGACCGGATTCTGGCGCCCCACGGCCGAGGCCCCGCTGGTGGCCTTCCATGTCGGGGACAGCCGCCTGTACCGCATGCGCGACGGCGTCCTCGACCAGCTCACGCGCGACCAGACCCTGTACCAGCAGGCGCTCGAATCGGGAATCTTCGAGCAGCTACCGGCGCGCAACCTGCTGTTGCAGGCGGTCGGACCGGCGCCGTCGATCACGGCCGAAGTACGCTCGCATCCCGTCCGCGAAGGCGACGTCCTGATGCTATGCAGCGACGGCCTGCACGGCAGCGTGCCGACCGCTGAGCTTGGACGCGTCCTGGAACAGGTGCGCGCCGACAGCCTCGGTCACGATTGCGCCCGCCTGATCGGCATGGCCAAGGCCAACGGCGGACGCGACAACATCACCGTGCTGCTGGCCCTGTGCCTGCCGCACCGCGAGTCTCCCTAGCCCGCTCCCAGGCATTGCACCGACGACGGCTTGGCCTTCCCCTTGCCATCCATGTCGAAGCGGATTCCCCACTTCCATTCGTCGTCGCCGTCCGCATGCGCGAGCCATAGTTCGCAGCGCTGCAGGCCCCCATGAGGATGGCAGGAGGTGCTGATGCTGTTGGCGTCCGAGCGCATGTGCGCCAGGAACCCGGCCAGGTAATCCCCGACGGTACGCGCGGGCTTGAGCGGCGCCGCATCCCGGCAGGTCTTGTGCACGCCCAGGGAGACGTCGCGCAACTGGAGGGCGGAACGAATGATCCGGTAAGTGGTGGCGTCGGCATCGGTACGGCTGTCCTGCGACGCCGGGCCGAAAGCTGCCGCGGCCGGCGCGCCGCCGGCGACCGCCAGGAAAACCGCCGCCGGCGCGAGATATTTGAGCGAGAAAGCCATGTTCTTCAATGTCAGCGCCCGCAGTTGAGCGAGCTTGGGAAGGAGTTCTTCGGGAAGGTGCCGAAATAGAGCTCGTTGATCTGCTTCGCGTAATGCTTGCGGAAATCATCTGGCGTCGCCGTCACCACCATGTCTTTTCCGTTGCTATAGTGCCAGATCTCACCGCCGAGCCCAATACCGACGTGCTTCCTCGGAACGTTCTGGAATGACCTGGGTTGAAAGCGGACCGGATTATTCTTTGCGCATACAAAGACGAAGACGCCCGATGCCAGCTGACCAGCGCTCGCGTCCTTGTAGAAGCCCACTTCCTCGCAGGCCGCAAAGAGTTCATGGACGCGGATACACACGCCGATCCTCCCTGCGGCCTTGGTCGCCGACATGCCTCGGCAGGTGATGCTGCCCGCCGCGACATTCAGCACGTGCGACACGAAATGCGCGCAGTGATTCAAGTCCTCGTCCGCGTAGCCATGAGGACAGATGTCCCGCATGTTCAGGTGCAGATAGCTGTTCAAGAGCTGGCTGGTCAAGTGCTGACCAGTATTGCAAGCAAGTGTAACCATGATTGTCCCTCCCCAGTGATCGATTGGACTGCGTTCGCTCCACGCCCGCCATGCTTACGGATACGCCACCGGACACCAGCCATGCCCGCGCCAGCGGCCATCCAGGAAGGCCAGGAACGCATCCGGCGCCGGCAAGCCCTCGCATATGGCGAGCGCAGGCGGCAAGTGCGCGGCGCCATCGGTCCACCAGGCGCTGCGTCGCTGCATTCCTGAGCCTCCGAGTTCATTCACCGCCGCGGTGTCGCTCCAGGCCTGCAGCGAGGCGCGCTGCCGGGCGCGCGGTGCGCCGGGGACGTGCACCGCCAGCCGCAATCCGTCTTCCAGGCCAACCAGGCCGCATCCCTCGTCCAGCGAAGCCAGGGCCAACTCCTCGAGGCTTGCGAACCAGGCATCGTGCCTGTCCAGGCAGTCGTCCAGCGAGGGCGGGCGCGCCATGCCTGCCGCCAGCAGCAGCGGAAAGCAGCGCCCGACCCGGTCGTGGCTCGGCATCAGGACGCCGGCCCAGGCTTGCGGCCCGCACACGCCGGCGGACACGACGAAGCGCCACAGCGGGCCGTTCAGCCACGCCGGCATCCACTGCGCACCGAGCGACTGCTTGCCGTGCAGGAGCGCTTCCTGCAGCCAGCGGTCGAAGCAGTCTCGTACCGCAGGCGGCAGCCCGCGTCCGATGAAATCGCCGTGGCTGGGCAGCTTGCCGAAAAAGCCGGGTGCGGATGCGGGGCACTCCATCGCAGGTCTCTTACCAGCCCGAAGGACAGCGGAATCCTTCGAGCGTCTCGCGCCGGAACGGATTCACGACGCTGCTCGCCGTCAGCCGATAGCTGACCCGGCGTCCGTCCAGGTCGAAAGCCAGCAGGTAGCGCTCGGGCTGGGCGCCGGCCTGCAGGCTGCCTTTGTCGATCATGCGGAACCAGGCCCACGGCCCTTCGCTGCGCAGGTCGGTGCGCAGCGGAGGCGTGGTCTCGAACTGCACCAGGCCTCCTCCCCTGCCGGATGGCAGCGTGACCGGTACCGGCCGCACCGGGGCGCCCGGGCTGCTCACCACCTGCTGCCCGTCGATCTCGAGGACGACTTTCGACCAGGCGGGATCGGCCGCCTCGGGCGTCAGCTCGAAGCGCAGCGACGGCTGGCGCGCCCCGGCCGCGAAGAACATGTCGCGGACCTTGGCCGCCCGCTGGAACTGGTCGAGCACGTCCTGGGGAATGCCGGACGGCGCCTCGCCGGTGTTCCGCCAGCGCCAGCGAGCTCCCGACATGTCCACTTGCGCGGCCAGGTTCTTGCTGAAGAAGTCGTCCATCAGGCCGCCGGGCCCGAAGAATTTCCCGAAATCGTCCGGCGTCGCGTCGCGCCCGGCGCCGCGCACCAGGGGATAGCGCCCGGCGATGGCATCGCGGCAGAAGCGCGCCGCTTCGGCGGCCCACAGCGCCCGGATGCGCGCACGCTCGCTCCCCAGGGTGAGGCTGGAACCCGCGTTGTCGATGGTCTGCAGCATCTCGCCGAGCGGCGCCGGCGTCCCTTCGGCGGCGCGCTTGATCTTCTGCAGCGTTTCTCCGGCCGGCGCCGGCGTCCCGGCGCGGCGCGCCTGGTCGGCGGCGTCGAAGAATTGCGAGGCCTCCTTCATCAGGGCCAGCTGGGCGTCCAGCGGTCCGGGGGCGTCTGGACTGCCGACCAGTTTGTGCAAGGGCGCGAAATGCCGGTCCACCGGGTTATCGGACTCGGCGGCCGGTGGCGGCGCCTCCTCGGCGCCGAGGACCGCTTCCAGCTTCTTGCGCGCCTCAGACAGCTTGTTGCGCACCGCAGTATCCAGCGCCACGGCCGGCCTGGCGGCCGCGCCTTCGAGCCTGGTCTCGCGCGCGGCCGCCGCCAGGAAGGCTTTCAGCGGAGAGTCGGCCGCGGACAGCGCATTGGTGATGCGTGCGCCCTGGTCGAGGCTGGAGAAAGGCGCGATCCGCACGTCGCCCAGCAACCCGTCCCAGGCGCGGATATAGTCCGCATAGTACAGGCGCAGGACGGCCTCGTTCATTTGCGCGCCATTCAGGGCGGCGGCATCCTCGGCCTCGCGGCGGTCGAGCACCCAGCTGTCCTTGGCGATATCGGACAGCGCGCCGGGCGCCTGCTTCAGCAGTTCGCGGTAGCCGGCCACGCTGAAAAGGCCGGCCACGCCGCGCGTCAGCGGCTCCCCGCTCTTGCGCGCCAGCAGCGCCGACACATCGCGTCCGGCGGCGCGGTTGACGCTGGTCTCGGGCAGCCTGGCCTGGGCCACCTTCCGTTTTAACCGGTTGTACACGCGCTCCGGCAAGGGCATCATGGCCAGGGTTGCGCGCACCGAAGCAACCAGGGCGGCGTCCAGCGCCGGCGGAGCGGCCGCGGCGCCACCCGGATCGAGCAAGGCGGCGACATGCGCGGCCAGCTCGTCGCGCTGCGCGGCGCTGGCCTGAGGCAGGCTGCGGCGCCAGTCGAGATCGAGCCAGGCCTGCACCGATTCCGGCTCCAGGCGCCGCGGATCGCCCAGCATCAGGTACACGCGCAGGGTCTCGTAGAGCTGTTCCTGGTTATTGGCATCCCCGCGCCTCAGCACTTCTTCGAGCCTGGCCATGACAGGCGGCAGCAAGGCCGAGCGCAGCAGCCGCTGGTAGGCCAGCTGGGCGCCCGCGCCCAGCTTGTCGCTCTGGTTCAGTCCGAAGCGCTCCAGCAGGGGCGTCCCTTCCTCGCGCTGTGCATAGCCGCCCGGCAGCGTGCGCGCGGCATTCAGCATCGGCAGCGTATCGAGCAGGTTCGCGTCGGCGCGCACGCCCGCCACCATGCGGGCCAGCGCATCGGTGCGGGCGTCGGCTTCCTCCACGGTGCGCTGGTTGCGCAGGTAGCTGGTGGCCAGCGCGGTGCCAAACAGCGCGGCCGCCAGCGCCGCCGCGCCGGCGGCCGCCCAGCGCAACTGGCGCCGGCGCCGCTCGACTACCGGGTCGAGCCCGGCCAGGCCGGCCTCCTTGAAGATCAGGTCGCGCAGCAGGCTGGTGATGAAATAGCTGCGCCCGCTCACCGCATTCGGCGGCAAGACCTTGCGGTCCAGGCCGAAGCTTGCGGCCAGGGCGCCCATGACCCTGTCGATCGGATTGCCTTCCTGCGTGCCGCTGGTGAAATAGACGCCGCGCAGCTGTGCGGCCTGCTCATAGCGCGTCGACGCGAACACGGCCTCGAGGAAGCCCCTCAGCACTTCGCCCAGTGCCCCGAACTGCTGCGGGAAGCGGTACAGCAGCGCGCGCCGCTGCAGGTCGCGCTCCTCCTGCAGGCGCCCCAGGACGCGCGCCTGCAGCCTTTGCTCGAGTTCGAGGAAACGGGCCGGGAAGGCAGCCAGCGCCGCATCCGCCGGGCTGGCTGCGAAGCTCATGCCCCACACCTGGGCGCGCTCTTCTTTCCCCAGGTTGTCGAAGAACTCCATGAAACCGGCCAGCAAGTCGCATTTGGTCACCGTCACATAGATCGGAAAGCTGCTTCCCAGGCGCTCGTGCAATTCCTTGATGCGGGCGCGGATCGCCGCCGCCTGGGCCTGGCGCGCCGCCGGCCCCTGCTGCAACAGGTCCGCCACGCTCAACGCCACGATGATCCCGTTAATGGGGCGGCGCGGCCGGTGCTTCTTGAGCAGGCCGAGAAAGCCATGCCACCCGGCCTGGTCGGCTTCCGCGTCGCTGTCCTGGGTCGTATAGCGTCCGGCCGTATCGAGCAGCACGGCGTCGTCGGTGAACCACCAGTCGCAGTGACGGGTACCGCCGACCCCGCCGATCGCACCGGGCCCCATGGCCTCGGCCAGCGGGAAACGCAGGCCGGAGTGCAGCAGGCTGGTGGTCTTGCCGCTTCCCGGGGCGCCGACGAACATGTACCAGGGGAGCTGGTACAGGTATTGCCTGCCCCAGCTGCGCTTGCCGGGCGCCGCCTTGCGCAGGAAGTCCAGCGCCTGCCGCATGCGCTGCTGGAGCACGGCCTGCTCCTGCAGGGCCGCCGGTGCAGCAGCGGCGGCGCCCGGCGCCGGCGCGCTGGCCGCCGCCAGCCCGGCCATCAGGCGCCGGTTGGCCAGGTGCACAGCCAGCGCCTTCCAGCCATACCAGCCGGCCCAGGCGCCGAACATCAGGGCGACCATGATCCAGCGCACCCTCGCGGACGCGAACGGCTCCTTGCCATCGAAGGCCAGCAGCGGCGCCTCGAACCAGAACACCAGCGCCAGCAGGCATACCCCGATGAAGCGCAGGACCGGACGCTTGGACAGCCAGGACAGCAGTCGTTTCATGATCTCCCGCAGAAGCGGCCGATGGGTGGATGAGGACGGACCGGTCGACGCATGCTATGGGGCCTCCGCGGGCGCCAGCGCCACTACGTCGACCCGGCGGTTGCGCGCGCGCCCGGCCGGGCTGTCGTTCGGCGCCAGCGGCTCGGCATCGCCGCGCGCCTCCACGCTGTAGCGCCCGGGGGGGCCGGCGCGCCCGGCCAGCACCGTCATCACGCTTTGCGCGCGTGCCTTGGACAAGTCGTAATTCGACGGAAAGCGGGCCGACAGCCCGGGCCGGGTATTGTCGGTGTGCCCGATCACGACGACCCTGCCCGGCAGGGTGGCCAGCGCGTCGCCTATCCGTTCGAGCAAGCCGAGCCTGGCCTCATCGAGTTCGGCGCTGCCTGGTGCGAACATCCCTTCACCGCGCAGGGTGATCGTGGTGCGGCCGGCGGTCTCGGCAACCGTGACCATGCCCTGGGCCACTTCCGGCGCCAGGAAGCCGGCGACCCTCGACGGCTGGGCCGGGGCCGGGGCCGCCGGGCCGGCCGCCGCCGGCGCCGAGACGGCGGCCTGGCGCAGCGCCGACAGCTTGGCGAACACCGGGTCCGAGGCCCGGTTGAGCGCGGTCGAGGCCACCAGCTGCGCCGCCAGCAGCAGAGCGCAAGCCACCGCCGCGAACACCCAGACCGGCGTGCTGCTTAGCGGCGACGCCGCCGGGGCAGGCGCCCCGCGCCAGTGCGGCGACAGGTCGGTCTCGACCGGGCCACGGTGCTGGCGGATCAGCTGCAGCAGGCGCTCGCGCAGGATCGCCAGCTGGGCATGGCCCTGCTCGGCCACCCGGAAGCGCCCTTCCAGGCCGAGCGCCAGGCACAGGTACATCAGTTCGAGCAGGTCAAGATGGCGTGCCGGTTCCTGGCTCAGGCGCTGCAGCACCAGGAAGAATTTCTCGCCGCCGAAGGCCTCGTTGTGGAACGCCACCAGCAGGCTGCGCGATCCCCATACCCCGCTGCCCCAGGCGGTGCCTGCGATCGCCTCGTCGAGCAGCGTACATAGGGCATAGCGGGCGACCGCGACCGATTCGGACGGCACGCCGGCATCGCGCGCCTCGCGCTCGAAGTTACGCACCGCGTGGGCCAGCCGCTCGCGCAGCTGGTTGAGCTCAGGCGGCTGTGAGGTGGTGCGCAGCGGAACCACCAGGTCCAGAAGCGGATTGGCGGCCCGCACCAGGGGATTCAAGCCGCTGCCCGGCAGGACCGCGTGCGTCGGGCCCGCCCCGTCCAGCGGCGCAGCCGGCGCATCCGCCGGCCCGGCGGCGGAAGGCGCCGCGCGCCGGCCGCCGGGATTGAGCACCAGCATGGTGGCTTCCGGATCCGGTTGCGGCCGGGATGGATCCTGTGGGTTCATGGCGGCCTACCTCCTGATGGCCCAGAACAGCATTTGCAGGCCGGGAAAGTCCCCGGCGACGTGCATCGCGAAACCGGCCGACTGGTGCAGATGCTGGAAGTACTCGCTTCCGCTGTCGAGCTCGAAGTAGGTGTAGCCGGCGAAGAAAGGCAGCTGGCGCGGCGCCACCGCCAGCGGCCGCAGGCCGATGCCGGGTAGCTGCAGGTTGACCAGGTCGCGGATCTTCTCCACCGAACCGATCTTGACCTGGGCCGGGAAGGCCCCGCGCAGCACCTCCGGCGGCATGTGGGCGTTCACCGCCAGCACGAAGGTGGCCGCGCGCAGCAGCTCGCGGTCCGGCACCACGGCCACGCGGATCCCGAACTGGCGCTCGTCGAGCGGGATCGGGACCGCCTGGTTGTCCATCGGGGCCGACAAGGCGCGGCGCAGGTCGGCGATGACCGGGGCGAAGCTCTCCGCCAGCTGGTCGTGCCGGTAGACGGGATAGGCGGCGGCGCGCTTGCCGGGATCGGTGAAGGTAGCCAGCTCGCCGGCCAGGGCGACCAGCGCCTGGTACAGCGTTTCCGGGTGCACCCCGCCGGCGCCCGCCAGGTGAGCCATCAGCGGTTCGGTTCGGTTCAGCAGCTGCAGCATCAGGAAGTCGCTCATCTCTCCCGCACCCAGGGCGCCCGGCTGGGACAAGCGCGCTCCCAGCAGGTCGCCGCGCTGGTGCAGCAGTCCGACCAGCTCGTCGGCAAAGGACGCCAGCCGCGGCGCAGCCTGGAAATCCAGGCAGGGAGCGCAGTATTCAAGGTCGAGCACCAGACGGTTATCGGCGCGCCGCTCGACGACACGGGCCACGCCCAGCGTGGCGTAGGCATGTGCGACCTCGGAGGCCAGGGCCAGGCGCAGGCGCAGCTTGCCCACCTGTAGCAAGGCGCTGTTGTCGAGCCCATTGCTGTCCCAGACTTCGTAATCCGTGCTACGGTGGCGCGCGAAATTCTCGGCCCCCTCCCCGCCCGTCACCTCGGCTACGCCATGGCGCCGCAAGGGCAGCGCCAGCACCACCGCCACATTGCGCGCCTCCGCCGGCACGTCGAGCGGCAGCGGCAGATCGTCGTCGGCCGGCAGCGCGAACGGCGTCCCGTCCGGCAGGACCCCGCTGCATGCACTCAGGGCCAGCTTGCCGAGGCCGAGCTGGTGTTCGTCGACCTTCAGCTCCGAAAAGCCCCAGCCGTACGGACGCAAGGCCGCCACGCGGCTCTCCAGCTGGCTTTGCCAGTAGCGGTCGTGCTGCTGCAGGTGTTGTGGCTGCAGCAGCATGCCTTCCGACCAGACCACCTTGTTCTTCCACGCCATATTGCCCTTTCCGTCATGGTTGATGCCGCCTCAGGACCTGGCGCTGCGCAGGCGCGCCACCTGTTCCTCATAGGCTTCCGAAAACTTTTCCCCGTACAATCGCTGCAGGTCGGCGTCGGCATCGCGCGCGATCTGGGCATACAGTTCCACCATGCCGTCCCACAGCTTCGCCTTGCGCTTCGACGACAGCATCTTGTCCATCACGGTGGGCACGGCCAGGCGCGCCTCGATCGCCGCCGGGTCGAACTGGCGCAGGACGGCGCCCAGCGCCGCCCGCATCCCGGCAATGACGGCCAGCTCGTGGGCGCGGAGGTCGTCGAACGCGCCCGCCATCGCCTCGACCGGCGCCATGTAGCCGGATAGCGAACCGCCCAGCAGCTGGCGCAGCGCCCCCTCGGCGTGGGGGAAGAACTTGAGCGGGTTGTTCTCGCGCACCCCGAGCATCGTCATCTCGATCCGGCTCTCCCTCTTGGTGAGCGCGCGCGCCATCAGGACATCGATCGTCCCCGCCGTCGCCTCGCGCAGCATCGCGCCGACGATCTCGGCCACCTCCACGGCGGGCCGCTGGAGCTTGAGGTCGGGCAGCCCCAGACCGCGCAGCAGCGCGGCCATGACGGCGTCGTCCGCCGCCTCGAGCCGGGACACGGCCGCCGGCGCCGCCGGGGGCGATTCGGGCGCCGGCACGGCAAGCGGCACGGGGGCTGGCGGCGCCTGGACCGGCGGCGCGGGAGGCGCGCGGAAGTCGGCGAGCGGATCGTAATCCTCCGGTATCGCAAAGGCGCCCATCGCCAGCGCAGGCGCGGCCGCGGGGACAGGCGACTGCGGCTGGGCCGGGGCGAACTGCGCGAACGGCGCGCTGCGCGACAAGGCCGCCCGCTCGGGCGGCACATGGTCGCTCTCGGCAGCCCTTCCCGGCCCCGCCGGAGCCGGGGTGAACATATTGAGTCCGAGCGGATCGCTTCCGCCGGCCAGCTCACCGGGGGCGATGTCGAGCAGCCCCGCGTCGGCGAGCGGATCGCGCATCGGTGGCGCGCAAGGCCGGGCAGCTGCCGCCGGCGTCGCCGGTTCGAGCGGCGGAAGCTGGCGCGGCGCCGGCTCCGTCGGCGGCTCGAACAAAGGCAGCGCGGCATTGTTCGCGGGCGCCGGCGCCAGGGCCGGCGCCGGGCGCTCCGCCTCCACCACGGCCTGCAGCAGATAGTCGCCGATCAGGAGCCGGTCGCCGTGCGCCAGCGACACATGCGCGCCCTTGCCGAGCGGGCGGTCGTTGACCATGCTCGGGTTGCTGCCGAGGTCCTCGAGGACGAACTCTCCGTCCCGCACGAACACGCGCGCGTGCACGCGCGAGATATACTTGCTTGGATCGTCCAGCACCAGGGCGTTCTCGGGCGAGCGGCCGATATTGCCGCCTTCCGCGCCAAAGCGCACCGGCGGAGCCGGCGGCACCGGCTGGTGCCGGTAGGTCAGGATTCGCAGGGTCAGTGGCATCGTTCGCTCGTCTCGTTCGGCCTGCTCTTCAGTTGATCTGCACCAGCGCGCCGTCGATGGTCACCAGCGCCCCCGCGTGGAGCTTGGCGTTGGCGTCGGCGGCGATCTCGATCTCGGGCGCCTTGATGGTGATCTTGGCCGCCTCGATCTTGATGCTGCTGGCGCCCACCCGCAATTCGATCGAGGTGCCCGCCTCGACCACGATGGTGCTGCCGACCTTGACCTCCTGCTTGCCGTCGATCGCCACCGACTGGTCGTGGCCGACCTCGAGCGCGTCGTCGTGCTTCACCACCCGCAGGAAGTCGCGTTCGGCGTGCATGAACACCTCCTCGCCGCCTTTCTTGTCCTCGAAGCGCAGTTCGTTGAAGCCGTCGCCGCCCTTGGAGGAGCGGCTCTTGACGGTCGACCTGGTCTGGCTCGCCGGCAAGGCATAGGGCGGCATGGCGTCCGAGTTGTACAGGCAGCCGGTGACCAGCGGCCGGTCGGGGTCCCCCTCGAGGAAGCTGACGATCACTTCCATGCCGATGCGCGGCAGCGCCATCGCTCCCCAGCCCTTTCCGGCCCAGCCCTGGGCCACACGCACCCAGCACGAGCTGTTCTCGTCACCCTTTCCCTGGCGGTCCCAATGGAACTGCACCTTGATCCGGCCGTACTGGTCGGTCCAGATTTCCTCGCCCGCCTTGCCGACCACGATCGCCGTCTGGGGCCCCTGCACCACCGGCCTGGCCACGCTGGCAGGTGGCCGGTAAGGGTGTTCCTTGCCGATCGCGCCAATCCGGCAGCGGAAGGCGAAGCCACCCGCGCCGCTCGCATAGTCGTTGCCGGTCACCTCGTAGCGAGCGGAGGTCACAAGGTATTCGCGGTTCTGGTCGTCGCGTGGATGGTCGGCGAGGGTGAACATCCCGCCCGGATACAGGCCGCGCGCATCGGTCAGGGCGACGGCCTGCTCGCACTGTCCGTGCAGGCGCTCGATACGGGCGCGCGCCAGCGCATTGCCGGCGCCTGCGGCGCTGTAGTTCCCGGGGTAGTCGAACACCTCGTAGGGCGCCTGCTCGAAACCGGCCGCCACGTTCGCCGAGGCCAGCAAGCCGCCGCTCAGGCAGTTCGAGGCCTTCTCGAAATCGAAATCGTTCAGCACCACCTTGCTGCTCGCGATCTCGCCGCCCACCGTCCAGGACGAGACGCTTTCCTCGCTCCAGGCTCCGGCGCGCACCGCATGGCCGAACTTGAGTCCGCCGTAGCCCGGGATGGACAGGTGGGCCGCGTAGGAGTCGGCCAGCACCATCGTGTGCTTGTCCGCTTCGTGGGTAAAATAAAAATAGATGCCGGCTCCCTCCAGCAGCCGGCAGACGAAATCGAAGTCGGTCTCGCGGTACTGCACGCAGTAAGCCAGGGGCGGATACTCGCCGCCGAGCGCGGATGCCGACAGGGACACCACGCCGCCATAGGCCTGGCACACCTGCTTGACGATATCGGGCACCGCCAGGTCCTGGAAGATGCGGCAGTCGGCCGAGCGCGTGAGCAGCCACAGCCAGGGATGCAGGGTCGCCTCGTAGCTGGCGAACTCGCCCTGCCAGCCGGTGCTGCGAAAGCGCGTGACGATCCCGTTGAAGTAGCGCAGGCCGCCCTCCTCGTCGGTGGCCAGCGTCACCGTCATCGGCTTGCCGAGGACGTCCGCGACCCGCACGGCGCCGTCGCTGGACAGCAGGTGCACCGTGAACGCCGACAGGCGTCCGAGTCCTTCCTCGCCACTCATGCCGGCGAACAGCAGGACGTCGTCCGGCAGCGCGCTGCTGACGCGCGCCTCGCGGTTCAGTTGAATGGCATCCATGGCTTGTCCTGGATTGAACTCACGGAATCATGGTCCTCGCGGTGCCCGGTGTGACGAAGCCGATCACGCCGCCCCAGTTGCACATGCAGGTCGATATGTTGTCCAGCGCCGGGATGTGGGCGATCTGCACGGTCGGCGCACCGCTGGCCCAGGGCGTACTCGTGGCGGGGACGCAGGGCATGGGTGTCAGCGCACCTTGGGCCGCCGCCGTGGCCGACGCGACGCTGGGATTGGCCAGCGAGCTGCACAGGCCGAAGGGCGTGATGTTTACCATCGAAATATGGTCCATGATGGTCGCCGCCGGCGGCCCCTCGCACATCACCTTGTTCTTTGGCTGCACCACCAGGGCCGCCGGCGCAGCGCCGAAGCTGCAGCGCATCAGCGCTCCCATCGAGACTTGATTTGGCATGGCCCGCCTCCCTCCTCATTTCGCCGCGCAGGCCTGGTGGGCCTGGTAGCCGGACAGGATCAGCTGCGCCACGCTGCCGGCGAGCAGGATGGCGCCGATGCCGGTGCCGGCGGCGGGCACCACCATGGCCGTGGTCAGTCCCGCGGCGGCCAGGTCGGCCATGGCAGCGATGCACTTGGCCTTCTTGTCGTCGTTACCGGCAAGGCTCAGCGCGAGCGAGGTCTTCTTCGCGAAGGCTGCACCGACCGCGACCATCGCCCCACCCGGTCCCTTGCCGGCGACCGAGACCAGTCCCGCGCTGACGACCAGGATCTGCGCCGCCGTCACGCCCACCACCAGGCCTTGCGATCCGGAGGCCTTGCCCGCCAGCTTGCCGGTGGCCAGCGTCTTGTTGGCGATACCGATCACCATATCGGCCGGCTTGCCGGAAGCGAGCTTGATCGTATTGTTGAAATTCGCGAGCAGGAACGCGAACAGGTCGGGATTCTTCAGCACCGCCCTGGTATTCGGGGTATTCGCGGACTGCAGCCCCGCCGCCAGGATCTCCTGGGAATTGCTGGTGTCGCTCATCGTTTCTCTCCACCCTGTTTTGGATATTGTCCCTGTTGGCCGCCCGTCGGTTCCCTAGCTGAACTCGTAGGCGAAGGCTGCGCCGTCGGTGCCGACCCTGACGCCCCTGATCGCGCGGCCTTCCATCATGCGCGTCAGGAACTCGCGGCTGATGTCCGGCAGCATGGTGTTGGTCAGGATCGCATCGATCATCCGCCCCCCGGATTCGCTCTCGGTACAGCGCGACACCACCAGCCCGACCACATCGTCGCCGTAGGCGAACGGGATCTTGTAGCGGGCCTCGACACGCTTGCGGATGCGCTCCAGTTGCAGCCTCACGATCCTGCCCAGCATCTGGTCCGACAGCGGATAGTAGGGAATCGTCACCAGCCGCCCGAGCAGCGCCGGCGGAAACACCTTGAGGAGGGGTTCGCGCAGCGCCTTGGCCATGCCTTCCGGGTCGGGCATCAGGTCCGGATCCGCGCACAGGCTGGCGATCAGCTCCGTGCCCGCATTGGTGGTCAGGATGATCAGGGTGTTCTTGAAGTCGATGAAGCGCCCTTCCCCGTCCTCCATGAAGCCCTTGTCGAACACCTGGTAGAAGATCTCGTGCACGTCCGGGTGGGCCTTCTCGACTTCGTCGAGCAGCACCACCGAATACGGCTTGCGGCGCACGGCCTCGGTCAGCACCCCGCCTTCGCCATAGCCGACGTAGCCCGGCGGCGCGCCCTTGAGCGTGGACACGGTGTGCGCTTCCTGGTATTCGCTCATGTTAATCGTGATCAGGTTTTGCTCGCCGCCGTACAGCGCCTCGGCCAGGGCCAGCGCCGTTTCGGTCTTGCCCACGCCGGAGGTGCCGGCCAGCAGGAACACCCCGACCGGCTTGCCTGGATTGTCCAGCCCCGCGCGCGAGGTCTGGATCCGCTTGGCGATCATCTCCATCGCGTGGTCCTGGCCAATGACCCGCTCCCCCAGCGTGGCGCCGATGCGCATGATGGTGTCCATCTCGTTCTTCGCCATCCGTCCGACCGGGATCCCGGTCCAGTCGCCGACCACCGCCGCCACCGCCTGGTAGTCGACGGTCGGCAGGATCAGTGGCGCCTCGCCCTGCAGTTCGCCCAGGCTGGCCTGCACCTGGCGCAGCTGCGCCATCAGTTCGCCGCGCTTGTCGCCCGGCGCCGCGGCCTCGTCTTCCACCGCCTGGCCGCCGGAGCGCAGCGCGGCGCGCAAGGCCAGCAACTGGTCGACCAGCGCGCGCTCTGCGTTCCAGCGTTCCTCCAGCGACGCCAGCCGGCTGCGTTCGGCCCCAAGCCGTTCCTCGACGTCGCCGGCGCGCTGTCCGGTCTCGATCCCGATCGCGCCCTCGCGGGCGATGATCGCCAGCTCGGTGTCGAGCGCTTCGATGCGCTTGCGGCTGTCATCGACCTCGGGCGGGGTGGCGTGCAGGCTCACCGCCACGCGGGCGCAGGCGGTGTCGAGCAGGCTGACCGATTTGTCGGGCAGCTGGCGCGCCGGAATGTAGCGGTGGCTCAGCCTGACCGCCGCCTCCAGCGCCTCGTCGAGGATCTGGACCTTGTGGTGCGCCTCCATGGTCGACGCCACGCCGCGCATCATCAGGATCGCGCGTTCCTCGTCCGGCTCGTCCACCTGGATGCTCTGGAAGCGGCGGGTCAGCGCCGGGTCTTTCTCGATATGCTTCTTGTACTCGGCGAAGGTGGTCGCGCCGATCGTCCGCAAGCTCCCCCGCGCCAAGGCCGGCTTCAGCAAATTGGCGGCGTCCCCGGTGCCGGGGGGGCCCCCCCCGCCCCCCCCGGGGGGGGGGGGGGGGGGGGGCGGGGGGGCCCGGCGGGG
>NZ_JAGPWD010000035.1 GCF_018119395.1 Massilia sp. ZL223
CCCCCCCCCCCCCCCCCCCCCCCCCCCCCCCCCCGGCCCCGCGCCCCCCCCCCCCCCCCCCCCCCCCCCCCCCCCCCGGGGGGGGCGCCCCCCGGTACCGGTCAGATATGCAGCGCGTGGCCCAGCGCGCGCAGGGCGGCTTCCTGGACCGCCTCGCCCAGGGTCGGGTGGGCGTGGATGGTGCGGCCCACATCCTCCAGCAGCGCGCCCATCTCGAGCGACTGGGAGAAGGCTGCAGCCAGTTCCGACACGCCGGCGCCGACCGCCTGCCAGCCCAGGATCAGGTGGTTGTCCTTGCGCGCGACCACGCGCACGAAGCCATCCGTCCCTTCGATGGTCATGGCGCGGCCATTGGCGCTGAAGGGGAACACGGCGCTGACGAATTCGACGCCTTCGCGGTCGCAGTCCAGCGGCGACATGCCGGCCACCACGATCTCGGGATCGGTGTAGCAGACCGCCGGGATCGCGGCCGGGACGAACTCGCGGAACTTGCCCGCGATGATCTCGGCCACCATCTCGCCCTGGGCCATCGCGCGGTGCGCCAGCATCGGCTCGCCGGCCAGGTCGCCGATCGCCCACACGTTGCGCATCGAGGTGCGGCACTGGCCGTCGACCTTCACGGCGCGGCCCTCCATGTCGAGCATCAGGCTTTCCAGCCCCCAGCCCGTGGTGCGCGGCTTGCGCCCGACCGCCACCAGCACGCGGTCCGCTTCCAGCTGCGCTTCCACATTGGACGCGTCGCGCACGCGCACCAGGCCCTGCTCGAAGCCCAGCACCGTCGTCCCCAGGCGCAGCTCGACGCCGAGGCGCGCCAGGGACGCCGCCACCGGCTTGACCAGGTCGGCGTCGTAGGACGGCAGGATGCGTTCCGCCGCTTCCACCACCGTCACCTGGCTGCCCAGCTTGCGGTAGGCCGTGCCCAGCTCCAGGCCGATGTAGCCGCCGCCGACCACCACCAGGCGGCGCGGGATCGATTCCGGCGACAAGGCCTCGGTCGAGGACACCACGTCGCCGCCGAAAGGCATGAAAGGCAGCTCGACCGGCTCGGAACCGCTGGCCAGCAGGAGGTGCTCGCAGCGGATGCGCAGCGGCGCGCCGTCGCCGTCCTGGGGCTGCACCTCGACCGTCTTGCCGTCGATAATGCGCGCCCAGCCGTTCACCAGGCGCACGCCGTGCTTCTTGAGCAGGCTGCCGACGCCGCCGGTCAGGCGCTTGACGATGCCGTCCTTCCAGGCCACGGTGCGCGCCAGGTCGATGCGCGGGTTCTCGACCGTGATGCCGAGCGCGGATTCCTGGGCCGCATAGGTGTTGGCCTTGTTGAACTCCTCGGCCGCGTGGATCAGGGCCTTGGACGGAATACAGCCGATGTTCAGGCAGGTGCCGCCCGGCTGCGCGCCCTCGACCACGATGGTCGGGATCTCCAGCTGGCCGGCGCGGATGCCCGCCACGTAGCCGCCCGGACCGCCGCCGATGATCAGGAGGGTGGTAGTGATCGTCTCCATCGGCTCACTCCACGAACAGGGTTGCCGGGCACTCGAGGTAGCCGCGGATGGTCTGCACGAACTGCGCCGCCACCATGCCGTCGATCACCCGGTGGTCGAAGGACGAGGACAGGTTCATCATCTTGCGCGCCACCATGGCGCCGTTCAGCACCACGGGACGGTCGACGATGCGGTTCACGCCCACGATCGCCACTTCCGGACGGTTGATCACCGGGGTGGTGACGATGCCGCCCAGCGGTCCCAGGCTGGTGATGGTGATCGTCGAACCGGTCAGCTCCTCGCGCGTGGCCTTGGCGCTGCGCGCCGCTTCCGCCAGGCGCAACAGCTCGGCGGCGCACGACCACGGATCGCGCGCTTCGGCATGACGCACCACGGGAACCATCAGGCCGGTATCGGTCTGGGTGGCGATGCCGAGGTGAACCGGGTCGTACTGGGTCAGCACGTTCGCATCGTCGTCGAAGCGCGCGTTCATCTGCGGGAAGCTGCGGATCGCCAGCACCACGGCGCGCATCAGCAGCGGCAGCAAGGTCAGCTTGCCGCGCTCGGCGCCGTAGCGGGTATTGAGCTGCGCGCGCAGCAGTTCGAGCTCGGTGACGTCGATTTCCTCGACATAGGTGAAGTGCGGGATATGGCGCTTGGCCTCCTGCATCTTCTCGGCGATCTTGCGGCGCAGGCCGATGATCGGGGTCGCATGCTCGCCGTGCAGCTGGGCATAGCGGTTGTCGCCGCGTCCTACTGGCAGCCCGGTACGGCGGCCGGCGATGTAGGCGTCCAGGTCGGCATGGGAGATGCGGCCGGCGGGGCCGCTGCCGCTCACGAACTGCAGTTCGATCCCCATGTCCCAGGCGCGCTGGCGTACGGCCGGCGGCGCGAGCGGTTTGTCGCCTTCGGCGCGCAGCGCGGGCGCTGAGGCCGGCATCTGCCGTGGGGGAGCGGGGTGTGCCTTCGGAGGCGCCTTGGGCGAAGCTTTCTGCGCCGGCGCGCTGGCGGCAGCAACGGCTTCCAGCTGCGGTTCGGCCACTTCCTCGGCCGGCGCTTCCGGCGCCGCCGACTTCACCGGCTCCTGCCTGGCCTTCTCGGCGGAGATATTGCCGGCGCCTTCCACCTCCAGGCGGATCAGCTCCGCGCCCACGGCCAGCGATTGCCCGACCGCGCCGCCCAGGCTGGTCACCTTGCCGTGCACCGGCGAAGGGATTTCGACGGTGGCCTTGTCGGTCATGACGTCGGCCAGCACCTGGTCTTCCTTCACTTCGTCGCCCGGCTGCACATGCCAGGCGACCACTTCCACTTCCGCGATGCCTTCGCCGAGGTCCGGCATCTTAATCACATGAATGCCCATCTCAACCCTCCATCGCACGTTTGAGGGCCGCGCCGACGCGGTCCGGCCCCGGGAAATACGCCCATTCCTGCGCGTGCGGATACGGGGTGTCCCACCCGGCCACGCGCCCGATCGGCGCTTCCAGGTGGTAGAAGCAGTGTTCCTGCACCAGGGCCGCCAGTTCGGCGCCGAAGCCGCTGGTCTTGGTCGCCTCGTGCACGATCACGCAGCGGCCGGTCTTCTGGACCGAGCGCACGATGGTGTCGAGGTCCAGCGGCCACAGGCTGCGCAGGTCGATGATCTCGGCGTCCACGCCGGTCTCGCGCGCGGCGGCTTCCGAGACCCAGACCATGGTGCCGTAGGCGAGCACGGTCACGTCGTTGCCGGGTCGGACGATGGCCGCCGAATCCAGCGGCACCGTGTAGTAGCCGGTCGGAACGTCGCCCATCGGATGGCCCGACCAGGGCACGACGGGTTTGTCGTGGTGGCCGTCGAAGGGGCCGTTGTACAGGCGCTTGGGTTCCAGGAAGATCACCGGGTCGTCGTTCTCGATCGCCGCGATCAGGAGGCCCTTGGCGTCGTAGGGATTGGACGGCATCACCGTGCGCAGGCCGCAGACATGGGTGAAGAAGGCTTCCGGGCTCTGGCTGTGGGTCTGGCCGCCGTAGATGCCGCCGCCGCAAGGCATGCGGATCACCATCGACGAGGTGAACTCGCCGGCCGAGCGGTAGCGCAGGCGCGCCGCTTCCGACACGATCTGGTCGGTGGCCGGATAAAAATAGTCGGCGAACTGGATCTCGACCACGGGGCGCAGGCCGTAAGCGGCCATGCCGACCGCCGTGCCCACGATACCGCCTTCCGAGATCGGCGCGTCGAACACGCGCGACTTGCCGTACTTGGCCTGCAGGCCGTCGGTGACGCGGAACACGCCGCCGAAATAGCCGACGTCCTGGCCGTACACCACCACGTTGTTGTCGCGCTCCATCATGACATCCATGGCCGAGCGCAGGGCCTGGATCATGGTCATCGGCGTCGTCGCCGTTTCCTTCGGTTGATCGTCGCGTGCCATCCTCATACCCCTAGTTCCTGACGCTGACGGCGCAGATGCTCCGGCATGTCCTTGTACACGTCCTCGAACATGGTCGCGGCGCTCCACGAGCGGCCGTCGCCCAGTGTGCCGAACTGTTCGGCTTCCTTTTGCGCGGCCAGCACTTCGGCCTCCAGCTCCGCCTGCACGGCCTCGTGCTCGGCATCCGACCACCAGCCCTGGTTGGTCAGGTACTGGCGCAGGCGTGCGATCGGGTCGCCCAGCGGGAAGCGGCTCCAGTCGTCGGCCGGCCGGTAGCGGTTCGGGTCGTCGGAGGTGGAGTGCGGGCCGGCGCGGTAGGTGACCCATTCGATCAGGGCCGGGCCCAGGTTGCTGCGCGCGCGTTCGGCGGCCCAGCGCGAGGCGGCCAGCACGGCCAGGAAGTCGTTGCCGTCCACGCGCAGCGAGGCGATGCCGCTGCCGATTCCGCGGGTGGCGAAGGTGACGGCCTCGCCCCCGGCGATGGCCTGGAAGGTCGAGATCGCCCACTGGTTGTTGACCACGTTGAGGATCACCGGCGCGCGGTAGACGTGGGCAAAGGTGAGGGCGGTCGAGAAATCCGATTCGGCGGTGGCGCCGTCGCCGATCCAGGCCGAGGCGATTTTCGTGTCGCCCTTGATGGCGGAAGCCATGGCCCAGCCCACGGCCTGCGGGTACTGGGTGGCGAGGTTGCCGGAAATGGTGAAGAAGCCGGCGCGGCGCACCGAGTACATCACCGGCAGCTGGCGGCCCTTGATCGGGTCCTTTTCGTTCGACAGCAGCTGGCAGATCATCTCCACCAGCGGCACCTCGCGCGCCATCAAGAGGCTTTGCTGGCGGTAGGTGGGGAAATTCATGTCGCCGTCCTGCAGGGCGAGTGCGTGGGCGGTGCCGATCGCTTCCTCGCCGAGCGAGGTCATGTAGAAGGACATTTTCTTCTGGCGCTGGGCAATGACCATGCGGGCGTCGAAGATGCGGGTCTTCATCATGGTGCGCAGGCCGAAGCGCAGCAGTTCGCGGTCGGGCTCCTCGGCCCAGGGGCCGACGGCATTGCCCTGCTCGTCGAGCACCCGGATCAGGCCCGATGCGATGTCGCTCGTGTCGAGCGGCGCCACGTCGACGGGCGGACGCCGGACGGAACCGGCGGGACTTACTTGCAGATACGTAAAATCGGTCTTGCAGCCCGGGCGGCCGGTAGGCTCCGGTACGTGCAGCGACAGAGGTTGACTCTGGCTCATAATTCGCGTTCCCTTTTGAGGTGATGTGCGGCAACGGTATGATAAATCCGTCAGCGCATCGCGCGTTTGCGTTGGCGAACTATTTGCGTTGTGCTGCGCAGCATCCGGCCGCGCCGCGCGGGCCCGAAGCTGCCATGCTGGCATGGCGCGGCGGCCCTGATCCTGCGGTGCAGCAAGCCGGGGGCGAGACGTTTATGCAGCCTGGCTGGCGCGCCGCTTCAGGCTGCCCGCAAAGGCGCCGCACCCACGTCGCCGGCCGCCTGCCGGGCGATCTCGGCGAAAGCCTGGACCGCCGGCGAAGCCTGCGCCAGGTTGCGCAAGACCAGCCCCACGCGGCGCCGCGCCATCGGCCGCAGCGGCCGCACGGCGATGCGCGGATGGGTTTCATGCATCGCCGCCGGCAGGGCCAGCTCGGGCATTACGGTAATGCCGTCGCCCGCGTCCACCAGGCCCAGCACCGTGATCATCTGCGACATCCGGTAGCGCACCTTGGGCGCCAGGCCGGCCTGGGCGAACAGCGGTTCCACCAGCGCCGAGCAGCCCTGTTCCGGCATGATGAAGGGCTGGTCCACCAGTTCCTGCAGGGTCACCGAGCGCTTCGCGGCCAGCGGATGGTCGTGCTGCAGCAGGGCGACCAGCTGGTCCTCGACCAGCGGGACGGTGTCGAAGCGTTCGTCGGGCAGGACGGCGAAGCCGACGTCCACCCGGCGGTCGGCCACCCACTGGATGACGGCGGCGTCCGGGCCTTCGTCGATCTGGACTTCGATGCCGGGATAGCGCTCGCGGTAGGCGCGCAGGATCGCCGGCAGCAGCTTGAGCGAGGCGGTGGGGCCGAAGGAGCCGATGCGGATCAGGCCCTGGTTCAGGCCGCGCGCCACCGCCGCATCCTGGCGCATCGCCTCTGCCAGGCCGAGGATTTCGCGCGCCCGCACCAGCAGCCGCCGTCCCAGCTCGGTCACCTCGACCGAGGATTGCTGGCGCTCGACCAGCTGGGCGCTCAGCTCGCCCTCCAGGGCGCGGATGGCGTGCGAGACGGCCGACTGGCTGATGCCCAGGCGCAGCGCGGCCAGGGTGAAGCCGCGCATCTCGGCCACCATCACGAAGATTTCCAGTTGGGTGAAGGTCATGAGTAATTCCTCATTTGCGCATGAACTGGGATAAGCATTAATGTATGGCCTCCGCGACCTCGATTGCAAGTCCATCATGAAAAACCAGCTCGTCTACGCCAAACTCGTCCTCGTCACCCTGTTCTGGGGCGGCACCTTCATCGCCGGCCGCATCGCCGCGCATGCGCTGCCCGTGATGACGGCGGCCACCCTGCGCTTCGCCGTGGCGGCGGTATTGCTCCTGCTGGTCGCCTGGAAGATGGAGGGCGGCTTGCCGCGCCTGTCCGGCAAGCAGATCGGCGCCACCGCGGCGCTCGGCCTGACCGGGATCTTCCTCTACAACCTGTGCTTCTTCGGCGCCCTCGGCACCATGCCGGCGGGCCGCGCGGCCCTGTTCATCGCGCTCAATCCCATCGTCACGGCGCTGGCCGCTGCGGCGCTGCTGCGCGAACGCCTGCACGCCGCCAAGTGGATAGGCATCGCCGTCGCCTTCGCTGGCGCCGCCATCGTGATCACGCGCGGCGATCCCTGGACGGCCGTGCACGACCTGCGCGCCTCGCTCGGCACCGGCGAACTGCTGATGCTGTGCGCCATCAGCAGCTGGGCCGCCTACACCCTGATCGGCCGCGCCGCGCTCAAGGGCCTGAGCCCGATCGCCGCGACGACCTATGCCGCGCTGTGGGGCCTGCTGTTCCTGGCCCTGGGCGCGGGGCGCGACCTGGCCAGCCTGGACTGGAGCGCGATCGGCTGGCGAGTCTGGGCCAGCCTGCTCTACCTGGGCGCCTTCGGGACCGTGCTCGGCTTCATCTGGTACTACGAGGGCGTAAAGGCCATCGGCGCCTCGCGCACGGCCGTGTTCAACAACCTGGTGCCGGTGTTCGGGGTCTCGCTGGCAGCCTTGCTGCTGGGCGAACAGGTGCTGGCGTCGATGGTGGCGGGTGGTGTCCTGGTCGCGGCCGGCGTTACCTTGACCAATCGTTGAACCGCCCAGTCCGCCGCACGCAACGGTGCGCGTTTGCGGGCCGGGCGCGGCGCAGCTAGTATGGAGGCTCGGGTCCGGCCATCGCTCGGCGGACAGAATCGGGCAAAGGGACTCCATGCGCAAGTCGGTCGTAGTGCTGTTGACCTTGCTGATCGCGTGCACTGCCGTCGGCGTGCCGATCTGGCTTGCCATTGCCCAGTCCCAGCGCCAGGGCCTGGACGCCGCTGAGTCCCAGGCCCTGGGCTATGCGCGCGACGTGGTGTTCCGCTCCGACGACACCGGCCGCCAGATCGAGGCTGGCATCGCGCGCCTCAAGGCGCAGCACGGGCATGCGCCGTGCACGGCGCAAAGCATCGACCTGATGCGCCAGATCGACCTGAGTTCGAGCTACATCCAGGCGGTCGGCTACGTGGAGGGCGAGGACATGGTGTGTTCGTCGATCAGCGACGGCACCCCCTTTGCGCTGGGACCGGTCGACTTCCAGTCCGACCAAAATTTCAAGATCCGCCGCAGCGTGCGCTTCCCCTTCACGCCCGAACAGGCTTTCGTGGTGGTCGAATCCGAGCATTTCGCCGCCATCATCCACAAGGATTTGCCGATCGACACGGCGAACAGCGAGCCGGATGTGTCCCTGGCCGTGTTCTCGCTGCTCGACCCGAGGCCGGCGAGCACGCGCGGCCCGGTCGACCCGAACTGGGTGCTGCGCCTGGGGGATGAGCGCGAAGTCGTGTTCTCGGACGGCAGCTATATCGTCGCGGTGGTGCGCTCGGCCCAGTTCCACACCGCGGCCGTCGCCGCCGTGCCCCTGCACTACGTACGCGACCGCTCGCAGCACGTCGCGAACCTGCTGGTGCCGATCGGGCTGGTGGCGGGCGTGGCCCTGGCGCTGGCGATTTCCTACCTGGCCAGCCAGCAGCTGGCGCTGCCGGCGGCGGTCAAGGCGGCGCTGCGCCGTGGCGAGCTGTTCCTGGAATACCAGCCGATCATCGACTTGCGCAGCGGACGCTGGATCGGCGTCGAAGCCCTGGTCCGGTGGCGCCGCTCGACCGGCGAACTGGTGTATCCGGACCTGTTCATCCCCATCGCCGAGCAGCACGGCCTGATCGTCAAGCTGACCCGGCGCGTGCTCGAGCTGGTGCGCAGCGATGTGGGCGACTTCCTGGAGAACCGGCCAGACTTCCATGTCGGCATCAACGTGGCGCCGGCCGATTTCCATGCGGGCGACTTCCTCGACTGCCTGGCGGGATGCCTGCGGCAGATGAGGGCCGCCCCCGGCAACCTGATCCTGGAGGTCACGGAACGGGGCCTGCTCGACCCGGTGGTGGCGCGCAAGACCACCGGCGCCTTGCGCGCCAGCGGCTTCGCTGTCGCCATCGACGATTTCGGCACCGGCTATTCGAGCCTGTCCTACCTGGAATCGCTGGAACTCGACTATCTCAAGATCGACCGCAGCTTCATCGAAGCGATCGGCACCGGGGCGCCCACCAGCCAGGTGGTCCAGCACATCATCGCCATGGCGCGCGACCTGAAGCTGTGCATGATCGCGGAAGGCGTCGAAAGCCAGGAACAGGCGGATTTCCTGCGCGCACGCGGGGTGCAGTATGCGCAGGGCTGGCTGTTCGGAAAGCCGATGCCCTTCGCCGAAGTCCGGGAGCACCTGCGCCGGATGGAGGCCCCGGCCGCGGTGGCCGCCGGAGCCGGTTAGGGCGGCGGCGTCCCGGGCCGCCGATTGCGAAGCGGTCCCGGCGGCGATAGTATGGAGTCGGATGTCTAGCCCGGTCCGGGGCGGACCGGGAGTTCACGGATGAGCAAAACGGCGGTGGTCGTGCTGAGCTTGCTGCTGGCGATGGCGGGCATCGGCGCTCCGATCTGGTTCGCCATCGCCCAGTCCGAGCGCCAGGGTTTCGAGGCGGTGTCGCGGCAGGCGCTGGCCTATGCGCGCGATAACCTGCTGCGTTCCGACGAAACCGGCGCCCAGATCGCGGCGGGCGTGGACCGCCTCGCCCGGGATCATGCGGCGGCGCCCTGTTCGCCGACCAGCATCGACGCCATGCGCGAAATCGATGTCGGCTCGAGCTATATCCAGGCCGTCGGCTACCTGCGCGGCGATATGCTGGTCTGCTCGTCGTTCGCAGGCCAGTCGAGCCAGTTCGCGCTCGGCCCGGCGGACTACCGGACCGCGAACGCCGCCTCGTTCCGGCGCGACGTGCGCTTCCCGTTCGCGCCGCAGCGGTCTTTTATCGTCATCGAGCGGAACGGTTTCGCGGCCGTCATCCACAAAGATCTGCCGATCGACACGGCCAAGAGCGAACCGGATGTGTCGCTGGCGGTGTTCTCCAGGCAGAGCACGACGCCGCTAAGTGTGCGCGGCCACATCGAGCCGGCCTGGCTCGGCCGGCTCGGCAAGGCGCGCGAGGCGGCTTTCGTCGATGGGGAGCATCTTGTCGCGGTGGTGCGCTCGGAGCACTATCTGACCGCGGCCATCGCCGCCGTGCCGCTGCGCTACCTGCGCGAGCGCACGAACGACGTGGCGCGGCGCCTGGTGCCGGCCGGACTGGCGGCCGGCGCGCTGGCGACCCTGGCGATCCTCTACCTGGCGCGCGAGCAGATGGCGCTGCCGGCGGCGGTGCGGACCGCATTGCGGCGCCGGGAACTGTTCCTGCTTTACCAGCCTGTGGTCGAGCTCCACAGCGGGCGCTGGGTCGGCGTCGAGGCGCTGCTGCGCTGGCGGCGCCCGACCGGCGAGATCGTGAGTCCGGAGCTGTTCATCCCGATCGCCGAACAGCACGGCATGATCGTCCGGATCACCCAGCGGGTGCTCGAACTGCTGTGCAAGGAGGCAGCGGGCCTGCTGGCCGCCCATCCCGGCTTCCATATCGCAATCAATGTATCGCCGGCCGATTTCCATGATCCCGGCTTCCTCGACGGACTGCACGCGGCCCTGCGCGGGATGGGCGCGGCGCCCGGCAACCTGATCCTCGAAGTGACCGAGCGGGGCCTGATGGATCCGGACGTGGCGCGTACCACGACCGGCGTCTTGCGCCGCAATGGCTACGCGCTGGCGATCGACGACTTCGGCACCGGCTACTCCAGCCTGGCCTATCTCGAATCGCTGGAACTCGACTACCTGAAGATCGACCGCAGCTTCATCGAGGCGATCGGCACCGGCGCGCCCACCAGCCAGGTGGTCCAGCACATCATCGCGATCGCGCGCGACCTGGACCTGAACATGATCGCCGAAGGCATCGAGAGCGAGGCCCAGGCGGCGTTCCTGCGCGCACGCGGGGTCCAGTACGGCCAGGGCTGGCTGTTCGGGAAGCCCATGCCCTTAGCCGAGGTGGCCGCCCACCTGCGCCGCCAGGCCGAGGTGCAGGCCATGGCCGCGAACGACGCCTGATCTAGGCGGCTTCGACCGCCGCCGCCGCGCGGCGCTCGCGCACCAGGTAGCCGATGCACAAGGCGCCCAGCCACACCGGGATCAGGTAGACCGCGATGTTCAGGCCGGGGCTGAGCAGCATCACGATCAGCAGCGCGGCGACGAAGCCCAGGCACAGGTAGTTCGACAGCGGATAGAAGGGGCTGCGGAACAAGGTAGCCTGGCCCAGCTTGTCCTTCTCGCGGCGGAAGCGCAGGTGGCTCCAGGAAATCATCGCCCAGTTGATCACAAGGGCGGCCACGGCCAGCAGCATCAGCATGCCCAGCGCCTGCTCCGGCAGGAAATAGTTGACGGCGATGGCGGCGAAGGTGGCCAGGGCCGAGACGCCCAGGGCCGCCAGCGGCACGCCGCGCGACGAAATGCGCAGCAGGAAGCGCGGCGCATTGCCTTGCTGGGCCAGGCCGTAGAGCATGCGGCTGTTGGCGTAGACGCAGCCGTTGTAGACCGACAGGGCGGCCGTCAGCACCACGAAGTTGAGCACATTGGCGACCAGGCCGCTGTCGAGTTCCTTGAAGATCAGCACGAAGGGGCTGCCGCCGGTGACGACCTTTTGCCACGGGTAGAGCGACAGCAGCACGGCCAGGGCGCCGATGTAGAAGATCAGGATGCGGTACAGGGCGTTGTTGGTAGCGCGCGGGATGGTGCGGCTCGGGTCGTCCGCCTCGGCGGCGGTCATGCCGATGAATTCCAGGCCGCCGAAGGAGAACATGATGACGGCCATCGACATCGCCAGCCCGGCCGCGCCGTTCGGGAAGAAGCCGCCGTGCCGCCACAGGTTCGATACGCCCGCCTCGGGACCGGCGCCGCCGCTGGCCAGCAGCCAGACGCCGAACACGATCATGCCGACCACGGCCACCACCTTGATCAGCGCGAACCAGAATTCCATCTCGCCGAAGGCCTTCACGTTCATCAGGTTCAGGCCGTTGACCAGGAAGAAGAAGGCCAGCGCCGTGACCCAGGTCGGGATCTCGGGGAACCAGTATTGCATGTAGATGCCCAGGGCCGAGAGCTCGGCCAGGCTGACCAGGATGTACATGACCCAGTAGTTCCAGCCCGAGACGAAGCCGGCCATGCGGCCCAGGTATTTGTTCGGGAAATGGCTGAAGGAGCCGGCGACGGGTTCGGCGACGATCATCTCGCCCAACTGCCGGATGATCAGGAAGGCGACCGCGCCGGCGATCGCGTAGCCGAGCAGGACCGAGGGGCCGGCCATCTGGATGGTCTGGGCGATGCCGAGGAAGAGTCCGGTGCCGATGGCGCCGCCCAGGGCGATCAGCTGGATATGGCGGTTCTTCAGTCCGCGTTTGAGTTCGTGCTTCGCGTCTTGCATCGTCGGCCCGGCCTTATGAATTGTATGATTGCCTGAAAGACAGGAATTCTACTGCATCCTTACGGCCGGGTAGAATTCGCGATAAGGTAAGTAGCAACTATTCACCGGAATGATCCCATGAGCGTTTTACAGCCGCCCGCCATCCGGGCGCTTTTGGCCGAGATGTTCCAGGCGGCCATCGATTCGGCGGCGCCGCGCTGCTCCATCGCACGCTTCCTGCCGCCGCCGCCCAAGGGCCGCACCCTGGTGATCGGCGCGGGGAAGGCGGCCGCCAGCATGGCCCAGGCGCTGGAAGAGCATTGGAGCGGGCCGCTGGAAGGTATGGTCGTCACCCGCTATGGCTATGCCATCCCCACCCGCGGCATCGAGGTCGTCGAGGCCGCCCACCCGGTTCCGGACGCCGCCGGCCTCGCCGCGGCGAAGCGCATGCTGGACATGGTCCAGGGCTTGAACGAAGACGACCTGGTGATCTGCCTGATCTCGGGTGGCGGTTCGTCGCTGCTGCCCCTTCCCGCGCCCGGCATCGGCATCGAGGACAAGCAGGCCATCAACAAGGCGCTGCTCGCTTCCGGCGCCACCATCTCGGAGATGAATTGCGTGCGCCGCCACCTCTCGAGCATCAAGGGCGGGCGCCTGGCGGCCGCCTGCCATCCGGCGCGGGTGCTGACGCTGTTGATTTCCGACGTGCCGGGCGACGATCCGATCGACATCGCCTCCGGGCCGACCGTGGCCGATCCGAGCACCTGCGCGGACGCGCTGGAAGTCGTCGGGCGCTACGGCATCGCGCTGCCGCCGGCGGCGCGCAGGCTGCTCGAAAGCGGCGAAGGAGAAAGCGTCAAGCCGGGCGACAAGCGCCTGGCGCGCATCGAGACGCACCTGATCGCCACGCCCCAGATGGCGCTGGAAGCGGCGGCCAGGGTGGCCGAACGCGCCGGGATTCCGGTCCACCTGCTGGGCGACAGCCTGGAAGGCGAGGCCCGCAGCGCTGGAACGCTGCTGGCGGGGATCGCGCGCCAGGTCGCGGACAAGGGACAGCCGTTCCGCCCGCCCTGCGTCCTGCTCTCCGGCGGCGAGACCACGGTGACGGTGCGGGGGAAAGGACGCGGCGGGCGCAATGTGGAATTCCTGCTGGCGCTGGCGCTGGCCCTGCGCGGCCACCCGGATATCCACGCGCTGGCGGGCGACACCGACGGCGTGGACGGCATCGAGGAGATCGCCGGCGCCATCGTCGGCCCGGACAGCCTGGCGCGCGCCTGGGCGCAAGGCATCAACCCGGCCGCCAGCCTGGACGACAACGACGGGCACGGCTTCTTCGGCGCCCTGGGCGACGCCGTCGTCACCGGCCCGACGCTGACCAACGTCAACGACTTTCGCGCGATCTACATCGGATAGCTTCGCTCAGAAGTAGCGCCGGGTCGGCTTCACCGAATAGGTCTGCTTGAACACCCGGCGCTGGATCTGGCGCCACACGAAGCCGGCCACGGCCATCATGATCATTTTCCGCATGAGAAACTCCTCGACAAGGGTGGACTAATCAGCCGCCACCTTACCCCGCCTCGGTGGACCACGGCGCATGCTAGCGGCCGGTGCGCGCGGTCGCGATCTGGTCCAGCACGTGCTTGGGTACCGGCGAATACTGCTTGAACTCCATCGTATAGGTCGCGCGCCCCTGGGTCAGCGAGCGCAGGGTGGTCGAGTAGCCGAACATCTCGGCCAGCGGCACCAGGGCCTTGACCAGCTTGCCGCCGCCGCCCGGCATCTCGTCCATGCCCTGGACCATGCCGCGCCGCGTCGACAGGTCGCCCATCACGTTGCCGGTGAATTCCTCGGGCGTCTCCACCTCGACCTGCATCATCGGCTCCAGCAGCTCGGGCGCGGCGCGGCGCATGCCGTCCTTGAAGGCCATCGAGGCGGCCACGCGGAAGGCGTTCTCGTTGGAGTCGACGTCGTGGTAGGAGCCGAAGGTGAGGGTGGCGCGCACGTCGACCACCGGGTAGCCGGCCAGCACGCCGCTCTGCAGGGTCTCGCGGATGCCCTTGTCCACCGCCGGGATGTATTCGCGCGGCACCACGCCGCCCTTGATGGCATCGACGAATTCGTAGCCCTTGCCGGGGTCCATCGGCTCCAGCTTGAGCACCACGTGGCCGTATTGGCCCTTGCCGCCGGATTGCTTGACGAACTTGCCTTCGACGTCCTCGACCGGCTTGCGGATGGTCTCGCGGTAGGCCACCTGGGGCTTGCCGACCGTGGCCTCGACGCCGAACTCGCGCTTCATGCGGTCCACCAGGATCTCCAGGTGCAGCTCGCCCATGCCGGACATGATGGTCTGGCCCGATTCCTCGTCCGTGTGGACGCGGAAGGACGGGTCTTCCTGGGCCAGCCGATTCAGGGCGACGCCCATCTTTTCCTGGTCGGCCTTGGTTTTCGGTTCCACCGCCTGCGAGATCACCGGTTCCGGGAACACCATCTTCTCCAGCACGATTACGTGGTCCGGGCTGCACAGGGTGTCGCCGGTCGTGACCGCCTTCAGGCCGACGGCGGCGGCGATATCGCCGGCGAAGACTTCCTTGATTTCCTTGCGCTCGTTGGCGTGCATCTGCAGGATGCGCCCCAGGCGCTCCTTCTGCGCCTTGGTCGGGTTGTACACGGTGTCGCCGGAATTGACCACGCCGGAATACACGCGGAAGAAGGTCAGCTGGCCGACGAAAGGATCGGACATGATCTTGAAGGCCAGGGCCGAGAAGGGTTCGTCGTCGGACGGATGGCGTTCGATCTCCCGGTCGTGCTCGTCGTGTCCGGCGATGGCCGGGACGTCCACCGGCGAGGGCAGGTACTCGATGACCGCGTCGAGCATGGCCTGCACGCCCTTGTTCTTGAACGCGCTGCCGGCCAGCATGGGCACGATCTCGTTGCGGATGGTGCGCTGGCGCAGGGCGGACTTGATCTCGTCCTCGCTGAAGGTGTCGCCGCCCAGGTATTTCTCCAGCAGCTCGGGGGTGGCGTCGGCCGCCGCCTCGACCAGGTGCTCGTGCCATTCACGCGCCAGCTCCTTGAGGCTGTCGGGGATGTCCTCGTAGCTGAACTTGACGCCCTGGCTGGCGTCGTCCCACTTGATGGCGCACATCTTGACCAGGTCGATCACGCCCTCGAAGTGGTCTTCGGCCCCCAGCGGAATCTGGATCGGCACCGGCACGCCCTTCAGGCGCTCCTTGATCTGGCGGTGCACGCGGAAGAAGTCGGCGCCCACGCGGTCCATCTTGTTCACGAAAGCGATGCGCGGCACCTTGTACTTGTTCGCCTGGCGCCAGACGGTCTCGGACTGCGGCTGTACGCCGCCAACCGAATCGTAGACCATCACCGCGCCGTCCAGCACGCGCATGGAGCGCTCGACCTCGATGGTGAAATCGACGTGGCCGGGGGTGTCGATGATGTTGATGCGGTGCTCGGGGAAGGTGTTGCCCATGCCGCGCCAGAAAGCCGTGGTCGCGGCCGAGGTGATCGTGATGCCGCGCTCCTGCTCCTGCTCCATCCAGTCCATGGTCGCCGCGCCATTGTGCACTTCGCCGATCTTGTGATTGACACCAGTGTAGAACAGGATGCGCTCGGTCGTGGTGGTCTTGCCGGCATCGATGTGGGCGCTGATGCCGATGTTGCGGTAGCGCTCAATGGGGGTCTTGCGGCTCATCACAATCTCCTGAAAGAGAAAATCGGATCTGGCCGTTCAATGTAACTGAAGTGGGGCCGTCTTGCAGGCGCCGGCATCGATTTCTCTCTCTTGCGAAGGAGCATGCGCAGGGTGACGCCGGAACTCATCAAGCAGACTCATCTGTGCGAGAATCGTCGGTTCCGTCCATTCACGCTCGCCCTGATGCCAACGTATGACCATGCCGCACCGCACCGCTTCTGTCCCGATCTCGACACTGGGCCGCGCCGTGCTCGCGCTGTGCGCCGCCACCGCTTCCGTCCAGGCCCAGCAGGCGCAGGAGCCACCCGCACAGGAGCAGGCGAAAGCGGCGCCCGCCGTGCCGGCGCCGGCGGTCGAAGCCACGGTCTCGGTCAGCGCCGCGCGCCCGACCAACCGCATCGACCGCCAGGTCTACGACGTCAAGGCCGACCCGGCGACCTCGGTCGACTCGGTGGCCGACACCCTGAACAAGGTGCCCTCGGTGGCGGTTGATCCGGACGGCAATGTCTCGCTGCGCGGACGCAACAATGTGCAGATCCTGGTGGACGGCAAGCAGTCGGCCATGATGCAGGGCGAGAACCGGGCCGCGGCGCTGAACGCGCTGCCGGCGGCGGACCTGGAATCGGTCGAGGTGATCAACAATCCGGGCGCTCAGTTCGGCAACGAGGGCGGCGGCGGGCCGATCATCAACCTGGTGATGCGGCGCGAGCGGCGCCCCGGCGGTTTCGCTTCGCTCAACGCCAACGCCGGCACCGGGGGACGCTTCCACGCGAATGCCTTCTGCAGCTACACCACCGGCCGCATGAGCCTGCAGGGCAGCGTCTTCGGCCGCCACGACCGTCGCGCTTCGACCGGCGAAACCTTGCGCGAGCGCATCGATCCGGCCAGCGGCGCCGTGTCGCGCAGCGCGCAGCATAGCCGCGGCGAGAACCGCAACGACGTCGGCGGCTTCAACGGATCGCTCAGCTACAACCTGGGCGACAAGGATGTGCTCGGCGTGAACGCGAACTACCAGGCTGCAAACAGCGACGGCGATTCAAGCGAAGACTACCGGGGCCTGCGGCCGGACGGCAGCGTCGAGAGCGAGTACACCCGCGGCACGGAACGCGAGGGCCGCAACCGCAGCTACAGCCTGGGCACGCGACTGGACCACAAGGGCGACCAGGACGGCGAGGCGCTCAAGCTCGACCTGCGCCTGTCAGGCTCGGACAACGACAACGGCGCGCGCTATGCCAGCCTGTATACGCTGCGGCCGCCGGCCGCGGCGAATCCCTTCAACCGCCAGGAGGGCGTCAACGACAGCCGCGTGGCCGACTTCACCGCCGACTACGAGCTGCCGGTGGCGGAGGGGCTGCTCAAGCTGGGCGCCAAGGCGGCGCGCACCAGCAGCAGCTTCGACAACCTGTTCCTCGACATCGACCCGGCCACCATGGCCGAGCGCGTCAATACCACGCGCACCAACCGCTTCGAGCTGGACGACTCCACCTTGGCCGTCTACGGCTCCTACGAGCGCCGCCTGGACAGCAAGTGGAAGGCGCAGGGCGGCCTGCGGGCGGAGTACAACGAACTCGACATGCACCAGGTGACGACCGGGATCCGGGCCAGGAACGATTCGACCGACCTGATCCCGAGCGCCTTCGTCACCTACGCGCTGTCCGAGGATGGCACGCTGCGCCTGAGCTACGCCCACCGCATCCGCCGTCCCGGCGCGGGCGACCTGAATCCCTTCGTGGTCTACCGCGACGAGCTGAACATCGCATCCGGCAACCCGGCGCTCAAGCCCAGCGAGTCGGATTCGCTGGAGCTAGGCTACGAGACCCGCTTCGGGAAGGTCGACACCAACCTGCGCCTGTACGCGCGGCGCGATACCGACCTGATTTCCGAGCGGCGCCTGCTGCTGGCCAACGACGTGCTGCTCACCACGCGCGAGAACGCGGGCAGCAAGCGCTCGGGCGGGCTGGAATTCTCGTTCAGCGGACGCGCCACGCCGGCCCTGCAGCTGAACCTGAGCGGCAATATCGGCTATGCGGAGCAGACCGTGCTGGGCGGGCAGGCCGGGGCAAACCGCAGTGCGGCCTCGCTCAGCGTGCGCGGCCGTCTCGGCTGGCAGCCGGACAAGGAGAACCAGTTCCAGCTGGTGCTCAATGCCCAGGGCAAGGAATTGTTCGGAGAGGGCTACCGCCAGCCCGTGCGGACGGCCAACCTCAGTTATCGCCGGACCTTGAGCCCGGCCCTGAGCCTGGTGCTCAATGTCAACGACGTGTTCGATTCGCAGAAGACGGAGATGGTCACCGAGACCGCGCGCCTGCGCGAACGCAGCGTGCGCCGCGGCGACGGACGGGTCGTGTTCCTGGGCCTGTCCTACCGCTTCGGCTCCTTTGGCGGCGGCAACCGGGGTCCCGGCATGCGTCCGATGGGGCCGCCTGGACGCTGATTAGAGCACGCCGAAGAACAAGAGCACCAGCAGGGTCAGGACCACCGACACCAGGATCGATCCCAGGCAGCCGAGCTTGTTCGAGAAAAAGAGAAACATGGTCATCCTTCATGACGGGGATGCGCCGAGTATAGCGGCCTGCGCCGTAGACGGGCGCACGCAGGCCGCTAGGCAAGCAGCCGGGTATCGCAGCGGATCATGTCTTCCAGCTGGTCCGAAGGCACGGCCGGGCTGAAGTAATAGCCCTGCATCTGGTCGCAGTCGTGGTCGCGCAGGAAGGCCAGCTGTTCCTGGGTCTCGACGCCTTCGGCCACCACTTGCAGCTTGAGGCTGTGCCCGAGCGCGATGATGGCGCGCGGGATGACGGCGTGGTCGTCGGCCTGCAGGTCGGTCAGGAAGGAGCGGTCGATCTTGATGTAGTCGACCGGGAACTTGCGCAGGTGGCTCAAGCTCGAGTAGCCGGTACCGAAATCGTCGATCGACAGGTGCACCCCGAGTTCCTTGAGCTGGACCAGGGCGTCCTTGGCGTCGGCCGGATTGTCCATCAGCTGGCTTTCGGTCACCTCCAGTTCGAGCTGGCCCGCCGGCACCTGGTAGCGCGCCAGGGTGGCCGCCAGGCGCTTGGCGAACTGGCGCTGGCGCAGCTGGCGCGCCGACAGGTTGACCGAGATGACGAAATCCTTGGCGCCCGCCGCGTTGAGCGAGCGCAAGGTGCGGCAGGCTTCCTGGATCACCCATTCGCCCAGCGGCACGATCAGGCCGGTTTCCTCGGCCACCGGGATGAAGTTGTCGGGCTGGATCAGGCCGTGCTCGGGGCGCTGCCAGCGCACCAGGGCCTCGGCCCCGATCACCTTGCCGCTGCGCAGGTCGACCTTGGGCTGGAAGCCCAGCACCATCTCGTCGTTGCGGATCGCCCGGCTCAGGCTCGCTTGGAGCATCAGGTGCTGGTGCATGGCCTGGGCCATCTCGGCCGAATAGAACTGGATATTGTTCTTGCCCAGGGCCTTGGCGTGGTACATGGCTGCATCAGCGGCGCGCATCACCCGGTCGACGGTGTTGCCGTCGTTCGGGAACAGGCTCACGCCGATGCTGGTGCCGGGGACGATCTCGCGTCCGCCCACCAGCACCGGCGTGCCGACGCTGCGGCGCACCCGTTCGAGCAGGTCGGTCACGTGGGCCACGCTGGGCTGGTCGTGGATCAGCAGGACGAACTCGTCGCCGCCGATGCGCGCCACCAGGTCGTCCTCGCGCATGTTGACGCGCAGGCGCTCGGCGATCTCGCGCAGCACCGCGTCGCCGGCGTCGTGGCCGAAGTTGTCGTTGATGTGCTTGAAGTTGTCGAGGTCCAGGAAGGCGAGGGCGCCCAGCACGCGGTGGCGCAGCGAGAAATCGACCGCGAACTTGAGCCGGTCCAGCAGCAGGGTGCGGTTGGCCAGGCCGGTCAGCGGGTCGTGGTGGGCCAGGTGGTGCAGGCGGCGCTCGTAGTGGCGGGCCTCGGTGATGTCGCTGATGACGGCCACGAAATGGGTCACGGCGCCGTCGACCGTGGTCACCGGATCGATGCGCAGGTCGTTCCAGAAGATCTCGCCGTTCTTGCGGGCGTTGCGCAGGATGGAGCGCACGCTTTCCTTGCGCTTGATGGCGTCGTGGATGCGCTTGTGTTCGTGCTCGTCGCAGCCCTCCACGCGCATGAAGCGCGGGTCCCGTCCCTTGATCTCGGCCAGCGTGTAGCCGGTGATCTGTTCGAAGGCGGGGTTCACGTACTCGATCAGGTTTTCGCCGTCCTCGCAGATGGTGATGACGATCGCGTTGACGCTCGAATACAGGGCCCGCTCGCGCACCCGCAGGCCGTGCTCGACCTGCTTGCGTGCGGAGATGTCGAGGCCGGTGCCGAACACGCAGGGCTTGCCGGCCAGGTGGGTGCGGCAGCAATGGAACATGTAGGTGGCGCGCCGTCCGTATTTGCCCACCAGGTCCGCTTCGTGGGTGGATTCGCCCTGTTCGAAGGCGGCGGTCAGGTACTGGCCGATTTCGTCGCGCACTTCTTCGGGGTAGAAATACTTCACTTCGGTGGTGCGCAGTTCCTCAGGCGTGCGCTGGAGCGCTTCCTCCAGCTGGTGGTTCCAGAACACCAGGCAACCGGATTCGTCGATCACGTAGAACACGCAGGGAAGGTCTTCGATGATGTCGCCGATGGGCAGCTCGCGGATCACCGCCGGGTGCTGCGGCAAAGGCTCGACCGGCAGCATGACCATGCTGTAGGTCGGGCCGCCCGCCTGGTCGAGGGCTTCGGGCGAGACGGTGACCCGCACTGGCAGCGTGCCGCCGTCCGCGCGCGCCAGCTTGGCCAGCGAAGCGGTATCGGCGCGCGAGAGTATGGACAGCGCTTCGTGGCGCGGAGACTCGAAGGCGAGCAGGCGCTCCACGGTCCAGCCGCGCACCTGCTCCGCGGTGTAGCCGGTGACCTGTTCGCAGGCACGGCTCCAGCGGAGAATGGTGCCGTCCGGATCGACGACGAAGGCCGCCAGCGGAATGGGTGCGCGCTTCACAACTCCTCCTGTCCGTCTGCGCAATGCACGTGGGAAGGCTACGCGGCCATGATAGCGCGCTCGCGGCAAGACGGCAGGAATGTACGCAGCGTAACGAACGGGGCGCCGGGCTCAGCCGGGCGACGCCGCTCAGACGCTGTGGGGCAGGCCCAGGTTCTGGTTGGCGGGCACGGCGATGTCCATCAGCCTGGGGCGCGGCAGGTTGAGCGCTGCCATCAGCGCGACGAAGTCCTCGCGCGAACGGTTGGCGAGGCGCGCGTTGTGGCGGCGTTCCCAGCCGATGGTCGAGACCGACTGGCCCTTGTAGTCGTGGCCGGGCCAGACGCGGGTGGCGTCGTCCAGCGCGAACAGCTTGCGCGTGACGCTGTCGTAGAGCGCGTCCGCGCTGCCGCTCTGGAAGTCGGTGCGGCCGCAGCCGTCGATCAGGAGGGTGTCGCCGGTGAACAGGTTGCCGCGCCACAGGTAGCACACGCTGCCCGCCGTGTGGCCAGGCGTGTGGATCACGTCGATCTGCTCGTGCCCGGCGAAGGAGATGCGGTCGCCGTCGTTGAGCTGGACTTCGGCCGGCGGAATCCCGCAGCCGCTGGGCACGCAGGCCTTGGCGCCGGTCATGGCGCGCAGCTTGCCGGCCGAGGTCACGTGGTCGGCATGGGCATGGGTTTCCAGCACATGGGTCAGCTGCAGGCCGAGGCGCGCGATGTGGGCCAGGTCGCGCTCCACATGGCGGTCGACCGGATCGATGATGACGGCCTCGCGGCTGCCGGGCGGCACCAGGATGTAGGTGAAGGTGGACGACTCGGCGTCGAACAGCTGGATCGGGTTGACTTGCATACGGCTCTCCTCGGTACGCCCGCTGTTGTACCACATGTGGCGTCGCGGGGAAAGCTTGGGCCCGCTTCAGCGCGCCTCGCGCAGGCTGTCGAGCTTGTCGCGCAGGCTTGCTTCGGATAGCTCGCCCGAGTGGCGCAAGCGCAATGTGCCGGATGCATCGTAAAACAGGGTGGTCGGGTAGCCGGGCGAGTTGGTGCGGGACGCCAGGCGGCCGGTGGGATCGGCCACCACCCCCTTGGTGTCCAGGCCCTGCTCGGCCATGAAGCGCTTCACCGTATCCAGCGATTCGCCCTGGTTCACGTAGACGAAGCCGATCTCGGGATAGCTGCGCTGCGCCTCGATCAGGACCGGCATCTCGCGGCGGCAGGGCGGGCACCAGGTGGCCCACAGGTTGACCACCAGCGGACGGCCGCCGAAGCTGTGCAGCGGCACCTCGGCGCCGTCGAGGCGGCGCACCTGGACGTCGGGCATGGGCGGCTGTGCCGGCGCCATGAGGTGTCCAAGCAGCGTGCCGCCCAGCCAGATCGCCGCGCCGGCCAGGCTCGAGACCAGCAAGGGGCGGCGCAGGGCGCTGTCGCGGCGGGTGAGCTCGGCGCCGGTCACGCAGGCGGCGAACAGGCCGGCGGTCGCCTGGAAGCCGCCGTCGCGGATGTCCAGCGCGCTCAGGGGCGAGGCGGCGTAGATGTCGTGGTGGCGCAGTACGAAGACGGCGCGGGCGGTGACGAAACCGGCCAGTATCATCTTCCACAGCACCGGGCCGGCGTCCACGCCCCGCCTGTTGCGCAGCCAGTCGGCGAGGCCGGTGGCGGCCAGGACCGCCGCCAGGACCAGGACGGTTTGCAGGGGAAGGATGAAGGGGCCAAGCCGGATGGTGTCCAAACAGGTGCTCCGGGTTCGTGTGACCGGCGTCTCGGACGCCCGGTCAGGACTTCTTGCGCGGCGCCTGCTCGCGGCGGCACACCAGGATGCGGTCGATGCGGTTGCCGTCCATGTCGACGATCTCGATCCGGTAATCCTCCCAGTCGAAGAACTCGGACACCTTCGGGATATACCCCAGCTGGTACAGCACGAAGCCCGCCAGCGTGTGGTAGGCGCCGGTCTCCTCGTCCGGGAACGCGATCGCCGTGTTCATCAGGTCGCGGAAGCGGTCGAGCGGCATGCCGCCGTCCAGCAGCCAGCTGCCGTCCTGGCGCTGGACGGCGTCGGGATCGTGCTCTTCGCCGATCACGGTCACGTCGCCGACCAGTGCGCTCATCACGTCGCTCAGGGTCACCATGCCCTGGATGTCGCCGTATTCGTCGACGATCAGGGCCAGCTCCGCGCGGTTCTTCTTGAACAGCTCCAGCAGGGCCATCGCGCTTACCGTCTCCGGCACGTACAGCAGCGGCTGGATCGCGGCGTCGAGGTTGATGGCGTCGAGCGAGCCGTGGCGCACCGATTGCGCGAACAGGTCGCGCGCCATCACATAGCCGAGGATGTGCGCGCGGTCACCACGGTACACGGGGTAGCGGCTGTAGGGATTGTCCGCGATCAAATCGAGATTGGCCTTGCGGTCCGCTTCCAGGTCCAGGATCACCAGGTCGACGCGCGGCGTCATCAGGGCCTTCAGGTGGCGGTCGTCCAGCCGCAGGGCGCGCGAGACGATGTCGTACTCGGTCTTTTCGAAGACGCCGGCGTCGGTGCCTTCCTTGATCATGCCGGTGATGTCTTCCTCGGTCGGCGCTTCGTCCTTGCCGTCGCGAATGCCGAGCACGCGCACGATCGCTTCGGTGGTCAGGGACAGCACCTTGACAAAGGGCGCCATCAGCCTGGACAGGATGCGCAGCGGCTGCGCGATCAGGGTCGCCATCGCTTCCGGGTACTGCATGGCGATGCGCTTGGGGACCAGCTCGCCCAGGATGATGGAGGCGAAGGTGATGCACACCACGACGATGCCGAGCGCGATCTCGCGCGCGTAGGGCGCAAGGGTGGGAATGGTCTCGATTTCCGGGGCGAGGCGCGTGACCAAGGAGGCTTCGCCGAAGGCGCCGTTGAAGATGCCGATCAGCGTGATGCCGACCTGCACCGTGGAGAGGAAGTGGCTGGGATTATCGGAGAGGTCGAGGGCGGCGCGCGCACCGCGGCTGCCTTCTTCCGCGCGCCTTTCCAGGCGCATGCGTTTTGCCGAGACAAGCGCGAGCTCGCTCATGGCGAACACCCCGTTCATCAAAATCAGAACGAGGATGATCAATATGTCTGTCATAAGGGGGAGAGAGGGGGCGATAGCCCTTGTCCGGACTTCTTCCGGGCCGTTGCCGGGCACGCCACGCCAGCGTACGGCGCATCATCGCATGCCCGGCAATTCAAAGGAACACAAATGGCCTACTGTTCCGGTCGGAAATATTTACGGATGCCGGCCCAGCACTGCTGGTAATCGCCCTGGCGCTGCGGCGAATTCAGCGCGTGTTCGGTCGGAACGATGACGTTGCGGGTCTCGAACATGAAGGCCATGGTGTCCGCCACCTTGTGCGGCTGGCTGGTGTCGGATCCGCTGGCCTTGTCGAAGGTGGCGGCATCCGGGCCGTGGCCGCTCATGCAGTTGTGCAGGCTGGCGCCGCCCGGCACGAAGCCCTCGGCCTTGGCGTCGTAGGCGCCGTGGATCAGGCCCATGAACTCGCTCGCCACGTTGCGGTGGAACCAGGGCGGGCGGAAGGTGTCTTCGCCGACCAGCCAGCGCGGCGGGAAGATCACGAAGTCCAGGGTGTCCACGCCGGGGGTGTCGCTCGGGGCCTGCAGCACCAGGAAGATCGAAGGGTCCGGGTGGTCGTAGCTGATCGAACCGATGGTGTTGAAGTGGCGCAGGTCGTATTTATACGGCGCGTAGTTGCCGTGCCAGGCCACCACGTCCAGCGGCGAGTGCTTGATCTCGGCGCGCCACAGGCGGCCGCAGAACTTGGTGACCAGTTCGAAGTCGCCTTCGAGGTCTTCGTATTTCGCGACCGGGGTCAGGAAGTCGCGTGGGTTCGCCAGGCCGTTGGAACCGATCGGGCCCATGTCCGGCAGCTGGAGCAGGGCGCCGAAGTTCTCGCAGATGTAGCCGCGCGCCTCGCCGTCCGGCAAAGCGACCGCGAAGCGCACGCCGCGCGGAATCACCGCGATTTCCTGCGGCTCGACCTCGACCAGGCCCATCTCGGTGGCGATGGACAGGCGGCCCTGCTGCGGCACGATCAGCAGCTCGCCGTCGGCGTTATAGAAGTAGCGGCCTCGCATCGAGCGGTTGGCGGCGTAAAGGTGGATGGCGCAGCCGGTCATGGCTTCCGGCGAGCCGTTGCCGGCCATGGTCACCCAGCCTTCGATGAAATCGGTGGGCCTGTCCGGCATGGGCAGCGGGCTCCAGCGCATCTGGTCGGGCGGGGCCGGGGTGTCGAAGCGGCCCACGATGCGCCCGGCGTCCATCGGCGCGAAGCGGCCATGCACGGCGGCCGGGCGGATCCGGTACAGCCAGGAGCGGCGGTTGTGGCTGCGCGGCGCCGTGAAGGCGGTGCCGGAAATCTGCTCGGCGTACAGCCCATGGGCCACGCGCTGGGGCGAATTGCGGTGCAGCGGCAGGGCGCCGGGCAGGGCCTCGGTGGCGAACTCGTTGCCGAAGCCGGACTGGTAGCCAAGGGGCTGGCTCATGCTGGATTCTCCTGGGACGTAAGCTGGGACGATGTCTATTGGCGCTCACTCTAGAAGAATTCGCCGTGTTTTACGAGATGAATAGAAAAATGTAGACTATTTATCCCATCAATATTGCTGTTCCCATGCCGGGACGGGGCCGACAATGCGCAATGTCCAGGCCAGCGTCGTGCGGCCGGCCAGCGAACGCCCATGATAGAACCGCACACCATCGACCTGAATCTGCTGTCCGTGTTCCAGGAAGTCTACCGGGAGCGCCAGATCTCCTCCGCCGCCAAGCGGCTGGGACTGAGCCAGTCGGCGGTGAGCAATGCGCTGGCGCGCCTGCGGCGCAGCTTCGGCGACGAGCTGTTCGTGCGCACGGCCAGCGGCATGCAGCCGACCCCGCTCGCGACCCAGATGGCGGAGCCGATCGGGGTGGCGATGGCCCAGGTGGCGCTGGCGCTGAACCAGCGCAGCCGCTTCGAGCCGGGCACCAGCAGCCGCCGCTTCACCCTGGCGATGACGGACGTGGGCGAGATCTACTTCATGCCCACCCTGATCGAGCGCTGCCGGCAGCTGGCCCCTGGCGTGGAGATTTCCTCGCTGCGGGCGGGCGCGGTGAACCTGAAGGAAGAGATGGAAGGCGGGCGGGTGGACCTGGCGATCGGACCCTTCGAGGATGTGTCCGAAGCCCTGTACCAGCGCCAGCTGTTCCGCCAGCCCTATGTCAGCATGTTCCGCAAGGGCCACCCGCTGGGGCGGGGAGAAATGACGCTGGAGCGCTTCGTGCGCGCCGAGCACTTGCTGGTGGATGCGAGCGACAGTCCTTACGACCGCATCAACCAGCTGCTGGCGCGCGCGGGCGTGGGCCCCTCGGTGCGCTTCCGGGTGCCGCACTTTACGGCGGTGCCCTATATCGTGAGCACGAGCGACCTGGTCGTGACGGTGCCGCAGAAGCTGGCCGAGCGCGCCGGAGCGCCTTTCGGCCTGGAGTGGGTCACGCCGCCGCTGGAGCTGCCGCCGCTGCAGACCAATGTGTTCTGGCACCGGCGCTACAACCAGGATCCGGGCAACCAGTGGCTGCGCGGGCTGCTGGCGGAAGTCTTCGCGGAGTAGCAGGAAAAAATTCGGCTGCGCATGGGCATCATGCGCGGCCAGTGGATGACACTAACCCAAGTCAACAAAGGAAGAGAAAATGGCAGACCTGTTTGAGAACCCCATGGGCCTGATGGGCTTCGAATTCGTCGAGTTCGCATCGCCGACGCCGGGCGTGCTGGAACCCGTGTTCGAGAAGCTGGGCTTCACCAAGGTCGCGGTGCACCGTTCGAAGGACGTCACCCTGTACCGCCAGGGCGACATCAACTTCATCATCAACAACGAGCCGAAGAGCTACGCCGCCTACTTCGCCGCCGAGCACGGCGCGTCGGCCTGCGGCATGGCCTTCCGCGTGAAGGATTCGCACAAGGCCTACAAGCGCGCGCTGGAACTGGGCGCACAGGCGGTCGAGATCCCGACCGGCCCGATGGAACTGCGCCTGCCGGCGATCAAGGGCATCGGCGGCGCGCCGCTCTACCTGATCGACCGTTTCGAAGACGGCAAGTCGATCTATGACATCGATTTCGAATTCCTCGACGGCGTCGAGCGCCACCCGGTCGGCCACGGCCTGAAGATCATCGACCACCTGACCCACAACGTCTACCGCGGCCGCATGAGCTACTGGGCCGGCTTCTACGAGAAGCTGTTCAACTTCAAGGAAATCCGCTACTTCGACATCAAGGGCGAGTACACCGGTCTGACCTCGCGCGCGATGACCGCGCCGGACGGCAAGATCCGCATTCCGCTGAACGAGGAAGGCAAGGCGGGCGGCGGCCAGATCGAGGAATTCCTGATGCAGTTCAACGGCGAAGGCATCCAGCATATCGCCATGCTGTCGGACGACCTGATCACCACCGTCGATGCGCTGCGCGCCGCCGGCGTTCCGCTGATGGGCGCGCCCCCGGCGACCTATTACGAGATGCTGGAAGGCCGCCTGCCGAACCACGGCGAGAATGTCGACGCGCTCAAGGCCCGCGGCCTGCTGATGGACGGCAGCACCGAAGGCGGCCAGCCGCGCCTGCTGCTGCAGATCTTCTCGGAGACCCAGCTGGGCCCGGTGTTCTTCGAGTTCATCCAGCGCAAGGGCGACGACGGCTTCGGCGAAGGCAACTTCAAGGCGCTGTTCGAGTCGATCGAGCGTGACCAGCTCAAGCGCGGCGCCATTCCGGGCGCAACTGAGGGCGCAGCGGCGACCGCCGAGGCGTAAAGACACCGGCGCCCTGCGCGCCGCTGCTTGAGCTGCTATCCTGCATGCTTTGGCGGCCCCATGCGTGGGGCCGCTCTTGCATTCGGGAGGTCGTATGTTGGCTGCGTTCGCGGTCCTGTTGGTGTTCCAGTGCCTTGGCGAAGGCATCGTTTTCCTGTTCGGCCTGCCGGTTCCCGGTCCCGTGGCCGGCATGCTGCTGCTGATGGCGGCCCTGATCCTGTTCCCTACGCTCCAGACCCTGGTCGAACAGGGCGCCAATACCTTGCTCTCCCATCTGTCGCTGCTGTTCGTGCCGGCCGGGGTCGGCATCGTTGCGGCGGCCGCGAGCGGCAGCGGGCACTGGATCGCGATCATCGCCTCGGTCGGCGTCAGCACCATCCTGACCCTGGCGGTCACCGGCCTGATGCTGCGCAAGCTCGGCAAGGAGGACCAGCGCGATGCCTGATTTCGCCGGCCTCAGCCATTTCTGGGTCTATCTTTCCGCTTCACCCCTGCTGGGACTGACCATGACGCTGTGCGCCTATTTGGCGGCGCAGTGGATTTTCCGCCGCAGCAAAGGCTCGCCGCTGGCGAATCCGGTCGCCATTTCGATTGCCCTGATCGCGGCCGTGCTGTGGCTGTCCGGCATGTCCTACCAGCGCTATTTCTCGGGCGCGCAGTTCGTGCACTTCCTGCTCGGCCCCGCCACCGTGGCTTTGGCCGTGCCGCTGGTGCGCCAGCTGCCGCGGCTGCGCAAGGCTTTCCTGCCCTTGGCGGCCGCGCTGGCGGCGGGCTGCGTGACCGCCATCGTGTCGGCGGTCGGCGTGGCGCTGCTGCTCGGCGCCACGCCAGAACTTGCTTACACCCTGGGCCCGAAATCGGCCACCTCGCCGATCGCCATGGCGGTGTCCGAGCGGCTGGGCGGTATTCCTGCGCTGACCGCCGCCATGGTGATCGGCACCGGCATCTTTGGCGCCATCGTGGGCAAGTATGTGTTCCAGATCGTGGGCATCCGCTCGGACGCGGCGCGCGGCGTGGCGCTGGGGCTGGCCTCGCACGGTATCGGCACGGCGCGCGCATTCCAGCTCAGCGCGGAGATGGGCGCATTCGCCGGCCTTGCCATGGGCCTGAACGGCGCGCTCACCGCCCTGATCGCGCCATGGCTGGTGCCGCTCGTGGTCCGATGGATGGCTTAAGGCGAACTGAGCATAACAAGCGGCAATGCTGCGCCGCACAATTCAAGATCGCACTAGACTCGCGCCAACTATCAAACGGAGTCGATTGTGACGATCTATAAAACCATCAGCCTCGGCCTGCAGGGCGGCGGCACCTACGGCGCCTTCGGCTGGGGCGTGCTCGACCGGCTGCTGCAGGAAGAGTGGCTCGAACTCGACGCCATCAGCGGCACCAGCGCCGGGGCGATCAACGCCGTGGTGCTGGCCGACGGCTATGCGCACGGCGGCGGACGTGCGGGCGCGCGCCGGGCCCTCGACCGCTTCTGGCGCACCCTCGGCCAGACCGCCATCCTCAGTCCCTTGCAGCGCACGCCGCTCGACCACATGGCGGGTGGCTTCACCATGGAGCATTCGCCGGCCTACCAGCTGCTGGAAATGGCCGGCGCGCTGGCGGGACCCGTGTTCGAAACGCCGGTGACGCTCAACCCCTTGCGCAACTTCCTGTCGGCGACGGTGAATTTCGCGCGCGTGCGCGAATGCGAGGAACTCGAACTGTTCATCACCGCCACCAATGTGCGCACCGGCACCGGCAAGCTGTGGGAACGCAAGGAACTGGACGTGCAGAAGGTGCTGGCCTCGGCCTGCCTGCCGACCGTGTTCGCGGCCGTCGAAGTCGATGGCGAGACCTACTGGGACGGCAGCTATGTCGCCAATCCGCCGCTCGCGCCCCTGATCGAGCGCGGGACGGCGCGCGACCTGGTGATCGTGCAAAACAATCCGATCGCGCGCCAGGAGCTGCCGCGCAACATGGCCGACATCAGCAACCGCGCCAACGAGATCGCCTTCAACATCAGCTTCGTGCGCGAGATCAGCGCCTTGCAGCACCTGCATGGGGTGCCGGACGAGTTGCGCGGCGCCGGCGCTGCCCTGGACCCGGTACGCCTCCACCTCATTACTGGCAACGACCGGCTGTCCGAGTACAAGATCTCGGCCAAGTTCAATGCGGAGCTGGGCTTCCTGCAGCTCCTGCACGACCTGGGTGTCCAGACCGCCGAGACCTGGCTGCGCGAGCACGCCCAGCACCTGGGCCTGCGCTCGACGCTCGATCCGATGCCGGTCTATTTCCCCGACCGGCTCTAGACCTCAGACCGGATTCGATTTCCAGGTCTTCTTCGGTCCCAGCGCCTTGGCGGCGAACAGCGCGCTGGCCAGGCCCACGACCATGGCGGCGGTGCTGCCCGAGAAGCCCACGACATGCTCCTTGGCCAGCTTGCCGGCCTTGGGGCCCACCAGCTGCATGCGGCGGCTGGTCATGCGCGCGCCCATTTCGGACAGCGCCTGGCGGCTGAAGATGGCTTCGGCCTGCGGCAGCAGCTTGGTTTCCTCGTCCGCCACGTGGTGGATCACGTCGCGCATCAGTTCCATCACCAGGTCGTCATGGCGCGGGTCGGAGCCGCTGGTGCGGCGCAGCTCGGCGATGAGGCGGCGCATCTCCATGTGCTCGGGCTCGGCCTTGTGGATGAAGGGCTCTTTCGCATCGCGCTGGCGCATGGCCGGGTAGAAGATCTCTTCCTCGAGCGTCGCGTGGATCTCCAGCGCGTCGCAGATGGTGTCGGCCAGGGCCTTCTTGACGGTCGGGCGCTTGTCGCGCGAATACTGGTGGAAGGTGACCATCGTGTGCGAATGGTCGAAGCGGATCATGTCGGTAATCGTCGGGCTCAACTGTTTGAGAGAAAACATCGTCTTTCTCCTTCGTGGTGGTTGGACCAGCAGCTTGTGCCGGCGAGGTCTTGCAATATCGATCAGGCTTCATGCTAGGTCGTTTCTCATGCGGGGCGCGCACGATTACCTTGCCGCGAACATGGGAATTTCCTTTTTACATCAAAGACTTGATTCCCCTGATCCATGTTCTTTACCTGGCTTTACAGCTTGTCACACTAGTCCTACAACCAGACAAGCGCGTACCTGATGACGTCTCGACAGCGGGGCTGAGAACATGAAGGTGTTCGGTTGCCGACCCCGGCGGCAGCCTCGGGGCCGGCTGCATGCGCGGGATGCGCGGCGGCTGGTGTCAACATTCATCGGAGGAACACGCTTATGTTTGCACATAACAAACGCTTGCAATACACGGTGCGCGTCAACGAGCCGAACCCGGCGCTGGCCAACCTGATGCTCGAGCAGTTCGGCGGCCCGCAGGGCGAGCTGGCCGCTGCGATGCGCTACTTCACGCAGGCGGTATCGGAAGACGATGCGGGCCGCAAGGACATGCTGTTCGATATCGCGACCGAGGAGCTGAGCCACCTCGAGGTGATCGGCCACATCGTCGCCATGCTGAACAAGGGCGCCAAGGGCCGCCTGGCCGAAGCCGTCGACAGCGAAGCCGACATGTACAAGAGCATCACCGGCCCAGGCAACGACAGCCACATCACCCAGGTGCTGTACGGCGGCGGCACGCCGCTGGTGAACTCGGCCGGCGTGCCGTGGACGGCGGCGTATATCGACTCGATCAGCGAGCCGACCGCCGACCTGCGCTCGAACATCGCCGCCGAGGCGCGCGCCAAGATCGTCTACGAGCGCCTGATCGCGCTGACCGACGACCCGGGCGTGAAGGAAGCGCTGGGCTTCCTGATGACGCGCGAAGTGGCGCACCAGAAGTCCTTCGAGAAGGCCTTGTACGCGATCGAGCCGAACTTCCCGCCGGGGAAAATGGCGGCCGATCCGCGCTTCGCGAGCGTGTACTACAACATGTCGCAGGGCCCGGGCGAAGTGCGCGGCCCGTGGAACCAGGGCGCGGACTGGGATTTCGTCAGCGACCGCGAGAAGCAGTGCGCCGTCGACGGCGGCTCGGGCGAGGCGGAAGTGGCGCTGCCGGCCGACGACATCGACGTGCTCAAGCAGATGGCCATGCGCACCCAGTCCAACCCGGCCTCGTCGCCGCGCACGGGGGCGGAACTGGGCATGAGCATGCAATCGGCATCCGGTGGTACGATGGGTGGATCGTCGGGTAACGCCATGGGCAAGGCCAATGTGGCCAGCAAAGGCGGCGAGCTGGACGATACCGGCCTGAGCAATCCGAAAGGCAGCAAAAAGTCGCTGAAGAAGTAAACCGCAAGACAGGTCCCGTGCGGCCCTGCCGCGCGGGGCCTGAACAGGACATTGCATGAATTTCAGAACCGAAAAAGCGGATGGAACGCGCGCGGACGGTGCCTTGCCGCGCTGGCTCACCTTGCGGCGCCTGGTCGGCTTCACGATCTGCGCCGTCGGCTGCCTGGTCCTGCTCGGCAGCCTGGTCGAGCAGATCATGATCGCCAATCCCAAGATGCATGCGGCCCTGCTGGGCGGCGGCACGGCGGCGGCCGCGACCGCGCTCGGGACCTTGCCGGTCCTGATGGCGCAAAATTTCTCCAAGCGTACTTACGACTGCTTCCTCGGCTTCGGCGCCGGCGTGATGCTGGGCGCCACCGCGTTCTCGCTCGTGATTCCCGCCCTGGCCGCGGCCAAGGCCGCCGGCGCGGGCAGCTGGGAAGCCAGCCTGATGGCGGGCGCGGGCATCATGGCCGGCGCCGGCGGCATCATGCTGCTGGGCCGCGCGGTCCAGCCCGAGGGCATCCTGGGCAGCGACATCGACGGCACCTCGCTGCGGCGCGCCTGGCTGTTCATCTGGGCGGTGGCCCTGCATAACCTGCCCGAAGGCCTGGCGATCGGCGTGGCCTACGCCGGAATCGACATCGAGAAAGCGAATTCCCTGACCACCGGCATTTCCATCCAGGACGTGCCGGAAGGGCTGGTGGTCGCACTGGCCCTGCGCACGGTCGGCTATGGACGGCTGATGTCGGTGAGCGGAGGCGTGGTGTCCGGCCTGATCGAGCCGGTGGCGGCCGCCCTGGGCGTGGCCCTGATCGGGATTTCGGCGGGGATGCTGCCTTTCGCCCTGGCCGCGGCCGGGGGAGCGATGCTGCTCGTCATCGTGCACGACGTGATTCCCGAATCTCATCGAGGCGGCAACGCGACCGCCGCCAGTATCGCCCTGGTGGGCGGCTTCATCCTGATGACGGTGCTCGATACGGCGCTGTCCTGAGCGGCGTTTCCCGCGCCTCCACGCGAAGGGAAAATTCGCTTGACTTCAAAATATGACGGGAATAATATGAGCTCCATCATATTTCGAGGTGCCGCCATGCCAGCTTCGTCCAAACGCGAACAGACCCACGCCCGGATCGTCGAGGCTGCCGCGCGCGCCTTGCGCCGCGAAGGCTTCGCCGGCGTCGGCGTGGCCGATGTGATGAAGCAGGCCGGGCTCACCCATGGCGGCTTCTACGCCCACTTCCCGTCGCGCGAGGCCTTGCTGCTGGAGGCGGTCGAGCGCGCGGCGTCCGAGAGCGCGACCGTGCTGGCCGAACGCATCGGCGCACGCACCGCCAAGGGCATGTCCCCGCTGCAGGCCCTGATCGACGCCTATCTGTCGCCGGAACACCTCGAGGCCACCGAAGAGGGCTGCCTGGTGGGCGCCCTCGGTTCCGAGATGGCGCGCCAGGACGAGATCCTGCTCAACGCCTCGCGCGCCCGGGTCGAGCGCCTGATCGAGCGGGTGGGCGAGGCCTTGCCGGAAGGCGCGGCGCCGGGGCAGGCGGTCGCCCTCGCCGGCGCGCTGGTGGGCACGCTGCAGGTGGCGCGCACCATGGGCCGCCAGGGCCCGGGACGCGAACTGCTGGAGCAGGGCAAGGCCGCACTGATCGCACAATACGCAGCATCCTGAAATCAGGCGAGCCGCCTGCGGGCGGCAATTTTTCGCAGTTGAATATGATGACCATCATATTCAAGGCGCCGACGGGGCACAGGGCCGACCGGACGCCATCACACACGAAAGGGAATGCCATGAAACTCGACAACGCTACCGTCCTCGTCACCGGCGCCAACCGCGGCCTGGGCCGTGAATTCGCCCGCCAGGCACTGGCCCGGGGCGCCCGCAAGGTCTATGCGGCGGCGCGCAACCCGGCCTCGGTCGACCTGGAAGGCGTGGTGCCCGTGGCGCTCGACGTCACCGACGCCTTCCAGGCGGCCGCGCTGGCACGCGAGCTGGGCGACGTCGACCTGGTGATCAACAACGCGGGCATCGCCGAGATGACCGGGGTGCTCGATCCGGAAAGCCCGGCGGCGCTGCGTCGCATGTTTGAAACCAATGTGTTCGGCATCCTGAACGTGAGCCGTGCCTTCGCGCCCGTGCTGGGCAGGAATGGCGGCGGCGCCTTCCTGAACGTGCTGTCGGTGGCAAGCTGGATCAGCAGCCCGGCACTGGCTGCCTATGGGGTCACCAAGGCGGCGGCCTGGAGCCTGACCAACGGCCTGCGCAACGAACTGGCGGCGCAGCAGACCCAGGTGATGGGCCTGCACGTGGGCTTCATCGACACCGACCTGACCCAGGGCATCGATGCGCCGAAGCTGACCGTCGATGTGGTGGTCGACCGCGGCTACGCGGCGCTCGAGGCGGGTGCGCCGGAAGTCGCCATCGACGAGCTGACGCAGGCCGTCAAGCGCGGCCTCTCGGCCGAGCCAGGCCTGTACACCTTGCCGCGCTAAGCAGGGGCTGGACATGGACATGCGCGCCGACGCGGCCATCGCCGCCACCGCCGCCACCCGCCGCCTGCCGGGCTGGGGCGCGTTCGCGATCGCCAGCACGGCGGTCCTGCTGGTTGCGAACGACAGCACCATGCTGTTCGCCGCCTTCGGCGCGCTGCGCCATGCTTTTCCGGGCGCCACCGCGGCCGAGCTGTCCTGGGTGCTGAACGCCTACACGGTCGTGTTCGCTACGCTGCTGGTGCCGGCCGGCGGCCTGGCCGACCGCTTTGGTACCCGCCGCAGCTTCCTGGCGGGGCTCGCGCTCTTCCTCGGCGGCTCGGCAGCGGCGGGAATGTCGCCCAGCATGGGGCTGCTGGTCGCCAGCCGCGTGACGCAGGGCGTCGGCGCGGCGCTGGTGACGCCCAGTTCGCTGGCGATCATCCTGGCCGCATTTCCACCGGCGCGGCGGGCGGTGGTGGTCGGGCTGTGGGGAGCGGCATCCGCTCTGGGCGCCGCCATCGGGCCGATCGCGGGCAGCTTCGCGGCAGAACTGCATGGCTGGGCCGGCGTCTTCTTCGTGAACCTGCTGCCGGGCGCGGCTGCGCTGTACCTCGGCTGGCGGTATCTGGCGCCGGCGCCGGGTGGCGGCCGCACGGCCTCCGTCGACCTGGTCGGCATGCTCTTGCTGGGCCTGGCGGCGGGCGCCCTTGCGATGGCGATCACCCAGTCCGGCTCGCCGGTCTGGAGCCGGGCGGACCTGGCGCTGCTGGCCGGCGGCGGCGTACTGGCATTGCTCGGCTTCGTGCTGTGGGCGGGCCGCAGTGCGGCGCCGCTGGTGGACCTGTCCCTGTTCCGCTCGCGCACCTACAGCGCGGTGAACCTGGCGACCCTGGTGTTCAATGTCGCCTTCATCATGATGTTCTTCTCGCTGTTTTCCTTCCTGACCAAGGTCTGGCACTACAGCCTGCCACTGGCCGGGATGGCGATCGCGGCGGGACCGCTGACGGTGGTGCCGGTGGCCTTCCTGGCCGGGCGCTTCGCGGCGCGCTCGGGCCATCGCGTGCTGCTGGTGGCGGGATCGCTGGTGTTCGCGGCCGCCGGGACCTGGCTGCTGCTGGTGCCGGGGACGCAGCCCGCCTACCTGAGCCAGTGGCTGCCGGCGATGCTGTTGAGCGGAATCGGGATCGGCATGGTGCTGCCTTCGCTGTCCGGGGCGGCGGTGGCGGGGCTGGCGCCGGCGCGCTTCGCGGTCGGCGGGGCGGTCAACCAGGCGGTCCGGCAGTTCGGCGCGGTGCTGGGGGTGGCGCTGACGGTGCGCTGGCTGGGCGGCGCGCATCTGGCGCCGGCCGACTCCGAGCCGGTGTTCGGGATGCAGATCGGACTTGCCCTGCTGACCGGATTGCTGTGCCTGGTGGTGCATACCCGGCCGGGAATGGCGCCCGGCCGCTGAGTCGGATTTCAGGGGCCGGGGCCGCCGAGTTTCCCGGCAAGGAAGTTCGTCAAGCGCAGCTCGTAGGCGGCGGGGGCGTAGTCGTACAGGTCCTGGTGGGCGGCGCCGCCGACTTCCCACAGCTGCGCGCTGGCGCCGAGCGCCGCGTGGATGCGGCGCGTCTCGGCGAGCGTGGTATGCAGGTCTTCGGTACCGGAGGCGACCAGGACCGGCATGTCGAGCGCTCCCAGGCGGTCGATGGGCCGCAACTGCGCGGGTTCGATGGCAAGGCGCAGCGGCAGCTGCCACAGCAGCAGCCTGGAGAGCGGCGCGGCCAGCGCCCCGAGCCGCATGCGCAGGCGGTTCTCGACAGCTTCCTCGATGGTCGGATACATGGATTCGAGCACCACGGCGTCGGGCCGTGGGCAGCCGCGGCACAGGACCAGCGAGGCCGCGCCCAGCGAGACGCCGATCACGCCCAGGCGCGCTTCCGGCTGGCGCCGGCGCAGCCATTCCAGGCTGGACCGTACCGCCTCGGATTCGCTCAGGCCGAAGGTGATCGCGGGCGCGGGGCTGGCGCCATGTCCCGGCAGGTCGATCAGCAGCACCGCATGGCCTTGCCGGTTCAGGAAGCGGGCGCGCGCCAGCATCTGGCGCCGGTCGGAACGGATGCCGTGCAGGAGCAGCAGGGCGCTCTTGCCGCGCCCTTCCAGGAACCAGCCGGCGACCGGCATGTCGGTATCGGTCTTGATGGTGACGGCCGTCGTGCCGGGCGCGGCGGGGAAGGGCGCCGCACCCTGCTGGGCGCGCATCAACTCGCTGCCAACCTGCCAGACCAGGACGGCGCCGATCACGGCCCCGGCCGCCATCGCTTTCATCCACAGTGGCACAGCGAACTTTCTCACGGACAAATCCATTTCCTTGCTGTCAATTTGTTAAGGATAGCAAAGCTGGCCCGGGGAAAATGCGCGGATCGTCACGATGTAAAGACAAAAAAAGACGGCCCCGCAGGGCCGTCCTTGTCTGGCGTGCGGCTTCCGCTTAGTCGCGGATCTCCAGCGCCCGGTTCAGGCTCAGCGCCGCCAGCGAACCGACCGCACCCGACAGCAGGTAGAGGCTGACATAGCCCAGGCCGAAGTGCGCCGACAGGCCGAGGGCGACCAGCGGGGCGAAGGCCGCGCCGACCAGCCAGGCCAGGTCCGAGGTCAGGGCCGCGCCGGTATAGCGGTACTGCTGCTTGAAGTTGGCGGTCACGGCGCCGGCAGCCTGGCCGTAGGACAGGCCCAGCAGGGTGAAGCCCACCAGGATGAAGGTGTTCTGGCCGGCCACGCCGCCGTCCATCAGGGTCGGCACGAAGGCCGAGAAGATGGCGATCAGCGCCGCCAGCGTGCCCAGGGTGGTGCGGCGGCCGACGCGGTCGGCGATGTAGCCCGAGGCCAGGATCGCCACGGCCGCCAGGCCCGCGCCCCACATCTGGATCTGCAGGAACTCATCCATCGGACGGGTATCGTAGAGCTGGATCCAGGAGAGCGGGAACACGGTCACCAGGTGGAACAGCGCATAGCTGGCCAGTGCGGCGAGGGCGCCGATGGCGATGTTGCTGCCCTGGCTCTTCACCAGTTCACCGACCGGGGCCGGATCGAGTTCGTGGGCGTCCAGCAGGCGCGAATACTCGCTGGTCGAGACCAGGCGCAGGCGGGCGAACAGGGCCACGACGTTGATGGTGAAGGCGCAGAAGAACGGATAGCGCCAGCCCCAGACCAGGAAGTCGTCCGAGGACAGGTTGGTCAGCAGGTAGGAGAACAGGCCGGCCGCGATCAGGAAGCCGATCGGCGCCGCCAGCTGGCCCAGCATCGCGTACCAGCCGCGCTTGTTCTCCGGCGCGCTCAGCGCCAGCAGCGAGGGCAGGCCGTCCCAGGAACCGCCCTGGGCGACGCCCTGGCCGATGCGCATCAGCGACAGGATCACGATCGAGGTCATGCCGATCTGGCCATAGGTTGGCAAGAAAGAAATCACGACGGTGCAAGTACCCATCAGGAATAGCGCGATGGTGAGCTTGATTTCGCGGCTGAACCGCTTCTGGATCTCCATGAAGATCACCGTGCCCAGCGGGCGCGCCAGGAATGCGAAGGCAAAAACGGTAAAGGAGTAGAGTGTCGCCTCAAGTCGGTCGGCCCATGGGAAAAAGACCGCGGGAAAGACCAGGACGGAAGCGATCGCGTAGACGAAGAAGTCGAAATATTCCGAGGCACGGCCGATGACCACGCCGACGGCTATTTCTCCCGGGTGGATTTCGCCATCCCGGGCGTTGATGTTGCGGGCCCCACTATGAGGGTGGGTGATCGGGGCGGCACCTGCGCCGCCGTACGTCGTCGTGCTTTGCATATTCTTCGTCTCCCTAAAGTACCCGGCCGCCGGCATTTAATCTTTCCTTGTCAAAATGATACTTTTTGGCAAGGGTGGGACAAAACGTCCAATGTTCGCGGACGACCGTTGGCATTACAGTAGCATGTTCTTATTCCCATGTAACGTTAGATACCTAGCATGATTCCTAAAATTGTCCGCCGCGGACTGCCATTGCTCCCGTTAGCCGCCCTCGCAGGCTGCAATACGGTGGTGATGAACCCCACCGGCGATATTGCAAAACAGCAGGCCGACCTGATCACCATCTCGGTCGTGCTGATGCTGATCATCATCGTCCCGGTGATGATCCTGACGGTCCTGTTCGCCTGGCGCTACCGCAAGGGCGCCAACGCCAAGTACACCCCGGACTGGGACCACTCGACCAAGCTCGAGCTCGTGATCTGGGGCGCGCCGCTCCTGATCATCATCGTCCTCGGCCTGATTACCTGGGTCTCGACCCACAAGCTGGATCCCTACCGCCCGCTCGACCGCATCGACGAACACCGTCCGATCCCGGCCTCGACCAAGCCGCTCGAGGTGCAGGTCGTGGCGCTGGACTGGAAATGGCTGTTCATCTACCCGGAGCAGGGCATTGCGTCGGTCAACGAGCTGGTGACCCCGGTCGACGTGCCGGTGCGCTTCAAGATCACCTCGTCGACCGTGATGAACACCTTCTACATCCCGACCCTGGCCGGCATGATCTACGCGATGCCGGGCATGGAGACCACCCTGAACGCGGTGCTGAACAAGCCGGGCGACTACCAGGGCCTGTCGGCCAACTTCAGCGGCGAAGGTTTCTCGCACATGAAGTTCGGCTACAAGGGCGTGAGCGCGGGCGAATTCGACGCCTGGGTCCAGAAGATGAAGGCCAATCCGGGCGTGCTGAACCGCGCGGACTACCTGGCGCTGGAGAAGCCGTCGGTGCGTGAGCCGGTGCGCTACTACGGCCAGGTGGAGCCGGCCCTGTTCAACCGCGTCCTGAACCGTTGCGTGGCCGAAGGCAGCGTCTGCATGAACCAGCAGATGGCCGACGACCACAAGCGCAACCAGGTCGCCGCCGCGATCAAGGCGCTGCCGAAAGCCGCAGCGGCCCAGGTGGCCAACGCCGAAGTCTGCGAGACGCCGGCGGCCGGCAATCCTAACAATCCTGTGAAGAAGTAACCATGCAAGACTCTCTCGACTTGACGAAGCTTATCTTCGGTCGGCTCAGCTGGGACGCGATTCCCTTCCATGAGCCGATCCTGATCGCTACCTTCGCCGGCGTCATCGTGGGCGGTCTGGCCCTGCTCGGCCTGATCTCCTACTTCCGCCTGTGGGGCACCTTGTGGCGCGACTGGATCACCAGTATCGACCACAAGAAAATCGGCATCATGTACATGATCCTCGGCGTGGTGATGCTGCTGCGCGGCTTTGCCGACGCGTTGATGATGCGCGCCCAGCAGGCGTTCGCCTTCGGCTCCAACCACGGCTTCCTGCCGCCGGACCACTACGACCAGATCTTCACCGCCCACGGCGTGATCATGATCTTCTTCGTGGCGATGCCGCTGGTGACGGGCCTGATGAACTACGTAGTGCCGCTGCAGATCGGCGCGCGCGACGTGGCCTTCCCGTTCCTGAACAACTTCTCGTTCTGGATGACCACCATGGGCGCCGTCCTCGTGATGGCTTCGCTGTTCGTGGGTGAATTCGCACGTACCGGCTGGCTGGCCTATCCGCCGCTGTCGGGCATCCTCGCCAGCCCCGGCGTCGGCGTCGACTACTACATCTGGTCGCTGCAGATCGCGGGTGTCGGCACCTTGCTGTCCGGCGTCAACCTGATCGTCACCATCGTCAAGATGCGCGCACCGGGCATGGGCCTGATGAAGATGCCTGTCTTCGTCTGGACCTCGCTGTGCACCAACATCCTGATCGTGATCACCTTCCCGATCCTGACCGCCGTGCTGGCCATGCTGGGCATGGACCGCCTGTTCGACACCGCCTTCTTCACCAACGATCGCGGCGGCAACGCCATGATGTACGTGAACCTGATCTGGATCTGGGGCCACCCGGAGGTGTACATCCTGATCCTGCCGGCCTTCGGCATCTTCTCGGAAGTCGTCTCGACCTTCTGCGGCAAGCGCCTGTTCGGCTACACCTCGATGGTGTATGCGACCTGCGTCATCATGGTGCTGTCCTACCTGGTGTGGCTGCACCACTTCTTCACCATGGGCAGCGGCGCGAGCGTCAATTCGTTCTTCGGCATCACCACGATGATCATCTCGATCCCGACGGGCGCGAAGATCTTCAACTGGCTGTTCACGATGTACCGCGGCCGTATCCGCTTCGAACTGCCGATGATGTGGACCGTGTCCTTCATGCTGACCTTCGTCATCGGCGGCATGACCGGCGTGATGCTGGCGATCCCGGCGGCCGACTTCGTGCTGCACAACTCGCTGTTCCTGATCGCGCACTTCCACAACGTCATCATCGGCGGCGTGGTGTTCGGCCTGTTCGCCGGCTTCAACTACTGGGCGCCGAAGATGTTCGGCGTGAAGCTGAACCAGTTCTGGGGCAAGGTCTCGTTCTGGCTGTGGTCGATCGGCTTCTGGGTCGCCTTCACCCCGCCGTACATCCTGGGCTTCATGGGCTACACCCGCCGCGTGAGCCACTTCGAGGACACCTCGGTGCAGTGGCTGTTCCAGGTCTCGCTGTTCGGCACCCTGATGATCGCCGGCGGTATCGGCGCGCTGCTGCTGCAGATCTTCTTCACCTGGAAGGACCGCAAGTCGCTGCGCGACGTGACCGGCGACCCGTGGGATGGCCGTACGCTGGAGTGGGCGACCTCGTCGCCGCCGCCGGACTACAACTTCGCCTTCACCCCGGTGGTGCATGACAACGACACCTTCGCCGACATGAAGAAGAACGGCTACCAGCGTCCGCTGAAGGACTTCGTGGCGATCCACATGCCCAAGAACACCTGGGCCGGCTTCGGCATCTCGGCGCTGTCGATGGTGGTGGGCTTCGGCATCATCTGGCACATGTGGCTGCTGGTGGGCGCGTCCTTCCTCGTCATGATGGCCGCGATCATCATCCACACGTTTAACTACAAGCGCGACTACTACATCCCGGCGGAAGAAGTGACCCGTACCGAGGAAGCGCACACCCGTTTGTTGGAAAGCCATGTCTGAAATTAAAACCATGACCGGCGCCCTGAGCGCCGACGAGGTGACCGCGCGCTACCTGGTGCGCGAGCACCATCCGGAACAGGGCACCTTGCTCGGCTTCTGGATTTACCTGATGAGCGACTGCCTCATCTTCGCGTCCCTGTTCGCCACCTATGCGGTGCTGGGCCGTAACTACGCCGGCGGTCCGACCGGCGCCGAGCTGTTCGACCTGTCGCTGATCGCCATTAACACCGGCTTCCTGCTGCTGTCGTCGATCACCTTCGGTTTCGCGATGATCTCGGCCCAGGCCAAGAAAGCCGGCGCGACCATCGGCTGGATGGCCGTCACCGGCCTGCTGGGCGCGGCCTTCCTGTCGCTGGAACTGTACGAGTTCTACCACCTGATCCACGAAGGCGCAGGTCCGCAGCGCAGCGGCTTCCTGACCGCGTTCTTCTCGCTGGTCGGCACCCACGGCCTGCACGTGCTGTTCGGCGCGGTGTGGCTGGTGACCCTGATCGTCCAGATCACGAAGCACGGCCTGACCACCGAGAACTTCCGCCGCCTGCAGTGCCTGTCGCTGTTCTGGCACTTCCTGGACGTCGTCTGGATCTTCGTGTTTACCTTTGTCTACCTGATGGGAGTGCTGCCATGAGCGACCACCACCACGATCATGGCCACGGCGATCATGGCCATCATGACGTCTACGTGACGCACTACAGCGCCAAGGACTACGCGATCGGCTTCGTGCTGTCGCTGATCCTGACCGCGATCCCGTTCTGGCTGGTGATGGGCAACGTCCTGCCGCCGGATACGACCAAGTACGTGATCCTCGGCTTCGCCGCCGTGCAGCTGGTCGTGCAGATGATCTACTTCCTGCACATGAACGCCAAGTCGGAAGGCGGCTGGAACCTGATGGCGCTGATCCTGACCGTCGTCCTGCTGGTCATCGTGCTGGCCGGCTCGATCTGGGTCATGCATCACATGAACGCCAACATGATGCCGGCGATGGGTGGCGCGAGCGACACCCTCCACGGCACCCACGACATGCCGTAATGCAGGTCGGGCACGATCAGGCGGCATCCCACCCACAGCCACGCTCCGCGTTCGCGCGGCGTGTGCTGGCGGTGCTGGCCGTGCTCCTGATCGTGCTGTTCGCAGGCCTGGGGACCTGGCAGGTGCTGCGCCTGCAATGGAAACTGGACCTGATCGCACGGGTGAATGCGCGCGTGCACGCTGCCCCCGTTGCGGCGCCCCCGGCGGCGCAGTGGGCGCAGGTCACCAAAGACTCCCACGAATACCGGCGCGTCCAGCTGTCCGGGCACTACCTCTACGAATTCACCACTCCGGTCCAGGCGCTCTCCAGCCTCGGCGCGGGGTTCTGGCTGCTCACGCCCATGTGCACGGCGGAGGGCCAACTTGTCTTCATCAACCGCGGTTTCATTCCCGCAGCCGAGAACCGGGCAGGGCGCTATCCTGCGCGCCGCGCCGGCCCGAATCCCTGCGCCGCGCCGGGCCAGACCGTGAATGTCACCGGGCTGCTGCGCATCAATGAGCCGGGCGGCGGCTTCCTGCGCGATAACGACCCGGCGGGCAACCGCTGGTACTCGCGCGATGTGGCGGCCATCGGCGCCGCGCGCCGCCTGGCGAACGTCGCCCCGTACTTCGTCGACGCCGCCAAGGACCAGGACCCGAAAGGCGCCCCCGAGCGCGCCGTCGGCGGCCTGACCGTCATTTCCTTCCAAAATAACCACCTCGTTTATGCGCTCACTTGGTATGCTCTGGCCCTGATGGTGGCCGGCGCCTTGTGGTGGGCCGGCCGTTACGGTTCAACCACCACCGACGACTGATCGAACGGGACCAGGCTTGATGCAATCACCGCTGGATTTCTTCGCCAAGGCGGGCAAGAGCTCGCCCTCGGCGGCCGCCGCGAACGTGGAGTTCGCCGCCGGCCATAAAAACATGCTGCAGCTGATCGAGCTGCGCTGGATCGCCGTCATCGGCCAGATCACGACCATCGCGGCCGCGATCCTGATCTTCCGCATCGAGCTGCCGCTGGTGCACATGCTGCAGGTGCTGGCCTGCCTGATCGCCTTCAACATCGCCAGCCATTTGCGCTGGCACGAGCACCGGCCGGTGTCGAACGGCGAGATGTTCATGGCCCTGCTGGTCGACGTGGCCAGCCTCACGGTGCTGCTCTACCTCTCGGGCGGCACCACCAATCCCTTCGCCTTCCTCTACCTGCTGCAGGTGATCATCTCGGCGGTGCTGCTGGAAGTGGCCTGGACCTGGTCGATCGTGGTCATCACCATCCTGTGCATGGCCGGCCTGGCCATGTACGCCGAGCCCCTCGCGCTGCCTTTCGACCATGCGCGCGGCATCGCCAGCATCTATGTGCAAGGCCTGCTGGTGTGCTTCGCGCTGAATGCGGCGCTGCTGGTGATGTTCATTTCGCGCATCTCCGACAACCTGCGCGAGAAGGCGGCCCAGCTGGCCGGTCTGCGCCAGCGCGCCGCCGAGGAAGAACACATCGTGCGCATGGGCCTGCTGGCCTCGGGCGCGGCCCACGAGCTGGGCACGCCGCTGGCCACCGTCTCCGTGATCCTGGGCGACTGGAAGCGCATGCCCGAGTTCAAGAAGAACCCGGAACTGCTGGAAGAGATCACCGAGATGCAGACCCAGCTCAAGCGCTGCAAGTCCATCGTCAGCGGCATCCTGCTGTCGGCGGGCGAGGCGCGCGGCGAGTCGGCGGTGCGCACCACCATGCGCGGCTTCCTCGACGGCCTGGTGGCCCAATGGCAGGAAAGCCGTCCCGTGCGGGCCTTCGCATACAATAACCGCATCCGCGAGGACCTGCCGGTGGCGTCCGACTCGGCCCTCAAGCAGACCATCGACAACCTGCTCGACAACGCCCTCGAAGCCTCGCCCGACTGGGTCGGGATGGACGCCCGCATCGAGGACGGCAACCTGACCCTGTCCGTGGTCGACCGCGGCCCCGGCTTCGCGCCCGGCATGCTGGCCCAGCTGGGCAAGCCCTACCAGTCGACCAAGGGCAAGCCCGGCGGCGGGCTGGGCCTGTTCCTCGCGGTGAACGTGGTGCGCAAGCTGGGCGGCACCGTCACCGCGCGCAACCGGCCGGAGGGCGGGGCGGAGGTGGTCCTGTGCCTGCCGCTGTCGGCAATCGAACTGGAAGAGGAAAAGAACAATGTCCAATCCTGAGCCCTTGTTGCTCATCATCGAAGACGACGAAGCCTTCGCCCGTACGCTGAGCCGCTCCTTCGAGCGGCGCGGCTACCGGGTGCTGGTGGCAAGCGGCTACGAGGAAGCGGCGGCCGTGCTGCAGGAACATACCCCGGGCTACGCCGTGGTCGACCTCAAGCTCAAGGGCAATACCTCCGGCCTGTCCTGCGTGCAGCTGCTGCACGAGCACGAGCCGGACATGCTGATCGTGGTGCTCACCGGTTTCGCCAGCATCGCCACGGCGGTGGAAGCGATCAAGCTGGGCGCGGTCCAGTACCTGGCCAAGCCTTCGGACGCCGACGACATCGAGGCCGCCTTCGGCCACGTGGCCGGCAGCACCGACATCGAAGTCACCAACCGCTCCACCTCGATCAAGACCCTGGAGTGGGAAAAGATCCACGCCGTGCTGGCCGAGACCGATTTCAACATCTCGGAAGCCGCGCGCCGCCTCGGCATGCACCGGCGCACCCTGGCGCGCAAGCTCGAGAAGCAGCGCGTCAAATGACCGATGCGGCGACGCGCGCCGTTGCGGCCGCGCCGATTCTTCTCCTCGCTCTGGTGCTGGCGGCGTGCGGCCGCGAGCAGCCCGTGGACCAGGTCGAGGCAGGCCGCAAGGTGTTCGCCCGCTGCGCCAACTGCCACCAGGTGGGACCGGGCGCCCGCAACCTGTTCGGCCCCGAGCTCAACGGCATCATCGGCCGCCGCGCCGGCGGCTTGCCCGGCTACGCCTATTCGCCCGCCCTGAAGCAGGCGGGTTTCACCTGGGACGAAGCGAAACTCGCCGCCTTCGTCCGCGATCCCGAGCAGGTCGTGCCGGGCAATGCGATGCGCTTCTGGGGCCTGAGCGACGAGCGCCAGGTCGCGAACCTGCTCGCCTACCTGCGCTCCCATCCGGCACAATAAGCCTTCATAAGTTGTTGACACAGGATCATTCCCTGCTACTATATCGAGACTCGCTATGTCGGTTGACGATATACTGAGACACGATATAAGAACAGGAGCCCGAGTGGACCTCAACTACGCCAAATACCTGCCGTTGTCGGAAGCCACGTACTACGTGCTGGCCGCCTTGGACGAGCCCTTGCACGGCTATGCGCTGATGCAGAAAGTCGAGGCGATGAGCGAAGGAAACGTGGTCATCGGCCCCGGTACGCTCTACGGCGCTTTCTCAGCCCTGGAGAAGCAGGGCCTGATCGAAAAGCTCAGCGAGGTCGAGCGGCGCAAGACCTACGGATTGACGGACAAGGGCCGGCTGGTGCTGGCCGAGCAGGTGCGCCGGCTTTCCGTCATGGTGCGCAACGGACAGTTTGCTCTTTCACATAACCATCAAGGAGACGCGGCGTGAACGGAACGGAGACGAAGTTCAAGTTTTTCTTTGCCCATGAGGACGAGCAGCAAGAGGCCTGGCTGCGCGCCATGGCGCGCCAGGGCCTGCACCTGGAATCGGTGCATCCGCTCTGCTTCTGGTCCTTCCGCCGCGCAGAGCCGGCCGACGTCGTCTACCGCATCGATTCGCCCGACGCCGGCCGGGATCCCGGCTTCCAGCAGCTCATGGAGGACGCCGGGTGGACGCTTGCGGCCAGGACGGTTGGCTGGCATTACTGGCGCACCGAGGCCGTGCGCGGAAAAACGCCCGAACTGTTCAGCGACAACGCCTCGAAGGCAAGGAAGTTCAAGCAGCGGCTCGGCGTGCTGGTGGCCAGTGCGGTGCCGCTGTTCGTGGTGCTCGTCGTGACCGACATCCTCAGCCGGCTGCACGAGCTGTCGATGCCTTTCCTGCTGGCCTATGGGGGCGGTCTGGTCCTATACGTCCTGTTCCTGCAGTACTCGGTCGTGAAGCTGCTGCAGCGCATCCGCAGGCTGAACGGGCCTTTGCCGGCCTGAGGCTCCGGGCCAGGCCGCCTTAGATTCCGCTCTTGCTGAGCGCGAAGGCTGCCAGGAAGCCCAGGACGGTGATGAGTCCCGCGAAATCGTGGGTTTCTTCGAAGGCTTCGGGAATCATGGTATCGACCAGCATGGCCAGCACCGCGCCCGCCGCCACGGCCATGGTGGCGGCCACCACTTCCGGCGGCGACTCGCTGAACACGCTGTAGCCGGCCAGGGCCGCGATGCCCGACAGCAGGGCGATGCCGCCCCAGATGCCGAAGATGTAGTGCGGCGAGCGGCCCGCGCGCTTCATGCCGGCGGCGCTCGACAAGCCCTCCGGGATGTTCGACATGAAGATCGCTCCCACCGCGACCAGGCTCACGCCGTTCCCGCCCAACATCGACAGGCCGATCACGATCGACTCCGGAATCCCGTCGAGCAGGGCGCCGATCGCGATTGCCAGCCCGCTGCCGCTGTCCTGGGCTTCGCTCGGCTGGCGGCCGCCGGAGCGCTTGCGGTGGCGCGCACCCTGGCGCGCCAGAAGCCAGTTGGCCAGGGTGAACACGGCGGCGCCGGACAGGAAGCCCACCGCGCACGAGCCCAGGCCGTCGGTGTCATAGGCTTCGTCCATCAATTCGAAGGACAGCGCCGAGATCAGGACCCCGCTGCCGAAGGCCATGATGGCGGCGGTCAGGCGCTGCGGTATGGCGAAGCGGTAGCCGGCCACGGCGCCCAGCAGCAGGGCGCCGCCCGCCAGCAGCCCCCAGAAACCCGCCTGCAGCCATGCCGGTATGCTGTCCATCGACTTCCTCCTTGTGCGCCATCATAGCGAAAGGCAAGATACTCGGCCGTACGCCTCATTCCCGTATCCCGGGGGATCAGGCACAATGGCGAAATGAGTGAACCCGAAGCAGACAGCATCCGCATCCGCTGGTCCGAACCACAGGAAGCGGCCCGGCTGGCCGATATCTGGCGCCGCAGCGTGCGCGCCACCCACGACTTCCTGCGCGAGGAAGACTTCCGCGACATCGACATACTCGTGCGCGAGCATTACCTGCCGCAGACGCGGGTCTGGGTCATCGATGTGGATGACGCGCCGGCGGGTTTCATGGGCCTGTCCGGCGCCCACGTGGACGCGTTGTTCATCGATCCCGGGCGGCGTGCGCGCGGCCTGGGCCGGGCCTTGCTCGACCACGCCGCGCGCCTGGCCGGACCGCTGACGGTCGACGTCAACGAACAGAATGCTCTCGCGGTCGGCTTCTACGAGCGCATGGGTTTTCGCCGCAGCGGGCGCTCGCCGCACGACGATGCCGGCCGCCCCTATCCGCTGCTGCACCTGCGCCAGGACTAGGCCGCGCCACGATCCGGAGTCTTCCATGGATGTTCACCTTTTTGTCCGCGCCGCCGCCTTGCTGGCCTGCGCGCTGGCTGCGGGCTGCGGCAGCCTGGCCCGAGGGCCGGCACCCGCGGACGAGCCGGCCTTCGTGGTCCTGGGCCCGGACGGCGAGGCGCGGGCGCGGCTGGTCACGCGCGAACGCGGCTGCCCCGAGATCAGCGTGGACGGACGCGCTGTGCCGATGGCGGTGCGCGTGCCTTACGGCGCGATTCCGTCCCGCCCGGGCGCGGATCCGGTGCTGGCCGGAGCGCCGAGCAGCGCGGTCCTGACCTGCGAGCAGGTCTTGCCGGCCGGCGTGCGTACGGCCAGCGTGCGCGGCCAGCCGCTCGCGCTGCCAGTGCCGGCGCCGCGCCGTATCGTCGTCCTCGGCGACACCGGCTGCCGCCTCAAGAAAAGCAGTCTCCAGGATTGCAACGACCCGGACAGCTATCCCTTCGTCCAGGTGGCCGCCGCGGCCGCGGCCTGGAAGCCGGACCTGGTGATCCACGTGGGCGACTACCACTACCGCGAGGACCCGTGTCCGCCAGGGCGCGCCGGCTGCGCGGGCAGCCCCTGGGGCTATGGCTGGGACGCGTGGCGCGCCGACTTCTTCGCGCCCGGCGCCGCGCTGCTGCGCGCCGCGCCCTGGGTCATGACGCGCGGGAACCACGAGTCCTGCGCCCGCGCGGGCCAGGGCTGGTGGCGCTATCTCGACCCGCGGCCCTTCGAGCCCGGGCGCGACTGCGACCTGCCTGCCGGCGACGCGCGCGCCGACCACGCCGAACCCTATGCGGTGCCGCTCGGCGGCGGCGCCCAGTTGATCGTGTTCGATACCTCCAATACCAGCTGGCGCGGCCTGCCCGAGAGCGACCCGCGGCGCGCGCGCTACCGCGACACCTGGCGCGAGATCGCCCGGCTGGCGCAGGGCGCCGCCTACAACATCGGCGTCGACCATCACCCGCTGTTCGCCTTCGGCGCCAGCCAGGATGCGAAGACCGGGAAGGTCAGCTTGTTCGGCGGCGACAAGGGCCTGCTGGACGCCTTCGGCGACATGGACCGCGGCTACCTGCCGGCCTCGGTTTCCATGCTGCTGTCGGGGCATGTGCACCTGTGGGAGCAGCTCAGCTTCTCCAGCCGCCATCCGACCCAGCTGGTCAGCGGCTTTTCGGGCACCGCCGAGGACACCTTGCCGCTGCCGGCGGTGATCCCGCCGGGGACCGGGCCGGCGCCGGGCGCGGTCGTCGAGCACTTCAGTTCCTGGGTCGACGGCTTCGGCTTCATGACCCTGGAGCGCAGCGGCGCGGCGAGCTGGGAAGTCGGCGTGTGGGACCGGCACGGGCGGCAGCGCAACCGCTGCACGGTCGAGGGCAGCAAGTCGCGCTGCGAGCTGGGCCAGGTGACAGGGGAGTAGCAGAAACGCACGCTAGTGCATTCGCACAAATGGGATTGCCTAAGCTTCACTTTTCAGGCAGACTAGCAGGGTGATGCCGGCCTGTACAGCCGGCGTCCGGTCAGCTACGGAGCGGATTCGTCCGCTTCTTTTACGCCCCCGCATTGCGCCGGGGGCGTTTTTTCGGCGTGCTTCCCATGCGCGTTCAGGATTGAGTGACAGCCGGCTCTACAGCTGAGCCAGCGGAATCTTGCCGATATCGTCCGTATCCAGCTGTTCGATCAAGGTCTCCAGGTCGCGTTCCATGCGCAGCAGGGTGGCTTCGTCGAGGCTTGCCAGCGCGTCCGGCAGTACGCCGGCGAAGGGCATGGGCGCGCGCGCCAGGATCTCGGCGCCGGCCGGCAGCACCCGCAGCGCCACGTTGCGGCGGTCGGCGCTTTCGCGGCTGGCCGCCACGAAGCCGCGCTCGACCAGGCTGCGCACCAGGTTGCTGGCGGTGGACTGGTGGATGTCGAGCTCGCGCGCGAGGCTGGTGGCGCCGATGCCGGGCTGGCGTTCGATGACCGACAGGGCCCACAGCTGGGCTCCGCCGACGCCGGTGTCGCGTTCGACCTGGCGGAAATGGGTCTTGACCGCATTGAACACGATGCGGAACTGGCGCAATACCCGCTGGGGCGGGGTTTCGGGAGGAAGGGAAGGGGTTTCTGGTCGCATGCCGCGATGATACCCGATGCGGCCTTCCACGGGGTTGACGCGGGCGTGCCGGTGCACGCCCGTTTGCCGGGTGTGGCGTCCTTGCTGCGCGGTAACGTCCCGCCAGCCCTTCCCCATCTTTGCTAGCATCGGGCAATGCGAAGCACGCCTTTGACCCACACCTCCCTGCGGATGGGCGCGCTCTCGCGCGCGGCGGTGGCCACGTTCGTGCTCGGCCTCGCCTTGACCGTGGTCTTGTGCGCCGGCCTGCGGCAGGCTGAGACCGAGCGCACGCAGGCCGAGTTTGCCCAGCGCGCGGCGGTGCGCGCCGCCGCGGTCACACGCGCCTTTGACGAGGCGACGGACGCCTTGCGCGCCACCAATCTGTTCTTCCAGGTCTCGGGGCAGCAGTCGGGCGACGTCGGTCGCGCCCAGTTCGACGCCTTCGCCCAGCCGCTGATCCGGCGCCACGGCTATCTCCAGGCGCTCGAGTTCCAGCGCTTCGTCAGCGCGGCGGAGCGCGCAGCCTTCGAGGCCGAGCGCGCGCGCCTGTGGCCGGGTTTCGCCATCCGCGAACGCAGTGCGGACGGGCTGGAGCGCGCCGGGCCGCGCGAGCGCTACCTGGTGAACGACTACGTGGCGCCGATCGTCGGCAACGAAGCGGTGTACGGCTACGACGCGCTGTCCAATACGGCCCAGCGCGCATTCAGCGCGCGCGCGGTCGACAGCGGCGAGCCGATCGCCAGTCCCTTGCTCGACCTGGTGCAGGGAGGCTGGGAGCGGCGCGGCATCCTGATCGCGATGCCGGTCTACCGGCCCGGCGCGCGCCTGGAAAGCCTGGCCGAGAGGCGCGCCGCGGCGCTCGGGCTGACCGTGGTCGTGATCGACGTCGCCCTGCTGGTCGGCGGGAGCCTCGACGCCGCGCACCTGCTGGGCGACCGCGACTTTTCGCTGAGCCTGAGCGCGGCCGGCGCAGACGGCGCCATGCTGCAGGTGTTCCGGCATGGCGAAGCGCCCGGTCCGCTGCCCTGGTGGCAGGTGCTGGCAGGGGAGTCGCCATTGCGCCTGAAGCGCGGTTTCGACGTCGCCGGCTCGCACTGGGAACTGGAGGTCGAGCAGCGCCCGCCGGGGCTGGCCCACCGCCTGGCCGAGCTGGCCGCCCTGGTGTTCGGCATGGTCCTGAGCCTGGCGCTCGCCAGCCTGGTGCAGCAGCGCAGCGCGCGCATCCGGCGCACCGAGGCGCTGGTCGAGCAGCGCACCGCCGCGCTCGAGATCGCAACCGGCTCGCTGCGCCTGTACCAGCGCGCCATCGAAGCGAGCGCCAATCCCATCCTGCTGGCCAGCGCGCTGCGGCCGGGATTTCCGATCGAGTACGCCAACCCGGCGACCAGCCGGGTCTACGGCTACGCCGCCGAGGAGCTGGCCGGCCGCCCGCTGGCCATGCTGGCGGGCGACGCCGCCGAGCAGCCGGCCCTGGAGGAACTGCACCAGGCGCTGCGCGAGCGGCGCGAAGGCCATGCCCTGCTGCGCCAGCAGACCCGCGACGGCACCGAGCTGTTCGGCGACGTCTACATCGCCCCGGTGCGCCGGCCAGGCGGCGTCACCGAGCACTTCGTGATCACCGTGTACGATGTGACCAAGGCCAAGCGCTACGAAGCGGAGCTGGAGCACCACGCCCAGTACGACACCCTGACCGGCCTGGCCAACCGGGCGCTGCTGGCCGACCGCATCGAACGCGCCATCGGCACCTCCGGCGGCAAGCCGGTGTGGGCGGTGGCGCTCGACATCGATCACTTCAAGCTGATCAACGATACCCTGGGCCGCAGCACTGGCGACGAGGCGCTGCGCGCGGTCGCGGCGCGCATCCAGGCGGCGGTGCGGCCGGCCGACACCGCGGCGCGGGTCGGCGGCGACGACTTCATGCTGGTGTTGTGCGGCTGCGCGGACGAGCGCCAGGCCGCCGCGCGCCTGCAGCTGGTGCGCGAGGCCGTCTCCGAACCGCTCGAACTGGATGGCCAGGCCCTGGTGCTGGGCTGCACCGCCGGCGTGGCGGGCTATCCGGCCGATGGCGAGGATGCCGAGACCCTGGTCAAGCATGCCGAGATCGCGATGTACCGGGCCAAGGAGACCGGCCGCAACGCGGTGCAGTTCTACGCGCCGCACATGAACGCGCGGGCGATCGACCGCCTGGTGCTGGAGGGCGCGCTGCGGGTCGCCATCCGCGACGACCAGTTCGAGCTGCATTTCCAGCCGCAGGTGGACCTGGCGAGCGGCTTCGTGGTCGGCACCGAGGCCCTGCTCCGCTGGCGCCACCCGCAACTGGGCACCGTGCGCCCCGACCGCTTCATCGCCCTGGCCGAGGAGACCGGCCTGATCGTCCCGATCGGCGCCTGGGTGCTGCGCACCGCCTGCCGCCAGAACCAGCGCTGGCGGCGCGCCGGGCTGGGGCCGCTGCGGGTGGCGGTGAACCTGTCGGCGCGCCAGTTCGCCGAGCCTGACCTGGTGGAGACCGTGGCGCGCGCGCTCGAGGAATCCGGCCTGCCACCCGACTCGCTCGAGATCGAGCTGACCGAGAGCATGATGATGAGCGACGTCGAGGCGGCCATCGAGACCATGCGCTGCCTGAAGCGCATGGGGATCAAGCTCTCGATCGACGATTTCGGCACCGGCTATTCGAGCCTGTCCTACCTGAAGCGCCTTCCCGTGGACGTGCTCAAGATCGACCGCTCCTTCGTGCAGGACATCGTCTCCAGCGCCGACAGCGCCGCCATGGTGGTCGCCATCGTCTCGCTGGCCCACGGGCTGCGCATGAACGTCATCGCCGAAGGGGTCGAGACCCTGGAGCAGCTCGACTACCTGCGCAACTGCGGCTGCGACGAGGTGCAGGGCTATGTCTATTGCCAGCCGCAGCCCGTGCAGGAGGTCGAACCCCTGCTGCGCGCCGGGCGGGTGCAGCCGGCGCCGGTCGACCCCTGAGCGCCCGAGAGAGCGCTGGCGCACCGTCGGCGCAGTCCAGGTCGGCTATACTTGATCCATTGCGCTTCAATGCGCGCGGATCGGCAATTGGCGGGACAATCAGTGAACCAGGACGACACGACAAGCAACCCAGTAACACGTCATGGCAAGCGCCTGGTGGCCGGCGCTGCCCGGCATGCCCAGGCCGGAGTAACGCGGGCCAGGGAGCGCCTGCGCGACCGCCCCCTGTGGGAACAGGCGGCCCTGGTCGGCCTGTGGTCCGCGGCCGCGCTCCTGTCCATCTTCTTCGTTTACCTCCTGATCCTGATTCCGCTCACGCCCGGCATCGAGGACCTGAACCAGGCGCGCACCGCGCGCCCGACCCGCATCCTGTCCGCCGACGGCAAGGAGCTCGGGACCTTCGAACAGGGCCTGCAGGAGCGGGTCAGGCTGTCGCAGATCTCGCCCGAGGTGATCAAGGCGCTGATCGCCACCGAGGACCACCGCTTCTACGAGCACCACGGCGTCGATTTCACCCGCATCGCCGGCGCCATGTGGGCGACGCTCAAGGGCGACCCGCAGGGCGGCTCCACCATTACGCAGCAGCTCGCGCGCAACATGTTCCCCGAGGAGATCGGGCGCGCGCGCAGCATCAACCGCAAGATGAAGGAGCTGATCACCGCGATCAAGATCGAGAACACCTACAGCAAGACCGAGATCCTCGAGGCCTACCTGAACACGGTGCCCTTCCTGTACAACGCCTACGGCATCGAGATGGCGGCGCGCACCTATTTCAACAAGCCGGCCGCGCGCCTGGACGTGCTGGAGGCGGCGACCCTGGTCGGCATGCTCAAGGGGACGCATTACTACAATCCGGTCACCAATCCCGAACGCTCGCTCCAGCGCCGCAACGTGGTGCTGAACCAGATGCGCAAGCACGGCGCCTTCACCGAGCAGCGCTACCGCCAGCTGTCCAAGCGCCCGCTGCGGGTGCGCTTCGCGCGCCTGCCGGACCGCAGCGGCCGCGACAGCCATTTCACCGCCTTCGTGCGCAAGTGGCTGCTCGAATGGGCCGACGAGAACGACTACAACCTACAGCTCGACGGCCTGGTGGTCGAAACCACCCTCGACCTGGCCCTTCAGGAGGCGGCCCAGCGCGCGGTGGAGCGCCAGTCGAATGCGCTGCAGGCGATCGCCGACGTCGAATGGTCCCAGCCCAGCCTGGTGCGTTCGACCTCGACGGGCATGTACCAGTCGATGCGGGGCGACGTGAATCCCTTCGCCTATTACTGGAGTTCGCGCGCGCGCACCCTGGACGCCTTCGTGCGCGAAAGCGCCGAGTACCGCCGCGCGGTCGAGGAGGGCGAGGCCCCGGCCGCGGCCCTCAAGCGCCTGAAGGGCGACCGCCAGTTCATGAACGCGCTCAAGACGGCCAAGTCGCGCCTGGAGGCGGGCTTCGTGGCCATCGATCCGACCAACGGCGAAGTGCGGGCCTGGGTCGGCAGCCGCGATTTCGAGCGCGATCAGTTCGACCACGTCGCCCAGGCCCTGCGCCAGCCCGGCTCCACCTTCAAGCCTTTCGTCTACGCGGCGGCCCTGGAGCGCGGCATTCCGCCGGACCAGACCTACCGCGACGTGGTGCAGGACATCCGCGCCGCCGACGGCACCGTCTGGCGCCCGACCGACATGTCGGGCAATACCGGCCGCAGCATGACCCTGCGCGACGGCCTGGTCTACTCCAAGAACACGATCACCGCCCAGGTGATGCAGGAAGTCGGGCTGCCGCCGATCGTGCGCCTGGCCCAGGGCATGGGCATCCGCCAGAGCAAGCTGTCGGCCGTACCCTCGCTCGCACTGGGCACCAGCCCGGTGACCCTGCTCGAGATGGTGAGTTCCTACGCCACCATCGCGGCCGAGGGCGAGTACCGCAAGCCGGTCTTCGTGCGCCGCATCCTCGACCGCGACGGCCGCGTGGTGGCCGATTTCGCGGCCGCCGTGCCGGAGCGCGCGATGTCGCAGGAGTCGGCCGTGACCCTGATCGACATGCTGCGCGGGGTGGTCACGCGCGGCACCGGCGGCGGGGTGCGCTACCGCTTCGGCATCGCCGGCGACGTGGCGGGCAAGACCGGCACCACCCAGAACAATACGGACGGCTGGTTCATCCTGATGCATCCGAACCTGGTGGCGGGCGCCTGGGTCGGCTTCAACGACAACCGGGTGACCATCCGCAGCACCTACTGGGGCCAGGGCGGCCACAATGCGGCGCTGCTGGTGGGGGACTTCTTCCGCGCCGCGCTCGACAGCGGCAAGATCGATCCGAAGGCCACCTTCCCTGGCGCGCCGGCGCCGGCCGCACCGCGCTACGAAGACGAGGGCGAGGAGGAGTTCGAAGAACTGCCGGGCGACGCGCCGGTCGAGGTGATGGTGCCGGAAGAAGAGTCCGAGCCGGCCCCGCAGCCGACCGAGGAAGAGATCCAGGAGGCCATCGAGGAACAGGCGCCGCCGGTCCCGGAGCCGGCGCCGCCGCCGCCCCAGATCCAGGGCGCGCCGGATCCGGCGGCCGACATTCCCTGATCAGGGCGCGCCGGGCGTCGTACTGAGCAAGGGATAGGGGTTGAGCGCGCCGCCCGCTTCATACACGCCGTAGTGCAGGTGCGGCGGCGTGCCCTTGGCGTTGCCGCTGTCGCCCACGTAGCCGAGCACGCGGCCCGGCGCCACCCGCATTCCCGCATGCACATCCGCATAGCCGTCCAGGTGGGCGTAGTAGTGACGCTGCCCGGCCGGCCCCAGCACCCATACCACCAGTCCCCCCAGCCGGTTGGACCCGACCCGCAGCACGATGCCTTCGGTCGCCGACAGCACCGGCGTGCCGCGCCTGGCGAATATGTCGATGCCCTCGTGCCGGCGGCCTTCGCCGCGCGCCGCGTGCCAGGTGTCGCGCAGGCCCTTGGGCCGCACGCCCTGGACCGGCATGGCGAGCGAGGTGGGCGCCGGCATCCCGGCCAGGCGGATCGCGTACAGCGCGTGCCTGAGCCAGGGTTCGAGCAGGGCGTAGCCCAGGATCAGGACGGCGGCAAGCAGGAGACTGCGCAGGAAGACTCGCATGGGCGCTCCATCGGTAGCGAATCCTGAACAGGTATGGGCGCGCGCGCGGATTTACAGGGCGGACTCGATCAGGCGGCGCTGGCCGCCGCTTCGCCGCCGGCGTCGGCGGCGGGCGCGCTCAGTTCCGGCGCCGGGCAGGCGGGAAAGCTCACGGTGAAGGTGCTGCCGCGTCCCTGGCCTTCGCTCTGGACGTGCACGGTGCCGCCGTGCAGGGAGGCGAGCTGCTTGACCAGGGCCAGTCCCAGGCCCAGGCCGCCCTGGGCGCGGTCGATGCTGGTCGGGCCCTGCACCAGCACGTCGAAGATCACCGGCAGCAGCTCCGGCGCGATGCCCACGCCGGTGTCGCTGACCTCGACCACGGCGCGGCCCGCCACGCGGTAGCCGCGCACGGCGATGCGCCCGCCCGCCGGGGTGTACTTGATGGCGTTGTGCAGCAGGTTGTCGATGATCTGCTCCAGGCGGGTGCGGTCGCCCTCGACCCATACTTCCTCGACCTCCACGCTCCACTGGTGGTTGCCGGCATCCACCAGCGCCTTGGCCGCGCAGCAGGAGCGCAGGATCTCGGCCAGGTCGACCTGCGTGTGCTGGAGCACGATCTTGCCGGACAGGATGCGCTGGACGTCGAGCAGGTCGTCGACGATGCGGGTCAGGTGGCGCATCTGGCGCCGGCTGATCTCGCGCGCGTTGGCGGCGACTTCGGGTTTGATGGCCGGCATGTCGAGGACCGCCATGGCGCCCGAGATGGCGGCCAGCGGATTACGCAGCTCGTGGCCCAGCATGGCCAGGAAATTGTCTTTCGCGCGGCTCTGGCCTTCGGCCAGCTTGCGGGCGTGCTGCTCGCTCAGCAGCAGCTGTTCGCGTTCGTCCTGCAGGGCCTGGCGCACGGAGCTTTCGCGGGCCAGGGCCTCGCTGGTGTGATGCAGGCCGGAGAGCAGGGCGTCGACTTCCTCGACCCGGGTCGGGGCCGGGCGCGGCAGGGCGCGCTGGCCCAGCGAGCGCGCCGCGGCGGCCGCGTGGCGCAGCGCCGCTTCCAGCTTGTTGCCGAGGAAGGCCGCCACCGCGAGCGCCAGGCCCATCAGGAGCATCAGGGCCAGCGCCGCGTACAGGGTGGCGGTGCGCGCCGCGGCCTCGATTTCCGCCACCGGCACGCCGATCACGACCGTCCAGTTGCTGGTCTGGGAACGGGTGAACACGCCATAGACTTCGGCGCCGTCATGGGTGGTGTGGCGGAACACGCCGCTGCTGGTGGCGCGGGTAGCGGCCAGGAAATCCGGGCGCATGGGTTTGCCCACCGTGCTGCCGGCGTGGCGGTTGCGCACCAGGGTGGTGCCGGCGGCGTCGAAGATGCCGACCACCCAGTCGCGGCCGAGCGCGTCGTGGTTGAGGATGCGCGCGAAATGGCGCACGTCGAAGACCCGGCTGACGATGTAGTGCTTGCCGGGGCCGACCACGGCCGGAACGTCGACCGACACCGTCGGCCGCTGGGCCATGGTGCCGACGAAGTAGCCGGACACGCGCGTGCCGCGCTCGGGCGTGACCTCGGCCGCCCAGGCGCCGGTGGTGGAGGGAAGCGGGGTGCCGAAGGGCACCAGGGTATTGAACAGGCCGCGGCCTTCCTGGTCGGCCAGCACGGTCCAGGACCACAGGTTGCCTTCGTTGATCGAGCTGGCCCAGCGGTGCAGGCGCGCGTAGTCGCTGCTGCGCAGGCTCTCGGAATGGGCAATGCCGCGCAGCGAGGATTCGGCGGCGGCGATCTCGCGGTCGATCTGGAAGGCGGTCGCGCGCGCCATCTCCTTGACGCTGCTGATGCGCGACTCGCGTTCCCAGTCGAGCAGCATGGACAGCCCGATCCAGAAGGCGAGCGCCACTGGGATCAGGATGGCCGCCGCCATCAGGAACAGGTAGGTACGAGTCTTCATCCGCCGTAAGTCTTGCCGAAAACAGGAAAACGGCATGCTCCGGCCGCGTCGCCGGACCATGCCCATCAGCAATCATTGTAACGGGATAAAGTTTTTCTTGTTAGATATTTGTCGTGCAAGCAACTTTAGCGGGCAGGCGCTGAGTTGCGCCAGCCACGCTGGCGGGCGGCTTCCTCGCCGGCGGCATCCAGCGGCGCGCCTTCGATGCGGGCGTCGATGGCGTCCAGCACGGCCGGGGGCAGGGCGCTGCCGGCCTGGCGGTAGCTGCCTTCCAGCTGGGGCGAGGTCTCGGACAGCACCGGAATGCGCCACTCCTGGCCTTCGCGGCAAGCCAGGCCGGCCGAGGCGCCGTAGACGAAGCCGCGGCAATAGTTGCCGTCGCGGGAGGCGAAGCTGACGCCGACGCGGGCGGCGCCGCCTTTGGCGCCGCCAACTTGCCGGTCGAGCGCATCGGCCAGTTCGCCCTGGGCCACCAGTTGGCCGCCGTTGCCGGCGATGGCGGGCTCGCCGCCCCCCGGGCCGGCCTTGCCGACCAGGATGCCGAGCACCAGGGTCGCGGCCAGTGCGCCCCATTCGGGCCAGGACCAGCGCCGGCGCGCGGGCGGCTCGGCCTGCGGCTTGATGCGCTCCGCGCGCGCCGCATCGAGCTGCACGACCCGCGCCGTCAGCTGCGGCTGCAGGCGCTCCGGCACCGGTTCGCCGAGGATGCCGGCGAAGGCGCCCGCGATGTCCTGGCGCAGGACGCGGTGGCGCTCCACGGCGGCCGCGACCTGCGGATCTTCGCGCATGGCCTGCTCGATGGCGGCGCGCTGAGTAGGGTCCAGCTCGCCGTCGGCGTAGGCCATCAGGGTGTCGTCGTCAAATTTCGTCATCATCGTCTCGCAGGTTGATCCGCCAACAGTTGTTGCAGGGCTTCGCGCGCCCGGGCCAGGCGGCTGGTGAGCGTGCCGACCGGGATCTCGAGCACCTCGGCCGCTTCCTTGTAGGGCAGCCCGTCCACCAGGACCAGGCCCACCACCAGCTTGTGCTCCTCGGACAGCAGGCTGATCGCCTTCTGGACGGCCAGGCGCTGCTGGTGGGCGCCGGCATGGTCGTCGCCGACATGTTCGCCTTCCTCCTCGGGCGCGAACAGCTCGTCGCGCCGCGCGCGGCTGCGCACCTCGTCGATCCACGCATTCTTGATGATGCGGAAGATCCAGCTGTCCAGGCGCGTGCCGGCTTCCCACTGTTCGCTGCGGCCCAGCGCGCGCTCCATCGCGATCTGCACCAGGTCGTCCGCGTCTTCGCGGTGGTAGGTCAGCGACCGGGCAAAGCGGCGCATGCGGGGCAGCAGGGCTGCAATTTCGTTGGCTAGCATAGGCTTCTATAGATGTGTAACGAAAGGGCGAGGGATTTTCTTCCCTGTTTCGTTCGTTTTTCCTTCAAGCGCACAATCATATATGATCGGCTCATGAAGTTCCTTACTGCAAATATCTGTGCTGCGGTCTCGCTCTTGATGGGCGCAGCCACCCCGGCCCGGGCTCAGCTTGGCCTGCCCAGGCTGCCCCTGCCGCAACAGATCGGCCCCCTGGATGTCGAGCGGCTGCGCCGCCCCGTGGACCAGCTGCTCGACCGCACGCCCTTGCCGGAGCTCGGCACGCTGCGCCTGGACACGGTGCGCGGCCTGCTGCGCCGCCATCCGGACCTGCTCGAAGCCGACCCGCGCGGCGAGCCTGCCGTGCGCGGCGAGATCCTGGCCTGGTCGCCCAGCGCCGCGGCGCTCGACGCGGCCGCGCAGGCGGGCCTGCGCATCGCGCGCGAAGAAACCCTGCCTGCGCTCGGCGAACGGCTAGTGGTGCTGCGCGTGCCGGCCGGCGTGGCGACTGCCGCGCTGGTGGAGCGCCTGCGCGCGCTCGACCCCGACGGCGGCTACGACTTCAACCACGTGTATACGGGCAGCGGCACTGCGGGCGGCGTGCCTGCGGCGGGCGCGGGAGCCGGGCGGGTGGGCCTGGTCGACAGCGGCGTCGACGCAGGTCACGCCGTGTTCGGCAAGGCCTCCGTGACCCGCTGGGGCTGCGGCGGGCGCCTGGTGCCGGATGCGCACGGCACGGCGGTCGCCGCCCTCATGGTCGGCCGCTCGGAGGTCTTGCGCAGCGCGGCGCCCGACGCCGCCCTGTACGCCGCCGACGTGTATTGCGGCAGCCCGGCCGGCGGCGCCGCCGACCGCATCGCCGCTGCGCTGGCCTGGCTGGCGCAGCAGGAGGTCGGCGTGATCAATGTGAGCCTGGTCGGTCCGCCCAATGTCTTGCTGGGACGCGCCGTGGCGGCCATGCAGGCGCGCGGCCACCTGCTGGTGGCGGCGGTCGGCAACGACGGCCCGGCGGCCCCGCCGCTGTATCCGGCCAGCTATCCGGGCGTGGTCGGCGTCACCGGCGTGGACCGGCGCGGCCGGCTGCTGCCCGAAGCCGCGCGCGGCCCGCAGGTGATGTTCGCCGCACCCGGCAGCCAGATGGTCAGCGCCGCTCCCGGCGCACCGCCTTACCGGCAGGTGCGCGGGACCTCGTTCGCCGCGCCGATCGTCGCCGCCTTGCTGGCGCAGCGGCTTCCGCGCCCGGACCGCAGTGCCGCGGCCAAGGCCATCGAGGCCCTGGCGCGCGAAGCGGACGGCGCCAAGGCGGGGTTTGTCAGCAACGAGATCGGCCGCGGGATCGTCGGCGCGGCCCTGCGCACCGACCCTTCGCAGCTGCGTTGAAATTTTTTTTTGAAATTTTTTTCAACGCATGGAAGAAATCGCCCAGCCGGCTCGTTTTCCTTGTAAGAGCGACGGATTGTCCGCGCCACGCACAAGGAGAAACAACATGAAAACCAAACACATCGCCCGTACCATCGCCATCGTCTTCGCCATCGGCATGACCCACACCGCGCAGGCCCAGCTGCTGGGCGGTGGCGGCGGCCTCGGCGGCTCGCTCGGCGGTTCGATCGGCGGCATGGTGGGCGGCGCAGGCGGCATGGGCAGGATGGGCGGAATCGAAACGGTGGGCCGCATGGGCGGTGATCTGCGCGGCGAAGGACGCCTGGCGCGCGAAGCTGCCGACCGCGCAGCCAACCAAGCGCGCGAAGCGCGCGGCAACGCCAACGGCTCGGTCGCGGGCGAATTGACCGGCTCGATCACCCGCGCTTCGCAGCAAGCTCCGTCGGCCGGCACGCCGGCCCAGCCAGAAGCGCCGTCGCCGCGTCCAGGGCTGCTGTCGGGTGCGGGCAATATCGCGGGCAATGCGTCCGGTGCGCTGGCCGCGGAACGGAGCGCCAGCCTGAACGCCAGCGGCGGCGGCGCATCGGCCCGCGCCGGCGGCAGCGGCTCGGGCTCCGCCTCGATCGGCA
>NZ_JAGPWD010000036.1 GCF_018119395.1 Massilia sp. ZL223
GGCCCCGCCCCCCCCCGGCGGCGCCCCCCCCCCCCCCGGCCCCGGCCGCCCCCCCCCCCGGGGGGCGGCGCCGCCGGTACTGCATGTCCCTGGAAAAGGCCGGGTGCTGGTATTCGCCTGGGCCACGGAAGACAGCGGTGTGCCGCCGGAATGGCGCGCTGGTCCGGGCCGGCCTGGCGTCAATTTCCTGCCCGGGCTGTCGGCATGCCAGCTCGAGACCGTCGCACACCGGGTGCGCGCGGCAAAGCAGGCTGGCGACCTGGTCGTGGTATCCCTCCATTGGGGTGGCAACTGGGGCTTCGACATACCGGCGCAACAGCAGGCATTCGCGCACGGCCTCATCGAAGCGGCAGCGGTCGACGTGGTGCACGGCCATTCCTCGCATCATGTGAAAGGCATCGAGGTCTACCGCGGCAAACCCATACTTTACGGCTGCGGCGATTTCCTCAACGATTACGAAGGGATCACCGGTTATGAACAATTCCGCAGCGACCTGGCGCTGATGTATTTTCCGACCTTTCACGCCGGCAGGCTCGTCCGCCTTGTCATGACGCCCGCCCAAATCCGCCACCTGCAGGTGAACTCCGCGCCCGCATCGGATGTCTGGTGGCTGATGACGGCGCTGAACCGCGAAGGACGCCAGTTCGGCACGCGCGTGACCGAGCCGGCCGAGCACGATCTGCTCCTACATTGGTGAGCAGGTCCTTGGTGACCTGATGGGCCGCTGGACCAGGAGCAGGATTGCGCGCAGCTGCCTAGCTTTCCGGCTGGCCGCCGGCGAGCGGCCATGTCGATTCAATCAGCTCATACAGCTTACGCGCCGATGGAGAAAGCTCCCGGCCGTGACGGCGAATCAAGCCCACATTGCGGTCGATCGTGGGCTCGACCAGGGCCACCTGCGCCAGGGTCGCATGCTCGCCCTGGGGCATCGACAAGCGCGGTACGACCGCAATGCCGAGTCCCGCCTCCACCAGTCCAAGCAGCGTCGAGACGTGTTTCGCCTCGAAACACCAGCTTGGACGCACGTTCGAGTTGGCAAGCGCGAGGTCGACAAGCAGCCGGTTCCCGCTGCTTTTGTCGACTGTCATGAAGTCGTACTGCGCGAGTTCCGCCCATGTCACTTGCTGCCGTCCAGCCAGCGGATGCGCGCGATGACAGGCCACGACGAATGGTTCCTTAAGGATCACCTGGAAGGCAATCTCCGGTTCCTGCGTACCGACGATATTGATCCCGAAGTCGGCCTCCCCCCGCGCCACGCTTTCCAGTACACCATTGGCGCTGTCGTCCACGATGCGAACCCGAATACGCGGATACTGCTCATGGAAGGTTTGCAGCACCTTTGGCAGGAAGTAATACACGGCCGACGGTATACAGGCGATCACCACTTCGCCCAGTTGCGACGCCGCGATTGCCTGCATGCTCAGCAGCGAATTTTCGAGATCGTCGAGCAGGCTGCGCGCCTTGTGCGAAAAATCCCGTCCGACGGCGGTCAGGTTCACGGTACGGGTCGTGCGTTCGAACAAGCGCACGCCGAGCGCCGCCTCGAGTTTTTCGATCCTGCGGCTGAGTGCCGGCTGCGATAAATGGATGGATTCGGCGGCGGCCCGGAAGCTGTTCAGTTCCGCCACCGCGACGAACGCACGTAAATCGGCCAGGTCGAAATTCATGTTCATGACGCATCAATCCCAAGAAAATTTGCAATATACAAATCAATACCCTAGCGCGAAACTATAGGTATTGCAAGAACGGAATAGCGGGGAGACGACGATGAACCTGAAAGAGTGGATCGGCAGGAGCGAGACCGTGACCGATACCTTGACCGCCACGCCTTACGCGGCGCTGTCCGCGACCCTGGACCGGCCCGCCGAGCGGCCGCTGCCGGGCACTGCCCTGCCGCCCCTATGGCACTGGCTGTATTTCCTTCCCCTGTATCGCCAGTCCGAGGTCGGCGCGGATGGGCACGCCAAGCGCGGGAGCTTCCTGCCGCCGGTGGCGCTGCCGCGCCGCATGTGGGCGGGAAGCCAGTTCAGCTTCCATGCGCCGCTGCACATCGGCGAAGAAGTCGTCCGGACCTCGACCATCGACAACGTGACCGAAAAGGAAGGCCGTACCGGGAAGCTGGTGTTCGTCAAGGTCAAGCACGAAGTGCGCCGCCGGAGCGACACCGACGCGGCACTGACCGAATTCCACGACATCGTCTACCGCGACCTGGCGCAGCCGGATGCGGCAGAGCCGGCGCCCACGGCCGCCCCCGCCGAGGCCCAGTGGGAGCGCCTGGTGGTCCCCGACGACGTCCTCCTGTTCCGCTACTCCGCCCTGACCTTCAACGGCCACCGTATCCACTACGACCGCCGCTACGTGACCGAAGTCGAAGGCTATCCGGGCCTGATCGTGCACGGCCCCCTGGTGGCCACCCTGCTGCTCGACCTGCTGCGCGAGCACCTCCCCGACGCGGTCGTGGCCAGCTTCGCGTTCCGCGCGCTGCGGCCGGTGTTCGACATCCACCACTTCTACGTCTGCGGGCGCCGGCTGGCCGACGGCGGCATCCACCTGTGGGCCCGCGATCACCAGGGCTGGCTGACGATGGATGCCCGCGCCACCTTGCGGTCCCCGGCCGGGAGCGCGCGATGAGACCGCTCGAGGGCATCACCGTCGTCACGCTCGAACATGCGATCGCCGCCCCGTTCGCGACGCGCCAGCTGGCCGATCTCGGCGCACGCGTGATCAAGATCGAACGTCCCGGCGTGGGCGACTTCGCCCGCGGCTACGACGAACGGGTGCGCGGCATGGCCTCGCACTTCGTCTGGACCAACCGCTCCAAGGAAAGCCTGACCCTCGATGTCAAGCATCCGGAGGCGCAGCTCATCCTGCAAAGGCTGATCATGGAACAGGCCGACATCGTGGTGCAGAACCTGGCGCCGGGCGCCGCAGCCCGCCTGGGCCTGTCGTATGCCGCGCTGTCCGAGGCCAAGCCCGGACTGATCGTATGCGACATCTCCGGTTACGGCAGCGACGGTCCCTACCGCGACAAGAAGGCCTACGACCTGCTGATCCAGAGCGAGGCCGGATTCGTCTCGGTGACCGGCAGTCCCGACGAACCGGCCAAGGCGGGACCGTCCATCGCGGACATCTCGGCCGGGATGTATGCGTACACGAATATCCTGGCCGCCCTGCTGCAGCGCGGGAGAACCGGGCGCGGCCAGCACATCGACATCTCGATGCTCGAGTCGCTCGTCGAATGGACCAGCTATCCGCTCTACTACGCCTTCGACGGCGCCGCGCCGCCGCCGCGCACCGGCGCCAGCCACGCGACGATCTATCCGTACGGCCCCTTCCCGGCAGGCGACGGCAAGACGGTCATGCTGGGCCTGCAGAACGAGCGCGAATGGGCGCTCTTCTGCAGCAAGGTCTTGCTGAAGCCGGAACTGGCCGCCGATCCACGCTTTGCCAGCAATTCGAAACGCAGCGCCGCCCGCGCGGAGTTGCGTGCGCTGATCGTCGCCGCCTTCGCGCCGCTGACGGCGGCCGAGGTGGTCGCCCGCCTGGACGAGGCGCAGATCGCCAACGCCAACGTCAACACGATGAGCGAGGTGTGGACCCATCCGCAGCTGGCCGCGCGCGGCCGCTGGGCCGAAGTCGCGTCGCCGGTCGGCAACATTCCGGCCCTGCTGCCTCCCGGTTCCTGGGAACAGCAGAAGCCGCGCATGGATGCCGTGCCGGCGCTGGGGCAGCACACCGATGCGATCCTGGCCGAACTCGGCTACGGCGCGCCGCGGATCGCGCAGCTGCGCACGGAGCAGGCAATATGAACCCGGACGCCCCGCACAGCGCGCGCAGCTATCTCTTCGTTCCGGGCAACCGCCCCGACCGCTTCGCGAAAGCCTTCGATGCCGGCGCCGACGCCGTCATCATCGACCTCGAGGACGCGGTCGCCCCGGACCAGAAGGACGCGGCCCGCGCGGCCCTCGCCGCCTGGTGCGCCGTGGCGCGCGGAAACCGAGCGCAGCTGGTGGTGCGCATCAATGACGATGCCAGCCCATGGTTCGAGGCCGACCTGGCATTGGTGCGCACCCTCGATTCCTGCGCGGTCATGCTGCCCAAGGCCGAATCGCGCCGGCAGCTCGAGCGCCTGTCCGCCGCCCTGGTTCCAGGCACGGGCGTGATCGCGCTGATCGAAACCGCCAGCGGGCTGCACGCGGTGGACACCGTCGCCGCGGCGCCGGCCGTGGAACGGCTGGCCTTCGGCACCCTCGACTATGCCCTCGACCTCGGCCTGACGGACGATCCGCGCGGCCTGCTGTATCCGGCCAGCCGCATCGCCCTGGCTTCGCGGGTCGCCGGGCTGGCGCCGCCGGTGGCCGGCATCACGGCCGCACTCGACGACGACGCCGCGCTGCGCAGCGACTTCGACCTGGCGCGCGCATGCGGCTTCGGCGCCAAGATGTGCATCCATCCGCGCCAGGTCGCCACCGTCCACGCGATGCTGGCGCCCACCGAGGCGCAGCGCGAATGGGCGGCGCGGGTGCTGGCGGCGGCGCAGTCCGCCTCCGGCGCCGTCCAGGTCGACGGAAAAATGGTCGACCAGCCGGTCCTGCTCAGGGCCCGCGCCATTCTGAACCAGCCGCCGGCATCCCCGGCCCATCCCGCTTGCTAGACGAATCCAGGAGACTCCCATGCCCGCTACCATCATCGACTCGGCCATTTTCGGCAACATCTTCAGCACCGCAGCGATGCGCCAGATCTGGTCGGACGAGAACCGCACCCGTAAATACCTGGACATCGAAGCCGCGCTGGCCCGGGTCCAGGGCCGCCTGGGCATCATCCCGGCGGAAGCCGCCGAGGAGATCGTGCGCAACTGCGTACTCGAGAAAATCGATATGGCAAAACTTGCCGAGCAAACCCAGCGCATCGGCTATCCCGTCCTGGGCGTCGTATCGCAAATCAACGCGCTGTGCCGCGACAAGCTGGGTGAATACTGCCACTGGGGCGCCACGACCCAGGACATCACCGACACCGCCACCGTGCTGCAGATCCGCGAGGCGCTCGATCTGGTGGACAGCGAACTGGCCGCCATCTCGGCCGCGATGGCCGACCTGGCCGCGCGCCATCGCGATACCCCGATGATCGGGCGCAGCAACCTTCAGCAGGCGGTGCCGATCACCTTCGGCTACAAGATGGCCGGCCTGCTGAGCGCCATCGAGCGCCATCGCGAGCGCCTGGCGCAGCTGCGCCCACGGGTGCTGGTGGGGGAATTCGCCGGCGCTTCCGGCACCCTCGCCTCCCTGGCCGAAGGCGGACTCGACATCCAGGCAGGATTGATGCGGGAGCTCGGCCTGGGCCAGCCCGACATCGCCTGGCACACGATCCGCGACAACATCGCCGAGGTGGGCTGCTTCCTCGGCCTGGTCAGCGCCACCCTGGGCAAGCTGTCGATGGATGTCAAGCTGATGATGCAGACCGAAGTCGGCGAGGTCTACGAACCGTTCGCACACGGCCGCGGCTCGAGCAGCACGATGCCGCAGAAGCGCAATCCGATCTCGTCCTGCTATATCCACGCCTGCATCAGCGTGGTACGCCAGCATGCCGCCGCCCTGCTCGACGCCAATGTGGCGGATCACGAACGTTCGACCGGTCCATGGGAAATCGAATGGATCGTCCTGCCGGAAATCTTCTGTCTCACGGCGGGCGCGCTGGCCCAGTCGCGCTTCGTGCTGGAAGGACTGGAGGTGGATCCGGCCCGGATGCGCGCCAATCTCGACCTCACCAATGGCCTGGTGGTGTCCGAGGCCGTCATGATGGGGCTCGGCCCCTACATCGGCCGCGAATACGCCCACGATCTCGTGTACGACATCTGCCGCATCGCGATCAGGGAGAACCGCCCGCTGCTCGACCTGCTGGCCGAGAACGCGGAAATCTCCCGGCACCTGGACCGGACCGCACTGGCCTCCTTGTGCGATCCGGCCAACTACCTCGGCCTGTCGGGGGAAATGGTGGACCGGGTCCTGCGCAGCCGCGCCGGACGCGCCGACCCGCAATAAGCGGGCTTGCGGCCCTGGGGTGCCAAAGCGCCCGGGGCACGCACCCAGCCATGGTTTTTCGCTGTGCGACGTACGCAAGGACCCGACACGTCCGTACGCCGTGCGGCGCTGCATATCCAAAACACCGAAAGGAGACATCCATGAACATATCCAAACTCGGGCTGGCATTGCTGGCCTTGTTCTCGACAGGCGCGATGGCCCAGACCAATGTCAGCATCTACGGTATCGTCGACGCCGGCCTGGTGCGCGAAAGCGGCGGCGAGGCGGGTCCTGTCACCAACATCAGCAGCGGTGTCGCGTCGGGCTCGCGCCTCGGTTTCAAAGGCAAGGAAGACCTGGGCGGCGGCCTGGCGGCGGTATTCCAGCTCGAAAGCGGCTTCAATATCGATACCGGCGCATCCGGCCAGGGCGGCGCGCTGTTCGGGCGCCAGGCCTTCGTGGGCCTGAGCGGCAAGTTCGGCGCCGTCACGCTCGGGCGCCAGTACACGCCGTACTACAAGACCCTGCGCGATATCGGCGACCCGTTCGGCGCGGTCAGCCTGGCCGGGCGTTCGGGGAACCTGTTCGTCACCAATACCCGCGCCAACAACATGGTCGAGTACGTGAGCCCGGCATTTGCCGGGGTCCGGGTCGATCTTGCCTACGCGGCCGGCGAAGTGGCCGGCGACAGCAGCAGGAGCCGCCAGATGGGGGGCTCGGTCGGCTACGCCGGCGGTCCCTTGACCATCCAGCTGGCCCACCACCGCGTCAACAACGCCACCGCGACCGATACCACGCGAAATACGCTGCTATCCGGGAATTACAAGTTCAAGCCGGTGACCGTCTACGCCTCGTATGCGGTCAACAAGGGGCCGGGCCCGGCGGACAGCAAGGACATGCTGGCAGGCGTGGCGGTGCCCTTCGGCGCCAACAAGCTGCTGTTCTCCCACGTCCGCCACGACGACAAGACGGCCGCCGGCAGGGATGCGTCCCAGTGGGGTATCGCCTACCACGTGTACCTGTCGAAGCGGACCGACCTCTATGCCGCATACGCGGTGATCAACAACCGCAACGGCGCCGCGTTCAAGGTCGGCAACGCCACCGACAGCGGCAGCGGCGACAAGGCCTTCAATCTCGGCGTGCGCCACAACTTCTGACGGCAGTCATCATCATGAGCAAAACTCTTCCCTGCGTACTGATGCGCGCCGGCACCTCGCGCGGCCCTTTCTTCCTGCGCGAGTGGCTGCCCGACGACGACGAGACACGCGACCAGGTCCTGATCGGCGCCATCGGCGCGTCCGACCCGCTGCAGCTCGACGGCGTGGGCGGCGGCAGCACCCTCAACAGCAAGGTGGCGATCGTGTCGCGCTCGACCCGGCCGGACTGCGATCTCGACTACCTGTTCGCCCAGGTCGGGGTCGGCCAGCGCTCCGTCGACACGCGCCCGAACTGCGGCAATATGCTGTCGGGCGTGCTCCCGTTCGCGCTCGAGCAGGGCCTGATCGAAGCCGCCGACGGCACGACCACCGCGCGCATCTTCAACGTGAATACCGGTTCGCGCATCGAAGTCACCGTGCAGACGCCGGGACGCCGGATCACCTACGACGGCGACGCACGGATCGATGGCGTCGCCGGAACCGCGGCGCCCATCCACCTGAACTTCCTCGATGCCTGGGGCGCCGTCACGGGAAGCGTGTTCCCGACCGGCCGGCGGATCGACACCATCGATGGCGTCGAGGTCACCTGCATTGACGCCGCGATGCCCCTGATGATCGTCCGCGCCGGCGACCTCGGCCTGCATGGCAGCGAGAGCCCGGCCGAACTCGATTCGAACCAGGGCCTGCTCGAGCGGCTCGAGGCGCTGCGCAGGGCTGCGGGCGACATGATGGGCCTGGGGGACGTGTCGAACAGCGTCGTACCGAAGCCGGTCCTGGTCAGCGCGGGCGACAGCGCCGAAAGCATCACGTCGCGCTATTTCACGCCGCGGCGCTGCCACGCCTCGCATGCCGTCACCGGCGCCATCGGGGTGGCGAGCGCATTCGCACTGTCCGGGACCGTGGCCAGCCGCAGCGAGTCCGCCGCGGGCGTCGGCAAGGTCTCTGTGCTCCATCCTGCCGGCCGCATCGATATCGAGGTGGACGTGGAAGGAACCGGGGCGTCGGCGCAGGTCAAACGCGCGTCGCTGCTGCGGACCGCCCGCAAGATCCTGCAGGGCGAACTGCATATCCCGGACTATGTTCTGTCCAAGGCGGTCGAAGCCATGAGCGCGCAGCCTGCCGAAGAACGGGAACATGTAGCGAATCCGTCCGTCGCGGTGTCCGCAGTCCCCCTCTTCCCTTCCAGGCCGGTCAGGATCATCGTGCCTACCGTTGCGGGCGGCGGCAACGATACGATCGCCCGGACCATCGCGCAAAGACTCGGCGAGCTGCTGGGACAGCCTGTCATCGTCGACAACCGGGCCGGCGCCAACGGGACGATCGCCGCCGAGTACGTCGCCGGCAGTGCGCCGGACGGCCACACGCTCATGTTCGGCTATATCGCCACGCATGCCATGAACCCGGCGCTGCAAAGACTGCGCTACGACCCGGTGGCCGATTTCGAGCCGATCAGCCTGGTGGGCTATTCGCCGACCTTGCTGGTGGCCTGCCCGGACCTTGACATCAGCAGTGTCGGCGGCCTGGTGACGCGGCTCAGGAGTGAGCCGGGCAAGTATCGCTATGCCTCGGCCGGCATCGGTACGGCGCCGCACTTCGCCGGCGCCATGTTCGCGCTGAATGCAGGGACGGACATGCAGCACCGGCCTTACGATGGCGCTGCCCACGCGGTCGACGCGACGATGGCGGGACAGGCGCACTTCATGTTCCCCAGCCTGTTTACGGCGGCGCGCCTGATCAAGAACGGCAAGCTGCGTGCGCTGGCCGTTGCCGGACCCAGGCGCACTCCTGTCCTGCCGGAGGTCCCGACATTGGCGGAAACCGGGGTCGACGGCGTCGATGTCACCCAGTGGTATGCGCTGTTCGCTCCCGCAGGAACCCCCTCTCCGGTGGTCGACAGGCTCAACGAGCTGCTGCGGAAGGTCCTGGCCGATCCCGTGGTCATCGGCCGTATCGAACAGGATGGTGCGGAGGTGAAAACCAGCACGCCTGCGGAACTACGCAGCCTGGTGCAATCCGAGCTCGAGAAATGGCGGGCTGTCGTCCGTGCAGCCAAGAACACGCGCGGGCTGGCATCTGGCGACTGATCGGCATGCCTGCATGCGCCGCCGCTAATGCGCATCCCGCATCAATAACAAGAAAATTTGCAATATACAAATCAATCGCGGCGCGCGAGACTGTATTTGTGAAAGCGCCACAGTGTCGTCCTGCGACAGGCAGCACGTCGATAGGACTCGACAGGAAATTGTCCAACGTGTTGAATACAACTAGGAGACTGCAATGAAATTTACGACCTTCCCGCATCTGTTCGCCACCGCCGCAGCCGCACTGCTGTCGCTGCCCTTGGCCGCCATGGCGCAGGATTATCCGACCCGGGCCATCACCCTGGTGGTTCCCTACGCCGCCGGCGGCGGCACCGACAACGTCGCCCGCGCCCTGGCCAAAGGGATGTCCGAGAAGCTGGGCCAGCCTGTGGTGGTCGATAACCGCGGCGGCGGCGGTGGCGCGATCGGCTCCAAGATGGTGGCCAAGTCGGATCCGGACGGCTACACCCTGCTCTTCGTCAGCTCGTCGTTCGTCACCCATGCGGCGACCGAGAGCACGCCCTCCTACGATGTCGTCAAGGACTACGCGCCCGTGGCCATGATCGGACGCGCGCCGCTGATCCTGGTATCGAACAAGAATGTGGGTGCAAAAACGGTCCCGCAGCTGATCTCGGCATCCAAAAAAAAACCGGAAGGAATCAACTTCGCGTCCTCCGGTCCCGGCACCGTGCTGCATCTTGCGGGAGAACTGTTCAAGCAGCGGACCGGGGCCAACATGACCCACGTTGCCTACAAGGGAAGCGGGCCGGCGACGGCGGACCTGCTGGCGGGCCGCACCCAGATCTTCTTCACCACGATCCCCGCCATCGCCCAGCACGTCAAGACAGGCGCCCTGGACTTGCTCGCGGTGACGGGCGGCGAGCGCTCGCCGCTGTTCCCGAACACGCCGACGATTGCGGAAACCGGGGTCCCCAACTACAACATCACCACCTGGTGGGGCGTCCTGGCGCCGGCGAACACGCCCGCACCGGTCGTGGCCAAGCTGAACAAGGCGATCAACGAGCTGAGCGCCTCGGAGTCGATGAAAACCCGCCTGGCCAGCGAAGGCGCCTCATCCTTCAGCGGAACACCGGCCCAGTTCGGCTCGATGCTGGGCAGCGAACTCGCGTTGTGGCGCGAGGTGACCAAAACCTCGAACCTGAAAGCCGCGCGCTAGGGTCCAGCAGCAGAGGCGACGCGGTGCAGGCGCCCGGCCAGGCGTCTGCGACGGAACCGCGGCTGCCGCCTGCATCCTCCCTTTCCTTGCCAGCAAACGTCCCACCGGCCGCCATCGGCGGCGGGTGAGGCCGCGTCTCGCCCACTCTCGTCAACATCAAGCAGGAGACATCGCCATGCGATCCACTATACGCAGTCCGAAGGATTTCTGGTCGGGGATCATGTTCCTCGCCATCAGCCTCGCCACCGTGCTCATTGCTCGTGAATACCCCATGGGCACCGCGGGGCAGATGGGGCCGGGGTTTTTCCCGACCATGCTGGGCTGGGTGCTGGGCGCCATCGGCATGATCACATTGATCGGTTCGCTCACGACAGCTGGCGAACCGCTCGAACGGTTCGCCTGGAAGGACATGGTCTTGATCCTCGGCGCGGTCCTGCTGTTTGGGTTCCTGGTGCGCGGCGCCGGACTGGTGGTCGCCATTCCCGTGCTGATCCTCGTCAGTGCCTGCGGCAGCGTCAAGTTCCGCTGGCTGCCGTCCCTTGGACTGGCGATAGGCGCGACCGTCTTCTGCGTCCTGCTGTTCGTGAAGGCGCTCGGCTTGCCATTGCCCGTCGTGGGCCCCTGGCTCGGCGCCTGACGGGAGGCCATGATGGAGATGCTTGCCAATCTGGGCCTGGGTTTCGATACCGCCTTCACGCTCGCCAACCTGTTCTACTGCTTGCTCGGCGTGTTCGTCGGGACTGCCGTCGGCGTGTTGCCGGGCCTCGGCCCGACCGCCACGATCGCCATGCTCCTGCCGATCACCTTCGGCCTGCCGCCCGTATCGGCGCTGATCATGCTGTCCGGTATCTACTACGGTGCGCAGTACGGCGGATCGACTACCGCCATCCTGGTCAATCTTCCCGGCGAGGCCTCGTCGGTGGTGACTGCGCTGGACGGTTACAAAATGGCGCGCAAGGGCCAGGCGGGGCGCGCGCTGGCCACGGCGGCGATCGCCTCCTTTTTTGCCGGCACCGTCGCCACCTTCCTGCTGGCGTGGTTCGCGCCGCCGCTGGCCCAGCTCGCGCTCGCGTTCGGCCCTGCCGAGTATTTTTCCCTGATGACGCTCGGCCTGGTAGCGTCCGTCGTGCTCGCACACGGCTCGCTGATCAAGGCCTTGGGCATGGTCGTGGTCGGCCTGATCTTCGGACTGATCGGTACCGATGTCAACTCCGGCGCCACGCGCTATACCTTCGACCTGCCACCGCTGGCGGACGGCATCAATTTCGTCATCGTGGCGATGGGGATGTTCGGGCTGGGCGAGATCGTGCGCAACCTGGAGCACGAGGCAACCCGCACGATGACGATCAAGAAGGTGGAAGGCCTGTTCCCGACCAGGGCCGATTTGCGGCGCATCGTCGCCCCGGTCCTGCGCGGCACCGGCCTCGGCGCCCTGCTCGGCATCCTTCCCGGCGGCGGCGCGATGCTCTCGTCGTTCGCCTCCTATTCGATCGAAAAGAAACTCTCCCCGAACAGAAAGGAATTCGGGCATGGCGCGATCGAAGGCGTTGCAGCGCCCGAAGCGGCCAACAATGCCGGCGCCCAGACCTCGTTCATCCCGATGCTGACCCTGGGAATTCCGTCGAACCCCGTGATGGCGCTGATGATCGGCGCAATGATCATCCAGGGTATCCAGCCCGGCCCCGGCGTGATCACCGAGCAGCCGGCCCTGTTCTGGGGGATGATCGCCTCGATGTGGATCGGGAACTTCTTCCTGATCGTGCTGAACCTGCCGATGATCGGCCTCTGGGTACGCATGATCATGGTGCCTTACCACATGCTGTATCCGGCCATCCTGCTGTTCTGCGCAATCGGCGTATTCAGCCTGAACAATAGCGATTTCGATATTTACCTGATGGCTTTGTTCGGACTGTTCGGCTATCTCTGCGCGAAGCTGGAATGCGAGCCGGCGCCGCTGATGCTTGGCTTCATTATCGGACCGATGATGGAAGAATACCTGCGCCGCGCCCTCCTGCTCTCGCGCAGCGATCCGATGGTGTTCCTGAGCAGCCCGATCAGCGCCACGATGCTCGCCGCGTCCTTGGTAGCACTCGTGATGGTGATGCTGCCCGCCATGCGTAAGAAGCGCGAAGAGGCTTTTGTCGAATAAACCAGACCAGGGCGACACCGGTGGAGTACGCAGGCGCTCTACCGGGCTGATGTGCCGCAGAAAAGAGAAAAGCGACCGCAAGGTCGCTTTTCTCTTTATAACTTGGCGGAGGCGGTGGGATTCGCCTCCATCCTCCAGGCCGCCTGCGCGCGAATACGCGCGCAGCTTCGACTCCCACCCGTAGAGCGCGCAGGCGCTCTACTCGCCTGTTCGGCCGCGGAAAAGAAAAAAGCGACCTTGCGGTCGCTTCTTTCTTTGTAACTTGGCGGAGGCGGTGGAATTCCTATTGCGGCCCAACGCCTGCATAGGCACTAGCGTTCGCCCAATACCACTTTAGCGCTTACCCGTTCTGATTCCCTTACATGTGTCGGTCGAAGCAGGGCAATGATGGACGATCCTGCACGCGTCATCGCCTTACTTCCCAAGACTACATTCTACCCGTAGATAGCGTTCTCAAGGCCGCTAGTCGCCGCTGAAGACACGCTGCGGCCGACAACGACTTGACGACGGCTTTGCAGGCCGTTTTGGCTTTTACGAATAGCGAACTCCCTAATGCCATGCGAGCATGCTGCTGCCCCCATGCCGTCCGCCAAATAGCTTCCCGGGCTCAGTTCTCTTCCCACCTGCGCCGGAGTGTCCTGATCAATGCATCGCCCCGCAGGGCCCGGCCGTCCGGTCCGCACAGCGCCACCGACCCGACTGGCAGTCCGAACAGTTCCTCGATTTTTCCGCGGATTGTTGCCACACTGGCATCGGAGCGGGCGGCATTGAGCCGGCCCGACCGCCTTGGTGCCAGCTGGGCAGCCACACCGTTACCCGGTTCGTGTTCGCCATCGGCTTCATTGTCCGCTTCCAATTCTTCTCCGGCAGTGAACTCTTCCACACCACTTTGACTTTCGGGTGCCGGAGGAAGATCTTCTCCAGCACCAGTTCCCTTGCCGGCATTCGAATACCAAGTGAGCACATCCTCCGCCTGCCAGAGCCTGCCTGCCTCGATGTGATATGTCGCGCTGCCGGCGCCGGGGCGAATGTAATCGCTATATCTCGATCTGACGTTTCGCAGTCGCGAGAACGCGTCGCCGAGCGCCCGCAGGGCGGCCTTGTCACCTGCAACAACGAGGAACTCCGACCAGCCGGGTTCGTTGATGAAATTCAGGCTCATCATGCCGGACAGATACACCGTCGCCACGGCTGACGGATGTTGTCCGGCATAACGCGAAAGCGCTTCTTCCACAATCATGCCGAGATACAGGCCGTGCTGTTCAAGGCTGTCCGACTGCACTTCGACACTCGGCAGAGGCTCGCGCGCCTCGATGACTTCAGTTCTCTCGCGCTTTTTCTTACTATCATCTCATGCTCCCGGGAAATCTTGGGCGCCACATGGCCGGGTCATCCAGTGACCGCGGTACCAGCGCCGTGGAGAAAATGTGGAACGAGTCTAACGTGCCTTTTCTTACTTGCAAGTATCGTGACATTCAAAGCACGCCTGCGTCACAAAGGAATCGTCACCGGCCGCCTCACAGGGGATTGCGCGCTACCTGCGCCTTTGGCGGAACGGCTTTTCCGTCCGGCCGGATTGCGGTACTGCAGGGCGCTCCTGCCTGACCGTACACCGCCACAGCACTTCCGCAGTGTTCAGAACGGCTGGTTTGCCAGGCCGGAAAGATCGACTTGGTATTCGATGTGCACGACCCCGGCAGGCAGCGTGCCGCCCGCGAAACTTGCTGGCGTTATGCCCGGGAATGCCGCGTCCACCGTGAACAGCCGGGACTCGAGGAGCGTAAACGTTTCGTTCCGGGCGGAGCACCCGGCCTTGAGGCCACAGCGCGTGAGCAGACCCTCAAGCGTTGCGGCCGGAAACCCTGCGGCCACGAGGCGCCTGCACACCGAATTGATCGATTCTCCAGACACGGTGGGCTCGAAACGGAAGTGCAGGAGACTGAGCGGTCTGGTGTCGGACAGGGCCAGCTGGAACTGTCCGGACACATGGATCCGCGAATCGTAGCGGCTGACGGTCGACTTGACCTCGTAGCCGGCCGACGGCGTCACGATGTCAATCGAGCCACCGAGCGGGCCGCGCCACTCCACCTCGTCACCGCGAGCATGCAGCCGCTCCAGTGCGAGCAGCTCGGCCAGCGTGCCGTAGCTGGTCTGGCTGACCATCGCGTTGCCCAGCAGATGACGCCAGCGCTCCCACCAGCCGGCGGGATCCGCCACCAGCGCGGCGCGGGCGGCGCCATTCGGCCCCGGCGCCACCATCTGCGCACAGACCACGGCGAATTCGTTGCGCAGTGCTTCGATCGATGATTCGAGGCGCAGCAGGCGGCCCGACACGCCATCGACGACACGGTCGGCAGTTACCAGCCTCGCGCCCGCAAACCCTTCGGCCACCACCGGCCCGTCCGGCAGCCCGACCGCAACCCCGAACGAGGCATCCTCGCGGAACACCCAGGCCGGCGCGTTCGCAGGCAGCGCGCGCAGGGACAGCATCCGCCCGCTGCCGTCCAGGTTTGCCAGTCCGCGCCGGATCTCTTCAAGTACATCCATTCCCGTCATCCTTCCGTTTGCCGCGGCCTGCCGGCCCGGCCAAATATGTAGGCATGCAGCTCTCCCACGTAGCCGTCGACGCCACCGTCACAGAATGTGGGTTCGGTGACCACCACCCGTGCCGTGTTGAGCTTCATCAGGGCCCGGAAAGCGGTCTGGGAGAGCTTCCTGCGGCTGCGCTCGCGGAACAGGGCGCGCGTCAGCTCGATACGGAAGCCGCCCCGTCCGGGCCGCTCCACCAGCTGGACGATCGTGTCCGCCGTCACATCCGACAGAATCGCCTCAGTCGCTTCTGCGGAGCCCTGCCAGGTGAGATGGACCAGCCACCACACCGTTCGCAGCCAGATGCGGCTGCGGCCGCGCCAGAACCGGTCTTCCTGCAGCTGGGGCCAGCGCCCGGCCACGAGGTCGGGCACGACTTTCAGCGAGAGGAAGCGCCAGACGCCGTCGTCGGCTGCAGTGCGCACATCCAGCCCGGCCGCGCCCAGAATGCGGTACAGCGCTAGCCCGGCCGCGACGTCATACCTGCTGACACCGGTATCCTGCCGCATGTCGAAGTGCGGAATCGCCTGCAGCAGCTGTTCACGCAGGCTGGCGTATTCGGCCGTCAGTTCAGCCGGGACAAAGCTGCGGTCGGCAGCCATCTCGCCATAACGGCGCCGCGCGAGGACCGGGTTCAGTGTCGACCATTTCATTTCGTGGCCTCCGTTTCGCGGACCCTGCGGTCCAGCCACTGCTGCACCGAGGCGAACAGGACATGGGCCGAGCTGGTATCAAGGTCGCCTGCGCGCACGAATGCCGCCGCAGCCTCGGCGATGCTGGCAAAGTCGACGGTCGGGACTTGGCGGCGCACGATGCCGTCAAAATCCTCGCCGAGCCCGGTCCTGACCTCGTGCACCAGAAGCGCGATCCACGAGGCCAGCACATGCCGCATCAGCGGCGTCTGCCGGTTCTGTCCGGCACGCCGGTCGCGCAGCTGGTCAAACAGCTCGTGATCACGGTTCAGTACGAGGGCGACGTATTCGCTCGCGAACGGTTCCTCCCTCGGGTCATCCCATGCGGTGTGCATTTTCCACAGTGGACCGTCACGCCCGAGTTCCTCTTCCTGGACCGGAAACAGTGAACCGTCCCCGTCAATCACCACGCACAGGAGTCCGGACAGGGCGCCCAGCCGCACGCCCTTCTGGCGCACCGTGCCGGCATCGCCGACTTCCGCGCTGCCGGGCTCCCCCATGAACAGCTGCACCGCAATCATTCCCGTGCCACGGACACTGCCAGGCGGCAGTTCAAGTGACAGCGTCACCCCGTCATCCGCGGCTGGCAGCCCTGCGCGTGTCAGGCGCAGCGGAGGACCAAGCCGGCGCCAGCCGGAATCCGCGGAGGTCCACTCCAGCGCGACCAAAAGCACGGCATCGGCGGCGGCAACACCACCTGGTCCGAAGAGCGGTTCGAGGTCGGCCACGTTGCCGAGAGTGCAGGTCACCGTCAGGTTGTGCAGATCAGGGTTCCAGTCGCTGTCGGTGCCAAGCGAATACTCGCCGCTACCCAGATAGCGTGCACCGGGATCAAGGCTGGCGGATCCGAATACGGGATGCATCTTCAGCCGGAAATCCTCTGGCAGGTTCGCGGGCAGGACGCGGCAGGCGCTCAGAACCGCTGTACTCATGCGTTCTCCCTCACGCTCTCCGCGAGCCCGGCCGCAAGCAGCGGACGCAGGGTTCCCGCCGCCTCCGGTGCGAAGCGGATTTTCAGGGTACCCCTGACCGTGACGGGAGCCCTGTCTCCCTTCAGCTGGAGCATGACACCGCCCTGCTCGTCGCTTCCAATGCCGACAGTGGCCGCCACTTCCGGCTCAAGTCTGGCACCGACGACACGGAACGGGAAGGTACCCAGGCCGTCGCCCTGCCAGTCCTGCATTGCAATCGGCCCGCTTTCGGAATCCACCTGCAGCGTGATCTGGCGCACCGCCTGGGGATTCATGGCCCCCCAGACCAGCGACCAGTGAACCTCCATACCATGCGCTGCGTAGCGGACGTCCAGCACATCGAGCGCGGGTGTGGACGGGCCTGCCCGGCCACGTCCGCCCCCGCCTTTGTCTGGCGACGGCCCCGGCGGGGTTGGCCTGCCCGTGCGTCCATCCATGCCCATACCGCGCTCCGGCAGTACGAGATCTGCCAGATTGCGCGCCATCCGGATTGCAGGGGCGACGGTCGTTGCAGGCGCGGCCCGGCTGCCGAACTCACGCAGGATCCTGCCGCAGTTCGAACGGATCCGTTCGATGACCCTGTACCCGCTGACGTCATGCCAGGCCGCGTGATCGGCCCGCTCGCAGCTGCGCAGATAGGCCTCGAGCGTGACGGGCGCGGCCGCCTGAGCGCGCCTGTCGCCAGGGGCCAGCACGCGGTTGTGCAACGGGACAAACACGGCAACGAGGTAACGGTTGTCCGGCACCCCTGCCAGGCCACCCGCCCAGCCCCGACTTTCGGTGCTGTCTTCCCAGCACACGCACATGCCAGGCCTGCGCATGAATGTGACCAATGGCCGGTAGGGCGGCGTGGTATCGGAGCGGCCGAACACGCACATGCTGGGGTCGGGACGGTTTTCCGGTTCACTCATGCCGAGTTGTTCAGCCGTGAGCAGCGCGGCTGCAACGTGACCTGCCGGCCCCGCGCCGGCGAGGATGGCGCGCGGTGCCACGGCCCTGTGCAGGACTGCGTCCGCAGCGACATTCACGCTTTCAAGATAGTCGCTCTGCCCCGGACTGCCGTGAACCGCCCGGTTGTACAGCGCCTGCGCAGCCTGAAACACCGGAAGCATGTCACGGCGCCGGATGGGCGTGCCGTTGACCTCCGCGGTCAGACGCGGGCCGGTGGCGAACAGCGGGTTGTCCAGCCTTGCGCAAAACCAGCGCGCCAGCGCAACTTTGATGTACGACTCGTAGCTGCTGCACCAGGACGGCCGGCGCAGAGGAGCGCCATCCTCGTCATGTTCCGCGGCCGGCACCAGGTCGTCGCGCAGGAACGGGATGATGATCGCCGTGCCGGTCTCGGTATCCGCGAATGGCGAGATACCAAGCATGCCAAGTACGTGCCGCACCTCGAAGGTCCGCGTGATCGGCCGTGGTCCGGAGTCATCGCCACCACCCCACCAACCGATCCCGGTCCGCGTATCGCGCTGCAGCCGGTCTGGTCTGGTCTCGTCCTCCACCAGACCGGCGACCAAACGCTCTTGGTAACCGTCGCCATGCCGGACACGGCTGTAGTAGATGACCAGACCCGCGCCCATGCGGAAGTAGCAGGTCTTGCCCAGCCCCCAGGAACCACCCGCGCTATCATCGCTGCGGGTCCGGCCGATCTCAAAGACGAGCTTGAGCAGGTTGCCGTGATCCCCGTCCGCGCCAATCTCGTCAAAGGACAGCGGCCCGGTGAGTCCATCGGTCAGGGTATCGCGGATTTCCAGCAGTTTTCCGCCGCTCGGGTAGCGTGCACGCAGTACCTCGAGGTTGAGGCCGTCGGCGAATACCGATGCGACCGATCCTGTGGCATGCGTCTTCACCTGGAAGGCGACCCTGACCTCGCCCCCAAGTCGCATGTCACTTGCGGCATCCAAGGCGTTCTGTACGGATTCACGAACAAGCAGGTCAAGGCGTGGCATGTGCTCGTTCTGCATGGCGCGCAGCAGGAACGCGCCCGATTCCTGCATGGGCTGGAGCTGCAGTCCGTAATACCTCATGCACCAGGCTCCTCGCCGGTACCGGGCAGGTCATCGTCGTCCGCAAGCAGTGCCGGACGGATGCGTACGGTAAGACGTTTCGCGTAGCTTTTCGAGCGGTCCCTCACGCCCGGCAACCACAGGCTGATGCCCACGATATCCTCGTCCGCCTTCAGGTCGCCGCGCGTGCGTCCGCTCTCCGGCACAGTTCCGCCAGCCCGGGCTTCACTGTCCTTGTTGATGAGATACAGGAGCAGCTGGGGGATGCCGCCGACGCCACGCTCATCGCGTAGCCGGTCAACCTCGATGTTGTTCAGGGTGCGTTTCAGTTCACCCTCGGCTTCCGGACCAGCGTCCGCGAGCAGGTCGCGCGGGTCGCGCAGCGCGCCGATCGAGACCGCGCCGTCGCCACGTTCGGGAAGGACGCGGCTGCGCGACACCATGCCCACCGCGCCACCCGGCAGCTGCCAGTCCCGGCCAGCGCCCGGGGTGCTGCCCGCAACGACCACGTTCCACTCGCCGTAACCGGTCTCGACCGCCTGACTTTTGAGCCATTCGAGGAACGGTCCGATTTCGGAGAAGAACTGGCTGCCAGGATGAAACACGAATTCCTGCAGGAAGCCGGTAACCATTCCGACGTCAACGCCACGCCAGACTAGACTGTTCCCCTGCCCTTTGCCGGGTATGCCCGCAGCGGCGAGGAAAGCCTCGGTGTGAATGCGGTTCTGCTGGTGAATGGCGGCAGCGCCGGCACCGGCATGGAACAGCGTCGTCTGCCGGTTCACGCCGGAAAAATCGTAATCCGCGGTAATCGTGCTCTGCATGCGGTTCCGCGCTGTCGGGCGCAGCCACGACATGGTCGGATGCACACGGACACGCGGTCCGAATTCGGCAGGGCGCGCCCCACGGTACATGAAGCGCTGCAGGTCGTCGCGCAGGTCCTCTTCGGCAGCGGTCATGAACTCGAACTTTTCACGGGTCGCCTCCGGCATCCAGATGCGCGGCAGCAGTTCGTAGCCCTTGCGGTATCCAAACCAGCGTCCCATCTGCATCAGCGAGTCGGCCTGCGCGGATGCACGCAGGAAGAAAGTACTGACTAGATTTTCGATAGTCAGGCCCCGCGACAGGGTACCGCCGCCAATGACAATGAAGGCTGTCGCGGTGTCGGGCACTTGCGAATGGTCCGGGTCCGGATAGAACAGGCGCCGGATCTCGTTCTCGTCGGTGATGTTGTTGTTGGCGCAGTTGTCAACACAGACGTGGATGCCTTCATGGTAGCGTCGCTCGTAATCCTCGCTGAGCTGGATGGCGGTGACTGTCGAAATCAGCGCGGACAACTCCGCGGCGAAGGCGGCGAACGCCGGATAGTCGCGCAGGTCCGCCAGTGCCCCGTACGTCGGGAAACGTTCGGCAAAAGTCTCGCGGTCGAGATCGGCGGTACGCGCCTCCCATACTGCGGCGCAGCGCGCGACAAGACCAGGCAGGTCGTGCGTATACCTGCTGAGGAAGGCGCGCAGTGCGGTCTCCACGCTGGCGTGATGCTGCTGCGCCGCGCTGGTGTGGATCAGCATGCTGATCGGCTTGCGAAAGCCTTGGTGGCGCATCGCGGCGACACAGCAGAGGAACCAGAGAACTGCCTCCTCCAGGCTGTCCGGCAGGATATCGCTTTCATCCTTGTGCAGCGCGTCGAGCACCTGCAGGTCCTCACTGCCGACCTCGCGCACGATGCCCAGAGGTGGTTTGTCTGCTGCCGGGAGACCAAAGATTTGGACGGGGCCGAAATGCTCGTCGGCCTGCTGCAGCGCCACAATGAAATCTTCCGGGTACAGCGAGTCACCGGGCCCTTCGTTGAGAAAGTTTGCCGCCGGTGTCGCGGTGTAGGCAACGTAATTGACGCTCTGCACCGGCAGGTTGACCAGCTGGACGATCAGACCATTGATCTTCGAGCGTTCCTCCTTCGAAACATTTGCCGTGTTGATGCCGCCCTGGTCGGCTTCGTCGTCGATGATCACGATGCGCATCTGACCCATGCACTGTCTGTGCTTCGTGATCCACCCGATCAGTGCCTCCAGACGGGACGCGTTTTTCAGGCTGACGATGAGGTGACGGTCGTTGGAACCCTGCTGGAACTGCATGTCCTGCGCGCGCTCGCCGACGGGCTTGGATACCGACGGATGTTCGATGGCCTGCCAGCTGAGATTACCTTGGTGATAGAGGTCCCTGACCAGACGGTTGCGTGTCTGGACCCGCAGGTTCTCGAGCGTGCCGCTTAGAACAATGAACAGATTCCAACGGTAATCGGCCGCCATGGAAATCAGGCCGGCCATATTAGCGGTTTTTCCTGACTGGACATGGCCGACCACCAGTCCCTTCACCGGCTTCCTGCCCATCGTGTTCCGCCGCATGCGCCGCAGGATATGCAGGGCCGAGGATTCGATGTTGTCCACGGCTTCCCTCTTCCAGCCTTGTCCTTCCAGGTGACCACGGTACAGCTGCCAGGCTGTCTCAAGACTTTCGGGGATCCTGATGTCCGGCTCGGATTCCTCGGCCCCGACGATGACAAGCGGACGTGTGGCCGCGACCGACCTTTCTTCCGCCGCCCTCTTGCCTGCCACAATGTCCAGCCACATCTGGTGCCGCGCCGAAGGCGTAGTGCCGAGCGATGGCCACGATTCCATATCCTCTTGGTCGACAAACCATGCGTCGAGCTTCTCGGGAGTACGGTTTAGGGTCATCAAGAAATCCCAGCTCTTGCCGTTGCGGCGGCTTCGTTCGACGAACGCACGGCAGGGATCAAATTTCGGATCGGTAATGGAATCGGGCATAGTGACCTGTACGGGAAGGATTGCGATGCGAAGGGATAAGCGGTTGTTAGTTACATGACCAGCGGAGCCACCCTCACCTAGGCGGTGCCGGATTGGACCGGTCAACAGGCTGGTGCAGTCGCATACTTTTGTGACAGCAGCCACCGTGCGTGGAACACAGCATCAGGACGGCCGCATGAAGGATCTGCACATATGCGATGCTCAAAAACGTATTTACAAAGACGAAAGACTGGTGGATCAAACTGACAACTGCTCACAGCATATTTCATTTTGGAACATCTTAGGCAATCAGGCAACATATAATGATGGCAATACAACAGAGTAGGCACATGGCGAAGTCTGCTAGTCTTCGACTCTCGTCGGTTTCACCAGCATAATTGTTCATGCGACAAATGCTGTCGTCACGCATTGGCCGACGTCTGCCGGCAAATCATTGATTACGTGCTGCGCCTAGACACCGACAGTGGCCGCGAGCACAGCTGAGCCAGGATGCCGCCCGTCCACATCGGCTATTGCGGCCAGGACTCGGATCTCTAGCCTAAATTAAAACCGGCCTTTGGCCCCGGGCTAGTGTTGGGAACGAACAGGTTTGCAATCGCAACGTGACCGTGTGCGAGAGCCAGTTCGCTGGCAGCAGGCCCCTCCAAACTCAACAGAGGAGGATAAGCACCTGCATCGAGCAGCTCGAGACACGTCGAGCTGATTGTGGATTGCGCTAAGCATCAGCGGCGTGAGCCCGGCACCATTGTGGCCGCTGACGCATTCGCCGCGCCAAACGAGGAGCGCGATGTCGTCCGACGCGTAGGATCTAATGGCTAGTCGGAAAAGCGCGCCAAGCTTCGGCCTGGCCTGCACTATGGCCAGCATAGCGCACCAGATAGGGGCAAGGAATAAGGAAATGGATTACCGGTCAGCGCGGTACTATCATCGGATTACTAAATGATATTGAATAAAGGAAAAGTAATCTATAGCCAAGGATTATCCGCTTTTGCTATTCAATAAAACTCGTGAATAATCACGACCTCACGCAATTTTTAGAATCTGTTGGAAAAATGAAATGGTCCTGTATTTGACCTTGACCGCGATGCTCTGCCTCGTCGTGAGATTCCGCACTGCTGTTCGGAGTCAGCAGCGCAAATACACGGTCGGCGATCTGCTTCGCCAGCAACGGAGGGACTGCATTACCGACCTGATGGAACTGCTCAGTCCGATTACCTTGGAAAAAATAATTGTCTGGGAACGTCTGCAACCGCGCCGCTTCCCTTACGGTCAGGCTCCGGCACTGGGTCGGATCATAATGGATGAAATAATGACCGTCTTTGGAGATGTGACTGGTAATTGTGGTCGACACGCGATGCCCGGCTTGAACACGGAATCGGTCCGAAAACTTGCCCGTTTCCCAGTTTTCGTGATTCGGACGCAGACCTTCGAGGGCGAATTCGCCATGTCCCTTCGGGGACCGCAGATGAATCTTTGCATAAGCCGAAGCATAGGCATAGCGCTGCAGGTCACTACTCATGTGCGAGCGTGCTTCATGGTTCAACCAGACTTTCAAGCGCGAATCGTGGTACCAGCCGTCGAGCACTTTCGAGGAGTCGCCATCGCTGGCCTGCCGGCCGAGCCTAAGCGCACCAGTACCGAGCCCACGCAAGACGTTTGTCGCCGCTTTCCTAAGCTCTGCATGAAGCTTACGATGATCTTCAAGCTTCTCGACCTCACGCGCCATACGCGCGAAATGACCGGCGACAACATCGGCCCAGCGCTCGCTGGAATCCGTCTCTTTCGTGAGCCCGCTTCGCACGCGGGGAAGAGGATGCAGGATGTCGTAAACCGACAGTCCCTTCTTTTTGTCCAGCTGTCGCGGAGCACGGGTAATGTCTTCGCGCACGCCGACCAAGATCACTCGATGCCGTGCTTGCGGAATGCCGTGCTCTTCGGCCTTGATGACAAAATCGTGCACATCGGTCTGTCGCGGGTCATCGCCACGCGAAAAGCTTGTCGCGGAACTCATGGAATAAATCCGGTAACCATCCCCCGTTCCGGGCTGTCCGATCGCCCTGTCTGGATCGGACAGGTCCATCAGAATGCTCTCGAAGATCTTCTTGCCTCCCACTGAAGCCGTCAGAATTCCCTTCACATTCTCCATCACGAAGACTGCAGGTCGGTATTTCTGAATGATGCGGAGGTATTCTCTGTACAGGAAGTGACGTTGATCCTCTTCCGGCTTGTATTCGGCATTGCCACGGTTGCGGACACGCCCTACGACGGAATACGCTTGACAGGGGGGGCCGCCGATCAGTACCCACGGCACGGCCGGGCCAAGCTTGCGCGCACTGATCCGTTGATCGAGCTCCTCGTTGCCCTCTTGCGTTCCTAGCTCCAGCTGGCGCGCTTCGCGCTCTGCTTCATCCCAGACTTTCTGGTTGCCGCTGTCCTGCGGGGCTTCCAACTCACCGTTGCAGAACTTGTAGTAGGAATCGAGCGCATTTCCACCTTGGCGCTTAAGCAGACGGTAGAACGCCCGTAATCGAAGCGTCGCGTGCGCGGACGAATTCATTTCTGCCGATACAATTATCCGAAACGGATCACCATCGACAGATGAAAATCCTTCGCCCAGCCCGCCAGGGCCCGCGAAGAGATCGACTACGGGAATGTGGTCCAGAGTTGCGGACCGGGACTGCGGTTCGATGAACAACTTTGCCTTGCTAATAAATTTGCGGTGGGCGACAGGATACCAGGAAAAATGGATGTAGTCGATGCAGCAACCCGGTCAAGAATGATGAGGGGTATCCGATCCAAGGACACCCGGCCGGAAATTACCGTTAGGAAATATCTTCATGCGCGAGGGTTCCGCTACCGCCTCCACGCGCGTGATCTGCCAGGTTCGCCCGACATCGTGCTGCCTAAGTACCGCGTCGCAATTCTCGTTCACGGATGCTTCTGGCATCGGCATGTAGGATGCAAATATGCAACAACTCCGGCGAACAATGTTGAGCGCTGGCAGCGGAAGTTCGATGCCAATATGGAAAGAGACGCACGCAAGGAAAGCATGCTGCGTACGGCCGGGTGGCGCGTGATTGTCGTCTGGGAATGCGAGCTCAGGCATGAGACCGAAAAAAGGCTGGTGCGGCTTGTAGAAGAAATTTCCTTATTCCCACCCAACCTGCACGATCAGCATTAAATTTCAAATATCGAAAAACATAGCCGAGTCAATGCCGGACTACGCCGCTCACTGCCAATGCGCGCCCACATGTCCCCATCAACTGCTATCGCTACCATGAACAATCCCATTCATGTCAACCCGCCCAGTAGACGGAGCAAACGACACCAACGAAATCTAGGGATAGAGCGGATCAATAGCAAATGTTAGCGGCACATACCAAACCAAACGAAGAACTATTGACGACGAGGAGTCCAGCCCCCAAGATTACCTCGTATGCCGCCCGTTAATGCCCGGCTTTGCCAAAGGAATCCCAGACATACCAAAGCCCCGGATTCGATGTCATCGACGCTCCCGCAACGGTATAATCTGTCACTCTTCGGCCATCTGGGGCCCCAAGGCTGAATCGAGCCATCGCGTACCCTCCAATTAACGTAAGTCATAAACAAAGCCGATCCGCGCTCGTCGGCAATCCCAATCGCGATCGACAATACTCTTAGTAATTCCGAAGTTTTCCACTCAACAGATGAACTAGCGTACTAAGTTGAGTAAGTCTGTTGGTCCACGGTTTGAAGATCGATCAATCCCAGCTGAGCGCCACCGGTCTGGCACTCGGTCACGCGGGTTTCGAAAAAGTTGCGTTCCTTCTTCAGGTCGATCATCTCGCTCATCCACGGGAACGGGTTTCCTCGTTCGGGAACAGCGTGTCGTCACAAAGAAGCCCAGGTTGCGCTTTACGATGCGGCGCGGGTCTAGACCAGGCCGTTCGGGTTCTTCCACATCTCAATGTAGCGCTGCATGTTCACTTCCTGCTACATCCAGTGGTTAGCGTAGCCGGCTAGGTAGTTATCCTCCTGCGATGTAACCGTTGTACGTCGCACCACCGCAGAGCTCGGCACCTACCGTCAAAGTCTGCGCTCAACTGGCTATGCGCCCCTCATCAGCGACGGATCACCGCAGAGAGAGTCAACCAGTACAAATCCTGTGGCGGGACTCATATTGATGTCAAATCCAGCCCCAGAAAGACAAAAGACCCGCTAGCTCCATGGCTAGCGGGTCTAATGAATGTTAAAGGTTTCCCTAAAACAGTTTTTCCTGGCGGAGGCGGTGGGATTCGAACCCACGATACAGGTTTAAGCCCGTATGCTTCCTTAGCAGGGAAGTGCCTTCGGCCACTCGGCCACGCCTCCAATCAGTTCCGACCTTTCAGTCAGCGCTGAGTGCACGCATCTTAAGGGCTGGTGCGTCTTGCGTCAAGGACGCACGCCCAAAATTTTGAAAATTGTTAAGCTTGCTCGAGATTAAATGCTTTATGGAGTGCACGCACTGCCAGCTCCATGTATTTCTCGTCGATCAGCACCGAAATCTTGATCTCCGAAGTCGAGATCATGAGGATGTTGATGCCCTCTTCCGACAGGGTGCGGAACATCTGCGAAGCGACGCCCACGTGGCTGCGCATGCCCACGCCCACGGCCGAGACCTTCGACACTTTCGCGTCGCCGATCACCTTGGTCGCGCCCAGCGATTCCTTCTGGCCTTCCAGCACGTTCATCGCCTTGACGTAGTCGTTGCGCGAGACCGTGAAGGTGAAGTCGGTCTTACCGTCGACCGACTGGTTCTGTATGATCATGTCGACCTCGATGTTGGCATCGGCGATCGGGCCCAGGATGTGGAAGGCGACGCCCGGCTTGTCCGGGACGCCCAGGACGGTGATCTTGGCTTCATCGCGATTGAAGGCGATGCCGGAGATGACGGCTTGTTCCATGTTGCTCTCTTCCTCAAACGAAATCAGGGTACCGGAGCTGGCTTCCTCGGCCAGGTCCATCAGGGGGTCGGTCAGCGACGACAGCACGCGCGTCGGGACCTGGTAGTTGCCGGCGAATTCCACCGAGCGGGTCTGCAGCACCTTCGAGCCCAGCGAGGCCAGCTCGAGCATTTCCTCGAAGGTGATCTTCTGCAGGCGGCGCGCCTCGGTCACCACGCGCGGGTCGGTCGTGTATACGCCGTCCACGTCGGTGTAGATCAGGCATTCGTCCGCCTTCAGCGCGGCCGCGATCGCCACCGCCGAAGTGTCCGAACCGCCGCGGCCCAGGGTCGAGATGTTGCCGTCCTCGTCCATGCCCTGGAAGCCCGTGATGATCACGATCTTGCCCGCATCCAGATCGCCGCGCACGCGGGTGTCGTCGATCGACTGGATACGCGCCTTGGTGAAGGCCGAGTCGGTGCGGATGCCCGCTTGCCAGCCGGTGTAAGAGACTGCATCCTTGCCGATCGCCAGCAGCGCCATGGCCAGCAGGCCGACCGAGACTTGCTCGCCGGTCGAGGCAATCATGTCCAGTTCACGCGGGTCCGGTTGCGGCATGATCTCTTTGGCCAGCGCAATCAGGCGGTTGGTCTCGCCCGACATGGCGGACGGGACGACAACGATTTGGTGACCTGCGTCATGCCACTTGGCCACGCGGGCCGCGACATTCTTGATGCGTTCCGTCGAGCCCATCGACGTTCCGCCATATTTGTGGACAATTAAAGCCATATCGGGAAGGGTTCCAGCTTGTAGAAAGATCAAAGGGGACCCTTACTCTAGCATGCTGCAACGCGTCATCACAAGGCTCGTAAAGATAAAAAGCTATACGAAAAGAAAATAAAGTAATACCGTTTTCGCATAGAAATTTGTCTATACATTAGCCAGGCGTCGACTCCCAGCGCAGGGCGACCAGCTGCGCCCCTTCCCGTCCGAAGTGATGGCAGTCCATGCCGATTCCCGCCGCATACAGCAGATCCAGGCCGCGCTTCACTACCGGCAGGCGCTCGCGCTCCCAGGCGGGCACGCCGAGGGACTGGAAGTGGGCCTTGAGGCTGCGGGTGGGACGGTTGGCGGCCGGCTTGAGGCGCTCGCCTCCCTGCCGGAAGTCGATCGTCAGCTCCTGGCTGCGCAGCCAGGCGGCGTCGAAACCCTGCTGGGCGGGCTCGATGTGCAGGACGCCGCCATAGGCCGGGAAAGCGATCGCCGCCTGGCCCGCCCAACGGAAGGCCTCGCCTTCGTGATGGAGTACGCCGATGTCGTCCGGATCGCGCATGCCGTCCAGGTCGGGCAGGCGCGGCGTGATATGCAGCTTCCCGCGATGGCGGCGGATGTGGCAGCCGGGATGGGTCACCTTCAGCTGCGCATCCTCGCGCGCCGAGAACAGCTGGGCCACCATCTCGCCCAGCCAGGCGGTCGAGGGCATGGCGAGGCCGCGCACCGTGAACAGGTGGCGCAGCAGGTTATGGATGCGGTCCTGGCTCAGCCCGGCAATGCGCGCCAGGTCGAGCGCATCGCCGTCGAGGCTGGCGGTTAGGTCCTGGGCGGCGAGCTCGTCGAGCAGGCGCTGGGCCGAGGCCGCGTGCGCCGCGCTGCGGGCGATGCGGTCCTGGAAGCCGGGAAAGTTCGCTGCCAGCGCCGGCATCACCTGGTGGCGCAAGGCGTTGCGGGCGTAGCGCGGATCGAGGTTCGACTCGTCCTCGACCCAGGCCAGGCCCGCCTCAAACGCATACGCTTCCAGCTGCGCGCGCGCATGCGGCAGCAGCGGACGCGCCATCACCAGCTCCTCGCTGCCCAGCAGGCCGGGCGCGCGGTTGGCGGCGTCCATGCCCGACAAGCCGGCCGGGCCGGAACCGCGCAGCAGCTGCAGCAGCACGGTTTCGGCCTGGTCGTCGAGGTGGTGGGCGGTCAGCAGGACGCCGGCGCCATGCGCGCGGCACATCTCGCCCAGGGCCGCGTAGCGCAGCTTCCGCGCGGCGGCTTCCGTGCCGGATTTGTCCTTGGGGATATTGACGCGGCGAACGTCGAAGGCGATGCCCAGTTCCCCGCAGGCGCGTTCGCAATGGACGAGCCAGTCGTCGGCGTTGCGGCTGAGTCCGTGATGGACGTGGAAGGCGAACAGCGGCATGCCCTCTTCCCGCGCCCAGGCATGGGCAAGGCGCAGCAAGACCATGGAATCGAGTCCGCCGCTGAGGGCTACTGCGAGGGAAGCAAAGGGATACTGCGTGCGCAGGCCGTGGAGGGCCTGCGCAAATGCCGCCGGGAGGGCCCCGGCTTTGGAACGACTCACTCTTCGCGCGGCAGGGTTTCCTTGAACTTGCCGTAGGCCATCAGCTTCTGGTGACGGGCTTCGAGCAGGTCCTTGGTCTTCATGCCCTGGAACTGGCGCAGGGTGTCGGCCAGGGCGCGCTTGAGCAGCTGGGCCATCTGGGCCGGGTCGCGGTGGGCGCCGCCCAGCGGTTCGTTGACGATCTTGTCGATCAGGCCGATGGCCTTGAGGCGGTGCGCGGTCAGGCCCAGGGCGTCGGCCGCATCGGAGGCGCGCTCCGAGGTCTTCCACAGGATCGAGGCGCAGCCTTCCGGCGAGATCACCGAATAGGTCGAGTATTGCAGCATCAGCACCGCGTCGCCGACGGCGATCGCCAGCGCGCCGCCCGAACCGCCTTCACCGATGATGGTGGCGATCAGCGGCACTTTCAGCTCGGCCATGACGTACAGGTTGTGGCCGATCGCTTCCGACTGGCCGCGCTCTTCCGCGTCGATGCCCGGGAAAGCGCCCGGGGTATCGACGAAGGTGAAGATCGGCAGGCCGAATTTCTCGGCCAGCTTCATCAGGCGCATGGCCTTGCGGTAGCCTTCCGGACGCGGCATGCCGAAGTTGCGCATCGCGCGCTCCTTGGTGTCGCGGCCCTTCTGGTGCCCGATCACCATGCAGGGCTGGCCGTTGAAACGGGCCAGGCCGCCGATGATCGACTGGTCGTCCGCGAAGGTGCGGTCGCCGTGCAGTTCGTGGAAGTCGGTGAAGATCGCGTTCACGTAGTCCATGGTGTACGGACGCTGCGGGTGGCGCGCGATCTGCGAAACTTGCCATGGGGTCAGCTTGGCGTAGATGTCCTTGGTCAGCTGCTGGCTCTTCTTGGCCAGGCGGTCGATCTCTTCGGAGATGTCGACGGCGGAATCGTCTTGCACGAACCGCAGCTCTTCAATCTTGGAATCCAGCTCGGCGATAGGCTGCTCAAAATTGAGGAAAGTTGTTTTAGTCATTGTACCTCCGGATTATTTCGTGGCCGCTGCGTTTCCGTGCGCGCGGCAAGTCTGGGCGCTATTTTACCGTACCCGCCCCAGATACTGGGTCGAGGCTGCGCCATAAATACCATGTAGCAACTGTTCGCCAGGGCTCCCAATTGGCCGATACCTCGCGCGCATCGCTGCGCGACACCGGCTCGCCCGAGAAGTAATTCTGGCTGATGCCCTGGATCAGGCCGGGGTCGTCGAGGGGCAGGACGTTCGGCCGGAGCAGATTAAATATCAAAAACATCTCCGCTGTCCAGCGCGTAATGCCGCGGATCCGGACCAGCTCGGCGATGACGGCCTCGTCGTCCATCTGCGACCAGAGGTCGGCATGGACCCGCTTGGCCTTGAAATGGTCGGCCAGGTCGAGGATGTATTCGGTCTTGCGCTTGGACAGGCCGCAGCCGGCCAGCTGGGCCGCGCCCACCTTGATGACCTGGCTGGGCGAGAGTTTCGGACACAGGACGAGCAGCTTGTCCCAGGCCGCATCGGCGGCCTTGGGCGTCACCTGCTGGCCCACGATCGAGCGCGCCAGCGTGGTGAAGGGGTCGGGGTGGCCGCGCAGGTGGAGGTCGCCGAACTGGGGAATCAGCTTGTTCATGATGCGGTCGCGCTGCATCAGCTCCAGCTTGGCCTCGGCCCAGTAGGCGGGCACCGACAGCATGTCGGACGCGGCTCCCGCTGAGTCGGCCGACCCCGAGTCGGCAACGGCTGCCCCTGGCGTGGCCACGCCCGCCTTGTCCTTGTTCGCTGCCATTACGCGCGGCGCCAGCCCGTTCCGTCCGGCTTGTCTTCCAGGATGATCCCGGCAGCAGTCAGTTCGGCGCGGATCTTGTCCGCTTCGGCAAAGTTGCGCGCCTTCTTGGCGTCGGCGCGGCGGGCGATGGCGTCCAGGATCGCGGCTTCGTCGAGGCCGCCCTGTTCCTGGCCGCCCGACTGCAGGAAGGCCTGGGGAGTGCGCTCGAGCAGGCCCAGCACGCCGGCCAGGGCCTTCAGCTGGCGCGCGGTCTCCACGGACTTGGTGCGGTTGACTTCACTGGCCAGGTCGAACAGCTCGGCCACGGCCAGCGGGGTATTGAAGTCGTCATCCATGGCTTCGCGGAAGCGCACGGCGTGCTCTTCGTCCCAGTTGACGGCCGGCGCTTCGCTGCCCAGGTCGACATCGGCCAGCGCCGTGTACAGGCGGCTCAGGGCGCCCTTGGCGTCGTCGATGTGGACGTCGGAATAGTTCAGCGGGCTGCGGTAGTGGGCGCGCAGGATGAAGAAGCGGATCACTTCGGCGTCGTACTTCTTGAGCACGTCGCGGATCGTGAAGAAGTTGCCCAGCGACTTGGACATCTTCTCGTTATCCACGCGCACGAAACCGTTGTGGACCCAGTAGTTGACCATGGTGCCGCCGAAGGCGCCTTCGGACTGGGCGATCTCGTTCTCGTGGTGCGGGAACTGCAGGTCGGCGCCGCCGCCGTGGATGTCGAAGTGTTCGCCCAGGGTGGCGCAGGACATGGCCGAGCACTCGATGTGCCAGCCCGGACGGCCCCTGCCCCATTTCGAATCCCACTTGGCTTCCTCGGGTTCGGATTCCTTGGCGGCCTTCCACAGGACGAAGTCGAGCGGGTCGCGCTTGCCGCCGCTGACGTCGACGCGCTCGCCGGCGCGCAGGTCGTCGAGCGACTTGCCGGATAGCTTGCCGTAGCCGTCGAAGCCGCGCACGGCGTAGTTGACGTCGCCGTCCTCGCTCTTGTAGGCCAGGCCCTTCTGCTCGAGCTTCTCGATGATGTCGAGCATCTGCGGGACGTAGGCGGTGGCGTGCGGCACCACGGTCGGCGGCAGGATGCCCAGCGCGGCCGTGTCTTCGTCCATGTATTTCTCGAAGCGCGAGGTCAGCGCTTGAATAGTTTCGTTGTTCTCGACCGCGCGCTTGATGATCTTGTCATCGATGTCAGTAATGTTGCGCACATAGGTGACGTCGTAGCCGGAAGCCCGCAGCCAGCGGTAGACGACGTCGAAAGCCATCATCATTCGCGCGTGGCCGACGTGGCAGTAATCGTAGATGGTCATGCCGCACACATACATGCCGACCTTGCCTGCCACCTTGGGCACGAACACCTGCTTGTCACGCGCGAGCGTGTTGTAAATCTTGAGTTGGCTCATTGAAATCTGGTTCCGGGAGGAAGTCGGACCGGCAAAGCAATAGCCGCCAAGGGCAAAGCCTGGCGGCCAGTGTCGGGTTCGTCTGTATCCTCGGTGTTGTTCTTATTTGATAGAATGGGTCGTTCTGCACAAAGTATAGCATTGATAAAATCCCGTCTGGCCGCATATGGCCCAGCTTTATTTTCGGGTAAACCCTTGACAGCACTTTGCGCCATGTCCATCAGAGGAAGCCAGATGACCACGTTGAAGACGTCCCGCCGTTCCATCCTCGCCAGTTTCGCCGCCGCCGCCGGCGCCCTGCTCCTGAGCGGCGCGGCCCTGGCCGCCGACCTGCCCCAGGTCTCGATCAAGACCAGCATGGGCGAGATCGTCGTCGAGCTCGACCAGGAAAAAGCTCCCAAGAACGTCGCCAATTTCCTGGCCTATGTGAAATCGGGCTTTTACAAGGGCACGATCTTTCACCGCGTGATCGACGGCTTCATGATCCAGGGCGGGGGCATGAACGAGAAGTTCGAGGGCCGCCATACCCGCAAGCCGGTCAAGAACGAATCGGATAACGGCTTGTCGAACAAGCCGTACACGATCGCGATGGCGCGCGAGAACCATCCGGACAGCGCCACCTCGCAGTTCTTCATCAACGTGGCCGACAACTCCGGCATCGACTTCCCGAACGTGAACGGCTCCGGCTACACCGTGTTCGGCAAGGTCGTAAAGGGCCAGGAAGTGGTCGACAAGATCAAGGCCGTGGTGGTGGACGACGTGCGCGGCATGGAAAACGTGCCGGTCACCCCGATCTTCATTAAGTCCGCCACCCTCCTGAAGGGCGACAAGCTTGTAAAATAGCGCCCACTGAACACCATCAACAATAACCAACTGAACAGGACACTCTCATGACCACCTTACTCATGACCACGAACAAGGGCAACATCACCATCGAACTGGATGATGAGAAAGCGCCGAAGACCGTTGCCAACTTCCTGGACTACGTGAACAAGGGCCACTTCAGCAACACCATCTTCCACCGCGTGATCAAGGACTTCATGATCCAGGGCGGCGGTTTCGAGCCGGGCATGAAGCAAAAGGCGACCGACGCGACCGTCGAGAACGAAGCCAAGAACGGCCTGAAGAACGACAAGTACACCCTCGCCATGGCCCGCACCTCGGCGCCGCACTCGGCATCGGCCCAGTTCTTCATCAACACCAAGGACAACGCCTTCCTGAACTACCCGGGCCAGGACGGCTGGGGCTACGCCGTGTTCGGCAAGGTGACCTCGGGCCAGGATGTGGTGGACGCGATCAACAACGTCAAGACCACCCGCAGCGGCATGCACTCGGACGTGCCGGTCGATCCGGTCGTGATCGAAAAAGTCGAAGTCGTCTAAGCAGGGAGCGCGCAGGCACATGCAGCACCTGTCGATCCAATGACGATGCCCGCGCGCTCGTTCGCGCTTTTCATTTCTGACCTGCATTTGCAGGAATCGCACCCGCGCACGGCCGAGGCCTTCTTCCGCTTCATGGCCGGGCCGGCGCTGCATGCCGAGCAGCTCTACCTGCTCGGCGACATCTTCGAATACTGGGCCGGCGACGACGATCTCGCCGAGCCTTTCCATCAGCAGGTCATCACCGCCATCCGCGCTGTTGCGGATGCGGGGGTCGCCGTCTATTGGCTGGCCGGCAACCGCGACTTCCTGGTCGGCAGCGGTTTCGCCGAAGCCGCGGGACTGAGCCTGGCGCGGGAACCCCACCTGATCGAAGCCGGCGGGCGCCGTATCGCCCTCGTGCATGGCGACGCCCAGTGCACGCTCGACACCAGGTACATGGCGTTCCGCGCCCAGGTGCGCGATCCCGCGTGGCAGCAGCAGTTCCTCGGCATGCCCCTGGCGCAGCGCAAAGCCATCATCGCCGGGCTGCGCGAAGGCAGCCGCGAAGCGCATGCGGGCAAGTCCTACGAAATCATGGATGTGACGCCGGAAGCGGTGCAGGAGCTGTTCGACCAGGCCGAGGCTTCGATCATCATTCACGGACACACGCACCGTCCCGCCGTGCACGACACGGAGGGCAGGCTGCGCTATGTGCTGCCGGACTGGGAGCTCGATGCGGAACCGGTGCGGGGCGGGTGGATTGCCTTGGCCGCTGACGGCACGATCACGCGCCACGACCTGTCCGAGCTCTAAAACCCAGCACGCGCCGCTAGCACGTCGTTCCGGTGACGGCCGGAACAATGCCACTGGCATTGTTCCGCCCAAGTTTTGCGCTCCGACGGTACAACGAACTTAGGCACCGGCCTTCGCCGGTGCGACGGTTTTGTGGCTAACGTACCTCGTCCAGCAGCTGCGGATGCGCACCCAGTAGCCGCAGCATCTTGACCAGAGCCGCGGGCGGCTCCGCCTGCCCACCCTCGAACCTGGCGAACTCGCCCGGTTCGTCCGCAAACAACTCATCCGCCTTCTGCTGGGTCAGCCCCAGCTTCTTGCGCATGTTGCGGATATCCTGCCCCGCCTCCAGGTCGACCTGCTTGCGGAAAGCCTTGATCAGCTCCCCGTAGTGCTCTTCCTCCCCGCGCGTGCACACCACCTCGCGGCAGCCGGAACAGTAATCCGCGATCACGTCCGGAATCGTCGTGCTCTTTCCCTTGTAGGTGTAGACCATGTCCCGGGTGGCGTGCACCAGGGGCGAGACGCCGCAATTCGGGCATTTCAGCATGTTCGATCTCCTTCGCTTGTCAGCCGCCATCCTACCAAAGCGCTGCGCCGGACCGCGCCCGCTCGCCCCTGCCGAAATAGTTGGCGTATGTAGGTTGACACTAACAAAACCACTGTTATACTTCACTACAACACCACTTCATCACATCACCAACAAGGAGGCAGGGATGATCACCACGCTGCGCCGCAACGCTAGGGAGGCCCACGATGTCAGTCGGCTGGAACGATAACACCCCGATCTACCGCCAGCTTAAGGAGCGGGTGGTGGGCATGATGCTCGACGGCGTGCTGAAGGCCGGCGACGCCCTGCCCTCGGTCCGCCAGATCGCGGCCGAATATCAATTGAATCCGATCACGGTTTCGAAGGCTTACCAGGAACTGGTCGACGAGAACTTAGTGGAAAAGCGAAGGGGAATTGGCATGTACGTCACCGAAGGAGCGAGCGAAAAACTGCTGTCGACGGAACGCGAACGTTTCATCCGCGAGGAATGGCCCGCGATGGTCGAGCGCATCCGCCGCCTGGGCCTGAACCTGGAGCAGCTGCTGCGCGCCGCGGCGCAGTCGCCCGATTCGTTGCCTAACCCGGGAGGTGCGGCATGAGCACCGTGCTTTCCGCGCGCGGCCTGACCAAGCGCTACGGCAAGCGGGTGGCGGTCGACGGCGTCGACTTCGATATCCCGGCCGGGCGCATCGTCGGCCTGATCGGTCCCAACGGTTCCGGCAAGACCACGACTCTCAAGGCAGCCCTGGGCCTGGTGCCTTTCGAAGGCGAGCTGTCGGTGCTGGGCTTCGACCCGCGCACCCAGCGCGACGAGCTGATGAAGGATGTCTGCTTCATCGCCGACGTCGCCATCCTGCCGCGCTGGCTGCGCGTCAAGGATGCGGTCGACTTCGTGTCCGGCGTGCATCCACGCTTCGACCGCAGCAAGGCCGAGCGCTACATCGCCCACACCAAGCTGCGCCCGGAGATGAAGGTCAAGGAAATGTCGAAGGGCATGATCGTCCAGCTGCACCTGGCGCTGGTGATGGCCATCGACGCCAAGCTGCTGGTGCTGGACGAGCCGACTCTGGGTCTGGACATCATCTACCGCAAGCAGTTCTACCAGAACCTGCTGGAAGACTATTTCGACGAAGGCAAGACGATCATCATCACCACCCATCAGGTGGAGGAAGTCGAGCACATCCTGACCGACCTGCTGTTCATCCGCGACGGCAAGATCGTGCTGTCGGCCTCGATGGACGAGATCGGCGAGCGCTACATGGAAGTGATGGTGCCGGCCGAGAAGATCCCGGCCGCCAATGCCCTCCAGCCGCTCGACCAGCGCACCGTGTTCGGCAAGTCCGTGATGCTGTTCGACGCCAACCGCGCCGGTGTCTCGCGCGACCAGCTGGCCGCCCTCGGCGAAACCCGCAACCCCAGCGTGGCCGACCTGTTCGTCGCCACCATGAAAGGAACCTACGCATGAATACGATGAAATGGCTGCTCCGGCGCGAGTTCTGGGAGCACAAGGGCGCCTTCTTCTGGGCGCCCGTGGTAGTGGCGGCCGCGCTGGTCCTGCTCATGGGCGGCGGCTACGTCTACGGATTGGCGACCACCGACATGGCCAACATCCAGGTGGATGGCACCCATGTGGCGTCGATCCAGGGCATCCCGCACCACGTGCGCGGCAGGATCGCCGACCTGCTCGCCTCGGGCTACCTGGGCGCCGCGGCCCCGCTGTTCATCATGCTGCCGGTAGTCGTGTTCTTCTACTGCATGGCCGCCCTGTACGACGACCGCCGCGACCGCAGCATCCTGTTCTGGAAGTCGCTGCCGATGTCGGACCAGGAAACCGTCTTGTCCAAGGTCCTGACCGCGCTGGTGGTCGCGCCCATGATCACGATCGCCGTAGGCGTTGCTTCCTCGCTCCTGCTGCTGATGATCGGCCTGGTCGGCGCCGCCGCCAAGGGCCTGAACCTGATCGCACCGGTGCTGGCCGACGGCAACCTGTACCTGTCGCCGTTCTACCTGTTCGCCTTCCTGCCGCTGTACATCCTGTTCGCGCTGCCGACCGTGGGCTGGCTGCTGATGGTCTCGGCCTGGGCTCGCTCGAAGGTCTTCCTGTGGGCCGTGGGCACGCCGCTGGTCGCGATCGTGGTGCTGAAATGGGTCGACTTCATCATCGGCCGCTTCGCCAACCTGTCCCTGAATGTCGACTGGTTCGTCGAGGAAGTCGTGGCCCGTGGCCTGCTGGGTCTGCTGCCGGGCATCTGGCTCGCCGACCTCGACAACTCGAGCCTGGCCCAGATGGACGGCCACCTGAACGGCGCCATCCTGCTGGCCCACTCGTACACCGCACTGGCCAGCCCGGGTGTGTGGCTGGGCGCCCTGGCCGGCGCGGCGATGATCTTCGCGGCCATGCGCCTGCGCCGCTGGCGCGATGAGGGCTGATCGCGGCATGCGCGCCCTCGCCATAGCTGCTGTTGCGGGCCTTCTTTTCTGCGGCGCCGCAATCGCCGCGGAGAACGAACCGGTCCGTGAGCTGGATCCGGTTCACGTCAACGCGATCCGCGATCCGGAGCTTCGCAAGTACAAGGCGATCCTGGCCGGCCTGGACGCCTTCGACAAGCACCACAAGCTGGCCCCGGCGGTCGATCGGCTGGTGTTCCGGCTCACGGCGCGCAAGGCGGACGACGCGCCGGCGCCCCTGGCGGCGCGCCTGGTCGGGGACGGCGGATTCAGCCTGCCGGTTCCCATCGACGCCGGCGGCCGCTTCGAGGTGCCGCGCAGCGAAGCGGCGGCCGACGCCGACAGCGAGCTGGAACTGAACCGCAAGCGCCGCCTCTACCGCACCATGCCCGATATCAGGACGCCCGGCCTGGCCGCCAACCAGCGCCGGCTGGGCGACCTGCGCCTGGAATGCAAGGTGATGGTGGCGATCGCCAAGGAAGAGATTCCGCTGTTCTGGGTCTTGACCATCAACACGATCATGCTGACGAGCGACTGGTGCGGCTTCTTCGACGAGAAGCGCAAGGCCCGCTTCGGCTTCCACGCCGACGGTCCGGTCAGCGCCGCACTGCTGCGCGAAGGCGATCGCACCCTGGAGCTGAAGGCGAAAGGCGATTCCTTCGAGGTGCCGCTCGCGTCGCCGGAATGGAGCGACGACGCGGTGGTGGAGTTGAGCTACGCGGCTCCGCTCACTGGAACTGCTGGCGAAACGCCTCGAACTGCGCCTTGAGGTCTTCGAGTTCGCCGCGCAAGGCGGCGACTTCCTGTTCAAGTTGCCCGATGCGGCCGCCCTGGGTCATCCCGGCGGCCGCGCTGTTCACCTGCTCGCTGCCGGCGACAATGGTGATCTCCCCGCCCAGCAGATGGCCGTAGCGCGGCTCCTTGGTGCCCGGCGCCCGCTCCAGGCGCGCGACCAGCGGCGGATATTTATCGATCAGGAATTGCAGCGCGGTCTCGACCTCGGCCACGCTCTTGAACTCGTGCAGGCGCCCGGTGCGGGTGCGGATCTCGCCGGCGGTCTGCAGGCCGCGCAGCATCAGCACGGCGAGCACGGCCACCTTGTCCTGCTCCAGGGTCCACTTGATGCGCATGCGGTGCTCGTACTTGGTCACGCGCGCGCCGGCTTGCGAGATGCCGTTGACCAGCTTGCGCTCGATGAGGCGCTGCAGGGTGTCCTGCACCACTTCGTCGGTCAGCTGCATGACCGGATCGCGGCTCGACAGCTGGTTGCAGCCGTTGACGATCGCGTTGAGCGACATCGGGTAATTGTCGGGGGTGAGCGCTTCTTTCTCGGCCAGCACCGCGAGCACGCGGATCTCTATCGGGTCCAGCACGGCCGCGCCGTCGGCGCCGCCGGTTGCTTCATTCGTCATGCGTATCCTTAGTCAACCAGTCGGTTCAGTTGTTCCGAATCGAGTTTATCACCCTCCTTCATGTTCGGACAGCACAGGCCGGCGGCTTTCATGGAGGCCGCCATGCGCTCGATCTGCTCGTCCTGGCGGGCGACGTGGTCGATCAGGTTGCGCAGCGCCTTGGACAGCGGGTCGTCGCCATTGGGCGTGACGCCATAGGCGGCGAACATGCGCGCGCTGCGCGACTGGTCTTCCTTGCGGATGATGTGGGCCGGGTTGCCGACCGCGGTGGCGCCCGATGGCACCGGCTTGACGACCACGGCGTTGGAGCCGACCTTGGCGTATTCGCCCACGGTGAAGGCGCCCAGCACCTGGGCCCCGGCGCCGACGATCACGCCGCGCTCCAGGGTCGGATGGCGCTTGGTGCCGGCGGTGAGCGTGGTGCCGCCCAGGGTCACGCCCTGGTAGATGGTGCAGTCGTCGCCGACCACGGCGGTTTCGCCGATCACCACGCCGAAGCCGTGGTCGATGAAGACGCGGCGGCCGATGACGGCGCCGGGGTGGATCTCGATGCCGGTGATGACGCGGGCGATGTAGGAGATGAAGCGGCCGAGCCACTTCAGGTTCATCTTCCAGCAGGCGTGCGCCCAGCTGTGCATGATGACCGCGTGGAGGCCCGGATAGCAGGTGAGCACCTCCCAGCCATTGCGGGCGGCGGGATCGCGTTCGATGATGCTCTTGATATCTTCGCGCAACTTGGGAAACATAATGGGGTACCGGTGCAAGTCCACAAACATGGTAGCGTATGTTGGGGTGGCTTGCTTATGTGGGGTCAATACGGATTGTAGAGTTGTGGGCGGTGGGTGCGCCAGGGCTGTGCAACGGACTTGGGTCCCCGCCTTCGCGGGGATGACGTTCTGAAGTACTTGTCCGAAATCGCTCAGTTGATTTCGACGCGTATTCACCAACGTCATCCCCGCGAAGGCGGGGACCCAAGTTCCTCAGCAGACCTATAAAGCCAATCCGCTCAGCCTTCCCGCGCCATCCTCTGGCGACGCGCCTCATACAGGCATACACCCGAGGCCACCGACACGTTCAGGCTCTCCACGGAACCCATCATCGGAATGCTCACCAGCACATCGCAGGTCTCGCGCGTGAGACGGCGCATGCCCTCGCCTTCCGACCCCATGACCAGCGCCGCCGGCCCGGTGAAGTCGGCCTGGTACAGCCCCTTGTCCGCATCGTCCGAGGTGCCGATCAGGAGGATGTCGCGCTCCTTCAGCTCGCGCATGGTGCGCGCCAGGTTCGTGACGGTGATGTAAGGCACGGTCTCGGCCGCGCCGCTGGCCACCTTGGCGGCGGTCGCGTTCAGGCCGACCGCCCGGTCCTTCGGCACGATCACCGCATGCGCGCCGACGCCGTCGGCCACGCGCAGGCAGGCGCCCAGGTTGTGCGGGTCGGTGATGCCGTCCAGGATCAGCAGCAGCGGCGGACCCTCGATCGCATCCAGCAGCTCGTCCAGGTTGCGCGCCAGCGCCAGCTGGCTGGCGAAGGCGATCACGCCCTGGTGGCGGCGGGTGCCGGTGATCTTGTCGAGGCGCGAAGGCTCCACCGGCATGACGCGCACGCCGGCCGCCTTGGCGTTGGCGATCAGGTCCTGCATGCGGCGGTCGTTGCGCTCGGCGTCGACAAAGATTTCTTCCACCGACGAAGCCTCATGGCGCAGCCGCGAGGTCACCGCGTGGAACCCGAAAATCATTTTGTTTTTCATTCGTTACTTCTTTTTGCTAGTTTTGGATGCGGTCTTGGCCGCTTTGGATACACCTTGTGCGCCTTGTTTGGCGGCGCTCTTTTTTGCTGCTGGTTTCTTGGCTGCGACCTTGGCCGCGCCCTTCGCGGCCGTTTTCGCCGGCGCCTTCACAGGCGCTTTCGCGGCGGTCTTGACGGCGGTGCGCTGACGGCGCGGCGGCGGTACGAAGACAACGTCTTCTTCCTCGGCCTCTTCCTCAAACACGGGCGCTGGCGCCCCAGCGCTCAGGAGCTCGCCCGCCTGCGCCTTGGCGCGCGCCTTGCGCGACTTGGGCGGCTTCGGCTCCATCGCTTCCTGGGCCGCCTGGCGCGCGCGCTCGAGCGGCGTCGGGACGGCCTCCGGTGCGGACTCGCCCAGCACCAGGTCGATCTTGCGCGCTTCCAGGTCCACGCGCGCCACCTTGACGGTCACGCGGTCGGTCAGCTGGTAGCGCTTGCCGGTGCGGTCGCCGCGCAGCTCGTGGCGCGCGTCGTCGTACTGGAAGTAGTCCTGGCCAAGTTCCGTCACGTGCACCAGGCCCTCGACGTACAGCTCGTCGAGGGTGACGAAGATGCCGAACGGGGTGACGCCGGACACGGTGCCGGTGAATTCCTCGCCCAGCTTGTTCTGCATGAAGTAGCACTTCAGCCAGTTCTCGACGTCGCGCGAGGCTTCGTCGGCGCGGCGCTCGTTGGCCGAGCAGTGCACGCCCAGCGCGTCCCAGACCGTCAGGTCTTTCTCGGCTTTCTGCTTGCCCTCGGCCTTGTCCTTGGCGGCCTGCTTGCGCGCGGAATTCGACAAGGTCGTATTCAGCTTGCCCAGCTCGATGCCCTTCGGGTCGTAGCGCTTGCCCTGCAGGAGGGCCTTGATGGCGCGGTGGGTCAGCAGGTCCGGGTAGCGGCGGATCGGGCTGGTGAAGTGCGCATAGGCCTCGTAGGCCAGGCCGAAGTGGCCGACATTGTCCGGGCTGTAGACCGCCTGCTGCATCGAGCGCAGCAGCATGGTCTGCAGCAGGGCCGCGTCAGGGCGCTCCTTAATCTGCTGCATCACTTCGGCGTAGTCGCGCGCGGTCGGCTTGCTGCCGCCGCCCAGGTTCAGGCCCACCTGCTTGAGGAAGGTGCGCAGCTGGTTCAGCTTTTCCTCGGTCGGGATCGCGTGGATGCGGAAGGTGCCGGGGTGCTTGTGGCGGATCAGGAAGTCGGCGGCGCACACGTTGGCGGCCAGCATGCATTCCTCGATCAGGCGGTGCGCGTCGTTGCGGGTGCGCGGGATGATCTTTTCGATCTTGCCCAGCGGGTTGCAGACGATATAGGTTTCAGTGGTCTCGAAGTCGATCGCGCCGCGTTCCTGGCGCGCCTTCAGCAGCGCGCGGAAGACCTCGTTCAGGTTCAGCAGGTGCGGCACCACATTCAGGCGGCGCTGGGCTTCCGGACCGTTGGTGTTGCCGAGGATCTCGGCCACTTCGTTATAGGTCAGGCGCGCGGCCGAGTGCATCACGGCCGGATAGAACTGGTAGGCCGTGACTTCGCCATCGACGGTGACGACCATGTCGCACACCAGGCAGCAGCGGTCCACGGCCGGATTCAGCGAGCACAGGCCGTTGGAGAGCTTCTCCGGCAGCATCGGAATCACGCGGCGCGGGAAATAGACCGAGGTGCTGCGCTCGATCGCATCGGCGTCCAAGGAATCGTTCGGCTTCACGTAATGGCTGACGTCGGCGATCGCCACCAGCAGGCGGTAGCCCTTGGCGCGGCCGATCTTGACCGGTTCGCAGTAGACCGCATCGTCGAAGTCGCGCGCGTCTTCGCCGTCGATGGTCACCAGCGGCACGTCGCGCAGGTCGACGCGGTCGGCCAAGTCGGCCTCGATGACTTCGTTCGGCAGCCTGGCGGCCTGCTTCTGCGCGGCCGCCGAGAACACGTGCGGCACGCCGAACTTGCGCACGGCGATCTCGATCTCCATGCCCGGGTCGTCCAGTTCGCCGAGCACTTCGGCGATGCGGCCGGTGGGCTGCTGGAAGCGGCCCGGCTGCTCGATCAGCTCGACGCTGACCACCTGCCCCGCCTTGGCCTTGCCCGGCGAGCCGGACACCAGGATGTCCTGGCTGATGCGCTGGTCTTCCGGGGAGACGATCCAGACGCCGCCTTCATTCAGCAGGCGGCCGATCACGTGGGTGTTGGCGCGCTCGACCACCTCGACGATCGTGCCTTCCGGACGGCCGCGGCGGTCGGTGCCGGTCACGCGCGCCATCACCTTGTCGCCATGCAGCACTTTCTGCATTTCGCGGTCGGAGAGGAACAGATCGTCGCCGCCTTCGTCGGGAATCACGAACCCATACCCGTCGCGGTGCGCGCTGACACGGCCGGCCACGAAGCCGGTGTGATCGGTCAGCATATAGGTGCCGGACTGGCGGTCGGCGCGGATCTGGCCGTCACGCTCCATGGCGTTGAGGCGGCGTCCGAGCACTTCCTGGGCGGCGGGCTTGACCTTCAGGGCGCGCGCCAGCGCAGCCGCATCCAGCGGCTCGGGGGCGTCGCGAAAGACGGCGAGGATTTCCTCGCGGCTTGGAATGGTATGAGTAGGTTGCTTCAAATCGGTTCTTTTTCTTAGTGATAATGGCGCCTGAACATGGTCCAGGAGGCGCCGTGGTTTCATTGACACCTTGGCAGGCGTAGTGTAACGGAGGTCCGCGCGATTCGCCTAACGCGATTCACCCAAGCGTACGCGCTTGCAGCGCTCGCGAGGGTCTTTGACTTTTGAAATTCATCCGCTATAATCTCGGTCTCTTCAGCAACGACTGCAAGGTCGCAGCGAAGAACGCAGCAGTAGCAGGTGGGATTCAACGCGGTGATCGACGAAAGTTGATCTAGCGAAAAATGACAAGACCTGATATTGTAGCAGAGTTAGCAAGTGCAGTGCCCACGTGGCGGAATTGGTAGACGCGCATGGTTCAGGTCCATGTGCCGCGAGGTGTGGGGGTTCGAGTCCCTCCGTGGGCACCAAAAGCTGACTCAGGTAGTGAATGTTGTTTGTTATGCCCACGTGGCGGAATTGGTAGACGCGCATGGTTCAGGTCCATGTGCCGCGAGGTGTGGGGGTTCGAGTCCCTCCGTGGGCACCAAAAGCTACCTAGTTGTAAGCAAGTTGAGTTGATGCAGTATCAGTGCCCACGTGGCGGAATTGGTAGACGCGCATGGTTCAGGTCCATGTGCCGCGAGGTGTGGGGGTTCGAGTCCCTCCGTGGGCACCAAACTCTACCGAATTGAACGTTTGTTCCGCAAAACGCCGTAGCCTTTCTCAGAGGGTTACGGCGTTTTGCGTTTACCTGCCCTCTTCACTCAAGCAGCGGCGGAGGGATCGACGATCAACAGGGTTCCATGGCTTCCCGGCGCCACGCCATGGTGGAGGCCGGGCGGCACGACGAACACTTCGCCGGCCTTCACCGTCACCGTGCGGTCCGCGATCGACAGGTGCATGCATCCGTCCAGCACGATCAGGGCTTCGGCATAATCGTGCGTCTCCGCGTCATAAGCGCATTCATCCATCCGCAATACTTTCAGGTTGGCGCTGGCCACCTTGCCGAAGATCGTCGATTTCCAGGCCGTCGGAAATTCCGCCGCCATTCCTTTGAGGTCGATGAGCATGTCAGTAAGTAAAAATAATCCGGACACTTAGTGTACGGAAAATAATGCCCGCTTGCTGGACAGGCTAGCTGGCGGCGAGATCGTCCAGGATCGGGCAGTCCGAGCGCGCATCGCCGTGGCAGGAGGCGGCCAGCGATTCCAGCGTGCGGCGCATCGCTTCCATTTCCGCGATCTTGCGGTTCAGCTCGTCGATATGGGTCTGGGCCAGCGCCCGCACGTCGGCGCTGGCCCGGCCCTTGTCCTGCCACAGCGCCAGCAGGTCGCGGATCTGGTCCAGCGAAAAGCCCAGCGCACGGCCGCGGTGGACGAACTGCAGCACGCGCACGTCCTGGCCGGTGTACACGCGGTAGCCGGCCTCGGTGCGGCGCGCGGCGCCGATCAGGCCGATCGATTCGTAGTGGCGGATCATCTTGGCCGAGACGCCGGATGCGCGCGCGGCGTCGCCGATATTCAATGCGGAGGACGAAGTCTGGCAGTGGTTCATGGTGCTCTCCTGTTGTATCCCGGCGAAGAATACACCTTCCCATGATGGGAAGGTCAAGCCTTTGCTTGACTTGCCTCATAGTACGGTTAAGCTGGGCGGACCATGATCTCCACTCGGATCGCCGCCTCGCTCGCGGCCCTCGTCTTGTTCTCGCACATGGCCGTCGCCGCGCCCGCGCCCTATTACCAATGGCGCAGCACGCTCAATGGCGCCCTCGCCTGTTCCCAGACGCCGCTCGGCGAAGGCTGGGTCAAGGCAAGCGGTCCGTACCGGGACGCGCATTGCGAAAAACGTATTGTTGCTAAATAATGCAGTGAGTAATGCCCGCAAGACGCGCAGCGCTTCCGACTCATTTCACTGAGCATTCACTGAGGAGACACTATGTTTACCAGCCCGGAACAGTTCGCCAACGCCACCAAGACCCTGTTCGAACTCCAGATGCAGACCTTTAACGCCCTGGCCAGCAAGACGGTCAAGGGCGTGGAACAAGTGGTGGCGCTGAATATGAGCGCCGCCAAGGATTCGGTAGCGAGTACGCTGGAAACCGGACGCAATATGGCCCAGGCCACGGATCCGAAGGCGGCGGTGCAGGCCCTGGCCGCGCGCATGCAGCCGGGCGTGGCCAATGCCAGCGAATACCGCGCCCAGCTGAAGGCCATCATCGACGAGATGCACGACGATTTCCGCCACGCGGCCGACTCGCACGTGGCCGAGGCGAAGAGCACCTTGTCCGCACTGATCTACGACCTGACGGAAAACGTCAAGCCAGGCTCGGAAAACGCGGTCGAGATCATGAAGGCAGCGATCGACAATGCCTTCAAGGGCTATGAGCAGGTGACCCAGGCCACCCGCCAGGCCGTGCAGACCGTCGAGGCCCAGTTCGAGCGCGCCAGTTCGATGGTGCAGCCCGGCATGGGCCAGGCCGGCGGCGAAGCAAAGGCAGGCTAAGCCGCACTCGCTGAAAGAATATTTCACCAGGCCGGGCCCGGTGAAATATTCTTTCAGTCTATCTGCTCGATACCGAGCAAGTCTTCCAGCCTCGCCAGTGAGGCATCATCCTTGATGACCGAGCGCAGCCACGCATGCAGCGGCTGTTCGCCCCAGCGCGCGGCCTTTTCCGCCAGGTAGGCCACCGGACTGTGCGGCTCGGTGCGCCGGAAGAACTCGGCCACCTGCCGCAACTGGGCCAGCGCCTGGTCCCGGTGCTGCAGGGGTCCTTCGGCCAGCAGCAGCGGCGCGGCCGAGCGCACGATGGCGGTTCCCGAAGCCGGGGCCAGCTCCTGTCCCTGGCGTGGCGCCGCCGCCGCCGGCGTGGCGAAGTCCTTTACATCGGCCAGCACCGCGCGCGCCACGCTGAAGCTGGGGCCGTCCGCGCCAAGGCGTTCGTCGACCACCCGTTCCAGCTCGTCCAGCGCCGCGATGCAGGCCTCGGCATCCTGGGCCAACGCCTCGGAGAACTTGGCCGGAGTCCGCGTGCGCGCCGTCTCCAGCTGGGCCGCCGCCTCGCCGTCGCGGCCGTGGGCGGCTTCCCATTGCATCAGGGTGGCGCCGCTTTCCAGCACCGGCACGCCCTTCGCCAGGGGCGAGATGCGCGCCGCGATCCAGGCCAGGCTGCCGATGCGGCGCTCGAAGCCATCCTCGTCGGCGCGCGGATGCAGGCCGTCCCAGTAACGCTCGCACAGGGCCGCCACCAGGCGCAGGCCGTCGGCCAGGCCGCGCAGGCCGCCGGTCTTGGCGCTGGCCTCGGCCAGCCAGACGGCCAGCTGCAAGTCCTTGCTGCGCGCCTCGACCAGCAGCGCGCAGCGCTTGCCCACGAACTTCCAGTCCGCTTCCTTGAGCGCGGTGACCCAGGCGCCCTGCTCCAGCGATGGATCGTCGGCCAGGCGGGCGCGCGCGATCTCGTCGACTTCCGGCGAGAAGGCCAGGTCTTCGCCACAGGGATCGTCGGGGCCGATGGGCGCCAGGAGCGCCTCGATGTTGAGCATGGACGCCTCCTTATGCCGGTTCGACGGTGTACTTGAACTTGCCCGCCTTGGTCGCGCTGACCTTCACGCGCGCGATGCCGCCGCCTTCGGCCATGCGCGCCAGCACGCTGTCGGCGATCTCGGGCATCAAGCTGCCGTTCAGGACATTGTCGACGCTGCGCGCGCCGGAATCGACCTCGGTGCAGCGGTTCAGGACCGCCGCCACCAGTGCATCGTCGTACTCGAAGCCGGCGCGGTGGTTGTCCATGACGCGGCCGGCGATGCGGTCCAGCTTGAGGCGGATGATGTTGGACAGCACCTCGTCGCGGATCGGATAGAAAGGCACCACGCTCAGGCGGCCCAGGAAGGCCGGCTTGAAATGCTTCATCAGGGCCGGGCGCAGCAGCTCGGACAGCTGCTCCGGCGTCGGCAATTCGTTGGCCGGCTTGTTCAGGCAGGCCTGCATCAGCTGGCTCGAGCCGGCGTTCGAGGTCAGGATGATGATGGTGTTGCGGAAGTCGATCTGGCGCCCTTCGGCATCGTCCATCACGCCCTTGTCGAAGACCTGGAAGAACAGCTCCAGCACGTCCGGGTGCGCCTTCTCCGCTTCGTCGAGCAGCACCACGCTGTAGGGATTGCGCCGCACCGCTTCGGTCAGCACGCCGCCCTCGCCATAGCCCACATAGCCCGGCGGCGAGCCCTTGAGGCCGGAGACGCTGTGCGCTTCCTGGTACTCGCTCATGTTGATGGTGACCAGCTTGCGCTCGCCGCCATAGAGGATGTCGGCCAGCGCCAGCGCGGTCTCGGTCTTGCCCACGCCCGAGGTGCCGGCGAACAGGAACACGCCCTTCGGCTTGTTCGGGTCGTCCAGGTTGGCGCGCGCGGTGCGGACCCGCTGGGCCACGGCTTGCATCGCATGCTGCTGGCCCAGGATGCGTTCGTCCAGCATGGCCTGCAAGTTGACCACGGTGCGGATCTCGTCCTTGACCATGCGCCCGAGCGGGATCCCGGTCCAGGCGGCGACGATCTCGGCCACCGTATGGCCGTCGACCTGCACCGGCACCAGGGGCGACTCGCCCTGCAGGCCGCGCAGGCGTTCGAGCAGCTCATTCAGCCGAACCTGCAAGGCAGCGCTGTCGGCCTGGGCCCGGCCCGCCTCCAGCCCGGCGCGCAGTTCGCCGATCTGGGCGGTCAGGGCTTGCTCCTCCTCCCAGCGGGCGCGCAGGGCCTGCTGTTCAGCGCTCGCCGCGTCGCGCTCGCGGCGCAGTTCCGCCAGGATGTCGCCATGCTGGCCGCCGGCGCTGGCTTCGCGCTCCAGGGCCGCGATGCGCGCCGCGATGCGCTCGATGCGCCGGGTGCAGTCTTCCAGCAGGGCCGGCGTCGCGCTCTGGCCCAGCGCCACCTTGGCGCAGGCGGTATCGAGCACGCTGATCGCCTTGTCCGGCAGCTGGCGGCCGCTGATGTAGCGGTGCGACAGGCGTACCGCTTCAAGGATGGCGTCGTCGTAGACGCGCACGTTGAAGTGGCGCTCCATCAGGGGCGCCATCGCGCGCAGCATGGCGCAGGCGATGTCCTCCTCCGGCTCCTCGACCTTGATCACCTGGAAGCGGCGCGCCAGTGCGGCGTCCTTCTCGAAGTATTTCTTGTACTCGCCCCAGGTGGTGGCCGCGATGGTGCGCAGCTCGCCGCGCGCCAGCGCGGGCTTCAGCAGGTTGGCGGCATCGTTCTGCCCGGCCTGGCCGCCGGCGCCGATCATCGTGTGCGCCTCGTCGATGAAAAGGATGATGGCGTGCGGGCTTTTCTTCACCTCCTCGATCACGTTCTTGAGGCGGTTCTCGAACTCGCCCTTGACGCTGGCGCCCGCCTGCAGCAGGCCCATGTCCAGGGTGTGGATCTCGACGCCCTTGAGCACCTCCGGCACCTCGCCCTGGGCGATGCGCAGCGCCAGGCCCTCGACCACGGCGGTCTTGCCGACGCCGGCCTCGCCGGTCAGGATCGGGTTGTTCTGGCGGCGCCGCATCAGGATGTCGATCGCCTGGCGGATCTCCGCGTCGCGCCCGATCACGGGATCGACCTTGCCGTCGCGCGCGCGCTGGGTCAGGCAGGTGGTGTACTGGTCCAGGGCCGGGGTGGCGCGGCCCGCGCCCTGGGCCAGCTCGGTGGCCGGGTCGGTCGCCGCCTCCGCCTCTTCGGCGGCGGCAGCGGCGCGCGCCTCGATCGAGCCGCGCGTCAGGCGCTCCAGGTCGTGCTTGAGCCGGTCGAGCGGGAAGCGCGCGAAGCTGCGCGAGGCGCGCTGCGCCAGCTGGGCCAGCGAGGGCTCGGTGAGCAGCGCCAGCAGCAGGTGCGCAGAGCGGATCTGGTTCGGATGGCCGTTGCCGAGCGAGGCGATCAGCCAGGCGTGCTCGAACAGCAGCGGCAGGTGGCGGGAGAACACCGGCGTGCGCGCGCTGCCGGTGGCGAAGCGGGCGATCTCGTTGCGCAGGTCGCTCTCCAGGCTGGTGATGCTGATATCGCACTGGCGGGCGATGAGCGCCAGGTCGCTGTCCGGCTGTTCGATCAGGCCCAGGAACAGGTGTTCGATCTCGACTTCGTACTGCCCCAGGCCCACGCAGATGGACGCGGCGCGGGTGGCCGCGGCGCGGGTGGTGTCGTTCAGCTTGCCGATCAGGGTCTTGAGATTGATGTCCATCGTGTCCTCGTGGTGGGCAGGCGCTTCACGCCCTCGCAGGGCGTGCGCTGCGGTTGATCGCGTAATGCAGCGACGAGGGCTGCAGCACGGCGTTGAAGTTCACCGGCTCGGCCACGGAATCGACGGCCAGGCGGGCGTGGATGACGAAGGTGAGCCGGTTGACGCTTCCGGCTTCCGGCACCAGGGCGGCGCTGACGTCGCGCAGGCGCGGTTCATGGATCTCGATGGCGTCCTTCAGGCTCGCGCATATGGCGGCGCGGTCGGCGCTGCTGCTCAGGCAAAAGGCGGCGAAATCGCTCACGCCGTAGTGCAGGATCGAGGCGCGGGATGCAGGGTAGCCGGCCAACGTGGAGGCCGGGAGCGCCACGCGGGTGTTGAGCAGGGCTTCGAGGTCGCGGGCCACGCTGTCCTTGAGTTGTTCGAGGTTGACGGGGGCACCTGGAGCGGCGTCCTTGCGCTCGTCCATGAGGCGATCGAGCAAGCCAGGCAGAAATCCGTTCATGGTGTCTCCGGAAGCTACCAAACCGTCGTCCCGGCCTTCGCCGGAACGACGTACACGCTAACGAACTTCTTTCAGGCCTCAGACGGTCTTGTTGGCCGCCAGATCCCAGCCGCCGGAGGTATTGCCGCCAGACCCGCCGCCGATCTTCTGCTGGGTGTACTTCCATTTGATCTTCGAGAACTTCAGGCCCACGCTCTCCTGGATGATGCTGCCCTCGGCCACGCTGGGGCTGACGCCGCCGATCAGGACGTTTTCCAGTTCGATCTCGAAGTACTTGATGCGCTCGCCCTGCCCGTCGGCGCGCATGAACTCCAGCCTGGCCTTGGGGATCGTCTTGCCCGCCGAGCAGGTCTGCAGCAGGATCGGCGAGGACAGGTCGGCCAGCTTGGTCAGCTGGATTTCCTGGTGCTCGCAGCGCTCCGCCGTGTGGCCGCCGCCGGTCGAGGCGGTGGCGGAGCGCGGCTGCAGCACACCCCAGGCCACCGAGGTGCACTCGATCCAGTCCTTGTGCTTGTCGTCCAGCGATTCGCCCTTGATCCCATCGATCTGCAGGTACACGTCAATTGCCATGTTCTACTCCATTCAAGTTAAAGGAAAGGTCTAGCCTTTGGTCGACTGCGGCAACTCCGCGACCAGACGGAGGGAAACGGACAGCTCGTCGAGCTGGAAGTGCGGACGCAGGAAGGACACCGCGCGGTACACGCCCGGCCGGCCGGGCACCTCGGACACCTGGACCGAAGCTTCGCGCAGCGGGAACTGGGCCTTCTGCTCCTGGCTGGCGTTATCGTCCAGCAGCACGTACTGGGTCAGCCACCGGTTCAGGTAGTCCTCGACGTTGGAGGCCGCGGCGAAGCTGCCGACCTTGTCCCGCATCATGGCCTTCATGTAGTGGGCGATGCGCGAGACCGCGAAGATGTACTGCAGCTGCGAGGACAGCACCGCGTTGGCGTTGGCGGCGTCGGTGTTGTACTTCCTGGCCTTCTGTGCCGACTGGGCGCCGAAGAAGGCCGCATACGAGGTGTTCTTGCAGTGCACCAGCGAGATGAAGCCCAGGTCCGACAGCTCCTTCTCGCGGCGGTCGGTGATCGCCACCTCGGTCGGGCACTTGAGCGCCACTTCGCCCTCGTCGGTCTTGAAGGTGTGGGTCGGCAGGTTCTCCACCAGGCCGCCGCCCTCCACGCCGCGGATCGCCGCGCACCAGCCGTAGTCCGCGAAGGCCTTGGTCAGGCGGGCGCCGAAGGCGTAGGCGGCGTTGCACCACAGGTACTTGGAGTGGTCGCTGCCGTCGACGTCCTCGACGTAGTTGAAGCCTTCGGTCGTCATGCCGTCCACCGGGTGGTAAGGCAGGCGGCCCAGGAAGCGCGGCAGGGTCAGGCCGACGTAGCGCGAATCCTCGGACTCGCGGAAGGCCTTCCACTTGGCGTATTCGACGGTGTCGAAGACCTTGGCCAGGTCGCGCGGCTTGCCCAGGTCGCCGAAGCTCTCGACTCCGAACAGTTCCGGCGCGGCCGAGGTGATGAAGGGCGCGTGGGCGGCGGCCGCCACATGCGACATCTGCTCGAGGAAGTACATGTCCTCGGGCTGGCGCGAGATCTCGAAGTCGCCGATCAGGGTGCCGTAGGGGGCGCCGCCGAAGGTGCCGAATTCCTCTTCGTAGATCTTCTTGAACATGGCGCTCTGGTCGAACTCCATCGCGCCCTGGAAGTCCTTCACCAGCTCGCGCTTGGTGACGTTGAGCATGCGGATCTGCAGGCTGGTGCTGGTGGTGCTGTTCTTGACCAGGTAGTTCAGGCCGGACCAGCTGCGTTCCAGCTTCTGGAACTCGGGCGCGTGCATGACGGCGGAGAGCTGCTCCGAAATCATGCGGTCCAGTTCCGCCAGCCGCGCGTCGATGGTGGCCGAGAGGTTATTCGAGATCACCATCGTGCCCTGCATCACCTGGGTGACCAGCTCGGAGATGATGTCGCGCGCCCGTTCGTGCTCGCTGCTGGACTTGGCCACCCTGCTCTCTTCGACGATCTGGTCGAGCAGCGAGCTGTCCAGTTCCACCGCCGCTGCGGGACTGGTGTTGGAAGTTTCGAGTACCGCCGACATCTCAGCCCTCCTTGCCCTGCTTGCGCAGGCTGTCGAGTTTTTCGGTATTGCCCAGCACTTCGCTGAGGATGTCCTCCAGCTTGTCGTTGCCGGCCAGCTTGTTGCGCAGGTCGGCCAGCTTGTTGCGCGCCTCCAGCAGGCCGGCCAGCGGCGCCACCTGCTTCACCACCGACTCCGGCCGGAAGTCGGCCATCTCGCGGAACTGCAGCGTGACGCCGATCTGGCCGCCCTCCGGCGTCAGGTGGTTGTCGACCTTGAAGCTGGTCTTGGGCGCCACGCCGCCGAGCACCTCGTCGAAGTTGTCGGGATCGACGTTGACGAACTTGCGGTCCTTCAGGCGCTTCTTCTCGGCGTCGGGATCGGCGCCGAAGTCGCCCAGGACACCGACGACGAAAGGCAGTTCCTTGTTCTCGATGGCGTCGCCGATCTCGACGTCATAGGTCATCTGGATGCGCGGGGCGCGCACCTTTTGCAAGCGCTTCTGCACGCTTTCACTCTTGGGCATGGCGACTCCTGGTGTGAGGGGGCGAATTCGACTAAATAAGGATTACTTGAGGATGTCGAACGGATCCTTGTCCGACTTGGCCTGGCTGCGTGGCGCGCTGGATACGGCCGGCGCCGGCGCCGGCGCCGCGGACCTGGAGCGCACCGTCTCCTTGCGCGCGGCCGGACGCTGGTTCACGAGAATGTCCTCGCCCAGGCTGGTGCGCAGCAGCTTGGCCAGGTCCTGAGCCTCGCTGCGCACCGATCCTTGCAGGTTGTTCTTGCGGGTCAGGTCGGCCAGGGCCTTGCTGGCGACGCGCAAGCCGCTGACGGCCAGGATGCTGTAGGCGAGCGTGTCGTCGGGGTCGCGCTCCAAGGCCTCCTGGGCGTGGGTGATGGCGTCGCCGTAATCGTTGGCGTCGAAGCGGATCTGGGCCATGCGCACCCAGGGCTTCTTGTCGACCGGATGGGCGACGGCGACGGCCTTCAGCAGCGAAACCGCCTTCTCGCCCTGGCCCGCGGCCAGCGCGGCGTCGGCCTCGGCGAAGGCGGTGTCGGCGGCGACGGTACTGGACACGGCGGCCGTACCGCCGCTTCCCGTGGCGCACCCGGCCAGGGCGGCCACGACCATCAGGGGCATCAACTGTTTGCGGATCATGCGTGTTCTCCAGGACTATGAACAAGCCACCATTATTCGCATGGCCGCCCCGGCGAAGTTGTGCGCTGTCAACTTTCGATGACTTGGCATGCCGGGCCCTGATGCGCGTGAAACTTGCGCCCGCGCAGGCCATGTCCGCGGCATTCGAGTTCAATCTACGGAGCGACAATTCTCCGGAGAAAGCATGCCGACCATCCGTATCCTGGTGTCCCTTTCTTTATCCATCATCCTGGCTGGCTGCGGCGGCGCGGCCCTGGCGCCGCTGGCCAATGTCGCCCTCGAGGCGGCCGGCATCCGCAAGCCGCCCGAGCTGCCGGAGTCGCAGAAGCCGCCGCGCAACGTACCGCTGCGCCTGCACGCGGCCGGCAAGCTGAACGCCGACAGCGAGGGGCATCCGCTGGCGCTGTCGGCGCGCCTGTACAAGCTGCGCCAGAAGGCGGCCTTCGAGCAGATGCCCTACGCCGCCTTCCTCAATCCCCAGCTGGAGCGCGAAAGCCTGGGCGCCGACCTGATCGAGGTGCGCGAGATCATGCTGGTGCCGGGCCAGCGCTACGAGGTGACGGAAAAGGTCGGGCGCGAGGCGGGCCACATCGGCATCGTCGCGCTGTTCCACCGCCCCGCCGCCCAGCGCTGGCGCGCCGCATTCAATGCGCTGGACGCCGAGCGCGAGGGCATCACCGTCGGCCTGCACACCTGCGCCATGAGCGTGGGAACGGCGACGCTCGGGTCTGTGCGCTGTCAATAAGTTTCAAACAGTTTCCTGCAAGCTAATCTCTTCCGACAAACATAGCGAGGACAACGTGAGCATGCCATCCAAGGTGCTCTGGGGCGAGGGACTGTTCCTGCGCCCCCAGCATTTCCAGCAGCAGGACCGCTACCATGAAGCCCGCCTGAACCAGACGGCGTGCGCGCTGCATCCCTATGCCTGGGGCGTGCGCAAGCTGGTGATCGACCACGACGCGCTGCGCAACGACCTGCTGCGCATCGAGGAAGTGTCGCTGCTGTTCCCGGACGGCGAGGTGGTGCGCGCGCCGGACGGCGACGTGCTGCCGCTGCAGGTGCGCCTGGGCGACTTGCCGCCCGAGGTGCAGACCGTGACCTATCACGCCGCCCTGCCCATCCTGAAGGCGCACGGCGACAACTGCGCCATCGGCGAGGAGGCGGGAGAACTCACCGGGGTACGCTATGCGCGCCACGACCGCGAGACCCAGGACCTGTACACCCAGGCCGCGGAGGCGCCGGTGACCTACCTGCGCAAGGCGCTGCGCCTGGTGCCGGAGAGCGAAGCGCTGGAAGCCTTCGAAAGCTTCCCCCTGGTGCGCCTGCGCCGCGTGGCCACCGGCGGCTTCGAACCCGATCCCTCCTTCATGCCGCCCTGCCTGGCGATCAATGCGGTGCCGGCGCTGCAGGCCAGCCTGGCGCGTCTCATGGAGAAAATGCTGGCCAAGGTGAACGCCCTGTACGGCCACCTGCGCGAGCCGAGCCGCAACGTGGTCGAGATCCGCGGCGGCGACATGTCCTCGTTCTGGCTGCTGCACACCGCCAGCGCGGGCTATGCCGAGCTGTCGCACCTGTTCCATCACCGCGAGCTGCATCCGGAGCGCCTGTTCGCCACCCTGCTGTCGCTGGCCGGCGGCCTGATGACCTATTCGCGTTCGGTCAAGCTGGAAGACCTGCCCTCCTATGTGCACGCCGACCCGGGGCCCCAGTTCGCGCGCCTGGACGGCATCATCCGCGAACTGCTCGACACCGTGATCTCCTCGCGCTACTTCACGATCGCCCTGCGCCACGAGCGCAGCTCCTATTACCTGGGCCGGCTCGATTCAGGCAAGATCGACGCCCACACCACGCTCTACCTCGCCGTGTCGGCCGACATGCCGGCGCTGCAGCTGGTGGAGGTGGTGCCGCTGCAATTCAAGGTCGGCGCGCCCCAGGACGTCGACAAGTTCGTCCTGTCGGCCCTGCCCGGCGTGAAGCTGGTGCACGCCCCGCAGGTGCCGGCGGCGCTGCCGGTGCGGCCGGATACCTTTTACTTCGTGCTGGAGAACCGTGGCACACTGTACGAGGCCATGCTCAAGTCGCAGGCGATCTCGATCTACGTGCCCGACGAGGGCGGCGGCAAGGGCAATGGAATTCGCGACCTCCACCTGGAACTGATGGCGGTGGCGGCATGAGCGCCTTCGTCGAGCGCCGCGCGGCGCCGCAACGCGCACCCGGCCGCGTCCCGCGCCTGGTCGATATCATGTACGAAGGCTTCTACGCCCTGTTCCTGCTCAAGAACGGCTGCGGGCCGCAGGACAAGGGCGCCTTCGCCGACAACATGACCCAGTTCTTGGCGGACGTCGACCGCAACGCCAAGGCCCAGGGGATACCGGCGGACGACGTCACGGCGGCCAAGTACGCCTATTGCTCGGCGGTGGACGAGATCATCCTGGGCTCGAGCTACGAGGTGCGCGAGGCATGGGAAACGCGGCCGCTCCAGCTGCGCGTGTTCGGCGACCAGCTTGCCGGGGAGCACTTCTTCCACCGGCTGGAAGACCTGCGCGCCAAGGGGGCGGTGCATGTGGAGGCGCTGGAAGTTTTCCATATGTGCCTTCTGCTGGGCTTCCAGGGGCGCTATGCGCTGGACGGGCGGGACAAGCTGGATTACCTGGTGGCCAGGCTGGGAGACGAAATCTCGCGCATGCGCGGGCGCACGCGGGGGTTCGCGCCGCATGCGGAAAGGCCGGACCAGATCGTCAACCGGCTGCGCAGCGATTTGTCGCTGTGGGTGCTGATGGCGGTGTTCACGCTGGCGGGGCTGGGGGGGTACCTGGGATTCCGGACGGTGCTGGCGCGGGAGTCCGAGGTGGCGATGGCGCAGTATAACGATCTGGTGAAGCTGCCGCCGAAGGCGGCGAATGTGACGATTACGCTGCCCTGACCCTTGGTCACGTACGCATCAACGTCGTGCCCGCGCCCGCCCGGGCCCCAAGTTTGCCCCCCCGCCCCCAACCCCACCCCCGCCCCCCCACCA
>NZ_JAGPWD010000037.1 GCF_018119395.1 Massilia sp. ZL223
CCCACCTGCGGGGGGGGGGGGGGGGGCGGGGGGGGGCGGGGGGCGCCGCCCCCCCTACGATGATCGCCGGGCCGCAGGCAGGACGCGCGTGGTATTAGGCCGCATCGGGCTGGTTGGCGCACGCCGCTCGCCCACGCCCCGCAACTCGGTGTCCTCGTCCTCTGCCTCTGACTGCGCGGCAGGGTTTTCGGCGATGCCGTCCTGCTTCCGTGCGATCTTGAAGATCGATACCGCCTTCGCCAGGTTGACGGTCTGTTCGTGCAGGCTCTCGGCCGCCGCCGCGGCCTGCTCCACCAGCGCTGCGTTCTGCTGGGTCATGCCGTCCATCTGCCCGACCGCGCGGTTGACGTCGGCGATGCCTTCGGCCTGCTCGGTGCTGGCCACGCTGATGCGACCGATGATGTCGTTCACCTGCCTCACCGAGGCCACGATGTCGCCCATGCTGGCGCCGGCTTCGCTGACCGAGGCGTTGCCGCCTTCGATGATGGTGACCGAGTCCGCGATCAGGGCCTTGATTTCCTTGGCCGCAGCGGCCGAGCGCTGCGCCAGGGTGCGCACCTCGGCGGCCACCACCGCGAAGCCGCGTCCCTGTTCGCCGGCGCGCGCCGCTTCCACCGCCGCGTTCAGCGCCAGCAGGTTGGTCTGGAAGGAGATGCCGTCGATGACGCCGATGATCTCGACGATCTTGCGCGAGCTGGCCTTGATCGATTCCATGGTCGCCACCGCGCGCTCGACGGCCTGGCCGCCGCTGGCCGCCAGCTGCGAGGCTTCGGCCGCCAGCTCGGACGCCAGGCGCGCGTTGTTGGCGTTGTCCTTCACCGCCGTGGTCAGGGCTTCCATGGCGCTGGCGGTCTGCTCCAGCGATCCGGCCTGCATCTCGGTGCGGGTGGACAGGTCGAGATTGCCGCTGGCGATCTCCTTGGACGCGGTATCGATCGAGCGCACCGCCGTGTGGATGCTGTGCAGCGCCACGTTCAGGCGGGCGAAGCTGTGGTCGAGGGCGCGCGAGGTGTCGGCGATCTCGTCGCGGCCCGTGCTGGCGCCGGGCGGGGCGTCGAGGCGGCCCTCGGCCAGGTCGTCCACCGCGCGCGCAATGGTGCGGATCCCGCCCAGCATCGAGCGCCGCACCTGCATTGTCACCAGCAGCGACAGGCCGATGGACAGCAGCACCAGGCCGGCCATGCTCAGGCCGAGCGAGCGGAATTCCGCCTTGGCGGCGGTGTAGGCGTCCTCGCTGAGCTTCTTTTCCAGGGCCGCCAGGCGTCCCAGTTCGGCGTCCAGGGCGCCGAACTGCTTTTCGGCCTTCTGCATCGAGTTGGTCGCGATCGACTGGTCCACCTGGGCCAGCTCGATGGTCTCCAGCACCGCCTTGCGGTAGGCGGCCAGCGCGCTCAGGGAAGCCTCGATCGGGGCGCGCTCGCCGGCTTCGGCCAGCTTGCCGAGCTTGTCCAGTTTGTCCTTGATGCCGGCATGCTTGCGGTGGATGTCGGCGGTGAGGGCGTCGAGGCGGTTCCTGGCGAAGCTGCCGTTGACCCAGGCCAGCAGCTGGTAGATGTTCGCGTGCGCGAAGCGCGCATCGCCCGCCACGTCGGCCACCGCCTGCAGCCGCGCCGCGCGCACCTGCACCATGTGCTCGAGCGAGGCGTTCTGGCGCACCATGCCGTAGTAGGCGGCCGCCGACAACAGGGTCAGCAACACCAGCACCAGCCCCGGGGCCAGCAGCAGCTTCTGCCCGATCCGCAGTTTGTTCAGCATCATTCACCCCGTAACGCTCGCACGTCACCCCCGCGCAGGCGGGGGCCCAAGTTTGCTCGCACAGCCCACCGCCAACCAGGAATCACTTCTTATAAATCCCCGCCTCCAGCACCACATCGTCCACCCGCAGGATGTACGTGGTCTTCGGCTCGATCTTCCCCGAGGTCGGATTCTTGTACTGGTAATCGACCCAGCCCTTGCCCTTGGCCGCAGCCAGCTCGATGATCTCGCGCCGGTACTTCTTGCCGTTCGCATCCGGCACGTCGGTCAGGTCCTTGCCGACGATCGAAGGGTTGTAGGGATGGGCCAGCACGATGCCGGTCTTGATGTCGCGGATATCGATGTACAGGGCGCCCTGGACGAAATCCGGATCCTTGGCGTTGATGCGCTTCATCATCTCGTCCTTGCCCTTGCTCTTGATGAGGGCCGCGCCACGTTCGCACATCGCGATGGCGTCCTTCTCGGTCGGTTCGTTGGCAAGGGCGGCGGTCGATGCGAAGCCCAAGCTCAGGCCCAGGGTCAGCGCGGCGGTGGCGATCAGTTTCATGAGGCTTCCTTTCGTGATGTACGCATGAAATATTTCTAAAGTGCATTCACAAATGTACCGACCCGAATCGGCCACGGATTGCGCTCGCTCAAGCACACCGCGCGCGGTCCCTGCGCAGTGTGGACCGAGGGTGGTTTTGTCCTACCTGCACACCCTTTGTTCCAGGCCGATTGTTAGGAACAGTCCGATTGATGGATGGCAACTTCTTTTGCTTTAGCGGTCCTACCATGGTTCTTCGCGGTAGCCCCGCTTCTTCATCCTTTCTCCTGGAGAATTCCCGTGACCACGCTAGAATCGACGCCCGCCAAGTTCAAGCCCTATACGCGCCAGAGCATCGTCGCCGCGCGCCAGTGGGAGTGGCTCACTCCCGAGCTGCAGGAAGCGGTGCAAGTGGTATCGCACGTGCTGCCGTTCCGGACCAACGCCTATGTGCTGGAAGAGCTGATCGACTGGGACAAGGTGCCGGACGATCCGATCTACCGCCTGACTTTCCCGCACCGCGACATGCTGCCCGCCGACGAGTACGAGCAGCTGCGCGACCTGGTGCTGGTCAAGAAGGACGACGCCGCCACCGCCCAGATGGTGCATCGCATCCGCATGCGCATGAATCCGCACCCGGCAGGGCAGATGACGCACAACGTGCCGCGCGTGAACGATGCGCCGCTCAAGGGCCTGCAGCACAAGTACAAGGAGACGGTGCTGTTCTTCCCCAGCGCCGGCCAGACCTGCCACGCCTACTGCACTTTCTGCTTCCGCTGGCCGCAGTTCGTGGGCATGGACGACATGAAGTTCGACGCGCGCGAATGCACCGAGCTGGTGGCCTACCTCAAGAACCACCTGGACGTGACCGACGTGCTGCTCACCGGCGGCGATCCGATGATCATGAACACCCGCTCGCTGGCGGAATTCCTGGAACCGCTGCTGGCGCCGGAACTGGCGCACATCCAGAACATCCGCATCGGCACCAAGTCGGTGGCCTACTGGCCGCAGCGCTACGTGTCCGACAAGGACAGCGACGACCTGATGCGCCTGTTCGAGAAGGTGGTCCGGGCCGGCAAGAACCTGGCCATCATGGGCCACTACAACCACGCGGTGGAGCTGCGCCACCCGATCGCGCAGCAGGCGGTCAAGCGCATCGTCGGCACCGGCGCCACCCTGCGCATGCAGGGTCCCCTGATCCGCCACATCAACGAAGACCCGAAGAGCTGGGCCGAGCTGTGGACCACCGGCGTGCGCCTGGGCGCGATCCCTTATTACATGTTCGTCGAGCGCGACACCGGTCCGCGCGACTACTTCGCGCTGCCGCTGGCGCGGGCGCACGAGATCTTCCAGGAAGCCTATTCGATGGTCTCCGGCCTGTCGCGCACCGTGCGCGGCCCGTCGATGAGCGCCTTCCCGGGCAAGGTGGTCATCGACGGCGTGGTCACCATCAACGGCGAAAAGCTGTTCGCGCTGCAGTTCCTGCAGGCCCGCAATCCGGACTGGGTGCGCCGGCCCTTCTTCGCGCGCTACGATCCCGAGGCCACCTGGCTCGACCACCTGAAACCAGCCTTCGGGCGCGACCGCTTCTTCTTCGAGACGGAAAGCGGCGGCCCGCTGCGCGGCCCCGGCGGACGCGTGATCCCGCTGGTGCCGCATGGCCAGCGCGGCTCCGAACAGCATCCGGACGCCGCCTGATGCAGCCTTCGCTGGCGGCGCCCGCCACGCCACGCCTGACCGGCGTGGCGGTCTTCCTCTACGTGTTCCTGCCCTTCGCACTCGGCCACTACCTGTCCTCGCTGCTGCGCAACGTGAATGCGGTGCTGGCCTCGCACCTGGCCGGCGAACTGGCGCTCACGCCCGGCCAGCTCGGACTGCTCACCAGCGCCTTCTTCTTCGCCTTCGCGCTGGTGCAGCTGCCGGTGGGGATCGCGCTCGACCGCCACGGGCCGCGCCTGGTGCAGCTGGCGATGCTGCTGCTGGCCGCCTGCGGGGCGCTGCTGTTCGCGCGCGGCACCAGCTTCACCCAGCTGCTGCTGGCGCGCGCCGTGATGGGCTGCGGCCTGGGTGGCTGCTTCATGGCCGCGGTGAAGGCGGTATCGACCTGGATCGCGCCCAGCCGGCTGCCGTCCGTGCACGGCTACCTGATCGCGGTCGGCGGCCTGGGCGCGGCCACCGCCACCACACCGGTGCGGGCGGCGCTCGAGTACACCGACTGGCGCGGCCTGTTCCTGCTCTTCGGCGCTCTGGTGGCCTGCACCGGCCTCCTGATCGCGCTGCTGTATCCGCGCGTCGAGAGCCCGGGGACCAGGCGCGGACCGCTGCTGCAGGCGCTGCGCGAAGTGTGGCGCACGCCCAGCTTCCGCAGCGTGATCTCGCTGGTGCTGGCGCCGCATGCGGTGTTCTTCGGCGTGCAGGGCCTGTGGATCGGGCGCTGGCTGTCGGACGTGGCGCGCTTTCCGGAGCCGGCGGTGGCCTACCTGCTGTACCTGAGCATGGCCGCCGTCATCTTCGGCGCGATCGCGGTGGGCATGGTCACGGAATGGGCTGGGCGGCGCGGCATGCCGCCGCTGGACGTCGCCGCGGCCGGCGTGACGGTGTTCGTGCTGGTGCAGGCGGGCTTCGTGATCGGCTACCAGCCGAGCTTCCAGCTGCTCTCGGTGCTGTTCACGCTGGTGGGCACTATTACCGGCATCGAATACGCGATCGTTGCGCAGTCGATGCCGAAGGAACTGACCGGGCGCGCGGCGACCTTCCTCAATCTGCTGATCTTCATCGGCGCCTTCCTGGTGCAGGCCGGCTTTGGCCTGGTGGTCGGACTGTGGAAGCCGGAGTTGTCGGGCCGGCCGCCGGCCGTCGCCTACCAGACCGCCTTCGCCCTGCTGCTGCTGGTCCAGCTGCCGGGCTTGTGGAAATTCGCGCGGCGCCGCAAAGCGGCGGCGTGACCGGATGCGTGTGCTTTCTCGGCGGTAACGTACGGGGCGTAATTTTTTGTCTATATAAAATGTCATCCTTCATATCCGGAGGAGGACAATCATGCGCACCCGTCCCGGGCGCCTGCTCGCAGGCGCCACGCTGCTGCTTGCCGCCTGCGGCGAGAAATCGATCCTGCCTTCCGGTGCCGACGCCGGTCCGCAACCCGTCATCAAGGAACCGGTCAAGACGGCCATCCCGACCGTGGACATCGCCCCCGCCAAGGGCTGGCCCTCGGGCAGCGGGCCGATCCCGGCCGCCGGCCTGGCGGTGAACGCCTTCGCCACCGCCCTCGACCACCCGCGCTGGCTGTACGTGCTGCCCAACGGCGACGTGCTGGTGGCCGAGACCAATGCGCCCGAGCGTCCCGAGGAGTACAAGGGCGTCAAGGGCTGGATCATGAAGAAGGTGATGACGAAGGCCGGCGCCGCCGTGCCCAGCGCCAACCGCATCAGCCTGCTGCGCGACACCGACGGCGACGGCGTGGCGGAACTCAAGCGCGTCTTCATCAAGAACCTGAATTCTCCCTTCGGCATGGCGCTGGTGGGCGACACCTTCTACGTCGCCAACACCGACGGCATCGTGCGCTTCGCCTATAAGGAAGGCATGACCGAGATCACCGCCGCGCCGCAGCCGGTGGCGCCGCTGCCGGGCGGCCCGCTGAACCACCACTGGACCAAGAACATCATCGCCAGCAAGGACGGGACCAAGCTGTACGCCACCTCCGGCTCGAACAGCAACGTGGCCGAGAACGGCATGGACAAGGAAGTCGACCGCGCCGCCATCCTCGAGGTGGACATCGCCACCGGCAAGAGCCGCCTGTTCGCCTCCGGGCTGCGCAATCCGAACGGCCTGGCCTGGCATCCGCAGACCGGGGCGCTGTGGACCGTGGTAAACGAGCGCGATGAACTGGGCAGCGACCTGGTGCCGGACTACCTGACCTCGGTGAAGGACGGCGGCTTCTACGGCTGGCCCTACAGCTACTACGGCAAGCACGTCGACGCGCGCGTCAAGCCGCCGCGCCCGGACCTGGTGGACAAGGCCATCGTGCCCGACTACGCGCTCGGCGCCCACGTGGCGGCGCTCGGGTTGACTTTCTATGAAGGCGCGCTGCTGCCGCAGTTCGCCGGCGGCGCCATCATCGGCGAGCACGGGTCCTGGAACCGCAAGCCGCTGTCGGGCTACAAGGTGGTGTTCGTGCCTTTCCGCGACGGCATGCCGAGCGGGAAGCCGACGGACATCCTGACCGGCTTCGTCGACAAGAACGGCGACGCCTTAGGGCGTCCGGTCGGCGTGGCGGTGGACAAGGGCGGGGCGGTGCTGGTGGCGGACGATGTCGGCAATGTGATCTGGCGGGTGGCGCCGGCGCGCTGACCGCCAGGCGGTATGCAGGGCGCAGATGCTGAATACCTTGCGGGAACTGATGCAGCCGCCGCCGGGCATGGCCTTCGACTTCAGCCAGCCCGTGGGGGAACCGGCGCTGACGCCTGCGGGCGGCGTTTCGTGGCGCGTGTTCGCCAATCCGGTCTCCCTGTTCATCGGCGGCGTGACGGCGGTGCTGCTCGAACTGGCGGAACCGTCGGTGCGCTCGGGCGTGTGGGAGCACGGCAGCTTCCGTTACGATCCGGTCATGCGCCTGCGCCGTACCGGCTTCGCGGCCATGATGACCGTTTACGGCCCGCGTTCGGCGGCGGAGCAGCTGATCGCGCGCGTGGTGCGGATGCACGATCGCGTGCAGGGCACGACGCCCGAGGGGCTGGCCTATCGCGCCAATGACCCAAGGCTGCTCGACTGGGTGCACGCGACCGCCGCCTTCGGATTCGTCGAGGCCTATCACCGCTACGCCGTTCCCTTGTCGCAGGCGGAGAAGGACGCCGCCTTCGCCGAGGGCGAGCCTGCCGCCCGGCTGTACGGAGCGACCGGGGCGCTCGGTTCGTGGGCCGCGTGGGAAGCCCTGCTTGCGCGGACCGCGCCCCGGCTGGGGGGATCGCACATTCTTGCCGACTTCCTGCGGCTGATGGACGAGGCGCCGATCGTCCCGACGCCGATACGTCCGCTCCAGCGCCTGCTGGTGCGCGCCGCCGTCGAGATCACTCCGGAGCCGGTGCGTTCGCTGCCGCAGCTGCGTGGCCGCGGTCTGCGCCTGGGCGAGGCGGGAATGGTGCGCGTGCTGGCGGGGACGACCATGCTGCTGCCGCTGGGCGATACGCCGTCTGTGCAGGCCGCCCGCCGGCTCGCGGTGAGCAGCGACAAGGGATGAAGTGGTCAGCCGCGATACCTGAGGGCGTCGACCAGGGCTGAAAATGCGGGCGAGGCCTGGCGCCTGTTGGGGTAGTACAGGTGATAGCCCTGGAAATACGGGCACCACTCGGTTAGCACCTGTTTGAGCCGGCCATCGGCCAGGTAAGGCGCCACCAGCTGTTCAGGGACATAAGCCAGGCCGATGCCGTCGAGAGCGGCATTGAGGACGTGGATGATGCTGTTGAATACCAGCTGCCCCTCGACCTTGACGCTGAATGCCTGGCCGTCCTTTTCGAACTCCCACGCGTAGATCGATCCGGAAGGCCGGTGCCGGATATTGACGCAGGCATGCCTGGTCAGCTCGTGCGGCGTCGCCGGCGCGGGATGGCGCTCGAAATAGGACGGAGAGCCCACCACGAACAGGCGCCAGTCGGGCCCGATCCGCGCGGCGATCATGTCCTTGCTGATCGATTCTCCCATGCGAATGCCGGCATCGAAGCGTTCCTCGACCACGTTGGTGAACCCGTAGTCGACATAGAACTCCAGCGTGATGTCCGGATACTCGGCCAGGAAACCGGCCAGCTTTGGCCGCAGGCAGAGCTCGATCTGGTCGTCGGTGCAGGTGATGCGGATCGTGCCGCTCGGCTTGTCGCGCAATTCGCCGACGGCGTCCACCTCGGCGGCGATCTGGTCGAACAGCGGGGCGATCGAGCGCATCAGCCGTTCGCCGGCTTCCGTCGGCGCCACGTTGCGCGTGGTGCGCGCCAGCAGGCGCAGGCCCAGCCTTTCTTCCAGCCCCCTCATCGAATGACTCAGGGCCGATGGGCTGATGCCCAGCCTGGCCGCCGCTTTGGTAAAGCTCTGCTCGCGCGCGACGGCCAGGAAGGCTTGGAGATCGTTCACTTTAGGGTATGCCATTGCTGAAATTTTCTCACAACTGCATGAACATTGCCCCCGCTAATCAAAGCTGTGGGTTTCCGCCAAGATGGCAGCCTGATTTTCAACAAGGAGCCATCACCATGAGCACAACGCTGAAACATCCTCCTCGCACTGTCGGATCCCCGGTGGAAGCGGTCACCGATCGCCGTGGATTTGTCAAAGCCGCCGGCGCCGGCGTCGTTGCGCTGGGAATGCTTGCCGCCACGGGCGGTCCGGTGTTTGCCGCGCCCGCAGGCGCCGACAATTTTTACAAGAGCGACAAGGTGAGCATCCGGAAGGTGAGCTTCAGGAACCAGTACGGCATGCGCGTCGCAGGGAACCTCGTCACGCCCAGGCATCTGGACCGGAGCACGCCGGCTCCCGCCATCATCGTCGGCCACCCGATGGGGGCGGTCAAGGAGCAAAGCTCCATGCTGTATGCGCAAAAGCTGGCGGAGCGGGGATTCGTCACTCTGGCGATCGATTTGCCTTTCTGGGGCGAGAGCGAAGGGCAGGTTCGCAACCTGGTCGCGCCTGAAATGTATACCGAGGCGTTCAGCGCGGCGGTCGACTATCTCGGCACGCGGGACGGTATCGACCGCAATCGGATTGGCGTCGTGGGTATTTGCGGCAGCGGCGGTTTCGCCATCAGTGCAGCCAAGATGGATCCGCGCCTGAAAGCCATTGCCACGGTCAGCATGTACGACATGGGCGCCGTCACCCGCAATGGCCTACGCCAGTCGCAAACCCTCGAGCAACGCAAAGCCTTGCTCGCCAAGGCAGCCGAACAGCGCTACAGCGAGTTCACGACCGGCAAAGTGGAGTGGCTGAGCTATCTGCCTGTGCGCTTGCCAAAAGACGCGGACCCGGTGACGCGCGAGTTCCACGATTTCTACCGCACCTCACGCGGCATCCACATTCCGGTCGGCCGCACGATGGAACTGACGCAAAACCGCATGCTGACCAGCGAAGTCCGGTTCGTCAATTTTTACCCGTTCAACGATATCGAGACGATTTCCCCACGGCCGCTGCTGTTCATCGCCGGCGACCAGTCGCACTCGAGGGAGTTCAGCGAGGATGCCTATCGCCGGGCTGCGGAGCCGAAGGAGCTGCTGTGGGTGCCGGGGGCCGGTCACGTCGACCTGTATGACCGCGCGAACATGATCCCCTGGGACAAGCTGACCGCTTTCTTCCAGCGGCACCTGGCCTGAGAAGGGAAGTCATGACTGCTCAAGTTTCAGAGATCCGGGTGGGCGATTCCGCCGCCCACCGCGGGACGGCCGGCCAACCGGCATATTGGAGCGGTGTGTTCGCGATGACGCTGTGTGTGTTCACGCTGATCGCCTCGGAATTCATGCCGGTCAGCCTGCTCACTCCCATGGCGGCGGAATTCGGCGTCAGCGAGGGATTGACGGGCTACGGCATCGCCATCTCCGGCGTGTTCGCCGTGGCGACCAGCCTGTCCATCTCGACGCTGGCCGGCGCGATGGACCGCAAGACTTTGCTGCTGCTGTTGACCGCGCTGATGGGTGTCTCGGGCCTGGTCGTCGCGCTGGCGACCAATTATGTGACCTACATGATCGGGCGCGCCCTGATTGGGGTGGTGGTGGGCGGGTTCTGGTCGATGTCGGCGGCCGTCGCCATGCGGCTGGTGCCGATTCAACGCGTGCCCAGGGCGCTGGCCATCTTCAATGGCGGCAATGCGCTGGCCACTGTCGTGGCCGCGCCGCTGGGCAGCTATCTCGGCAACGTGATCGGCTGGCGCGGCGCATTCCAGTGCCTGGTGCCCGTGGCGCTGATTGCCCTGGCATGGCAATGGCGCAGCCTGCCGTCCATGCAGGCTACGCCGCGTGCGGCCGGCTCGGGCAAGATTGTCGAATTGCTGAAGCGGCCCCTGGTGAGGATCGGCATGTTGGCCGTCGGTAGCTTCTTCATGGGGCAGTTCGTCCTGTTCACCTACGTGCGCCCCTTCCTGGAGATCGTCACCCGCGTGGACGTCCCCACGCTGTCGATGATCCTGCTGGTGATTGGCGTTGCAGGCGTTATCGGCACGACCTTGATTGGCGCTTTCCTGAAAAAAGGCCTGTACCTAGTGCTGGTGTCGATCCCGCTGCTGATGGCGCTCATCGCGCTCGGTTTGACCGCTTTCGGCGGGTCGGTGGTGGTGGCCTTTGTCCTGCTTGGCTTGTGGGGACTGGTTGCGACGGCTGCGCCCACCGGCTGGTGGTCATGGCTCGCCAAGGCCTTGCCCAAGGATGCAGAGGCTGGAGGCGGCTTGATGGTGGCTATGATCCAGCTCTGTATTGCCTTCGGCTCTACCATCGGCGGCATCCTGGTCGACGGGAGCGGCTACGGCACGGCCTTCATGGCCAGCGCAGCCCTGCTGGTGCTGGCGGCTGTCCTGGCCTTCTGCACTGCGCGCGCCGAGACGGGGCAGGGCGCCTGAGTCGATATGCTCAGGCGCATCCCGCCACCAGCAGCAGCGGAATGCCGTTCCACGCGATGGCGACCACACCAAGCATCGCGCCGGCCACGGCCGCCCGGTTAGACAAGCCAACGTCCGGCTCCCGCAGGCGCCCCCGGGCGCGCCATCCCAGCCACACGCAGGCGGCCAGCGCCACCACCGTCGCCACGCCCAGCAGCACGCGGTCCGGCCCGCCCGCGCGCATTCCGCCTGGCGTGCACTGGGCCGCCGCCAGGCCGTAGCAGAGGGTGAAATGCAAGGCCCAGATCACGAAGGGAGCGGAGCCGCGCGCGAGGCGCACAAAGAAGTGGTCGTGCATGCTCAGTCCATCAGCAAGGGCAGGCCGCGGATCACCGCAATCGCGGCGATGCCCTGCAGGGTGGTGTAGTGCCAGATCAGGACGATGTTGTCGAGCGTCGCCAGGCTGGTCTTGGTAAGGTGGCCGCGCCAGACGCGCAGGCACAGGTAGGGAGCCAGGATCGCCAGCAGCACGATGTGCAGGCCCTGGTAGCCGACCAGGGTGGCGATGGCAGCGCTCCACGCATCCTTCGTGCCGTCCAGGCGCACCAGCTGCCAGCCATGCCATTCAAGCAGGAAGGAGGCGACCGCGCAGCCCAGCGCCGTTAGGGTCAGCCAGGGCAGGAACTTGCGGTCGAAACGTCCTCCCAGCCACAGCAGCGCGGAACCGGCCGCCAGCAGGCCCGCGGAGAGCATCGGCCAGATCGTGTCGGGCAGGGAGGCGCCCGGCGGCGGGCAGATCTCCAGCCGCATCGAGATGTGCACGTAGGCGAAGGCGAAGGAAGCGAAAATGCTGGCGTCCACGATCAGCATGATCATCGTTCCCCACCACGACTGCGATGCGGTGCCGCGCGCATTGACCGGTAGGACCAGGTCGCGCGACACCCGCGCTTCCTGCATCGGCGGCGGGCGGTCCGATTGCCACAGCCAGCCGATGGTGCAGGCCACGGCCATGAGCCCGAAAGCCCAGGCGAGCCAGATCAGCTTGACCGTCAGCAGCAGGAAGAAGCCCGCCGTGCCGAGCGCCGCCAGCACCGTCAGCCAGCTGTCGCCCGGCAGGATCATCAGGTAGCGCGGCTCGGCGCCGACCGGGCTGGTGGCGATGGTCTCGCGCCGGCCGGTGGCGGTGTTCGGCAAGTAGTGCTGGCCTTGCTCGACTTCCTTCGACAGGGCCGGGTCGTCCCACAGTGGATTGGCGGAGTGGACCCGCGCGATGCTGCGGTTGCCGTAGTCTTCCGAGGGCAGCCATTCGAGCGTGGCCGCGTTCCATGGATTGCCGACCTCGCGCTCGGGCCGGCGCAGGGTACGGAACACGTCGATGGCGAACAGCAGCACCCCGGCCGCGAACAGGAAGGCGCCGATGGTGGAGACCATGTTGAGCAGGTCCCAGCCCATCTCCGGCAGATAGGTGTAGACCCGGCGCGGCATGCCGTAGAGTCCCGTGATATGCATCGGGAAGAAGGCGATGTTGAAACCGCCGAACATCAGCCAGAACACCCAGCGCGCCAGCTTCTCCGACATGCGGTTGCCGTTGATGAGAGGCAGCCAGTAATAGATGGCCGCGAACACCGGGAACACCATGCCGCCGATCAGCACGTAGTGCAGATGGGCGACGATGAAATAGGTGTCGTGCACCTGCCAGTCGAAAGGAATCACGGCCACCATCACCCCGGTCAGGCCGCCCAGCACGAAGATGAACATGAAGCCGAGCAGGAACAGCGTGGGCGCGTGCATGCTGACCTTGCCGCGCCAGAGCGTGGCGATCCAGCCGAACACCTGGATCGCGGTCGGTACCGCCACCGCCATGCTGGCGGCCGAAACGAAGCTCATTTCCAGGATGCCCAGCCCGGCGGTGAACATGTGATGGGCCCACAGTCCGAAGCTGAAGAAGCCCACGCCCACCAGCGCGACGATGATGGCGCGCCGCCCCACCAGCGGGCTCTGGGCAATGGTCGGGATCATGGTCGAGACCATGCCGGCGGCGGGCAGGAAGATGATGTAGACCTCCGGATGACCGAAGAACCAGAACAGGTGCTGCCAGAGCAGCGGGTCGCCGCCGCGCTCCGCGTTGAACAGCGGCCAGTCGAAGGCGCGTTCCAGCTCCAGCAGCGCGGTGCCGGCGATCACGGCGGGGAAGGCGAACACGATCATCACGCCCACCACCAGCATCGCCCAGGCGTAGACCGGCATGCGCGCGAGCGTCATGCCGGGCGCGCGCGTGAACAGGATGCCGACGATCAGTTCGATGGCGCCGGCGATGGCCGAGATCTCGATGAAGCCGATCCCCAGCAGCCAGAAGTCGGCGTTCAGGCCGGGCGAATACTTCATGCCGGTCAGCGGCGGATACATGAACCAGCCGCCGTCCGGGGCCAGGCCGACGAACAGGGTGCAGAAGAAAGCCAGGCCACCGAAAGCGTAGGCCCAGTACGCGTAGGCGGACAGGCGCGGGAAGGGCAGGTCGCGCGCGCCCAGCATGTTGGGCAGCAGGTAGACGGCGATCGCCTCGACCACGGGGATCGCGAACAGGAACATCATCACGGTGCCGTGCATCGTGAACACCTGGTTGTAGGTCGAGGCGCTCAGCAGGGTGTTCTCCGGCACTGCCAGCTGCAGCCGCATCAGCAGGGCCAGGATACCGGCCAGGATGAAGAACAGCAGCGCGGTGCCGATGTAGAGCAGGCCGATGTTGGTGTTGTTGACCGACTTGAAGAAGCGCCAGCCGGTGGGCGTGCGCCAGACTTCTTCGAGGCGGGCGAGCTCGCCGCCGGGGCGGGGCAGGGAATTGGGGAGCGAATCTGGCACGGTACTGTCGCGGGTCATTTCAGGTGTTCGAGGTAAGCGGCCAGCGCGCGCAGCGATTCGCCGTCGAGGTCTTGCGAGGCCGGCATGAAGACGCCCGGCTTGATGGCCTGCGGGTCGGCGATCCAGCCGGCCAATGCGCCGCGGTGGGTGCGCAGGGTGCCGGCGCCGATCTGCATGCGGCTGCCGACGTGGGTCAGGTCCGGGCCCAGGCGCGAGCCGTCGGCCACGCCGCGTATGGTGTGGCAGGCTTGGCAGCGCTGTTCCAGGAAGGCGGCGCGCCCCAGGGCCAGCTCCGGGGTGTCGGGAGCCTTCGCCGGCTCGGCCTGGCGCGCCAGCCAGGCGTCGAATTCCTCCGGCGTTGACGCGACCACGTGCAGGGCCATCCTGGCATGCTGGGCGCCGCAGTATTCGGCGCACTGGCCGCGGTAGACGCCGGGCTTGTCGGCGCGCAGGGTCAGGCCGGTCACGCGGCCGGGAATCATGTCGCGCTTGCCAGCCAGGTTAGGCACCCACAGGCTGTGGATCACGTCGGCCGCGTTCAGGCCGAGGTAGACCGGCGTGCCGACCGGGATATGGATCTCGTTGGCGGTGACGATCTCGCGTCCGGTGCGCGGATCGCGGTAGCGCACTTCCCACCACCACATCTTGGCGGTGACGGAGACGGTCATGGCCTTGTGCGAAGTCTGCGGCACGAGCTGGGCGCTGCGCCAGGTGCTCCAGCCCAGCAGCGCGGTCAGCACCACCACCGGGAAGGCCACGCCGGCGCCGGCGATCCACAGCGCCGGGCGCACCGGCCGCTCCTGGCGCCGCACGCTCAGCAGGACCAGGACCATCACCGCCACGAAGATCAGCGCCCCGATGCCGAACAGCACCCAGGCGAACTGGCTGATGACGGCGGCGTCGGCCCCGGCGGGATGGAGGACGGACTGCAGCGGCGCGCTCATCGCAGTGTGTACAGGTAGGCGGCCATGTGGCGCGCTTCTTCTTCCGACACGCCCAGCGAGGGCATCGCGGTGTCGGGCTTGAGCGCGGGCGGGTCCTGCAGCCAGCGCACCAGGTTGGCGGGCTGGTTGGGAATGCGCCCGGCGATGTAGCCGAGGCGTCCCGTGTGGGCGAGCGAGGGGCCGGCGTCGCCGCCCGCGCCGGGCACGCCGGGGATGGCGTGGCAGGCGCCGCACTGGTACTGGCGCACCAGGTGCAGGCCGCGTTCCGCATCGCCGCCCGTCACCCGCCGAGGTGTTTCCTCCTTGGCGCAACCGGATGCGGACAGCGCCAGCAGAAGGACGCAAACCGCCCGCAAGGGCAGGCCAACGACAGCATCCGGGAGAGAAAGGTAGCGCACGTATCGAATCTCGCAATTTACCTGTGGCTTTTATAATACTAAAAATATGATGTATTTTTTTCAACAGAACGGGCATATGCATGCTATCGAATCGCGCGCGACTCGTTGTCAAGACCATCCTGCTCACAATGCTGGGCGGCGCGCTGGCGGGCGGCGCGCTGGGACTCATGGTCCTGTTCGGCGGCTGGTACAACATCGGCGCGACCAAGCAGCATTTCCCCATGGTGCACGCGGTGCTGGAGCAGGGCATGCGCTATTCGGTCCAGCACCATGCGCAGGACATCGCGGTGCCGGCGCTGGGAGCGCCCCAGCAGCTGCAGCGCGGCGCCGCCATCTACCGCGAAAACTGCGCGCAGTGCCATGGCGGTCCGGGCGTGGCCCAGGCGAGCATCGGCATGAGCATGCAGCCGGTGCCGGGGCCCTTGTCGGACGCCACCGCGCGCTGGGAAACCCGCGAGCTGTACTGGATCACGCGCCACGGCGTGAAGATGAGCGGCATGCCGGCCTGGGAAGTGCATCTCAGCGAAAGCGACCTGTGGGCGGTGGTGGCGTTCGTGTCCCACATGCCGGGCATGTCGGCGCGCGACTACCGGCGCATGACCGCGCTGCAGGAGGAGAAGCCATGACTGCGATCCGCTCGGTGTTGCTGACGGCTGCGCTGCTGGTCGCCGTGCTTCTGGCGGGATGCAAGGGCAAGGATGCGCCGGCGCCGGGTGTGCAGGGCGACCCGGAGCGCGGCCGCAGGATCCTGACCCAGTATGCCTGCCACGCCTGCCACGTGATTCCGGGAATCGCGGGCTCCGAGGTCTATGTCGGGCGTCCGCTCGAGGGGCTGGCCAAGCGCAAGTACATCGCGGGGCAGCTGCCGCTGACCCAGGCCAACCTGGCGCGCTGGATCCGCGACCCGCAGGCCATCGATCCCGAGACCGCCATGCCCGCGATGGGCGTGAGCGAGCGCGACGCCGTCGACATCAGCGCCTATCTGCTCAGCCAGTAGCGATCCTTGGTATCATCGCCCTCTTGATTCATTACAGGGAAACACAGCATGAGATTGGTGCGCTATGGCCGCCCGGGCAAAGAGAAACCGGGCCTGTTCGACGAAGAAGGGCGCCTGCGCGACCTGTCCGGCATCATCGACGACATCGACGCGAACGTCCTGTCGGACAAGGCCCTGCGCAAGCTGGCCAAGGTCGACTGGAAGACCCTGCCGCTGGTGCGCGGCAATCCGCGCCTGGGCGTGCCGGTCAAGGGCATCGGCAAATTCATCGGCATCGGCATGAACTACGCGGACCACGCGGCCGAGACGGGTTCCACGGTGCCGAAGGAGCCGGTGTTCTTCACCAAGGCGATCAGCAGCCTGTCCGGGCCGGACGATCCGATCCAGCTGCCGAAAGGTTCGAAGAAGGCCGACTGGGAAGTCGAGCTGGGCGTCGTGATCGGCGCGCGCGCGCAGTATGTGCCGGAGGACGAGGCGCTCAAGTATGTGGCGGGTTATTGCGTGGTCAACGACGTGTCGGAGCGGGCCTTCCAGTTCGAGATGGGCTCGCAGTGGGACAAGGGCAAGGGCTGCGATACCTTCGGGCCGGTGGGCCCCTTCCTGGTGACGCGCGACGAGGTGTTCGACGTGCAGGACCTGGACCTGTACCTGGAACTCAATGGCAAGCGCATGCAGACGGGGAATACCTCGAACATGATTTTCTCGGTGGCGCAGATTGTCAGCTATGTGTCGCGTTTCATGACCCTGGAGCCGGGGGATGTGATCACTACCGGGACGCCGCCGGGGGTGGGGATGGGGCGCTCGCCGCAGCGCTTCCTCAAGAAGGGCGATCAGCTGCGCCTGGGTATTGCGGGGTTGGGGGAGCAGCAGCAGGAAGTTATCGCATTCCCTAAATCGAAATAAGGGTTACGGCTGTTCAGGAAAACTTGGGTCCCGGCCTTCGCCGGGACGACGTGCTAGGGGCGCGGGCCACGATACTCGTACCTAACCGTTTGCCTTAAAACCGTCGTCCCGGCGAAGGCCGGGACCCAAGTTTGCTGGCACACCACCTACTCCGGCAGCACCCATTCCTCCCCTTCAGGCACCGCCGTCCTGGCCGTATTCATCACCATCGCCAAAAACGTGTAATACCCGTTGATCCCCATCAGATCAACCACCCCCTGTTCCCCGAACTGCGCCAGCGCATCCGCATACACCCCGTCCGACACCGCCTTCTTCTCGTGCAGTTCCACGCAGAAGTCGTGCACCACCGCCTCGTCCACCAGCATGCCCTCCGGCCGGCGCCGCTCCGCAACTGCCAGGATCACCGACACCGGTATCCCCACCTTCTCCGCGATCGGCGCGTGAATCGCCCATTCCACCTGCTGGTCCCACTGCCTGGCCGTGACCAGGATCGCCAGCTCCGACAGCCGGATGCCGATCGCGCTGCGGTAGCGCAGGTACTCGCCCATGCGCTGGGCGAGCGCCATCAGCTCGGGGCTGCGCAAGAGCGGCACGAACGGCCCGTATACCGCGCCGCGCGGCCCGTCGATGATTTCCTGCGCGGCGGCGCGCTGGGCGGCGTTCATGTCTTCCAGGGGGATGGGGCCGAGGCGGTCGTTCATGTGTCGTCCAGAAGGCTTATTTGCATGACCTGCGGAAAATATCAAAGTTGACGGGCGCGAGGGCGCTTATCGTCAATCGTCGTACTCTCTCGGAGGATTCGCCATGAGCCATATCATCCACCGCAACTTGCGCCAGGTGCCGCCCGTCGCGGTGGGCGCGGACGGCATCACGATCCGCGCCAGCGACGGCAAGACCTATATCGACGCCAGCGGCGGCGCCGCCGTGTCCTCGCTGGGCCATGGCCACCCGGACGTCATCGCCGCCATGCACCGCCAGATCGAGCGCTGCGCCTACGCGCACACCGGCTTCTTCACCACCGAGGCGGCCGAGGAACTGGCCGACCGCCTGGCGGCCGGCGCGCCCGAGGACCTGAGCGGCGTCTACTTGGTGTCGGGCGGCTCGGAGGCGATGGAGACCGCGCTCAAGCTGGCGCGCCAGTATTGGGTGGAGCTGAACGAACCGAAGCGCCGCCTGTTCCTGGCGCGGCGCCAGAGCTACCACGGCAACACGCTCGGCGCGCTGGCGGTGGGTGGCAACGAGTGGCGCCGCAAGGCCTTCGCGCCGCTGCTGATGGATACGGTGCGGGTGTCGCCCTGCTACGAGTACCGCGACAGGCCAGAGCGCCAGAGCGTGGACGACTACACCGCCTGCCTGCTCGACGAACTGGAAACCACGATCCTCAAGACCGGTCCGGAGAACATCATCGCCTTCTGCGCCGAGCCGGTGGTGGGAGCGACGGGCGGGGCGATTCCGCCGACGCCGGGCTATTTCAAGGGCGTGCGCGAGATCTGCGACCGTTACCGCATCCTGTTCATCGCCGACGAGGTGATGTGCGGGATGGGACGCACCGGGACCATGTATGCGATCGAGCAGGATGGCGTGGCGCCGGACATCGTCGCCGTGGCCAAGGGGCTGGCGGCGGGCTACCAGCCGATCGGGGCGGTGCTGGCGCATAAGGCCATCGTCGACTGCATCCGCAACGGCAGCGGGGCGTTCCAGCATGGGCATACCTACATCGGGCATCCGGTGGCGGCGGCGGCGGCGCTGGCGGTGCAGCAGGTGATCGAGCGCGACGATCTGCTGGCAAGGGTGCGCAGCCGCGGGGCGACCTTGCGGCGCATGCTGGGGGATGTGTTCGGGGTGCACGAGCATGTGGGGGATATCCGCGGGCGCGGGCTGCTGCTCGCGCTGGAGTTCGTGCAGGATCGCTCGACCAGGGAGCCGTTCGCGCCGGAGCGCAGGCTGCATGCGGTGCTCAAGCAGAAGGCGATGGAGCGGGGGCTGATGGTGTATCCGATGGGTGGAACCATCGATGGGCAGCGTGGGGATCACGTGCTGCTGGCGCCGCCGTTCATTGCGACTGCGGCGGATTTGTCGGAGATTGTGTCGCGGCTGGAGGATGCGGTGGATGCGGCGTTGAAGCAGTGAGGCTAGTGGTGCGCTGCGAACTTGGGTTCCGGCCTTCGCCGGGAGTCGTTACTGCCAGTGGCAGTAACGACGGTTTTAAAGGCAGTGGTACTGCTAATCCTGCCACAACTCTATGCTCCGTCATCCCGGTGAAGGCCGGGATCCAAGTTTGCATGCAGACCCAAAACGCGAAATCTAGGAAAGCACCTTCCGAATCCACTTCGAAATATCCTGCACCTCCTCCAGGCACAGCGAATGCTGCATCTGGTAAGCATGCCACTCCACCTGATACCCCATCGCCTGCAGCGCATCGCGCGACTGTTCCGCGCGGAGGAAGGGCACCACATGATCCTGGCGTCCGTGCGCCATGAAGATCGGGGTAGACAAGCCTACTTCGTTGCGCTCGTTGCCGACGACGGTCGCCAGCGGCAGGTAACCCGACAGGCACAGCATGCCCGCCAGCTTCTCCGGATGGCGCAGGCCGGTCTGCAAGGTCATCGCGCAGCCTTGCGAGAAGCCCGCCAGGATGATGCGCGACGCCGGAATCCCGCGCTCCTTCTCGCGTGCGATCAGTGCCTCGACATCGCGCTGCGAGGCGCGCAGGCCGCCTTCGTCCTCGCGGCGGGTCAGCTCGGCGCCGGTGATGTCGTACCAGGCGCGCATCACGTAGCCGCCGTTGATCGTCACCGGCATGGTCTTCGCATGCGGGAACACGAAGCGGATGCCCGGCAGCCCGGCCAGGTCCAGCTCGCGCACGATCGGCACGAAGTCGTTGCCGTCGGCGCCCAGGCCGTGCAGCCAGATGATCGCGACTTCAGGATTCAGTGCGGTTTCGATCTCGATGTTTTCCAGGAGCTGGGTCATGCAGAATTCCTCGTTAGTTTGCTGGCGGACGCAGTGCCGACTTCGGGCGGAAGGTCTTGCTCACGGCCGGGTCGGTTTCCATGTACGGTCCGCCGATCAGGTCGATGCAGTAGGGGACGGCCGCGAAGATGCCGCCGACGACCACCTTACCCTGCTCGTCCTTCAGGCCTTCCAGGGTTTCCTTGATCGACTTCGGCTGGCCCGGCAGGTTCATGATCAGGGCCGCGTGGTCCGCCGTCTCGCGGATCACCGCGGTCTGGCGCGACAGGATGGCGGTCGGCACGAACTTGAGGCTGATCTGGCGCATCTGCTCGCCGAATCCCGGCATCTCCTTGGTCGCCACGGCCAGGGTGGCTTCCGGCGTAACGTCGCGCCGCGCCGGGCCGGTGCCGCCGGTGGTCAGCACCAGGTGGCAGCGCGCCGTGTCGACCAGCTCGGCCAGGGTGCGCTCGATCTCCGCGCGTTCGTCGGGGATCAGGCGGGTCTCGATGCGGTAAGGGGTGGTAATGGCCGTCGCCAGCCACTCCTGCAGCGCAGGAATGCCCTTGTCTTCATACACGCCGCCGCTGGCGCGGTCCGAGACCGACACCAGGCCAATCACCAGTTCATTCGTCGGCGTCGTCATCCGGCGCTTCCTCGTCGTCGTCGGCAGCAGCTTGTTTCGGCTTCTTGCCCAGGTCCTTCAGGATCTGGAAGATCTCGCGGTAGGCCTTGGGCGGCTTGCTCTCGGCCTGCTCCTTGCGCGCGTTGCGGATCAGGGTGCGCAGGTGCTGGGCGTCGAGTTGCGGGTGTTCGGCCAGCAGCTGGGTCAGGGCCTTGTCGTCGCTAAGGAGCTTCTCGCGGCGGCGCTCCAGGGCGTGCAGCGCGGCCGTCTCGGCCTTCGAGGCGCCTTTCCAGCTGTCGATGGTGCGGCGGATGACATCGACTTCTTCCTCGGTCAGGGTGCGCATCTTCTTGCCCACGAACTGCAGCTGGCGGCGGCGGCCCTCGTGGTTGGTGATGGTCTGGCACTCGAGGATGGCGTCCTTGACGTCTTCCGGCATCGGCACGCGCTTGACCCGGTCGCGCGGCTCGTCGACGAGCTGCTCTCCGAGCTTCTGCAACTCGTTCACCTGGCGCTTGAGTTCAGACTTGGAGGGACGTTCGTATTCTTGGTCGAACTCGTTGGACTGGAAGCCCACGGAGCCGCGATTTGGATTAGGCATAATTTGAGGAAAATTCCGGAATGATTTGATTGGCGCTGGGCCGATCAGTGAAAACTGTAAACGGCTGCTATGATAACTGTTTTAGGGCTCGCTACGAAAAACACGACATGAACGATTCCTTTTTTACCCACACCCAGGATCAGCTGAAACAGCTTGCACGCGACGTGCTGGCCATTGCCCGAGAGCAGGGTGCGACCGACGCCTCGGTCGAGATCAGCGAGGGTAGCGGGTTGTCGGTTTCAGTTCGTAAAGGAAACATCGAGACCATCGAGCAGAACAAGGACAAGGGCCTGGGCGTCACCGTTTACTACGGCCAGCGCCGCGGCAACGCCAACACCTCGGACTTTTCGCCGTCCTCGCTGAAGGCGACCGTCGAAGCGGCCTGGAACATCGCCCGCTTTACCGCCGAGGACGACTGCGCCGGCCTGCCGGACGCCGAGCTGCTCGAAACCAGTCCGCGCGACCTGCGCCTGTTCTACCCCTGGGAGATCTCGACCGAGGAAGCCGTCGAGCTGGCCAAGCGCTGCGAAAACGCCGCCTTCGAGGTCGACCGCCGCGTCACCAACAGCGAAGGCGCCAGCGTCTACGTCCAGCAGTCGCACTTCGTCGGCGCCAATTCGCGCGGCTTCATCGGCGGCTATCCGTTCTCGCGCCACACCATTTCGGTGGCGCCGATCGCGGGCAAGGGCAACCAGATGCAGCGCGACGACTGGTACACCTCGTCACGCGATCCCAGGCAGCTGGCCCAGCCGGAAGCCGTCGGCCGCTATGCCGCCGAACGCGCCCTGGCGCGCCTGAACGCGCGCAAGCTCAATACCCGCACCTGCCCGGTGCTGTTCGAGGCGCCGCTGGCCGCCGGCCTGCTCGGCGCCTTCGTGCAGGCGGTCTCGGGCGGCTCGCTGTACCGCAAGTCGAGCTTCCTGCTCGACACGCTGGGCAAGTCCGTCTTCCCGAGCCACATCCAGATCGTCGAAGACCCGCACCTGATCGGCGCGGTCGGCTCGGCGCCCTTCGACGAAGAAGGCGTCAAGACCGTGCGCCGCAAGGTGGTCAAGGATGGCGTGCTGCAGGGCTACTTCCTGTCTTCGTATTCGGCACGCAAGCTGGGCATGCAGACCACCGGCAACGCCGGCGGTTCGCATAACCTGGAGATGGTGTCGACCGGTACCCGCCGCGCCGACGACTTCGAAGGCATGCTGCGCAAGATGGGCACCGGCCTCTTGGTAACCGAACTGATGGGCCAGGGCGTGAACTACGTCACCGGCGACTATTCGCGCGGCGCGTCCGGCTATTGGGTCGAGAACGGCGTGATCCAGTACCCGGTCGAGGAAATCACCATCGCCGGCAACATGCGCGAGATGTTCCAGCAGATCGTCGCGGTCGGCAGCGATGTACTGACGCGCGGCAACAAGGCGACCGGCTCGATCCTGATCGAGAAGATGGTCGTGGCCGGCAACTGAGCGGAGGGCTCATGAATCGATTCGTACGTATCGACAAGGAGGGCAGCCAGAAGACCGTGCTGCTCAATCTGGACCTGGTGGCAACGGTCGAGCTGGCGCAGGCCTCGGACCTGCTCAGTTCCAACAACGACAGCCGCAAGGTCTACGCGACCTTCATGGCGCCGGACAAGACCGCCATCGCCACCCTGCATTTCGACAGCGCTGAAGACGCCAATACCTGGGTGGCGGCGCATCTGGGCGTCCAGCTTTAAATCACGCGGCACAAGCACGTCGTTCCGGGACTCGGCGTCCCCCTCGGCCGGAACCCAAGTTTGCATGCGTATCCACTGCTCTACGAACTTGGGCACCGGCCTTCGCCGGTGCGACGGTTTTACGGTTAGCAGCTAGCTCGGCTGCTCCAGGCGGCTCAGGCGCTGCCCGAAGATCCCCCAGGTCCTCACCTCGCCATCGACGGTCGCGCGCAGCGCCCAGCCGGTGCCGATCTTCTCGACCGTCACTTCGGTCTCGATTTCCTTCGCCAGCTTTTCCGCCCAGGTCTGGGCGGCGCCACGGCCTTTGAACAATTCCTGGCCCTCATAGTCGACGGTGGCGTCAAACACGGGAGCGGCAAATACGGTCATGGTGGCCTCGTCATGAAAAAGGCGGGCAGGGTGGAAAAACCCGGCCCGCCTGCTAAGTGATTACTTCGCGCGAATCGCGTTCAGCACCGGCTGCAGCACCGCGGCGCCCAGGCGCGCGCTGCGTGCGCCGTCCCAGCCCACTTGCGGGTCCGGATCGTTGGCGTTGTCCTTGAACGGCAGTTCGAGGGTCAGCGACAGGCAGCCGAAGGCGTGGGTGATGTGCGGCGAACCCATGGTCAGGGTCTCTTCGGTGTACGGCGTCTGGCCGTAGCCGTGCACGTCCTGGAAGTCCGGGCTGGCGATCAGAAAATCGTCGCTGAAGCGCTTCTGGGCGGCCGCCTGCTCGGCGGTGAAGTTCGGCAGGGATTCGCTGCCGGCCACGAACACGTAGGGCAGGCCTTCGTCGCCGTGCACGTCCAGGCACAGGTCCACGCCCACTTCGTGCATCTTCTGCTTGACCAGGAAGACTTCCGGGCTGCGTTCCATGCTCGGGTTCAGCCATTCGCGGTTCAGGTTGGCGCCGGCCGCGTTGGTGCGCAGGTTGCCGCGCACCGAGCCGTCCGGGTTCATGTTCGGCACCACGTAGAACACGGATTCCTTCAGCAACTGGCGGCCGAAGGGGTGGGCCGGGTCCAGCAGCGCGTCGAGCATGCCCTCGACGAACCATTCAGCCATGGTCTCGCCCGGGTGCTGGCGTGCAATCACCCAGACCTTTTTCTTTTCCGGCGACGGTTCACCGATGATCAGCATGTTCAGGTCGCGACCGTCGACGGTCGAACCCAGGTCCACCATGCGCACGTGCTCGGACATCTGGGCGCGGTCCAGCAGCTCCAGGTGGCGTTCCCACGAATACGGCTCGAAGTAGGCGTAGTAGACGCTGTCCATGGCCGGGGTGTGCTCGATGGTCATCACCTTGCCGTCGTAGGAGGTCGGCACGCGGAACCAGTTGATGCGGTCGTAGCTCGCCATCGCCTGGTAGTCTTCCCAGCCCGCCGGATAGGCGGCTTGCGCGGCGTTCAGGAAGCGGATGGTGCACGGCTCGCCTTGCGCGCCCTGCAGGCGGAAGTAGAACCACTGGATGATGTCGGCGTGCGAATCCTTGCGGATGTTCAGGTCGATGGCGTTGGCGCTTTTGGCGTTCACGACCTCGATGGCGCCAGCGTCGAACTGGCTGCTGATCTTGATAGACATGGTGTGTCCTGTAAAGGGGAATGCGGTGAAGGCGAAATAATACCTTAGAGAGCGCCCGACAACACCCTCAGGGCAAGGCGCATCGTCGAAGACAGTACTGTAGTACGGCAAGACGATGCAACGCGGCCATGAGGGTGTTGTCGGGCGCTCTTAGTCGTGCAGGCCGCCGAAGCGTTGATAGAAGTCGTCGTCAGCGGCAGGGGTGGCCTCGTCCTCGTGGCGCAGCATGGCCATGACGTGTTCCTCGGCCCGGGCCCAGGTGAGGCGGTAGATCTTGCGCGCCAGCTCGTAGGCCTCCGATCCCGGCCAGGGCTGGGGCAGCAGGGCCACCGGCAGCATCGGATCGTGCAGCTGCACCCGGCGGTAGGCGTGCACCAGCAGCGAGCGGATTGCGAAGGCGTTTTGCGGCGTCACGTCGGGATTGGTCTCCAGCTGTGCGAGCAGGGGCGCGAAGCTGTCGATGAAATGGCGGTAGCCGTCCACTACGCCGCCCAGGTCCCAGCCGTCGCGCACCAGCTGGGGCAGGGGACGCGAGCCCACGCCGGGCAGCTCTCCCGCCTCGCAGGCGAACACCTTGTCCTCGGCGCCGCAGCGCGCCAGGATCTCGCGCAGGCTGTCGCGGTCGGGCGCGGGATGAGCCATCACACCGGTGGCCAGCATTGCATAGCCCTCCCACTCCAATTCCTTGCGCAGCAGGTTGCGCAGCTCGGTGTCGATGGTATTGGTGGGCGCCAGCAGGAAGGTCCAGCGGCCGTTCCAGTCCAGCCCCGGGGGCGAATAGATGCGGCGGTTGGCGCGCGCCAGGCGCGGCAGGGCCTTGGGCTCAAGCGCGTAGCGGCTGCGCCGGCCCTCGCGGCTGGCCACCAGCCAGCCTTCCTGCACCAGGCGGAACACACTGGTGCGCACCAGGCGGTCGTTCACGCCCAGGGGCGCCATCAGCTCGATCATGCTGCCCAGCCAGAAACCGCCGCCGTGCGGCGCGATCGCGTCGCCGCAGAGGGTCATCACCAGCGACTTATGGCGCGGGGTGTCCTGGGTGAGGAAGTCGTCGATCCACGCGCCGCTCGAGGGTTGTTTCATGGTTGAGTCATCTTAATCTACCCGGCAATATGATTCAAAATTTTTGTGTACATCCGATTTTTTGTATCGTATTATGGATTGGAGAGGTTTGCAACGGAGACAAACATGTACGCACAGATGGTGGAGACCGGCCTCAAGAAAGTCCAGACCGCAGAGGACATGAGCGCCGAAGAACAGGCTTTCCAGGCTCGCATCGACGCCGGGATCAAGATCGAACCGAAGGACTGGATGCCGGAAGCGTACCGCAAGACGCTGATTCGGCAGATTTCGCAGCACGCGCACTCGGAAATCGTCGGTCAGTTGCCAGAAGGCAACTGGGTGACCCGCGCGCCTACGCTCAAGCGCAAGTCGGTGCTGCTGGCCAAGATCCAGGACGAAGCCGGTCACGGCCTCTACCTGTACAGCGCGGCCGAGACCCTGGGCGTCTCGCGCGACGAGCTGCTGCAGGCCCTGCACTCGGGCAAGGCGAAATACTCGAGTATCTTCAACTACCCAACCCTGAGCTGGGCCGACATGGGCGCCATCGGCTGGCTGGTGGACGGCTCGGCGATCATCAACCAGATCCCGCTCTGCCGCTGCTCCTACGGCCCGTATTCGCGCGCCATGATCCGCGTCTGCAAGGAAGAGTCCTTCCACGCGCGCCAGGGCTACGACATCATGATGAGCCTCGCACAAGGGACGCCGGAACAGAAGGCGATGGCCCAGGATGCGCTCAACCGCTGGTGGTGGCCTTCCCTGATGATGTTCGGGCCGTCGGACGCCGAATCGGTCAACAGCGCGCAGTCGACCGCCTGGCGCATCAAGCTGTTCTCGAACGACGAACTGCGCCAGCGCATGGTCGACCAGACCGTGCCCCAGGCCGAATACCTGGGCCTGACCATTCCCGACCCGGACCTCAAGTGGAACGAGGAGCGCGGCTCCTACGACTTCGGCGAGATCGACTGGAGCGAGTTCCACAACGTCCTGAAGGGCAACGGTCCTTGCAACCGCGAGCGCCTGCGCACCCGCGTCAAGGCCTACGAGGATGGCGAATGGTTCCGCGACGCCCTGGTCGCGCACGCAGAGAAAAAAGCCAAGAAGGCTGCGTAAATCAAAAACGGAGATACAAGATGAGCAAAGAATGGCCACTGTGGGAAGTCTTCATCCGCAGCCAGCACGGCCTGGCCCACAAGCACGTGGGCAGCCTGCACGCCCCTGACGCCGAAATGGCGATCAACAACGCGCGCGACGTCTACACCCGCCGCAACGAAGGCGTCTCGATCTGGGTGGTCCGCGCCGCCGACATCGTCGCCAGCAGCCCGTCGGACAAGGAAGCGCTGTTCGAGCCGGCCAACAGCAAGGTCTATCGCCACCCGACCTTCTTCCCGATGCCGGAAGAAGTCAAGAACCTGTGAGCGCTGCCGTGGACGCGAAATTCGAATACCTCCTGCGCCAGGGCGACAACGCCCTGATCCTGTCGCAGCAGCTGTGCCAGCTGTGCGGCAAGGGTCCGGCGCTGGAAGAAGACATGGCGCTGTCGAACGTGGCGCTCGACCTGCTGGGCCAGACCCGCATGTGGCTGACCTATGCCGGTGAACTCGAAGGCAAGGGCCGCGACGAAGACCGCCTGGCCTTCCTGCGCGACGCGCACGAGTACCGCAACTGCCACCTGGTGGAGCAGCCGAACGGCAGCTACGCCGAGACCATGATGCGCCAGTTCTTCTTCGACACCTGGCATTACTTCCTGATGGACGGCCTGACCCGCTCGAGCGACCTGCGCATCCGCGAGATCGCCGAGAAGTCGATCAAGGAAGTGACCTACCACCTGCGCCGCTCTGGCGACCTGGTGGTGCGCCTGGGCGACGGCACCGACGTCAGCCACGCCAAGATGCAGGCCGCGGCGGACGAGCTGTGGATGTTCAGCGGCGAGATGTTCATCTACGACGCGGTCGACAACGCGATGGTGGAAGAGGGCGTCGCGCCGCCGGCCGAGCAGCTGCGCAAGATGTTCCTCGACCACGTCGCGGAAGTCTTCGAGGAAGCGACCCTGAAGATGCCGCCGGTCGACGCCTACATGCAGCGCGGCGGCAAGCAGGGACGCCACACGGAACGCCTGGGCTACATCCTGGCCGAGATGCAGTTCCTGCAGCGCGCCTATCCGGGAGCGCAGTGGTAATGGATACCGTGGACACCACCGTCGAACAGGTCTGGAGCTGGCTCGGCGAAGTCGCCGACCCGGAGATCCCGGTCATTTCGGTGGTGGACCTGGGCATCGTGCGCGATGTCGCGTTCGAGGATGGCGAATGCGTGGTCACGATCACGCCGACCTATTCCGGCTGCCCCGCGATGCAGGTGATCGCCGACTCCGTGCGCGAGGCGCTGCAGGCCCATGGCCTGGACAAGCTGCGCATCGTCAGCCGCCTGTCGCCCGCCTGGACCACCGACTGGATGAGCGACGCCGGCAAGGCGGCCCTGAAGGGCTACGGCATCGCCCCACCGGTGCAGCAGGCGATCGACATCAGCGGCCTGCACGCCGGCATCCGCCGCCGCGCCGCGCCCCAGGTGAACTGTCCGCACTGCGGTTCCCCGCATACCCAATTGACCAGTGAATTCGGCTCGACGCCGTGCAAGGCGCTGTACAAGTGCCTGGACTGCCGCGAGCCTTTTGACTATTTCAAGTGCCACTAAGGGCAACATGAGCAAATTCTATCCACTCACCGTGGCGAAGGTGAAGCACGAGACGCGCGACGCCATCGCCGTGACCTTCGACGTGCCGGACGACCTGAAGGAAGCCTTCGCCTACAAGCAGGGCCAGCACCTGACCCTGCGCGCCATGATCGATGGCGAAGATGTGCGCCGTTCCTATTCGATCTGCTCCGCCGTGCAGGACAATGCCTTGCGCGTGGCGATCAAGCGCTGTTCGGGCGGCCTGTTCTCGAACTGGGCCAACGAAAGCCTGCAGCCGGGCGTCACCTTGGACGTGATGCCGCCGATGGGCCACTTCAACGTGCCGCTGGAGCCCGAGAGCGCGCGCCACTATCTCGGTTTCGCGGCCGGCAGCGGCATCACCCCGCTCCTGTCGATCATCAAGACCACCCTGCAGGCCGAGCCGAACAGCCGCTTCACCCTGGTGTACGGCAACCGCGCCTCGTCGACCGTGATCTTCCGCGACGAGCTGACCGACCTGAAGGACCAGTACATGGACCGCCTGCGCCTGGTCTACGTGATGAGCCGCGAGCAGCAGGACATCGAGCTGTTCAATGGCCGCATCACGGAAGAGAAGTGCGGACAGTTCCTGAAGCACTGGATCGACATCCGCGACATCGACGTGGCCTTCATCTGCGGGCCTGAAGACATGATGCATGGCGTGTCGCGTTCGCTGCAGGAAGCCGGGCTGGCGAAGGAAAAGATCCGCATCGAGCTGTTCGCAGCGAGTATTCCGAAGCACGAGCACAAGCCGCGTCATATCGAGGCGGGGGCGAAGCACCAGACCGAAGTGACCGTGATCATGGACGGCAATGCCGCCAGCTTCACGATGGACAAGGACAAGGAATCGATCCTGGACGCCGGCCTGCGCGCGGGGATCGACATGCGCTACTCGTGCAAGGGCGGCGTGTGCTCGACTTGCCGCTGCAAGGTGCTGGACGGCGAGGTCGAGATGGACGTGAATTACGCGCTCGAGGATTACGAAGTGCGGCGCGGGTTTGTGTTGAGCTGCCAGAGCTTCCCCGTCACCGACAAGGTGGTGGTCGACTTCGACATCGCCGAATAGGCCCTGCAACCGCAAAGCCGGAAGATAACAATAAGATTTGGAGACACTCATGACCTACGAATCCATCCAGTTCAAGATCGACAACGGCATCGCCGTCCTGACCCTGAACCGCCCCGACCGTCTGAACAGCTTCACCCAGGCCATGCACCTCGAAGTGCGCGATGCGCTCACGAAGCTGCAGGAAGACAAAACCGCCCGCGTCCTGGTGCTGACCGGCGCCGGCCGGGGCTTCTGCGCCGGCCAGGACCTGAACGACCGCGCCGTCGACCCGGGCGCCCCGAGCGTCGACCTGGGCGAATCGGTCGAGAAGTTCTACGCCCCCCTGGTCCTGACCTTGAAAAACCTGCCGATGCCGGTCATCTGCGCCGTGAACGGCGTGGCGGCAGGCGCCGGCGCCAACCTGGCCCTGGCTTGCGACATCGTCCTGGCCGCCAAATCCGCCAGCTTCATCGAAGCCTTCTGCAAGCTGGGCCTGATCCCCGACACCGGCGGCACCTGGCACCTGCCGCGCCTGATCGGCCCGGCCCGCGCCACGGGTCTCGCCATGCTGGGCGAAAAACTCAGCGCCGAAAAAGCCGAGCAATGGGGCCTGATCTGGCGCTGCGTCCCCGACGAAGCCCTGATGGACGAAGCCATGGCCATGGCCGAGCACTTCGCCGCCGCCCCGACCAAGGGCCTGGCCTTCACCAAGAAAGCCTTCCAGGCCAGCTATACGAACTCGCTGGAAGACCAGCTGCAGCTGGAAGCCCGGATGATGCGCGAACTCGGCTATAGCCACGACTATCGCGAAGGCGTCGCCGCCTTCATCGGCAAGCGCCCTGCGCACTTCAAGGGAGAGTAAGGATGCACGCACTTCCGCAAGGCAGCACGGTCGCCGTGATCGGCAGCGGGGCCATGGGCTCCGGCATCGCGCAAACGGCGGCGATGGCGGGCCACCAGGTCCTGCTCTACGACACCCGGCTTGATGCCGCCGCCAAGGCGATCGAGAGCATCCGCATCGCCTATTCCAAGCTGGTCGAGAAGGGCCGCATGGGTGCGGCCGAATCCGACCTGGCGAGCGAACGCCTGAAAGCCATCGGCTCGCTGCAGGAAGCGAAGGATGCGGCCCTGGTCGTCGAAGCGATCGTCGAGAACCTGGACGCCAAGCGCTCTCTGTTCACCGAGCTGGAAGGCATCGTCGCCGACAGCTGCATCCTGGCCACCAACACCTCGTCGATCTCCGTCACCGCGATCGCCGCGCCGCTGCGCCGTCCGGAACGCCTGGTCGGCATGCACTTCTTTAACCCGGTGCCGCTGATGGCACTGGTCGAGGTAATCAGCGGGCTGGCGACGAGCAAGGAGGTCGCCGACACCGTCTACGCCACGGCTGAGAGCTGGGGCAAGAACCCGGTCCACGCCAAGTCCACCCCGGGCTTCATCGTCAACCGCGTCGCCCGTCCGTACTACGCCGAAGGCCTGCGCCTGCTGCTCGAGCAGGCCGCCGACCCGGCCACCCTGGACGCCGTGATGCGCGAGGGCGGCGGTTTCCGCATGGGCCCATTCGAGCTGATGGACCTGATCGGCCACGACGTCAACTTCTCGGTCACGAATTCCGTCTTCAACGCCTATTTCGGCGACCCGCGTTTCACGCCCTCGATCCTGCAGCAGGAACTGGTCAACGCCGGCTTCCTGGGCCGCAAGACCGGCCGCGGCTTCTACCAGTACGGCGAAGGCGCCGCGAAAGCCATGCCGCAAACCGAGGCGGCGCAGCCGCGCCCGGAATCGGTGAGCATCGGCGCCGGCCCGCTGGCCGAGCGCCTGCGCGCCGCCGGCTTCGCGCAATCGGAAGGTGAAGGCATCCGCTGCGAAGGCGCCGCCGTGCACCTGACCGACGGCCGCAGCGCCACCCAGCGCGCCCACGACGATGGCCATGCGGACACCGTCCTGGTCGACCTGCTGCTCGACGCCTCCAAGGCCACCCGCGTGGCGCTGGCGCGCGCAGACCAGTGCAGCGAAACGGCGTATAACGCCGTGGTCGGCATGTTCCAGGCCGCCGGCTTCGCCGTCACCCGCCTGGACGACGTGCCCGGCATGGCCGTGATGCGCACCGTGGCGATGCTCGCCAATGAGGCAGCCGACGCCGTCAACCAGGGCGTGTGCAGCGCCCGCGCCGTCGACACGGCCATGCAGAAGGGCGTGAACTACCCGCGCGGCCCGCTGGCCTGGGCGGACAGTGTCGGCCTGCCGCACATCGTGGCGGTGCTGGCCAACCTGGCGGACGTCTACGGCGAGGACCGCTACCGCGTCTCGCCGCTGCTGCGCCGCAAGCTGGCTGCCGATCCAAGCGGAGCGCGCATCCATGCATAGCAATCCGCAGGCACTGGCCGAGCTGGCCGGCAAGATCATGTACGAGCGCGACCCCGCCAGCCAGGCGCTGGGCATGGCGCTCGACGAGATTCGTCCGGGTTACGCGCGCATGTCGATGCGCGTGCGCGGCGACATGCTCAACGGCCATGCCACCTGCCACGGCGGCTACATCTTCATGCTGGCGGACAGCGCCTTCGCGTTCGCCTGCAACTCGCACAACTTCAATACCGTGGGCGCCGGCTGCACCATCGATTACCTGTCCCCAGGCCGCGAAGGCGACCTGCTGGTGGCCGAGGCGGTGGAGCAGGCGCTTGCGGGCAAGACCGGCGTCTACGACGTCACCGTGAGCAACGGGGAAGGGCGCCTGGTGGCGCTGTTCCGCGGGAAGTCGCACCGCGTCAGCGGTCACGTGGCCGAGGTCGCCGCCTGATTTAACGCAAAGGAGGTCGAGATGGTCCAACGTAGTCCCATGCCAGGTGAACTGGAGCCGATCGAACGCGCCAGCCGCGACGAGCTGCAGGCGCTCCAGCTGGAACGCCTGAAATGGTCGCTCCGGCACGCGTACGAGAACGTGCCGCACTACCGCGCCGCGTTCGATGCGGCCGGCGTCCATCCCGACGACCTGAAAACGCTGGCCGACCTGGCGAAGTTCCCCTTCACCGAAAAGAAGACCCTGCGCGACAACTACCCCTTTGGCCTGTTCGCCGTGCCGCGCGAGCAGGTGGTGCGCGTGCACGCCTCGTCGGGCACCACCGGCAAGCCAACCGTGGTCGGCTACACCCAGAAGGACATCGACACCTGGGCCGGCGTAGTGGCGCGCTCGATCCGCGCCGCCGGCGGCCGTCCCGGCGACATGGTGCACATCGCCTACGGCTACGGCCTGTTCACCGGCGGCCTGGGCGCCCACTACGGCGCAGAGCGCCTGGGCTGCACCGTGGTCCCGATGTCCGGCGGCCAGACCGAGAAGCAGGTGCAGCTGATCTGCGATTTCAAGCCCTCGATCATCATGGTCACGCCGTCCTACATGCTGAACATCATCGAGGAATTCCAGCGCCAGGGGATCGACCCGGCCGAGTCCTCGCTGAAGGTCGGCATCTTCGGCGCCGAGCCCTGGACCGACGCCATGCGCCGCGAGATCGAGCAGCGCGCCGGCATCGACGCGGTCGACATCTACGGCCTGTCCGAAGTGATGGGCCCGGGCGTGGCCAGCGAATGCATCGAGAGCAAGGACGGCCCGGTGATCTGGGAAGACCATTTCTATCCCGAGATCATCGACCCCGACACCGGCGAGATACTGCCGGACGGCGAGGAGGGCGAGCTGGTGTTCACCTCGCTCAGCAAGGAAGCGCTGCCCATCATCCGCTACCGCACCCGCGACCTGACGCGCCTGCTGCCGCCCACTTCGCGCTCCATGCGCCGCATGGGCCGCATCACGGGCCGCTCGGACGATATGCTGATCATCCGCGGTGTGAACGTGTTCCCCAGCCAGATCGAAGAACTGGTCCTGAAGATGCCGCTGCTGGCGCCTCAGTACCAGCTGGTGGTGGCGCGCGACGGCCATCTCGACACCCTGGAGGTGCTGGGCGAGCTGCGCGACGCGAGTCTGCCGCAAGACACCGTGGAGTCGCTGTGCCGCGAACTCCAGCACTGCATCAAAACTTATGTGGGCGTGACTACCCGTGTGACGCTGATGCCTCCGCAAGGCATCGAACGCACGCTCACTGGCAAAGCAAAGCGTGTCGTCGACAAACGCCCCAAAAATTAATCCAGGAGATTTCATGAACGACGCTTTCATCTGCGACGCGATCCGCACCCCCTTCGGCCGCTACGGCGGCTCGCTCTCGACCGTCCGCGCCGACGACCTGGGCGCGCTGCCGATCGCGGCGCTCATTAGCCGTAACAAGGACGTGGACTGGTCCGCCGTGGATGACCTGTTCTATGGCTGTGCCAACCAGGCGGGCGAGGACAACCGCAACGTGGGCCGCATGGCCGCGCTGCTGGCCGGCCTGCCTCAGGACGTGCCGGCCAATACCATCAACCGCCTGTGCGGCTCCGGTATGGACGCTGTCGGCACGGCCGCCCGCGCCATCAAGGCCGGCGAGGCCCAGTTGATCATCGCGGGCGGCGTCGAGAGCATGACGCGCGCGCCTTTCGTAATGGGCAAGGCCGACAGCGCCTTCTCGCGCGCGGCCAAGATCGAGGACACCACGCTCGGCTGGCGCTTCGTCAATCCCTTGATGAAGGCCAAGTACGGCATCGATTCGATGCCGGAGACTGCCGAGAATGTGGCCGTCGAATTCAACATCAGCCGCGCCGACCAGGATGCGTTCGCGCTGCGCAGCCAGCAGCGCTGGGCGCGTGCGAACGCCGAGGGCTTCTTCAAGAATGAGATCGTGCCGGTCACGATTCATGGGAAGAAAGGTGAGTCGCGCGTGTTCGACACCGACGAGCAGCCGCGCGAGACCAGCATGGAAGCGCTGGCCAAGCTGAAGGGCGTGGTCATGCCTGATGGGACGGTCAGCGCCGGCAATGCGTCGAGCCTGAACGATGGCGCCTGCGCGCTGCTGCTGGCGTCAAGCGACGCGGCGCGCCGCCACGGCTTGAGCCCGCGTGCACGTGTGGTCGGCATGGCGACCGCGGGCCTGGCGCCGCGCATCATGGGCTTCGGCCCGTCGCCGGCGGTGAAGAAGCTGCTGGCGCAGACCGGCCTGCGCCTGGACCAGATGGACGTGATCGAGCTGAACGAAGCCTTCGCCGCGCAGGGCCTGGCGGTGACGCGCGACCTGGGGCTGGCGGACGACGCGGCCCACGTGAACCCGAACGGCGGCGCAATCGCGCTGGGCCATCCGCTGGGCGCATCGGGCGCGCGCCTGGTGACCACGGCGGTGAACCAGCTGCATCGCACCAAGGGCCGCTACGCGCTGTGCACCATGTGCATCGGCGTGGGCCAGGGCATCGCGCTGATCGTCGAGCGGGTCTGAGATGGTCAAGGTCTACGAGATCAACGGCGTACGGCCGGTGGTGCATCCGACGGCCTATGTGCATCCGTCGGCGGTCCTGATTGGCGACGTGATCGTCGGACCGCGCTGCTACATCGGCCCGCTGGCCTCGATGCGCGGCGACTTCGGGCGCCTGATCCTGGAGGAGGGCGCCAACTTGCAGGATACCTGCGTGATGCATGGGTTTCCGGGCGAGGACACCGTGGTCGAGGTGGATGGGCACATCGGGCATGGCGCGGTGCTGCACGGCTGCCGCATCAAGCGCAACGCGATGGTGGGCATGAATGCGGTCGTGATGGACAAGGCCGTGGTCGGCGAGGAGTCGATCGTGGCGGCGATGAGCTTCGTAAAGGCAGGGATGATCATTCCGCCGCGCTCGATGGTCATGGGGACGCCGGCCAAGGTCATGCGCGAGCTGACGGATGAAGATGTGAAGTGGAAGAGCTTTGGGACGCGGCAGTATCACGAGCTGAATGTGCGGTCGCTGGAGACGATGCGGGAGGTCGAGGCGTTCACTGAAGTGGAGCCGGACCGCAAGGGCATCGATTTCGGGACTGGAGCGCTGCATAAACCGAAAAGCTGAAAGCACCACCGCCCGTAAAACCGTCGTCCCGGCGTAGGCCGGGACCCAAGTTTCGCGCCACAGACGCGCACGCAAACTTGGATCCCGGCCTTCGCCGGGATGACGGTGCAGGGGCAGCAGGCCAATTGAAGAGATAACTGAACGGAGACGAAGAAACATGGGCAACATCGCCACCCTGCAAAGCCTGATCGCCGGCCGCTGGCACGGCCAGGAAGCGCACACCCCGCTGCACAGCGCACTGGACAATCAGCTGATTTACCACACCCACGCCGAGAAGATCGATTTCGAGGAAGCCATCACCTACGCGCGCAAGACCGGCATCAAGCAGCTGATGCAGCTCGACTTCCAGAAGCGCGCCCAGGCCCTGAAGGCCCTGGCCCTCTACATGATGGAGCGTAAGGAAGAGCTGTACGAAATCTCCCACCTGACCGGCGCCACCCGCCCGGACAGCTGGGTCGACGTCGAAGGCGGCATCGGCACCCTGTTCGCCTACGCCAGCATGGGCTCGCGCGAACTGCCGTCGTCCAACGTCCTGCATGAAGGCCCGGCCATGGCCCTGGGCAAGCGCGGCGGCTTCTCCGGCACCCACATCCTGGTGCCGCGCGGCGGCGTCGCCGTGCACATCAACGCCTTCAACTTCCCGATCTGGGGCATGCTGGAAAAATTCGCACCGAGCTTCCTGGCCGCGATGCCCTGCATCGTCAAGCCGGCGACCGCCACCAGCTACCTGACCCAGGCCACCGTCAAGATGATGATGGAATCCGGCCTGGTGCCGGAAGGCGCGCTGCAGCTGGTGATCGGCAGCACGGGCGACCTGCTCGACCGCCTGGGCGGCTTCGATGCCGTCACCTTCACCGGCTCGGCCGACACCGCCGCCAAGCTGCGTGCCAACCAGAACCTGATCCGCAACTCGGTGCCGTTCACCGCCGAAGCCGACTCGCTCAACTGCGCCATCCTGGCCCCGGACGTTACCCCGGATGACCCGGAATTCGACTTGTTCGTGAAGGAAGTCGCGCGCGAGATGACCGGCAAGGCCGGCCAGAAGTGCACCGCGATCCGCCGCGTCATCGTGCCGGAGCAGCTCGTGGACGCCGTCGGCGAGCGCCTGCGCGACCGCCTGGCCAAGATCACCGTCGGCAACCCGAAGATGGAAGGCGTGCGCATGGGCGCGCTGGCCTCGATGGATCAGCACCGCGACGTCTCCGAGCGCGTGGAGATGCTTGCGCGCGGCAACGAAGTACTGTTCTCGGCCCGCGACGGCTTCGCGCCGGTGGGCGAGGGCTGCGCCAACGGCGCTTTCTTCTCGCCGACCCTGCTGCTGTGCCGTAACGCGCTGGTCAACGACGCCGTCCACGACATCGAAGCCTTCGGCCCGGTGAGCACCTTGATGACCTACAAGGACATCGACGAGGCGCTGGAACTGGCCGCGCGCGGCAAGGGCAGCCTGGTGACCACGCTCGCCACCAAGGACCCGGTGATCGCCGCCCACGCGGTGCCGGTGGCCGCCGCCTCGCATGGCCGCGTGCTGATCCTGGACCGCGAAGCCTCGGTCGACAGCACCGGCCACGGCTCGCCGCTGCCGCAGCTCAAGCACGGCGGCCCGGGCCGCGCCGGCGGCGGCGAAGAGCTGGGCGGCATCCGCGCCGTCAAGCACTTCCTGCAGCGCGCCGCGGTCCAGGGTTCGCCGACCATGCTGGGCGCCGTCACCGGCGAATACGTGCGCGGCGGCGCGGTCAAGGAGACGGAAGTCCATCCGTTCCGCCGCTGGTTCGAAGACCTCGAGATCGGACACTCGCTGCTGACCCACCGCCGCACCGTGAGCGAGGCGGACATCGTCAACTTCGGCGGCGTGTCGGGCGACTACTTCTACATGCACTTCGACGAGATCGCGGCCAAGGATACGCAATTCGGCAAGCGCATCGCCCACGGCTACTTCGTGCTGTCGGCGGCTGCGGGCCTGTTCGTGTCGCCGGCCCCGGGCCCGGTGCTGGCCAACTACGGCCTGGACAACCTGCGCTTCGTGGCGCCGGTGGCGATCGGCGACACCATCCGCGCGCGCCTCACCTGCAAGCGCAAGGTCGACCGCAACCGCACTGACGAGCAAGGGCGCGGCCAGGGCGTGGTCGCATGGGATGTGCAGGTCACGAATCAAAACGACGAACTGGTGGCGAGTTACGATATCCTGACGCTGGTACAAAAACGCGGCTAATACCTGGCCGCGTCCAACTGCAAAAGGAGCGCCATGTCGAGACTGGATCTGAGCAGTATCCCTGTGGTGAGCGGCACCGGTTACCCGGAGCCCTTCGCCGAGGCGGTGGATGGACGCACCAAGCAAGCGCTGGGCGACGCCGGCGGGCTGACCCAATTTGGGGTCAACCTGGTCGAGCTGCAGCCCGGCGCGGCTTCCTCGCAGCGCCACTGGCATTCGCACGAGGACGAGTTCGTCATGATGGTGTCCGGCGAACTGGTGCTCGTCACGGATGAAGGGGAGACCCTGATGCGGGCCGGCGATTGCGCGGCATTTCCTGCTGGTAAGCCGAACGGCCACCATCTGATCAATCGTAGTTGGGGGCCGGGCGTGTTCCTGGTGGTCGGGTCGCGCGTCAAGAACGATATCGCGACCTATCCGGATATCGACCTGCGTTTTGAAGGCGCGACCAATTCCTATCTGCACAAAGACGGCACGCCGTATCCCTTGCGCAAGACTTAGTTGAGTTTTCGGGCGTAGCGCTGGCGGATGTGCTGGCTGATGAAGGTCGAGAGACCGCGTCCGCCTTCGGCCAGCTCGCGCATCTTGGCAATGTTCTCGGCGCCGGCGCTGCGCTCGGTGTAGAGGTAGCGGTCGCCGCCGGTGAACTGGATGGTGATGAAGTCCTTGCCGATGTCGTAGGCGGTGACGCCGGATTCGCCGCTTTGGTTTCTGTAGCGATGCATGGGGGGCCTCTGCTGGGTGCGTCGATACGGAGTATGTAAGGGCTGGCGGTAGCGATACAAGGCTTGCTGCGCGGCAGTGCTGAGATCTGTTGAACTTGGGTCCCCGCCTGCGCGGGGATGACGTTGTTTGAGTGCGCCTATAGCCTCAAGACCGTCGTCCCGGCGAAGGCCGGGACCCAAGTTCGACCAGCAGAAGAACAGCCCTTACGCCGTTTTGCGCTGCAACCTCAACAACCCATCCTCCGTCCGCACTGCCAGTAACTCCGCATAATCCGGCACGTCATACGCCGTCGTGTCCAGCGCATGCGTATGCGTCGCCGTCACGACGATACTGTCCATCCCCGCCGCCTCCGCCGCCTGCAGCCCGGCCAGCGTATCCTCGAATACCAGGCAATGCTCCGGATACACTCCCAGCTTCTCCGCCCCCAGCAGGAAAGGATCCGGCGCCGGCTTGCCCTTTTGCACATCTTCAGCCGCGACGAGTACGCCAGGCAGCGGCAGCCCGGCCGCCACGATGCGCGCCTCGGCCAGTGCACGCGGCGCCGAGGTCACGATCGCCCAGCGCTGCGGCGGCAGGCTGTCGAGGAAGGCGGCCACGCCCTCGATCGCTTCGATCCCCGCCACGTCGTCGATCTCCGCCAGCGTGATGCGCCTTGCCTCGGCCGCCGGATCGACCCCAGGCAGATTGAGATTGCGAATGGTGTCTTCGGTGCGCTTGCCGTGGATGGTCGGCAGGAAGGCCTCGACATCCAGCCCGTGGCTGCGCGCCCAGTCGCTCCAGACCCGCTCGGCGGCCTTGATCGAAGTGAGGATGGTGCCGTCCATGTCGAACAGGAAGGCGGCGAAGTCGCGCTCGGGCAGGGCAGGGGTGAAGGTGGTCACGGGATGTTCTCGCTGGATGGTTGGTGCGATGCGCCATCAGCATAGCGCAAAAGCCGGAGACGCCTTGTCCGCCACCGCGTTTGCTTGACGTCATCCGCCTTAGGTGCCAGACTACGAGCCTTTCCAACACGACCCGAGGAGACGCGACATGAACCAGCCTGATACCGCCCTCCGGTCGGCCGCCTGACGCGCACACCCATCACGACGATGGCCTGAGGCGCGCCAGCGCCGACCTTCCATTTCCCGACCTTGCCGCCTCAATGGGCGGCTGTCCGCGCACGCCTGTTGCGCCTATCGAATTGGAAAACACATCGTCATGATCGACATCGATTACCCGACCCTGCAAGGAATCGGCTTTCATCACCACCTGGCCGCGCAACTGGCGCAGGCCGGACCGCAGCACCGCCTTGCCCGCGTCACCTCCGTCCAGCGCGACTGCCTGATGCTGGACGATGGCCGCGAGGCCTTCCTGGCCCGCAGCACGCCGCCTATCGCATCCAGCCCGCCGGTAGTCGGCGACTGGGTACTCGCCGTGCAAGTCATCGGCGACTACTGGATCGACCATGTCCTCGAGCCATCCACCCGCCTGGCGCGGCGCACCGCGGGCGGCCGCCAGGTCCTGGCCGCCAACGTGGACACCGCGCTGCTGCTCATGGGCCTGGACAAGGACTTCAACCCGCGCCGCATGGAACGCTATATCGCCGTGGTGCGCGCCTGCGGCGTGGCGCCGGTGATGGTGCTGACCAAATCCGACATCGGCAGCGATGCCGGCGAAAAGATCGCGCAGCTGCGCCGCCGCATCCCCGAGGATGTGCCGGCGCTGGCCGTGCACCCGGCCGAGCAGAGCGATGCCGGCCTCCTTGCGCCGTGGCTGGGCGCCGGCCAGACCCTGGTGCTGCTGGGCTCCTCGGGCGTGGGCAAGTCGACCTTGACGAACGCGCTCGCCGGCAGCCTGCAGGCGACGGGCGGCACCCGCTACGGCGACGACCGGGGAAGACATACGACCACGGCGCGTTCGCTGCACCGCTGCCCGGGCGGCGCCTGCATCATCGACACGCCGGGACTGCGCGCCTGGCAGCCGGACGCGGATGAAGACGACCTGGAACAGTCCTTCAACGACATCGCCGCGCTCGGGGAGGCTTGCCAGTTCCGCGACTGCCAGCACGAGAGCGAGCCGGGATGCGCGGTGAGGGACGTGGTGGATGCGGACCGGCTGCGGAACTACCGCAAGCTGTTGCGCGAGGTGAGGCGCGCCGAGCAGACGGCGCTGGACCGGATCGCTGAACGGGCGAAGTGGAAGACCCTGATGAAGGGCGCGCGCCTGCGTGGACGCGAGAAGCGGGGAGGCTGAACCAAGGGTGGACGGCAAGGCCGTCCACCCGGCGGTTTATTCCGCCAGCTGCTTGCGCACGCGCGCGATCGCCGCGCGCACCTGGTTCGGCGCGGTGCCGCCGACGTGGTCGCGCGCCGCCACCGAGCCTTCCAGGGTCAGCACGGCGAACACGTCCTGCTCGATCAGCGGCGAAAACTCACGCAGCTTTTCCAGAGGCATGTCGGACAGGTCGCACTTCAGGTCGTCGCAGGCGCGCACCGCGTGGGCCACGGCTTCGTGCGCGTCGCGGAAGGGCAGGCCCTTCTTGACCAGGTAGTCGGCCAGGTCGGTCGCAGTGGCGTAGCCCTGCAGCGCCGCGGCGCGCATGTTGTCCGGCTTGACCGTGATGCCGCCCGCCATGTCGGCGAAGATGCGCAGGGTGTCGGTGACGGTGTCGATGGTGTCGAACAGCGGTTCCTTATCTTCCTGGTTGTCCTTGTTGTAGGCCAGCGGCTGGCCTTTCATCAGGACCAGCAGGCCGTTCAGGTGGCCGTAGACGCGGCCGGTCTTGCCGCGCGCCAGTTCTGGCACGTCAGGGTTCTTTTTCTGCGGCATGATCGACGAGCCGGTGCAGAAGCGGTCGGCGATGTCGATGAAGCCGATGCGCTGGCTCATCCACATAACCAGTTCTTCCGAGAAGCGCGAGACGTGCATCATGATCAGCGAGGCGGCGGCGGTGAACTCGATCGCAAAGTCGCGGTCTGACACGGCGTCGAGCGAGTTATGGCACACGTCCTCGAAGCCGAGGGTCTTGGCCACGCGCAGGCGGTCGATCGGGAAGGTGGTGCCGGCCAGGGCGGCGGCGCCCAGCGGCAGGCGGTTCACGCGGCGGCGTGCGTCCTGCATGCGCTCGGCGTCGCGGCCGAACATTTCCACATAGGCCAGCATGTGGTGGCCGAAGGTGATCGGCTGCGCCACCTGCAGGTGGGTGAAGCCCGGCATGATGGTGTCGGCATGGCGCTCGGCCAGGTCCGTCAGGGCGCCGCGCAGGCTGGCGAGCAGGCCCAGGATGTCGTCGATGGCGGAGCGCACGTACAGGCGGATGTCGGTCGCCACCTGGTCGTTGCGCGAACGGCCGGTGTGCAGGCGCTTGCCGGCGTCGCCCACCAGTTCGGTCAGGCGCTTTTCGATGTTCAGGTGCACGTCTTCCAGGTCCAGCAGCCACTCGAAGCTGCCGGCCTCGATCTCGGAGCGGATCTGGGCCATGCCGCGTTCGATCTCGGCGCGGTCCTGCTCGCTGATGATGCCTTGTGCGGCCAGCATCTCGGCGTGGGCCAGCGAGCCCTGGATGTCGAACGGCGCCAGGCGCTTGTCGAAGAACACCGAGGCGGTGTAGCGTTTGACGAGATCGGAAACCGGTTCGTTGAAACGTGCCGACCAGGCTTCGGCTTTCTTGGAGAGTTGTGCAGTCATGGTGGGATCCGTGTTAGGTATCCAATGATTATAAACCGGCCGGCCCGAAGGCTTCCGGCGGTCCCCCGGACGGTGACAAGCACCCTGAAATGGGTGATGATGACGTAACAAGCTTCATCAAACGACAATAACAGGGGAGACGTATGTATCGAATGCTTCGCACGGGGATGGCAGGCGTACTGGCGGCGGCAGCGCTGGCGCCCGGAATGGGAATGGCGCAATCGGCTCCGGCGGCGCCGGCAGCTCCTGTTGCTCCGGCCGCGCCGGCAACGCCAGGCGCCACGGCCGCACCGGCCATCCCCGCCGCCCGTCCGGCCGATGTCGCCTCGGTCGACGCCATCGTCAAGGCCGTGTACGACGTGATTTCCGGCCCCGCCGGCGCGCCGCGCGACTGGGACCGCATGCGTTCCCTGTTCGCCCCGGAAGGCCGCATGATGGCGGTCGGCCAGCGCCCCGACGGCAGCTACGCGATGCGCCAGATGACGCCGGACGACTACATCGCCCGCAACACCAAGAATTTCGCCACCATGGGCTTCTTCGAGTCCGAACTGGCGCGCACCGTCGAGACCTTCGGCCAGGTCGCCCACGTGTTCAGCACCTACGAAGCGCGCCATGCGCCGTCCGACGCCAAGCCTTTCATGCGTGGAATCAACAGCATCCAGCTGGTGAACGACGGCAAGCGCTGGTATGTCCTGAGCCTGGTCTGGCGTGCCGAAGACCCACAATTGCCCTTGCCTGAACGTTACCTGCAAAGCCGCTGACGGCCACTGAAGAGGCCAGTCTCAATCGGACTTATGCAACTTGCAAACAGCGCTAGAATGACTTTTTTGCCATCGCCATGGGTTCCATGATTACCAACGATTCCAGCTTCCAGGTCAGCACCGACCAGAGCAAGCTCGACATCCCGATGATCTACCGCTTCCTGAGCGAGCAGAGCACCTGGGCGGTCGGGATTTCGCGCCCGGTGGTCGAGCGCTCGATCGAAAACTCGCTGTGCTTCGGCGGCTACCTGGATGGCCGCCAGATCGCATTCGCGCGAGTGATTACCGACTACGCCACGTTCGCCAACCTGGTGGACGTGTTCGTCGTGCCCGAGTACCGCGGGCACGGTTACGGCAAGCAGCTGATCGGGGTGGTGCTGCGCCACCCCAGCCTGCAAAAGCTGCGCCGGTTCATGCTCGCCACGAGCGATGCGCACGGCCTCTACGAACGCTTCGGCTTCACCGCGCCGCAGCAGCCACAGACGCTGATGGAGCGATACTTTCCTAACATCTATTTGTCCTGAGCAGACTCAACACGGCGACAAGCGACTGGAATCAGGCTTACGATGGTGGTAACCAGAGGAAAGCCGAATGGTCCAGTTCCTTGTCCGTGGCTTGCTCGCCTTGGCATTGCTGGCGAGTAATTACAGCATCGCAGCGGAGCCGCTGCCGAAAGGTTCGCTCGTCATCATCGGCGGCGCCCTGCGCGCCGACAACGCGGCGGTCTGGGAGCGCATCGTCCAGCTGGCGGGCGGCAAGGGCGCGCGCATCGCGGTGTTCGCCTCGGCCTCGGCCAATCCCGAGCGGGCCGGCAAGTTCCTGGTCGACCGCTTCAACCACTACGGCGCCAAGGCTTTCTTCGTTCCGGTCGCGGTGCGCCTGAGCGGCACCGACTACACTGTCGCCGCCGAAGACCCGGTGCTGGCCGCCGCCGTGCGCGCCGCCGGCGGCGCCTACTTCGCGGGCGGCGACCAGGGCCGCATCACACGCGCGCTGCGCCGTCCCGACGGCAGCAACACCCGCATCCTCGACGCCCTGTGGGACATGTACCGGCGCGGCGGCGTGATCGCCGGCTCCAGCGCCGGCGCGGCCATCATGAGCAGCACCATGTTCGGCTATCCCAAGCCGGTCCTGACCACCCTCAAGCTCGGCCTCGACGACGAACACGAGATCGCGCCCGGCCTCGGCTTCATCGGCGACGACGTCTTCATCGACCAGCACCTGCTGGTGCGCGGACGCTTCGCGCGCATGCTGCCGGCCATGCTCAAGAAGGGCTACAAGACCGGGCTGGGCATCGACGAAAACACCGCCATGGTGGTCGGCCCCTCGCGCGAGGTGGAAGTGGTGGGCTACCGCGGGGCGCTGCTGGTCGATCTGAGCGAGGCGAAGTTCAAGGACGGGCTGTTCAACGTCAGCAACGCGCGCCTGAGCTACCTGGACAACGGCGACCGCTTCAACCTCGTCACCCGCACCTTCACGCCGGCCACGGACAAGGCCGACGGCCGGATCGATCCCGGCAAGCCCTACTACCGCGAGCCGCTGTTCTCGGCCGACATCCTCGGCAACAGCACGGTGGTGGACCTGATGGCGCGGCTGATCGACAGCGACCAGCCGGAAGCCATCGGGCTGTCGCTCGACAGCCCCCATGGCGTGCAGCCCGACCTCGGCTTCGAGTTCAAGCTGTCGCGCACCATCGAGAGCGTGGGCTATATGTCTCCGCTCAGCGAAGCCTATTCCGTCTACAACGTGCGACTCGATATCCGGCCGATCGTGGTCCAGCGCCCGCTGTACCAATACAAGTAATCAGCTGCACTTGGAGCGCACGCGCTCGTCCAGCACGCGCTTCTGCGCCTCGATCAGCGGCCCGTTCGGGTCGTGGCCGGCGCGCGGCACTTCGATATAGGCCTTGTCCGGGGCCGAGATGGCCTCGTAGTAAGGGCGCGTGACCTTCGCTTCGGTCAGCAGGTCTTCCGTTCCCTGGACGATGTAGACGGGCAGCGCGAAGCGCGTACCCAGCTTGTACATATCCACCTTGGACAGCATGCCGTCGCCCTTCCAGCCGACGAAGTTGATGAAGGAGTAATCCTCGCCCGCATCGTAGTCGGCCTTGGCCTGCGGCGTGGCGTAGGCGGGCAGCACCTTCCACCAGGAGGCCACAGTCGGCTCGGTCACCTGCAGCTCGTACTTGCGGATGGCGCGGCGCAGGATGCCGAAGTTGCGCGGGTTGGTCCAGGGCGGCGGGCCGAGCGCTTCCAGCTGCGCGACCGTGGCCTTGTCGTCGGCGGCGCGGGCGCGTTCCAGCACCGTGTTCCAGTTGCCCCTGTTCTGGCGCCCGCCCACCACCTGCGCCACGCCGACCCAGGCGCAGAACTGTTCGGGATCCTTCCTGACCATGTTGGCGCCGACGATCGAGCCCCAGGAGCTGCCCATCAGGATCAGCTTGCGCTTGTTGAAACGCTGCCGGATGTGGCGCGCCAGTTCGAGGCCGTCGTCGCGGATCTGCTCCACCGTCAGCGGCTCGTCCTCGGCAGGGCGGTTGCGTCCATAGGTCATGCCGCCGCCGCGCTGGTCCCAGTGCACCACCGTGTAGTCCTTGCGCCAGGCGGCGTAGGGACCGCCGCCGAAGGGCGTGTAGGGATTGGCCGGACCGCCATGCGCGACCAGCAGCACCGGGTTGGCGCAGTTGTCGCCCTGGATGGTCACCCATTGCTCGATGCCGCCGATGTTCAGGAAACCGCTTTCGTCGATCGCCTGGCCGGGCTGGCAGGCCGGGGCGGCGAGGGCGAAGGAAGGCAGCAGGGACAGTAGGGTCAGGCACGGTCTCAGGCGGGGCACGGGAACTCCTCTGCGAAATGGCGATCCGCCGATTCTGGTGTTGAAACCGGCAGGCGTCAATCGATTATGCATTCCGGTTAAGCTGATCAATGCGTGTTCCAGTTGCCGCTTCCGGTATCGGTTAGGTAGGGCACGGAGCGTGCGGGGCGGGGCCGTTATGGTGAAGCCATGACGAAGGGTTTTTCACCGAGGAAGCTGTATGCCATGCAGCGCATGTCCGTCGCACTCAAGCGGGCTTCGGCCGCCAGGCCGTTCGGGCCGGAGACGGACCGCGCGCTGCGCTGGGCCGCCGCCTGGGGCATGTCCGCCGGTATCCGCACGCCCTACACGCGCATGCGCCTGCGGCGCGATACGCTGATCGGCGTCAGCGCCTAGCCTGCGGCACGCGGGCTCTCCCCTCGCTTTCCAACAGTCGAGTATGGCAAGATGGCAAACTCCGCCATGAGGATTGCCCATGTCCAAACGCGAACTCAAGCTCGAACTGAAGCATCTTTACCGTCCGTCCGCCAAGGAGGTGGCCGAGGTCGAGGTGCCGTCCATGCGCTTCCTGATGATTGACGGCCAGGGCGATCCCAACACCTCGCCACAGTATGCCGCGGCCGTCGAGGCGCTGTTCTCGGTGTCCTATAAAACCAAGTTCATGGTGAAGAAGGGCGAGCAGGGCGTCGACTACGCGGTCATGCCGCTGGAGGGCCTGTGGTGGGCCGACGATTTGTCCGCCTTCGCCGGCAACGACCGCTCGCAGTGGCGGTGGACCATGATGATCATGCAGCCCGAGTTCGCCGGCGAAACGGTGATCCGCGCGGCGATCGCGGAAGTGAAGCGCGCCAAGGGGCTGCCCGCGCTCGACGCACTCAGGCTGGAGCACTTCGCGGAAGGGCGATGCGCGCAGATCCTGCACGTCGGGCCCTTCAGCGAAGAAGGCCCGACGATCCAGCGGGTGCACGATTTCATCGAGACGCGCGCCGCCCTGGCGGGCAAGCACCACGAGATCTACCTGAGCGACATCCGCCGTGGCGAGCCGTCGCGATGGAAGACCATCATTCGCCAGCCCATGCGCTGAGCCTGTCAGGCTTACAATGTCGCGATACCATCACACAGGAATCGCGATGCGCCTTCTTCCTTTGCAGCTGTTCGCCGCCATGCTCATGCTTGGCGCAGCCAACGCCCAGGCCGCCCAGCCGGCCACCATCCGTGTCGACTACACCCACAGCGGCAACGCGCTGTCCGACCAGTACGCGCTCGAACGCGTCGTGGTCGAGCCCCTGCCGTGGCCGGGCAACCTGGCGAAGAACTTCGACAACAGCAACCGCGGCCAGAACCGGGTCGAGGTGGTGGACGCCGAGACCGGCGACCTGCTGTATTCGCGCGATTTCTCCACCGTCTTCGGCGAATGGCGCACGACCGAGGAGGCGGGCAAGATCAGCCGCAGCTTCCAGGAATCGGTGCGCTTTCCCAAGCCGCAGCAACCGGTGCGCGTGCGCATCCTCAAGCGCGACGAACGCAACCAGTTCTCGGTGTCCTGGAGCGTGGAGGTCGACACCGACGCGCAAGATGTGGTCAAGCAGCAGCCTCCGGCACCGGCCAAGCCGATTCCCATCCACGTGAGCGGCCCCTCGCCGGAGAAGGTCGACCTCTTGATCCTGGGCGACGGCTACACCCAGGCGGACATGAAGAAATTCGAAGCGGACGCACGGCGCCTGTCGGCCCACCTGTTCTCGGTCTCGCCCTTCCGCGAGCGGGCCAGGGACTTCAACGTCTGGGCGATGGCGGTGCCGACCGAAAAATCGGGCATCACGCGCCCGTCCACCGGCGTGCACCATCCGTCCGCGCTGGGCACGCGCTACGACATCTTCGGCAGCGAGCGCTATGTGCTCACGCTCGACAACCGCGCGTTGCGCGAGATCGCCCAGCACGCGTCCTACGAGTTCATCGAGATCCTGGTGAACAACGAGACCTACGGCGGCGGCGGCATCTTCGGCCAGTTCAGCACCGCGGCGGCCAGCAACGAGTGGGCCAACTATCTGTTCGTGCACGAATTCGGCCACCACTTCGCGGGCCTGGCGGACGAGTACTACACCTCGCCGGTGGCTTACCAGAGCGCCAGCGGCCGTCCGGAACCCTGGGAGCCGAACGTGACCGCGCTGCGCGATCCGGCGCAGCTGAAATGGAAGCGCCATGTGAAGGCCGGCACGCCGCTGCCGACGCCCTGGCCGAAGGCCGAGTACGAGGAAGCCTCGCGCGCCTACCAGAAGAAGCGCGCGGCTCTGCGCGCGGCCAACCGGCCTGAGTCGGAGATGAATGCGCTGTTCCGCGAAGACCTGGCGCGCTCCAGGGCCTTGTTCGACAAGCAGCCGCACCGCCATTCCATCGGTGCATTCGAGGGCGCGAACTACGAGGCCAGCGGCTACTACCGCCCGGCGATGCAGTGCCTGATGTTCGACCGCAGCGAGACCTTCTGCCCGGTGTGCCAGGACGGGATCAGCGAGATCATCGACCTGTACGCTGGGGCTGCATCCCGGTAATTTTTGCTTACAACTTGGCTCAGCCTAAGTTGCTTGCTTAACAGACCGGGGCGAGGGGAGTGCCTATTCTGGAGGTGTTGTCTAACAAAAATTATTTCGCAAATGAATATATTTGCGGGACCCACCGGAAAGGAAACATCATGAACAAACTGATCGCTACCCTCGTTGCAGGCCTGTTCGCTACCGGCGCTTATGCCCAGACCACCGTCAACGCCACTGCCAGCGCGGAAGTCGTGAAGGCGGAAGCCAAGGCCGAGGAGGATGTTGCCAAGGCGGAGGCCAAGGAAGTCAAGAAGGCTGCCAAGGCTGACGAGAAGGTGAACAAGGCGGTGGCCGACGCGACCGAGAAGAAGGCCAAGGCGCATTCGAAGCTGGTCGAGCAGCACGCCGATGCAGCTGAAAAAGTGGCCAAGGCCGATCCGGAAGACCGCGCCAAGGCGATGGCCAAGGCGGAAGAGAAGGTGGCGGATGCCAACCTGAAGGCCGAGAAGAAGATGATCAAGGCTGATGAGAAGCTGCTCAAGGTCCAGGTCGATGCGGCGGCGGACAAGGCGCAGGCTGCGGCCAAGACGGAGCAGGTGCGTGCCGAGGCGACTGCGGATGTGCATAAGGCTGCGGCGAAGCACTAAGCCTTTCGCTGTAACGGAAAACGCCGGCTTGTTGCCGGCGTTTTTTTTATTGTGGGGCTGTTCTGCGAAACGCGGGTTCCGGCCTCCGCCGGAACGACGTGCTGGCAGTACCGACTGCGGTTGATCCGTCGTCCCGGCGAAGGCCGGGACCCAAGTTTGCCAGTACACCGATAGCGCGAAAAAAAACGCCGGCGCGAAGCCGGCGTTCCCATCAAGCAGCAGCCTTACTTGCCTCGGTCTCCCGCATCCCCAGGTCCAGCGCCTTGAGACGCGCCGACAGCGGCTTGCCCTTGCGCGCCCGCTTGCCGAAGTGCGGCTCCAGGCCCGACGCGAACAGTTCCACGACACGCTCCTTCGAGCCCGCCCAGGTCCCCATCACATTCAGGCCCTTCTGGCTGATCGGCTGCGCCGCCAGCAGCGTTTCTTTCGGCTCCAGCTCCATCAGGATGACGCCGCGGCCGCCGTTGGTCAGCACCTTCATCTCGTCAATGCCGAACACCAGCACGCGGCCCTTCTCCGACAGGCAGGCGATCGCGCCCGCGGTATCGGTCACCACGCGCGGCGGCAGCGGTACGGCGCCGTCGTCCAGGGTGATGAAGGACTTGCCGCCCTTAAGACGGCTGACCATGTCGCCCGCCTTGGCGATGAAGCCGAAGCCGTTCGAGGTCGCCAGCAGCAGGCGCGTGTCCGGATTGCCGGCGAAGTAGTGCAGGAGGCGTACGGCCCGTCCTGGGACACCGCCCGACAGGTCGACCAGGGTCGTGATCGGCACGCCGTCGCCGCGCGCGCCCGGCAGGGCCGCCACCGGCACGGAATACAGCTTGCCGTTGTCGCCGATGCCCAGCAGGTGGTCGACGGTGCGGCATTCGAAGGCCTTGTACAGCGAGTCGCCCGCCTTGAAGGTGAACTGCGCCGGATCGTGGCCGATGCCGGTGCGCGCGCGTACCCAGCCCTTTTCCGAAACGATCACGGTGACCGGCTCGTCGATGACCTTCTGCTCGGCCACGGCTTTCTGCGCTTCCTCGATCAGGGTGCGGCGGTCGTCGCCGAACTGCTTGGCGTCCTGCTCGATCTCCTTGATGATCACGCGCTTCATGGTGGACGGGTTGTCCAGGATGTCCTGCAGCTTTTCCTTTTCCGAGCGCAGGTCCGCCAGCTCCTGCTGGATCTTGATCGCTTCCAGGCGCGCCAGCTGGCGCAGGCGGATCTCGAGGATATCCTCGGCCTGGCGGTCGCTCAGGCGGAACTCCTCGATCAGCGCGGCCTTCGGCTCGTCCGAATTACGGATGATGGCGATCACCTTGTCGATGTTCAGCAGGACGATCTCGCGGCCTTCCAGGATGTGGATGCGGTCATTGACCTTGCCCAGCCTGAATTCGGTCCGGCGGCGCACGGTCACGAAGCGGTAGTCGATCCATTCCTGCAGGATGGCGCTCAGGCCCTTCTGGCGCGGACGGCCGTCGCCGCCGATCATCACCAGGTTGATCGGGCTGGAGCTCTCGAGCGAGGTGTGCGCGAGCAGCATCAGCATGAATTCGGTCTGGTCCTGGTTCTTCGACTTCGGCTCGAACACCAGGCGCACCGGCGCATCGCGGCCCGATTCGTCGCGCACGGTGTCGAGCGCGCCGAGGATGGTTTGCTTGAGCGCCAGCTGCTCCGGCAGCAGGGCCTTCTTGCCCAGCTTGATCTTCGGGTTGGTCAGTTCTTCGATTTCTTCCAGCACGCGCTGGCTGGACGCGCCCGGCGGGAGTTCGTAGACCACGGCTTGCCACTGGCCGCGCGCCAGTTCTTCGATCTTCCAGCGGGCGCGCACCTTCATCGAGCCGCGGCCGGCGGAGTACATGTCGGCGACCTGCGAGGCCGGGGTGATGATCTGGCCGCCGCCCGGGAAGTCCGGACCCGGGATCAGGGTCATCAGCTCGGCGTGGGTGATCTTGGGATTGCGGATCATCGCCACGGCCGCCTGCGCCACTTCGCGCAGGTTGTGCGAAGGGATCTCGGTGGCCAGGCCGACCGCGATGCCCGAGGCACCGTTGAGCAGCACCATCGGCAGGCGCGCCGGCAGGGTGCGCGGTTCGTCGGTCGAGCCGTCGTAGTTGGGCTGGTAGTCGACCGTGCCCATGTCGATCTCGTCGAGCAGCAGGCGCGAGATCGGGGTCAGGCGGGCTTCGGTATAACGCATCGCCGCGGCGCCGTCGCCGTCGCGCGAGCCGAAGTTGCCCTGGCCGTCGATCAGCGGATAGCGCAGCGAGAAGTCCTGGGCCATGCGCACCAGCGCGTCGTAGACCGACTGGTCGCCATGCGGGTGCAGCTTACCGAGCACGTCGCCGACCACGGCAGCCGACTTGCGCGGCTTGGCGGTCGGGCCCAGGCCCAGTTCATTCATCGCGTACAGGATGCGGCGCTGCACCGGCTTCTGGCCGTCGGACACGTCCGGCAGCGCGCGGCCCTTCACGACCGAGACCGCGTAGTCCAGGTAGGCGCGCTCGGCGAAAGTGGAAAGGGTGAGCGTTTCCTGGTCGGAGGGCTCGTGTTGTTGTTCGAAGAGGCTTGCTTGTGACATGTTTGTTTGTTCGTTTCTGGCGGAGTTTGTGGCTGCGGTGCGTGAACTTGGGTCCCGCGCAGGCGGGGACCCAAGTTCGCTTAAACGACCACTACCTGATTAGATATCCGCCTCAGTCTCGTTCCCGTGTTCCTCAATCCACGCCCGTCGCGCGGCCGCTTCACCCTTACCCATCAGCATATTGAAACGCGATGCCGATTCGGCCAGGTTGTACTCGCCGAAGGACACTGGCAGCAGGCGGCGGGTATCCGGATTCATCGTGGTTTCCCACAGCTGCTCGGCGTTCATCTCGCCCAGGCCCTTGAAGCGGGAGATGCTCCATGTACCCTCGCGCAAGCCTTCCTTCTTGAGCTTGTCCTCGATCGCCAGCAGTTCGCCGTCGTCCAGCGCATACAGCTTCTGGATCGGCTTCTTGCCGCGCGCCGGTACGTCCACGCGGTACAGCGGCGGACGCGCGATGCAGATGTTCCCGTTCCTGAACAGGGCAGGGAAGTGCTTGAAGAACAGGGTCAGCAGCAGGACCTGGATGTGCGAGCCGTCGACGTCCGCATCGGACAGGATGCAGATCTTCCCGTAGCGCAGGCCGCTCAGGTCCGGATTGTCGTCCGGGCCGTGCGGGTCGACGCCCATCGCCACCGCGATGTCGTGGATCTCGTTGTTCGCGAACAGGCGGTCGCGGTCGGTTTCCCAGGAGTTCAGCACCTTGCCGCGCAGCGGCAGGATGGCCTGGAATTCCTTGTCGCGGCCCATCTTGGCCGAACCGCCCGCCGAGTCGCCCTCGACCAGGAACAGTTCGTTGCGCGTGATGTCGCTCGATTCGCAATCGGTCAGCTTACCCGGCAGGACAGCCACGCCGGACGACTTCTTCTTCTCGACCTTCTGCAGCGAACGCAGGCGCGACTGGGCCTGCTTGATTACCAGCTCGGCCAGCTTCTTGCCGTATTCGACGTGCTGGTTCAGCCACAGCTCGAGCGGCGGACGGGTGAAGGTCGACACCAGCTTGACCGCGTCGCGCGAGTTCAGGCGTTCCTTGGTCTGGCCCTGGAACTGCGGGTCCAGCACCTTGGCCGACAGCACGAAGGAAACGCGTGCGAACACGTCTTCCGGCAGCAGCTTGACGCCCTTTGGCAGCAGCGAGTGCAGCTCGACGAAGCTCTTCACGGCGCCGAACAGGCCGTCGCGCAGGCCGGATTCGTGGGTGCCGCCGCTCGGGGTCGGAATCAGGTTGACGTAGGACTCGCGCACCACGCCGCCTTCCTCGGTCCAGGCCACCACCCAGGCCGCGCCTTCGCCTTCGGCGAAACCTTCGTCGCCGGCGGCGGCGAACTGCGCGCCTTCGAACAGCGGGATCAGGGTCTGGCCGCTGGAGCTCTGGTTCAGCGCCTCGGTCAGGTAGCCGCGCAGGCCTTCGTCATAGCGCCAGGTCTGGACGTCGCCGGTCTTTTCGATCGTCAGGGTGACGGTCACGCCCGGCAGCAGCACCGCTTTCGAACGCAGCAGGCGCTGCAGCTCGGACATCGGGATGTTGGGGGAATCGAAGTATTTGCCGTCCGGCCAGGCGGTGACGCGGGTGCCGTTCTTCTTGCCGCCGCGCTCAGCCGGGCTGGAAGTCAGCGGCTCGACCACGTCGCCGGCCTCGAAGGCCAGCTGGTGCACGCCGTTGCCCTGGTCGTCCTTGCGCCAGACGGTGATCTCGAGGCGCTTGGACAGCGCATTGGTCACCGACACGCCGACGCCGTGCAGGCCGCCCGAGAAGGCGTAGGCGCCGCCCGAGCCCTTGTCGAACTTGCCGCCGGCGTGCAGGCGCGTAAACACGATCTCGACCGTGGACACGCCTTCTTCCGGATGCAGGCCCACGGGAATGCCGCGGCCGTCGTCCTCGACCGTGATCGAGCCGTCGGTGTTGAGCGTCACCCCGATGTTCTTGCAGTGACCGCCAAGCGCCTCGTCCGAGGCGTTGTCGATCACTTCCTGGATGATGTGGAGCGGATTTTCGGTCCGGGTATACATGCCCGGACGCTGTTTCACAGGTTCGAGTCCCTTGAGGACGCGGATGGATGATTCGCTGTAATCGGATGCGGGTTTCTTAGAGGCCATGCTGATGTTCATTTATCGAATGCTTGCGCATTCTATCTTGTCGAGCAGAAAAAAATTCGAACTTTTCATTCCGCGCGGATTCGTGCTTGCTACTTTGCACGCTTATGCTAGATTAAAAAGAATTGGCAGTTGCAAAAGGAAGGGCGTTTCCGATGCACGTGTCCAGGTATCCATTTACAGTCCGCCTGATAGGGTTCTCGCCGGCCGAAAGCACGCAGCTGGAGACTTTGCTCGCGCAAGCTCCGGAGCTGGGGCCGTCGTATTTTTGCCTGCACGACGACAGTTTGCAAGAACCCGACCTGTATATCGCCGACGGCGGCAACCCCGCCGCCTTGGCGCGCCTGTGCTGCCTTCCTCCCTGCGCCCTCCAGCCCATCCTCCTGATCGGCGGCGACGGCGCCAGCAGCCGGCGCACCCTGCCGCGCCCCGTCGACCCGGCGCGCCTGTGCGAAACCCTGGCCGAACTGCTCGACACAAGGGTGCAGGCGCTGGCCGAACTGACCGCGCGCGGCGAATGCAGCCAGCCCGAACGCCGCCGAAGGCCCAGGCTGGAGCCGGACACCGAGGCGCCGGAGTTCTACCAGCGCATGCGCCAGGGACCGCCCGACGGCGCCGTGCTCATCATCGACAAGGGCGGCGCCTTCCGCGACCATGTGGCCTATGTGGTCGGCACCAAGCTTGGCGGTGCGCCACCAGGCCAACACGGCAGCGGCCCGCCTGGCTGTGGCCGATCCGGCGGCGGCCGACCGGTCGAGTGGACCGACAGCAGCCGCGCCGCCGTGCGCCTGTGCGACGAAACCCCGGTCTCCCTGGTCATGATCAACACCTGCGCACCCGGCATCGAACCCTACAGCCTGAGCAGCGCCATCAAGTCCCAGCAAGGGGCCGGACGTACCGCCGTACTCTTCCTGGTCAGTCAATCGTTCAAGTACGACAGCCTGCGCGCCCGCGATGCGGGGGTACGCGGCCTGCTCGACAAACCCGTGGCGGACCGCCATCTCGTGGCGACTTTCCAGAAATTGCTGGCATTGCCGACATCAAAACCACTGTAATTGCATACAGTATTATCCGAAATTGGAAATTCCGCAAGCTGCGTTTTGGCCGCGTGGTATGGCGGGAACGATGGGATTTTTGCAACATTAAATCGTGCGCGGCCATCGCGACGTTATATTGATGGCTATGGCGGAACACATGCACAAGCAGGACGACGAAGAACCTGGTCCTCCGATCCCGAAGGATCCGGACACGCCCGTGCGCATCCCCGACCGGCGCGCCACCGAAGGTCCGGGGCGGGGCGGACGCGCCCGCTACCAGCGCGACGGCGACACCCCGCTGGCGCTCGCCGGCCGAGTGCTGACTTCGCGCTTCCGCGCCTTGCGCGAACGCTTCAACCGCGACTTCATGCAGCGCACGCTGCACATCGGCGTCTCGGCCCGTATCTTCCATCCGGAACCGGGCGCACGCGGCCTGCTCAGCAAGAACCTGCAATACCTCGAAGAATCGATCGCCCAATGGGTCATGTCGCGTGACGTGCTGGTGTTCATGATCCCGACCGTCAATACCAGCGGCCTTCTGCACCCGAGCAACATTACGCTGCGCCACTATGCGCGCCACCTGGACGGGCTGGTGCTGCAGGGCGGGGCGGACGTGGCGCCGCAAACCTATTCCGAAACCCCGACCCGGCCCGAATGGGCGGGCGACCGCGCGCGCGACGTCTACGAGCTGGAGCTGCTGCACGAGTTCGTCGACGCTGGCAAACCGGTGCTGGGCGTGTGCCGCGGTTGCCAGCTGATCAATGTCGCCTTCGGCGGCACCCTGTACCAGGACGTGGCCACCAATGTGCCGGAGGCACTGGCTCACGTGCACGACCTGTACGACGCGCACCGCCACGACATCGTCTTCCCCCAGGGTTCGTCGCTGAGCCGCATGTTCCCGGATGTGAAGAAGGCAGTGGTCAACTCGATCCACCACCAGGCGGTGAAGGAGCTGGGGCGCGACATCGTGGTCGAGGCCTATTCCGAACCGGACGGCATCGTCGAAGCCATCCGCTACCGCCGCGCCGATTTCGTCATGGGGCTGCAATGGCATCCCGAGTTCCACCGCGCCGGCGGCGTCGACCTGCTGGACTGCACGCCCGTGCTCGACGAATTCCTGCGCGCGGCCCGCGAAACCCGGCTGTAATCCCCATCGCCTTGTCGAAAACGCTTGCTTTCGCTTCATAATTGAATGAGAATCATTCTCATCAAATGAGTCGGCAACGTTTTCCAGAGAGGCTTGCATGAATTCTTTCTTTGCAGACGAACTACCAGCGGCACCGGCCGGGCGCAGCCAGGACGCACTGCTGGTCGCATCTTTGTTGCACCTGATGTCGCATTACACGGCGCGGGAAGAGGGGGAAGCGCCTTGCGTCAAGCTGGCTTCGGTGATCGAGCGCCACCTGTGTGCGCTGGCGCGCTTGCCGGATGTCGATCCGGTGCTGCGCGCGACGTGCGAGCAGTTGACGGAGAAGTGGGCTGCGCTCGTTGACGCCAAGCTGCCGGCGCCAAGCAAGACGCCGCTGCTGGCGCGGTTCATGAAGGGCGCGTGGCCGGGAAAGGCTGCTGCGGTCGCAGGCTAGCTGACCTATTTTTGTCCATTAGCAGTAAGACCGTGGGGGCCGCGGGGGGGGGGGGGGGGGGGGGGGGGGGGTTTTTTTTTTTTTT
>NZ_JAGPWD010000038.1 GCF_018119395.1 Massilia sp. ZL223
TTCGCCTGACGCTCTCTTGCGAGCGGCGATTGGCATCTTCAACACTCAACGGTGACAGCGCCATTTTTTTTGTTCGTGGTGTGCACGCAAACTTGGATCCCGGCCTTCGCCGGGATGACGTACTGGAGCAGTCGCGGAGCGTGAGTTTGCCGCTGCTCTCGAGACCGTCATTACCGCCACTGGCGGTAATGACTCCCGGCGAAGGCCGGGACAATGCCACTGGCATTGTCCCGCCCAAGTTCGTCGCGTACCACTAGCCTCAGCTATTAAACCCCTTCCCTTCCCCAGCCAGCTTCACCATCAGCGGCGCCGGCTTCCACGCCTCCCCGTGCCGCCCGCGCGCATACTTCTCCATCGCCATCAGCACATTCGGCAGTCCCACGCTATCCGCGTAGAACATCGGCCCACCGCGATGCAGCGGGAAGCCATACCCGGTCAGGTAGACCATGTCGATATCCGACGCCCGCAGCGCGATGCCTTCCTCGAGGATCTTCGCCCCTTCGTTCGCCAGCGCAAACACCAGCCGCTCGACGATTTCCTGGTTCGAGATCTCGCGCCGCGCCACGCCGATGTCGGCCGAATGGCGCACGATCATGTCGTTCACCGCATCCGACGGATAGGCCTTGCGGTCGCCCGGCTTGTAGTCGTACCAGCCCGCGCCCGTCTTCTGGCCGAAGCGGCCCTGTTCGCACAGCAGGTCGGCGGTCTTCGAGTAGGCGATCTCCGGCGACTCGATCGCGCGGCGCTTGCGGATATACCAGCCGACGTCGTTGCCGGCCAGGTCGCTCATGCGGAACGGACCCATGGCGAAGCCGAAGCCTTCGATCGCCTGGTCGATCTGCTCCGGCAGCGCGCCTTCGTCCAGCATGAAATAGGCCTGGCGCAGGTACTGCTCCAGCATGCGGTTGCCGATGAAGCCGTCGCACACGCCCGATACCACCCCGGTCTTCTTGATCTTCTTGGCCAGCGCCATGCTGGTCGCCAGCACGTCCTTGCCGGTTTCCTTGCCGCGTACGATCTCCAGCAGCTTCATCACGTTGGCCGGGCTGAAGAAATGCAGGCCGATCACGTCCTGCGGCCGCGAGGTGAAACCGGCGATGCGGTCCAGGTCCAGGGTCGAGGTATTCGACGCCAGGATCGCGCCCGGCTTCATCACCCGGTCCAGTTCACGGAACACGGCCTCCTTGACGCCCATGTCCTCGAATACGGCTTCGATCACGATGTCGGCCTGGCCGATGTCCGCGTAGTCCAGGGTGGTCCGGATCAAGCCCAGGCGCTGGTCGAGCTTCTCGGCCGTGAGCTTGCCCTTCTTGACGCTGCTCTCATAGTTCTTGCGGATGGTCGCCAGGCCCTTGTCCAGCGCTTCCTGCTTCGTCTCGAGGATGGTGACCGGGATGCCGGCGTTGGCGAAGTTCATGGCGATGCCGCCGCCCATGGTGCCCGCACCCACCACCGCCGCGCTGGCGATGCTGCGTACCGGGGTGTCGGCAGGCACGTCGGGGATCTTGCTCACGGCGCGCTCGGCGAAGAAGGAATGGCGCAGCGCCTTCGATTCCGGCGTCTGGGTCAGGTGCAGGAAGCGTTCACGCTCGAACTTCAAGCCTTCCTCGAAATCCTTGCTGGTGACGGAAGCGGCCACCGCCTCCACGCATTCGAGGGGCGCCGGGAACGGGCCGGCCATCGCCTTGACGGTGTTGCGCGAGAATTGCAGGAAAGCCTCGTGATTCGGGTAGTCGACCTTGCGGTCGCGCACTTTTGGCAGCGGACGGATGTCGGCCACCTTGCGCGCGAAGCCGGCGGCGGCCTCGAGCAGGTCGGTGCCGGCCGGGAAGACTTCGTCGAAGAGCGCGGTGCCGGCCAGCTTCTCCGATACCACGGGTGTGCCGGAAACCACCATGTTCAAGGCCATTTCCAGCCCCAGCAGGCGCGGCAGGCGCTGGGTGCCGCCGGCGCCCGGCAGCAGGCCGAGCTTGACCTCCGGTAGCGCGATCTGGGCGCCCGGCAAGGCCACGCGGTAATTGCAGCCCAGGGCCAGCTCCAGGCCGCCGCCCATGCACACCGAGTGGATCGCAGCGACCACCGGCTTGGACGCGTTCTCGACCACGCGGATCAGGGAATGCAGGGTGGGCTCGGTGAGCGCCTTCGGCGAGTTGAATTCGCGGATGTCCGCGCCGCCCGAGAACGCCTTGCCGGCGCCCGTGATCACGATCGCGCGCACGGCCTCGTCGGCCTCTGCGCGGCGCACGCCTTCGGCGGCGGCGGTGCGCGTGGCGAGGCCAAGCCCATTGACCGGCGGATTGTTCAAGGTGATGACGGCGACGTCGCCATGTACCTGGTAGTCGGCACTCATGTCTCTTCTTCTCCTTATCAAGTGATCTAGCCCGACCACTATAACTGAAAAAAGAACGGGCGTATTATTTTCTCATCGATTTTCCGCGCGCCTTGCCCTCGGGTAGTGGCCAATGCGCGGGACAACATGCCCGTTGTAAAACAACCAAAAGTATAAAATCCCCGATCAACCGGGCGCAACAATTCAACAGAACGCGCCTCGGCAGGCGCACAATACAGCTTCGCGGCACCACCAAACAAGTAGAGACCGGACCATCCGCTTCCGGTTTCGAGGAGACACACACATGCGCAGCAAAATCACCTTCCGGGTGACGCTGGTCGTCGCCCTCGTACTCGCCGTTCAGCAAGCCGCCGACGGCGTCTCGGTGCATTATTTGTTCGACGAGGAGGCGCTGCCGGCCTTCTCGAACTGGTGGGGCCTGCTCCTCCTGCCCGCCATGACCTGGATCGCCCTGGGGCGCGTGTGCGCCGGCTACGACGGCGAAGCCTTCGTCAGGGACGCCATCGGCGCCTTGCTGTTCGGCGGCGCACTGGCCTTCGTCTATGAGCATGGGCGCCTGGACATCTTCGAATTCCTGGGCGAAGGACTGCTGCTCCTGACCCTGGCCTATCCGATCTACCGCGCCGGCTGCGTCGTCGGATTCGTGTTCGGCGCCGCCTATGCTTTCGGGCCCGTGGTTCCGGTCCTTGCGGCCTGTGCACTGGCGCCGGCCGCCTACCTGGGACACCACGGCGTGCGCATGCTGTGGTCGCTGCACAGGGCGCCGAGGCAGGAGCCGCCGAAAGCGCAGGGGCAGCAAGCGCAGCAGAACATGCAAGGCGCATTGCGTTCTGCGAAATAACTGCCACAATCCTCGTGTCCCGTTAACGAGGAGTCAGCATGCGTCGCCAACTTACATTCGCAGTGGCGCTTGCCACCGGCCTAATGCTCGCCTGGCAGCATCTCACCACCGGCGTGCCGGCCCATCACCTGCTGGCGCGCGCCGACATGCCCGCCATCTCGAACTGGTGGGGGGTGATCCTGTTGCCGCTGCTGGCCTGGGTCGCGGCCTCGCGCGTCGAGGCCCGCTACGGCGCGAAGAAAGCTTTTGCGGCGGCTCCGGGCTTCGCCGGCGGCCTGCTGTTCGGTGCGGCCGTGGCGCTGTTCTTCAGCCTGGGACGCACCGACCTGTGCGAATACCTGATGCAGGGGCTGCTCCTGCTGGCCTTCTTTTATCCCATCTACCGCTCCGAGACCCTGCTAGGTTTCGCCTTCGGCATGAGCTATGCCTTCGGACCCGTACTGCCGGTGCTGGTCGCCTGCGTCCTCGCGGTGGGAGGCTATGTGCTGTACCAGCTCCCGCGCGTGCTCTGGTCCGCCGTCAAGGCGCAAAAGCGCTAGCCGGCTTCAAGCGCCCTTGCGCTTCCTGTGCCGGGGCAGCGGAAACACATCCGCCACGATGATGCTGTCGCCGATCTGGCGGCTGGGCGAGGCGGAATCGTAGACCACCATCAGCCCGTCCTCGGCGCCCTCTGGGCCGGGGAACAGGGTCATGCCTTCCGGATGGTCCACGCCCTCGCCATAGGGCAGGCTCAGCAGACGCTCGAGCCGTTCGTGCGGCATCACCGTCTCCTTGTCCGGCTGCGCGCCGCCCGGCCAGCGGTAGACGTGGACCGGCCCGTCCAGGTCCATGGTGGGCCCGGCCAGGATCAGCAGGTCCTTGCCCTGCACGCACAGGTCGCGGATGCCGAGGCCGTGCAGGTCGACGAAGTGCTTGCGCAGCATCTGGGCCTCGCCGTCCACCGGGGCCAGGCGCAGCTTGCCGGGTTCGTCGTCCACCACGGCCACCTCCAGGATGGCCGCCCAGCCCCGCAGCACGGGGCCGCGCAGGCCCAGCAGCAGGTGCTTGCCGGCGACGGCGATGCCTTCGATGTCGAAGCCGTTGTCCTTGCCGGGGATGGACAGGAAGGGGCCGAAGTGTTCGTCTTCCTTGAGCAGCGCCGTGAGTTCGTTGCCATGCTCGTCCCCGCGCAGCAGCGCGGCGCTGCGCCGTTTTCCCTTGTGTTCGACTTCCTTCGCCAGGGTCGTCTCGCCGTTTTCGGTGGCGACGGGAATGCGCGCCAGCAGGTAGCGGTTGCCGTCGGCGCCGACGGAACACAGGCGCTTGTGGGCTTTCTTTGCGCCGTCGTCCGGCTTGGGCTGCTTGCGGCGCAGGCTGTGCGAACCGACCAGCCACATATATTTGTCGTCGCAGGCGAGGCCCTCGATATCGGCCTCGTTGATGTCGTCCTTCGTCTCGCCATGGGGCGGAAGCGGCAGGTCGAGGAAATCGTGCAAGGCAAACTGCTTGTGGTCGCGGGTGAAGCTGCTCTTGCCCGAACTGTCCTTGTCGGCCAGGGTCAGGCGCTCGATGCTGACCGATTCGTCGTTGGCCAGCCAGAGCGTCTTACCCATGCGCAGGGCCACGGACAGGCCGTCGCGCAGCTCCTTGTCGCGCGTGAGGTTGTCGCGCTCCGGGTGGAACTCCAGCAGGACGATGTTCGAGGGATGCATGCGATGGCCTCCGTGCGCTTGACGATATGGCCGAGCATACCGCCAAGCGGGAGAACATGGCGCAAGGGCGGCGCCGTCGCCCCTATGCGGTGGGCAGGCGGTACTCCTGGTAGGCCTCGCGCAGCTTGTTCTTCTGGATCTTGCCGGTGCCGCCGACCGGGAGGCTGTCGGCGAACACCACGTCGTCCGGAATCCACCACTTGGCGACCTTGCCTTCGAAGAAGCGCAGCAGCTCCTCGCTTGACACCTCCATGCCGGGGCGGCGCACCACCACCAGCAAGGGCCGTTCGCTCCATTTCGGATGCTGGACGCCGATGCAGGCCGCCTGCAGCACGGCCGGATGGGACATCGCGACGTTCTCCAGGTCGATCGAGCCGATCCACTCGCCGCCCGACTTGATCACGTCCTTGCTGCGGTCGGTGATGCCGAGGTAGCCGTCCGGGTCGATGGTGGCCACGTCGCCGGTCGGGAACCAGCCATCCTGCAGCACGCTGCCGCCCTCGCCGCGGAAGTAGCCGGACACCACCCAGGGGCCCTTCACCAGCAGGTGGCCGTAGGTCGCGCCATCCCAGGGCAGCTCGCTGCCGTCGTCGTCCACGATCTTCATGTCGACGCCGTAGATGGCGTGGCCCTGCTTGCGCAGCACGGCGCGCTGGTCCTCGACCGGCATCTTCATGTGCTTGCCCATCAGGGTGCAGGCGGTGCCCAGCGGCGACATCTCCGTCATGCCCCAGGCGTGCACCACCTGCACGCGCAGGCGGTCGATCAGGGTGTCCATCATGGCCGGCGGACAGGCCGAGCCGCCGATCACGGTGCGGCGGAAGGTCGAGAAGCGCAGGTCGTTCTGCAGCACGTAGTTGATCAGGCCCAGCCAGACCGTGGGCACGCCGGCCGAGAAGGTCACGCCCTCCTGCTCGAACAGCTCGTACAGCGACTTGCCGTCCAGCGCGGCGCCCGGATAGACCATCTTGGCGCCGGACAGCAGCACCGAGTACGGCAGGCCCCAGGCATTGACGTGGAACATCGGCACCACGGGCAGCACCACGTCGGCCGAGGACACGTTCAGCGCGTTCGGCATGGCCGAGGCGTAGGCGTGCAGCACCGACGAACGGTGAGAATACAGGGCGCCTTTCGGATTGCCGGTGGTGCCCGAGGTATAGCACAGGGCCGCGGCGCTGCGCTCGTCGAACTGGGGCCAGCGGTAGTCGTCGGGGGCGGCGCCGACCAGCTCCTCGTAGCACAGCAGCATGGGGATGCTGGTCTCGCGCGGCATGTGCTCGCGCCCGCACATGGCCACGTAGCCCTTCACGGTCTTGCAGGTGCGCGCCATGATCTCGATGGCGGGCAGGAAAGTCAGGTCGAAGAACAGGAACTGGTCCTCGGCGTGGTTGACGATGTAGGCGATCTGCTCGGGGTGCAGGCGCGGGTTGATGGTGTGCAGGACGGCGCCCGAGCCGGAAACGCCGTAGTACAGCTCCATGTGGCGGTAGCCGTTCCAGGCCAGGGTGGCGACGCGGTCGCCCATCCTGACGCCCAGGCCGGCCAGGGCATGGGCCAGCTTGCGCGAGCGCTGCTCGCACTCGCGGTAGGTATAGCGGTGGATATCGCCTTCCACCCGGCGCGAGACGATCTCGCTGTCGCCGTAGTGGCGCGCGGCGAACTCGATAATGCTCGAGATCAGCAGCGGCTGGTCCATCATCTGGCCCATCAGGGGGCTCATCGGGTAGTCGGTCATCGGCGTCTCCATGATCTATTTTGCAACTTCGTGAATGTTGTAACGTGGTCAGAGTACGGTCGTCAATGCAATTCGATGATGCGATGCAGCAGGTATTTGCGGAACATGCTCACGCTCGTAGGGCGCTAGTTCGTTAGCTCGTCGTTCTGGCGAAGGCCGGAACCCACGTTTCCGCGCCGCGCCTACATTCAACATAAGTGGCGCGCGAAGACACTTGGATTCCGGCCTCCGCCGGAATGACGTTGGTAAGGTCGCGGTCTGACAGCGCCGCTACTTCGTCCTCTCCCACCCGTGCGCCTCCACATTCGGCCCGGTACGGTAGAATCCCGACATCCACCATCCCTTGATACTGGAACTGCCATTACTGCCGACGAACTCCCCCTGAACAATTCGTTTGCCGAGCTGCCCCCGGCCTTCTACACGCGCCTGATGCCGACCCCGCTGCCTTCGCCCTACTTCATCGCGGCGAGCAACCCGGCAGCGGCGCTGGTCGGCCTGAATGCGGGCGAGCTGGCGAACGAGGACTTCGTTGCCGTCTTCACCGGCAACAAGGTGGCCGTCCGTTCCCAGCCCCTGTCGGCCGTGTACTCGGGCCACCAGTTCGGCGTCTGGGCCGGCCAGCTGGGCGATGGCCGCGCGATCACCCTGGGCGACATCGCCACCCCGAACGGCCCCATGGAGCTCCAGCTCAAGGGCGCCGGCCTGACGCCGTATTCGCGCATGGGCGACGGCCGCGCCGTGCTGCGCTCCTCGATCCGCGAATTCCTCTGCTCCGAAGCGATGGCCGCCCTCGGCATCCCGACCACCCGCGCCCTGATCGTCACCGGCTCGCACCAGCCCATCGTCCGCGAAAGCGTGGAGACGGCCGCCGTGGTCACCCGCATGGCGCCCTCCTTCGTGCGCTTCGGTTCCTTCGAGCACTGGCACTACAGGAACAAGCAGGACGAGCTGCGCATCCTGGCCGACTACGTCATCAAGAACTTCTATCCGGAATTCGCCGGCGCGGTGAACCCCTACAAGGAACTGCTGGCCGAAGTGACCCGCCGCACCGCGCGCATGATCGCGCACTGGCAGGCGGTGGGCTTCATGCATGGCGTCATGAACACCGACAACATGTCGATCCTGGGACTGACCCTGGACTACGGCCCCTTTGGTTTCATGGAAGCCTTCGACGCCAACCACATCTGCAATCACACCGACCAGGGTGGCCGCTATTCCTATGCCAACCAGGTGCCGGTGGGCCACTGGAACTGCTATGCGCTGGGCAACGCCCTGCTGCCGCTGATCGGCACGCCTGAAGAAGCCGAGGAAGCCCTGGATGTGTACCGTCCCGCCTTCGGCGCCCAGCTCGACGAGCTGCTGCACGCCAAGCTGGGCCTGCGCGACACCCGCGACGAGGACGGCGCCCTGTTCGACGCCATGTTCCAGCTGCTACAGGCCAACCATGCCGATTTCACCCTGTTCTTCCGCCGCCTGAGCGGACTGCGGGTGGAGGATCCTTCCTTCGACACGCCGCTGCGCGACCTGTTCATCGACCGCGAAGCCTTCGACGCCTGGGCCGCGACCTACCGCGCGCGCCTGCGCGCCGAGTCCAGCGACGACGCCCTGCGCAGCGAGGCCATGAACCGCGTCAATCCCAAGTACGTGCTGCGCAACTACCTGGCCCAGGTGGCGATCGAACAGGCGCAGAATGGCGACTACAGCGGCGTGCACAAGCTGCTGGCCGTGCTCGAGCGCCCCTACGACGAACAGCCGGAAAACGAATCCTATGCCGCCTTGCCCCCTGACTGGGCGGCGCATCTTGAAGTAAGCTGCTCATCCTGATTAAGAGACAGGCCATCATGAACGATAAAGTGACGAAGACCGACGCCGAGTGGCGTTCCCAGCTCGACCCGATGCAGTACCAGGTCACGCGCCATGCCGCCACCGAGCGCGCCTTCACCGGCAAGTACTGGGACCATCACGAGCACGGCATCTATCACTGCGTCTGCTGCGACACCCCGCTGTTCGAGTCGGACGCCAAGTTCGATTCCGGCTGCGGCTGGCCCAGCTATTTCCGCGCCCTCGACCCGGACAATGTGATCGAGAAGGAAGACCGCACCCACGGCATGCTGCGCACCGAGATCATCTGCGCCGTGTGCGACGCCCACCTGGGCCACGTCTTCCCCGACGGTCCGCCGCCGACCGGCCTGCGCTACTGCATCAACTCCGCCGCCCTGCGCTTCGAACCCATCTAACCACCAAGGGACTACCCCGCAATGAAATTCCTGTTCGACCTGTTCCCGGTCATCCTGTTCTTCGGCACCTATAAATATGGTGAAAGCAACCAGGAGTGGGCCCACGGCCTGGCCACCCAGTTCCTCGGCGGCCTGATCGCGGGCGGCTCGGTGCCGCCCAGCCAGTCGGCGATCCTGCTGGCGACGGCGGTGGCGATCGTCGCCACCTTCCTGCAGATCGGCTATTTGCTGGCGCGCGGGCGCAAGGTCGACGGCATGCTGTGGCTGTCGCTGGGCGTGATCGTGGTCGCCGGCGGCGCCACCATCTACTTCCACGACGACACCTTCATCAAGTGGAAGCCGACCATCCTGTACTGGGGCTTCGCCCTGGCCCTGCTGGTGGCCCAGGTCTTGTACCGCAAAAACTTGATGCGCTCGGTGATGGAGGCCCAGGTGAAGCTGCCCGATCCGGTCTGGAACCGGGTCGGCTATACCTGGATCGTGTTCTTCTTCGCCATGGGCCTGCTGAACCTCTTGATGGCCTTCGTGGTGTTCGCCACCGATACCAGCGCCTGGGTCAGCTTCAAGCTGTTCGGCTTTACCGGCATTTTCTTCGCCTTCGTGGTCGTCCAGACCCTGATGCTTTCCAAACATATTGAGGAGGACGCATGAGCACCCCTACCGATCGCACCGAACGCCTGCGCGAGCGCCTGCAGGCCGAACTGAAGCCTTCCGTGCTCGAGATCACGGACGATTCCCACCTGCATGCCGGCCATGCGGGCGCGGCCTCCGGCGGCAGCCATTACAGCGTGAAAATCGTCTCGGACCAGTTCGAGGGCCGCACGCTAGTCATGCGGCATCGTCTTGTGTATGATGCCGTGCACGAAATGATTAACAAAGCGGAAATCCACGCGCTCGCCATCACGGCGACCGCGCCTTCCGAACAGTCCTGAATGTCGGCTTCAGGCTGCTTTAAGAAAACTCGCCGACAATTGAACTGGTTGTTACAAAAACTAATCTAACCTCGTCCAGCAACTCTCCCCGCTACAGGAACACCACATGACTTTTAAGCCAGCACGCCTGCTGTTAGCCCTGATCGCCGTTGCAGCGGCGCCCGCCTTTGCCCAGAACCTCGCAGTGGTGAACGGCAAGCCGATCCCGTCGGCGCGTGCCGATGCGATGGTCAAGCAAGTCGTCGCGCAAGGCCAGGGCCAGGATTCGCCGCAGCTGCGTGAAATGATCAAGCAAGGCCTCATCGAGCGCGAAGTGCTGATGCAGGAAGCCATCAAGCAGGGCTACGACAAGAAGCCGGAAGTGAAGGCCGCGCTGGACAACGCGCGCCAGGCCATCGTCGTGAACCAGCTCGCCAAGGACTACATCGCCAAGAACCCGGTGAGCGACGCGGAAATCAAGGCCGAGTACGACAAGTTCAAGGCCCAGACCGGCGACAAGGAATACCACGTGCGCCACATCCTGACCGACAGCGAAGCGGACGCCAAGGCGATCATCGCCAAGCTCAAGGGCGGCGCCAAGTTCGAGGACCTGGCCAAGCAATCGAAGGACACCGGCACCGCCAACAGCGGCGGCGACCTGGACTGGGCTGTGCCTGCCTCCTTCCCGGCTGAGTTCGCCGCCGGCTTCACCGGCCTGCAGAAAGGCGCCATCACCGAGACCCCGGTCAAGACCCAGGCCGGCTTCCACGTGATCAAGCTGGACGACACCCGCGCCGCCAAGCTGCCGTCGCTGGAAGAAGTCAAGCCGCAGATCGCGGACTCCCTGACCCAGCAGAAACTGCAGGCCTACCAGGAGCAAATGGTCAAAAAGGCAAAGGTGCAGTAAGATGTGCTGTCGCCGGCGGCGCATCCAGGATGGAGACAAACCTGGTTCGGCGCCGGTTCTCGTCGCCCGCGGCGATACTTTTCGTGTTTATATAGGATCTCAACAATGATTTTGAAGCCAGCCCGCCTGTTGTTAGCCATGACCGCAATGGTTGCCATGCCAGCATTCGCGCAAAACGTTGCGACCGTCAATGGCAAGCCGATCCCGGCGGCCAAGGTTGACCAGCTGGTCAAGCAAGTCGTCGCCCAGGGCCGCGCCACCGATTCGCCGCAACTGCGCGAAGCGATCAAGCGTGACCTGATCGGCCGCGAAGTGTTGATCCAGGAAGCCGACAAGCAGAACATCGGCGCGCGCGCCGACGTGAAGGCAGCGATCGACAACGCCCGCCAGAGCATCATCATCAACGCCATGCTCGCGGACTACGTCAAGAAGAACCCGGTCAAGGATGCCGACATCAAGGCCGAGTACGACAAGTACAAGTCGCAAGTGGGCGACAAGGAATACCACGCACGCCACATCCTGGTGGGCACCGAGGAAGAAGCCAAGGCCATCATCGCCAAGCTGAAGGGCGGCGCCAAGTTCGAAGAACTGGCCAAGCAGTCGAAAGACGGCAGCGCCAACAACGGCGGCGACCTGGACTGGGCAAGCCCGGCAGCCTATGTGCCTGAGTTCTCGAAGGCCATGGTTGGCCTGCAAAAAGGCGCCATCACCGAAACCCCGGTGAAGACCCAGTTCGGCTACCACGTGATCAAGCTGGAAGACACCCGTGCGGCCAAGATCCCGGCCCTGGACGAAGTCAAGCAGCAGGTCGCGGAACAGCTGCAGCAGCGTCAGCTGGCGCAGTACCGCGAAAGCCTGGTCAAGAAGGCCAAGGTTCAGTAATCACGCTGGATCGGCAAGCGAAAGGCGCTCCCTCGGGAGCGCTTTTTCATTGTCGCGAACATCCGCGGGCGCAGGCCTTATCCAGCCGGACCTTGCCCTTCCCGCTTCCGAACCCGCAGACCCGCGACAAGGACGGGCCGATGCATTGCTGCCCGCCCCTTCCACAGACACCGGCGGTCCTAGTTCTTTGTCCGCAACAACTGTCGAAGCTCTTTCAGCAGCCCTTCGGCTTCGTGTCTCGTGGCTGAGTTCCCGCAAGCATTCACCCAATACCGATTTCCATCCTGCGAGAGGAAGAGCAGGTGCTCTTCACCCGTCGCCATGGCGTAGCGCGAGGAGGTGTTGTCATTCATGACCACAAGCTGTGCCGGCGCCTTCCCCTTCAGGTTCTCCAGCACGTCGATCGTGATCCTGAAGGCGCTGATACCGTCCGGGTCCTCGGGATCGTCGCTCAGGCCTTCCTCCGATTGCACGCGCCCGATCACGATCGCTTCGGCGGCGGCCACTTCGACGCCGAGTGGCGTCCGATACCCGGATTGTCCGGTCCGGGGATCGAGGCAAACGGCATGCGCGGTCACTGCCTGGTCGCAGAGTGCGAGGACGACCGCGCACGGGCCAAGGCCCCGCGATGCCCTCATCCGGATCTGCCGTCCCGGCGCGGCGCCGGCGACTCCCGCGTCAAGGCAACTCGCTGGAATGCCCCAGCCACTCGATGCATTTGCCGCGCAAATTCGGGAAACGGCGCGCGATCCCGGTCAAGCCCTCTTCCAGCTGGACCTTCGTATTAAACGGGAACACGTCGCTCATCGACAGGGCGACCGCGATCCTGTACTCATCGCCGGAATCCAGCCACTTATCCCGGACGGCGAGGATTTCCTCCCCGTTATCCGAGACACACCAGATCAGGCGGTCCAATATTTCCGCGATCGCTTCCGCAGGCAATTCCGGCGCCCTGTTGTCAACCAGGGATTCCATAAACGCTCTGAGTTCTGTCATGGCGCGACTCCATCGTTAGCGGATTGGTGGAAAGCAGCCGGCCCAACGGATGGCCGGACTGCCCCGGCCTTCACTGTCCGACTTCCGGAAGCCGTGGTGGCGGGTAGCCCGGCGGATATGCTGAAGAGATTTCGAAGCGATTGGCGGCGCCCGGCCGCCGCGCGCGACACGCGGCGGCCGGGAAACAGGCCCGAATCGGGCGCGAGCAATACTGACATACTGAGCCATCCCCTTAGACATTCGATCGTTGTCGATAAATATCCATGCGAGCTTGTAGCGTGCTCGTCTAGGGTTCAGTGTAAGAGAAGTGTTACAAATATCGCAAGCAAAAGTTCCAATTGCTGTAGCAATTTTTACGACAATGTCGTCGTGTTGCGCGCGACATTCGCCTGATCTTGGTGTACAAATGGACGCCCGTGCAAACATGGCCGCTTCGGCCGCCGGCCGAAAGCGGTCGATGATGCTGATCGAAAGGCCGGCGAGCCCGGGCTGGGCCCTGCCCGACGCTTATTCTTCGTCGCAATGCCGCGGCGCGCCCGGATAGACACCGTTGTTGTAGGCATCGAGCACGCCTGCCCAGGCACGTTGCAGAGGGCATCCGCCCGCCGTGCACTCGCCCAGGGCCACCCCGCTGTTGAACCACGCCGTCGCCGCATTGATCACGCTCTGCACGCCCGACGGGGCCGAAGCGCCCGCGGCGCGGTTCAGGACCGCCGCCACGTACTGGTGGGCCAGGATCAGGTAAGCGTCGCCGCGCGTCGGGCGGTCCATGATCTGCTGCCAGGCCAGGCCGCTGGAGAAGAACGGCGCGTTGCGGTCGAAGCCCGACGGCCAGACCACGCCCGGCTTGTTGCTCCAGTAACCCTGCGTACGCACGCAGCCCTTGGGCGGACAAGCGCAGTCGGCCAGTTCCGTCTCCGCCTGCATGACCAGCTGCGCGCAGGGGTTCGCCACGAACGCCGTATCCGCCAGCACCACCCTGGCCTGGGCAGCCGCCATGCCGGGACTGCCGGCCAGACCAAGAACGAGCCCCAGCACCAATGCCACCCGGCTTGCCATACAGGTCAAGAAAGAACTCAACTTCATCGCATCCTCCGAGGTCGGACGGCCCGAAATGGCCGCTTCCGGAGGATGATGCGCGCACGCTGTGCGGCACGGCTTGCGTCAGCTCAGCCGTGCAAGTAGTTGAAATTCCTAGAAAAATCTTTCCTACAGCGACTATTTCTTCCCGCGCAGGACCTCGATTTCCGCCCGCAGCTTGCTGCGTTCGGCGTAGGAAGTCTCCAGCTGCTTGCGCAGGTCGTTGAGCTCGGATTCCAGGCTGGAGCGCGCGGTGGTGGCGCCCACCAGCTCCATTTCCGCGGCCAGGCGGCGGTCGGATTCCTCGGCCTGGGCCGTCACGTTGCGCTCCAGCTGGGCGCGCAGCTCGGCAAGCTGCTTGTCCTTGCCGTCGATGGCCAGCTGGTCCTTGGCCTTGCTGACCAGGGCGTCGGTGGCGATCTGGCGCGCGTTGCGCAGTTCCGCGTTCAGGCGCTCGATTTCTTCCGAGCGGTCGGCCAGTTCGGCCTCGACCTGGGCGCGTGCGGTCGCCAGCGCATCGCGCTCGGCTTCCAGCTCGTCGCCGGCGCGCAGCAGCGCCTCGGTGTCGCTGGCGGTTTGCGAGATCGATTCGCGCACGCCGGCGCTGGCCTGGTCGGCGAACTGCCTGACCCATTCGACCAGGTCGTTGACGATCGATTCCGGAATATCGGGACGCGGCAGCTCAGGCGGCTTGACGTGCTCGGCGCGCCAGGCGGCCAGGTGCTTGTAGATCGCGGTCGGCGTGCCGAATCCGAGCACCTCGCGCACCGCGTCGATATTGATTTCCTTGCCGTCCTTTTGCAGGCCGGCCGCGGCTGCCGCCACATTCTCGAAAGTGACGTCCTCGCTTGCCATGGTTTCTCCCATCTTGGTGTGCTTCTTGTTCATGTTCGTATGATATGCCAGAGCGAAGCGGAACCGGTTCCGCTAGCCGGCGAATGCAAAAGCGCCTCCGAAGAGGCGCTTTTTCGAGTGGCCGCCGCTTAGCCGACCCACTTGCGCGCGTTGCGGAACATGCGCATCCACGGCGACTCGTCACCCCAGGAATCCGGCGCCCACGAGTGCACGACGGTGCGGAACACGCGCTCGGCGTGCGGCATCATCGCGGTGAAGCGGCCGTCTTCGGTGGTCACGGCGGTCAGGCCGCCCGGCGAGCCGTTCGGGTTGAACGGGTAGGTCTCGGTTGCCTGGCCGCGGTTGTCGATATAGCGCAGCGACTTCAGCGCGGCGTTCATGTCGCCGGTCAGCGAGAAGTCGGCGAAGCCTTCGCCGTGGGCGATGGCGATCGGCGCCTGGGTGCCGGCCATGCCCTGGAAGAAGATCGACGGCGAGTCCAGCACTTCCACCATGCCGAAGCGCGCTTCGAACTGCTCCGACTTGTTGCGGGTGAACTTCGGCCACGCCTGCGCGCCCGGGATGATGGACTTCAGGTTGCTCAGCATCTGGCAGCCGTTGCACACGCCCAGGCCGAAGGTGTCCTGGCGCTGGAAGAAGCGCGCGAACTGTTCCGACAGCTGCGGATTGAACAGGATGGTCTTGGCCCAGCCCTCGCCCGCGCCCAGCACGTCGCCGTAGGAGAAGCCGCCGACGGCGATGATGCCGTGGAAGTCGTCCAGCTTGGCGCGGCCGGCGATCAGGTCGCTCATGTGCACGTCGACGGCGGTGAAGCCGGCCTGGTGCATCACCCACGCGGTCTCGATGTGCGAGTTGACGCCCTGCTCGCGCAGGATCGCCACGCGCGGGCGCACGCCGGTCGCGATGAACGGGGCAGCCACGTCATCAAGCAGGTCGAAGCTGAGCTTCGGGGTGATGCCCGGATCCTGCTCGTCCAGCAGGCGCTCGTATTCGGCGTCGGCGCAGGCCGGGTTGTCGCGCAGGCGCGCGATGCGCCAGCTGGTCTCGCTCCACAGGCGGTGCAGGCTGCTGCGCTGCACGTTGTAGATCACCTTGGCGTCGCGGGTGAACTCGATCACGCCACGGTCGTTGTGCTTGCCGATGATGTGGCTGCAGGCGCCCAGGCCCAGATCGCGCAGCACGTTCATCACAGCGCTCTTGTCTTCCGCACGCACCTGCACCACGGCGCCCAGCTCTTCGCTGAACAGCGCGCGCAGGGTCATCTCGTTGCGGCGCTCGGCGACCTGGCCGGCCCAGTTCTTGGCGTCGCCCCAATCGGAAGCGTGCTCGCCTTCCATGGTCAGGATGTCGAGGTTGACCGAGACGCCGGCGCGGCCCGCGAAGGCCATTTCGCACAGGGTGGCGTACAGGCCGCCGTCCGAGCGGTCGTGGTAGGCCAGCAGCTTGCCGTCCTTGTTCAGCTGCTGGATGGCCTGGAAGAAGGCCTTCAGGTCCTCGGGCGAATCGACGTCCGGCACGCTGTCGCCCAGCTGCTGGGTGACTTGCGCCAGCACCGAGGCGCCCAGGCGGTTCTTGCCGCGGCCCAGGTCGATCAGCACCAGGGCGGTTTCGCCGAGGTCGGTGCGCAGTTGCGGGGTCAGCGAACGGCGCACGTCGGTAACCGGCGCGAACGAGGACACGATCAGCGACACCGGCGAGATCACGGCCTTGTTCTGGCCCTCGTCGTTCCAGGTGGTGCGCATCGACAGCGAATCCTTGCCGACCGGGATAGACACGCCCAGCGCCGGGCACAGCTCCATGCCCACCGCCTTGACGGTGTCGAACAGCGCGGCGTCCTGGCCCGGCTGGCCGCAGGCCGCCATCCAGTTGGCCGACAGCTTGATATCGGAGATGTCGCCGATGGCGGCGGCGGCGATGTTGGTGATCGCCTCGCCAACGGCCATGCGGCCCGAGGCGGCGGCGTCGATCACGGCCAGCGGGGTGCGCTCGCCCATGGCCATCGCCTCGCCCACGAAGCCTTCATAGGACATGGCGGTGACGGCGCAGTCGGCCACCGGCACCTGCCACGGACCGACCATCTGGTCGCGCACGGTCATGCCGCCCACGCTGCGGTCGCCGATCGTGATCAGGAAGGATTTGTCGGCCACGGTCGGCTGCAGCAGCACGCGGCGGCCGGCTTCTTCCAGCTCGATGCCGGTCAGGTCCACCGGCGGGAAGCTGTGCTCCACATGTTCGACGTCGCGCAGCATCTTGGGCGGCTTGCCGAGCAGGACGTCCATCGGCATGTCGACCGGGGCCGCATTCGCCTGGTCATCCGCCTGGTCGTCGATCAGGCGCAGCTGGCGTTCTTCGGTGGCGGTGCCGACCACGGCGAAGGGGCAGCGCTCGCGCTCGCACAGTGCTGCAAATTTTGCAAGGTTATCCGGCGAAATCGCCAACACATAGCGCTCTTGCGATTCGTTGGACCAAATTTCTTTCGGCGCCAGACCGCTCTCCTCCAGCGGCACCTTGCGCAGCTCGAAGATCGCGCCGCGCTTGGCGTCGTTGACGATTTCCGGGAAAGCGTTCGACAGGCCGCCCGCGCCGACGTCGTGGATCGAGATGATCGGGTTGTCCGCGCCCATCTGCCAGCAGCCGTTGATGACTTCCTGGGCACGGCGCTCCATTTCCGGGTTGCCGCGCTGGACCGAGTCGAAGTCCAGGTCGGCGGTGTTGGTGCCGGTCGCCATCGAGGAGGCGGCGCTGCCGCCCATGCCGATGCGCATGCCCGGGCCGCCCAGCTGGATCAGCAGGGAACCGACCGGGATCTCGTCCTTGTGGGTGTGCGCGGCCGAGATGTTGCCGATGCCGCCAGCGATCATGATCGGCTTGTGATAACCGTAGACCGCGCCCGCCGCACCGACGTTTTGCTCGTAGGTGCGGAAGTAGCCGCCCAGGACCGGACGGCCGAACTCGTTGCTGAAGGCGGCGCCGCCGATGGGGCCGTCGATCATGATCTGCAGCGGCGAAGCGATGCGCTCCGGCTTGCCGTAGACGGCGTCGCTGCGGCCAGCGTCGCCCTTGGTCACGTCGCTGGCGTTTTCCCACGGACGCTGGGCGTCCGGCAGCAGCAGGTTCGACACCGTGAAGCCGGTCAGGCCCGCCTTCGGCTTGGCGCCGCGGCCGGTCGCGCCCTCGTCGCGGATCTCGCCGCCGGCGCCGGTCGAGGCGCCCGGGAACGGGGAAATCGCGGTCGGGTGGTTGTGGGTCTCGACCTTCATCAGGGTGTGCACCAGCTCGGTCGACGGAGCATAGACTTCGCCAGCGCGCGGGAAGAAGCGGGTCACGGTCGCGCCTTCGATGATCGAGGAGTTGTCGCTATAGGCGACCACGGTGCCGCGCGGGTTCAGCTGGTGGGTGTTCTTGATCATCGCGAACAGCGACTTGTCCTGCTTGACGCCGTCGATGATCCAGTCCGCGTTGAAGATCTTGTGGCGGCAGTGTTCGCTGTTGGCCTGCGCGAACATCATCAGTTCGACGTCGGTCGGGTTGCGCTGGGCCTTGGTGAAGGCCTCGTTCAGGTAGTCGATCTCATCGATCGACATCGCCAGGCCAAGTTCGGTGTTGGCGCGCACCAGCGCCTCGCGGCCGGCGCCAAGCACGTCGATCTTCTCGAGCGGCTTGCCTTCCAGTTCGCTGAACAGCTGCTGGGCCTCGTCGGCGCGGCGCAATACGGTCTCGGTCATCCGATCGTGCAGCAGCGCGACGACGGCGGCGACTTCCTGGTCCTGCAGCTTCTTCGGCGCGCCGATGCTGCTGCCCAGGATGCCTCCCTTGAGCACCACGGTATAGCCGACGCCGCGCTCGATGCGGTGGATGTGGGCCATGCCGCAGTTGTGGGCGATGTCGGTCGCTTTCGAAGCCCACGGCGAGATGGTGCCGAGACGCGGGATCACGAAGAACTCCTCGGTCACGCCCTCGTAGAGTGCTTCGGGCGCAGGCTCGCCGTACGTGAGCATGGCGGACAGCTGGGCAGTGTCGTCCGTGCTCAGCGGAGCGCTGGCGTCGATGAAGTGGTAGAAGCGCGCCTGCACTGCGGCAATCGACGGGGCGACGGCTTGCAATTGGCTCAGGAGGCGTTGGCTACGGAAGGCGGAGAGGGCGTTGGAACCCGGCAGAATCAACATGGCTTGGACAGTCGGTTGATGCAGCGTGGCTGCTAGGGTGGAAGATAGCCCGCTATTATACAGCGTTGCAACATTGCCCGGATATGGACACTTCGAATGAAGATTTCTTGATATGAGCGATGCTTATAGGTATCTTTACCGAACAAAATGACAATAAGCGCGCCTTCATCACTGCGCGCAAGAGGCGAAAGAGACGGCAACGATGCAAGAGAACGGAAACCTGGCGGTCCTGGTGGTCGATCCCAACCAGGGAATGCGCACCAGCCTGCAAAACATGCTGAACCAGATCGGCATCTCGAAGGTCGAGTATGCGGTCAACGCCAACACGGCCATCAAGCAGCTGAGCCGCCGTTCCTACGACGTGATCTTGTGCGAGTACGACCTGGCCGGCGGCAGCGGCGAAGGCCAGGACGGCCAGCAGCTTCTTGAGGACCTGCGCCACCACAAGCTGATCAACGCCTCGACCATCTTCATCATGCTCACCTCCGAGGGGGTGTACGGCAAGGTGGTCAGCGCGGCCGAGCTGACCCCGACCGACTACGTCCTCAAGCCCTTCACCGTGGACATGCTCAGCGGCCGCATCAAGCGCGCGCTGGAGCGCCGCGCCGCCCTGCTCCCGGCCTGGCAGCAGGCCGCCCAGGGCAGGCTGCGCGAGGCCATTGCCGCCTGCGAAAAAGGTGCGGCGGCGCTGCCGCGCTTCGGACTCGACTTCACCCGCCTGCGGGCGGAACTCCACGCGGCGCTGGGCGAGCATGGGGAAGCCGGCTCGATCTACCGAGAAGTGCTGTCCGAGCGCCCGCTCGGCTGGGCCGGCCTGGGCCTGGCGCGCACCCTGCTCGCCCAGGAGCAGGTGGAAGAAGCCCGCGCCGTGCTCGAACAGCTGATCCAGGGCAACCCGCAACTGATGGCGGCCTACGACCTGCTTGCGCGCTGCATCGAAATCAGCGGCACCCCGGCCGAGGCGCAGAAGGTGCTGGAGGAAGCCGTCGCTATCTCTCCGCACATGGTGCGGCGCCTGCGCAAGCTGGGCGAAGTGGCGATGGAAGCGGGCGACGCCGAGACGGCCGAGAAATCCTTCCGCCAGGTGGTCACCAGGGCGCGCTATTCCGAATTCCGCAATCCCGAAGACCACGTCAACCTGGTCAAGGCGCTGGTCACGCGCGGCGACGTGGCCCAGGCCGGCAATGTGGTGCGCGACCTGGACCGTTCGCTGCGCGGCAATCCGGCGGCGGACACCTGCAAGGCCTACTCGAACGCGCTGGTCCAGGACAAGGCCGGCAACCCGGCCGCCGCGGTGGCCGAGCTGCATGCGGCGGTGAACGCCGTGCGCGGCGCCAGCGGCCTGTCCCCTACCCTCAAGATCGGCCTGGCGCAGGCTTGCCTCGACTACAAGCTGGATGCGCAGGCGTCGGATGTGATGCTGACCGTGATGAACGACGTCGACAGCGGCGTCACGGTCGACCAGGCGGTGGGCGTGTTCGTGCGCGCCGGCCGTCCGGACCTGGCCGACGGCATGGGCCAGCAGCTCAAGGCCCAGGCCCAGATCCTGCTGGGCGTGGCCGACGAGAAGCGCAACATGGGCGACGTGCGCGGCGCGGTGCAAACCCTGCTCGAGGCCCTGCACATGGCGCCGAACAACACGCAAGTGATGGTGGCCGTGGCGGGCGGCATCCTGCGCCAGATCAACGAGCTGGGGTGGGACCACCACCTCAGCGAAGTCTGCGCGCAGCAGCTGGAACACCTGCGCGCCTACGACGCCCAGCACCCGCGCCTGGCCGCGCTGTCGGACGAATTCCTGGCGGCCAAGCGCAAGTATGGTATCTCGGCCGCCTGAACGGAGGCCGGGCGTGCGCGCTCCCGCGCCGCTGCGCGCTCAGGCCAGGGCTTCCTTGGCCGCTTCCTCAGGCGTCAGGCCCTCGTAGAACTGGTCGGCAAACCACTCGACCTGCTCTTCGATGTGATCCTGCGCCTGCTTGACGGTCGCGCCGCCGGCGACGAGGAACTGTTCGACCTCGATGCACCACTGGATGAACGCCAAGGTTTCTTCGTCGAGTTCTTCTTTCTTGGCCATGGCTTTTTCCTTTATCGATCCTGGTCCCATTCTACCGCAGCGGCGCGGCGCGCCCTAGGCCTTCCCGAAGCCGCCGCCGCCGGGCGTCTCGATCACGAACAGGTCGCCCACGCCCATATCGGTCTTGCCGATGTGGCCCAAGACCTCGGCCCTGCCATCGGCCCGGATCACGGTGTTGCGGCCGCGCTCGCCCGGCTCTCCGCCCGCCATCCCGAAGGGCGCGTAGATGCGGTTGTTCGACAGGATCGCCGCAGTCATCGGCTCCAGGAAACGGAGCTTCCTCACGCCGCCGTTGCCGCCATGCCAGCGCCCCGCCCCGCCCGAAGCCTGGCGGATCTCGTAGCTCTCCAGCCGTACGGGGAAGCGGAACTCCAGGATTTCCGGATCGGTCAGGCGCGAGTTGGTCATGTTGGTCTGCACCACATCCGTGCCGTCGAAGCCCTCGCCCGCGCCCGAACCACCTGAAATGGTCTCGTAGTACTGGTAACGCGCATTCCCGAAGGTGAAGTTGTTCATGGTCCCCTGGGCCGCCGCCATCACGCCGAGGGCGCCGTAGAGCGCATTCGTGATGCAAGTTGAGGTTTCCACATTGCCCGACACCACCGACGCCGGATAATGCGGGTTCAGCATGGAGCCAGGCGGAATGATGACCTTCAGGGGTTTCAGGCAACCCGCATTCAGCGGAATCTCGTCGTCCACCAAGGTGCGGAATACGTACAGCACGGCCGCCATGCACACCGCCGAGGGCGCGTTGAAGTTGTTCGGCAGCTGGCCCGAGGTACCGGTGAAGTCGATTTCCGCGCTGCGCGCCGCCTGGTCGACGCGGATCGCCACCTCGATGCGCGCGCCGTTGTCCAGTTCATTCACGAAGTGGCCATCCTTGAGCGCCGAGATCACACGCCGCACCGCTTCCTCGGCGTTGTCCTGCACGTGGCCCATGTAGGCGCGCACCACGTCCAGCCCGAAGTGCGCGACCATCTTGCGCAGTTCCTCGACGCCCTTCTGGTTGGCGGCGACCTGGGCGCGCAGGTCGGCCATGTTCTGGTCGGGATTGCGCGCCGGGTAGCGCGCGCCGAGCAGCAGCGCGCGCGCTTCTTCTTCGCGCAGCACGCCGTCCGTCCCGTCGACCAGCTTGAAGTTGTTGATCAGGACGCCCTCCTGCTCGATGTGGCTCGAGTCCGGCGGCATCGAGCCGGGTGTGGTGCCGCCGATGTCGGCGTGGTGGCCGCGCGAGCCGACGTAGAACAGGATCTCCTGCCCCGCCTCGTCGAACACCGGCGAGATCACGGTGACGTCCGGCAGGTGGGTGCCGCCGTTGTAGGGGTCGTTCAGCACATAGACGTCGCCCGACTTCATGCGTCCCGCGTTCTCGCGCATGACGGTCTTGATGCTCTCGCCCATCGAGCCCAGGTGCACCGGCATGTGGGGCGCATTGGCCACCAGGTTGCCGTCATGGTCGAAGATCGCGCAGCTGAAATCGAGGCGTTCCTTGATGTTGACCGAGTAGGCCGTGTTCTGCAGGCGCAGGCCCATCTGCTCGGCGATCGACATGAACAGGTTGTTGAAGATTTCCAGCATCACCGGATCGGCCGTGGTGCCGATCGCGCGGCGCTCGGGCAGCGCTTCGACGCGGGCCAGCACCAGGTGGTTGTAGGGCGTCACCCGCGCCTGCCAGCCCGGCTCCACGATGGTGGTGGCGTTGTCCTCGGCGATGATGGCCGGGCCGCGCACCGTGTGTCCCGGCGCCAGCGCGCGGCGCGTATACACGCCGGTATCGCGCCAGATGCCGCCGCTGAACATGGGGACCGTCTCGGCCGGCCGCGGTGCGCCCGCCTGCGCCTGCGTGCTCGCCTGCTGTTCCGGCGGCGCATCCGAGCGGCCGATCGCTTCGACCGATACGGCTTCCACGACGAGCGCGCGCGAAGGCATCAGGAAAGAATAGCGGCGCTTGTAGGCCTGTTCGAACTGCGCCTGCATCGCCGCCATGCCGCCGTGCAAGACCACCAGCGCCGAGTCGGTGCCTTCGTAGCGCAGGTGGACGCGCTCGACCAGCGCGATACGCTCCGGCGCCACGCCCTGGGCCAGCAGCTGGCCGCGCGCCTGTTCGCCCAGCGCGGCCAGGCGGGATGCGAGGCCGGACAGCGCCGGTTCGCCCAGGCGCTCCTCGACAGCCTGCTCGCGCATCGCGGTCTGGTCGGCCAGGCCCATGCCGTAGGCCGACAGCACGCCGGCCAGCGAATGGATGAAGACCGTCTTCATGCCCAGCGCATCGGCCACCAGGCAGGCATGCTGGCCGCCGGCGCCGCCGAAGCTGGTCAGCGCGTATTCGGTAACGTCGTGGCCGCGCTGCACCGAGATCTGCTTGATCGCGTTGGCCATGTTGCCGACGGCGATCTGGATGAAGCCTTCGGCCACGCTTTCCGGGCTCGGACGCTCGCCGGTGGCCTGGAAGATCTCCTCGGCCATGGCGCTGAAGCGCGCCTCGACGGCCTCGGCATCGAGGGGCTCGTCGCCGCCCGGCCCGAACAGGTGCGGGAAGTACTGCGGCCGGATCTTTCCGAGCATGACGTTGCAGTCGGTGACCGCCAGCGGACCGTCGCGCCGGTAGCTGGCCGGGCCCGGATGGGCGCCCGCGCTGTCCGGCCCCACGCGGTAGCGGCTTCCGTCGAAATGCAGGATCGAGCCGCCGCCGGCCGCCACCGTATGGATACTCATCATCGGGGCGCGCATGCGCACGCCCGCGACCTGGGTCTCGAACACCCGCTCGAACTCGCCCGAGAAATGCGACACGTCGGTCGAAGTCCCGCCCATGTCGAAGCCGATGATGCGCTCGAAGCCGGCCAGCTGGCTGGCGCGCACCATGCCGACGATGCCGCCCGCCGGTCCGGACAGGATGCTGTCCTTGCCCTGGAAGGCGCGCGCATCGGTCAGGCCGCCGTTGGACTGCATGAACTGCAGGTTCACGCCTGGCAGCTCGCCGGCGACCTGGTCGACGTAGCGGCGCAGGATCGGCGACAGGTAGGCGTCGACCACCGTGGTGTCGCCGCGCGCGACCAGTTTCATCATGGGGCTGACTTCGTGCGAGACCGAGACCTGGGTAAAGCCGATCTCGCGCGCCATGCGCGCGACCAGCGCTTCGTGCCGCGTGTGGCGATAGCCATGCATGAAGACGATGGCGATCGAGCGCAGGCCCTGATCGTAGGCCTGCTGGAGGGCGGCGCGGGACTTCTCCTGGTCGAGCGCCTGCACCACGTCGCCGTGGGCGCCGATGCGCTCGTCGATCTCGATCACTTCCGCATACAGCAGTTCCGGCAGCACGATATGGCGGTCGAACAGGCGGGGACGGTTCTGGTAGGCGATGCGCAGCGCATCGCGAAAGCCCCGCGTGATCGCCAGCACCGTGCGCTCGCCCTTGCGTTCCAGCAGCGCGTTGGTCGCGACGGTGGTGCCCATCTTGACCGCCTCGATGCGCTCGACCGGCACCGGCGCGCCGGCCTGCACGCCCAGCAGGTGGCGGATGCCGGCCACGGCGGCGTCGCGGTATTGTTCGGGATTCTCGGAAAGCAGCTTGTGCGTGAGGAGCTGGCCGTCGGGCTTGCGCGCCACGATGTCGGTGAAGGTGCCGCCACGATCGATCCAGAACTGCCAATCCATGAGTGTCTCCGCTAAGCTTGTCGAATCGCCTATTGTAGTCCCACGGCGCGCCGGTTTTGGCGAAAATGCACGACAATGGCCGTCGTCTCAACAGGATGAGTCATCGTATGGAAAACTGTCTGTACACGGTCGCGCAGCTGCGCGCCATCGAACAAGCCGCCTATGCGGAGCTGGCGCCGGGCACCCTGATGCGGCGCGCCGGCAAGGCGGCCGCGGACTATGCGCTCGAACTGCTGGGCGAGGACCGCAGCCAGCCCGTGCTCATCCTCGCCGGCCCCGGCAACAATGGCGGCGATGCGCTCGAGATGGCGGCCAACCTGGCCGAGGCCGGGGTCGACGCGACCGTGCTGCATCTGCCGGGCAGCGCCGAAGCTTCCAGCGAGACGGCCGCCGCCTACGAGCGCGCCCGCTCGGGCACGGTCGGCTGGATCGACATGCTGCCGCCCGGCGCGCAGTGGGGTCTCGTGGTCGACGGCCTGTTCGGCATCGGCCTGTCGCGGCCGATCGAAGAGCCTTATCGCGAACTGGTCACCGGGCTGGACGAGCTGCGCTGCCCGATCCTGGCGCTGGACGTGCCGAGCGGCCTGGATGCCGACAGCGGCGCGGTGGTCGGCGGCCAGGATGGCGTCGCGGTGCACGCCACCCACACCCTCACCTTCCTCGGCGACAAACCGGGACTGCATACGGCCGATGGACGCGACCATGCCGGGGAAGTCCGCGTGGACATGCTGGGCGTGGAGGCGGCCAAGCTGCCCCTGGCCGGCGCACGGCTGAGCGGTATCGGCGTCTTCGCCCGCCATCTTGCGGCGCGGCGCCACAACACCCACAAGGGCAGCTTCGGCGACGTCGCCATCGTCGGCGGCGCCCACGGCATGGCCGGCGCACCGGTGCTTGCGGCGCGCGGCGCGCTGTATGCGGGCGCCGGGCGCGTCTACGTCGCGGCCCTCGACAAGCCGCCCGGCTACGACAGCTTGCAAGCGGAGATCATGTTCCGCCTGGCGGACGACTTCGAGTTCGACAAGCGCACGCTGGTCATCGGCCCCGGCATGGGCGGCTCGGCGAACGCGATGCGCCTGCTGGCCAAGGCGCTGGACAGCGACAGCCCGCTGGTGATCGATGCCGACGCCCTCAACCTGATCGGCGCCAGCCCCGACCTGCAATCGCGCCTGGCGCAGCGGTCCGCGCCGGCGGTGCTGACGCCGCATCCGCTGGAAGGCGCGCGCCTGCTCGGCATGACCACCGGCGTGGTGCAGGCCGACCGCCTGGAATCGGCACGGGAGATGGCCTTGCGCATGAACGCCACCGTGATCCTGAAGGGTTCGGGCTCAGTGATCGCGCGGCCGGATGGCGAGGTGCTGGTCAACCCGACCGGCAATGCCGGGCTGGCGACCGCCGGCAGCGGCGATGTGCTGGCGGGGATCTGCGGCGCGCTGCTGGCCCAGGGCTGGCCGGGCTGGGAGGCGGCAGCGGCCGCGGCCTGGATCCACGGCGCGGCGGCCGACCTGCTGGTAAAGGAAGGCGTGGGACCGATCGGAATGACGGCGGGCGAACTGCCGGCGGCAGCCCGCAAGCTGCTCAACAGCCTGGCGCGTTAGGAAAGCAGGCGGCCGCCGGCGATGGTGAGGGTGCGCCCGCAGCGGGCGGCCATGGCCGGGTCGTGCGTCACCAGCACCAGGGTCGAGCCGCGCTCGCGGTTGAGTTCGAACATCAGCTGGATCACGGATTCGCCGGTGGCGGCATCCAGGCTGCCGGTGGGCTCGTCGGCGAACAGCAGCGGCGGCTGGGTGACGAAGGCGCGCGCCAGGGCGACGCGCTGCTGCTCGCCGCCCGACAGGTACTTGGGATAGTGCTTCAGGCGGCTCGACAGGCCGACGCGGCCGAGCATCTCAGCCGCCTTTTCACGCGCGGCCGTATCGCCGCGTAATTCGAGTGGCAACATGACGTTTTCCAGCGCATTCAGGTGGCCCAGCAGCTGGAAAGACTGGAACACAAACCCCAGCTTGGCCTTGCGGAATGCCGCGCGGCCGTCCTCGTCGAGGGCGAAGATATCGGTGCCGTCCAGCTCTACCGTTCCCGAGGAAGGGGTATCGAGACCCGCCAGCAGGCCGAGGAGGGTCGACTTGCCGGAGCCGGAAGCGCCGACCAAGGCGAGCGTTTCGGCGGGTTGCACGGTAAAATCAATGTTTTGCAGGATGGTGAGCTCGCCGCTCGCGTCGGCCACCTTCTTCGACAGGCCGCTGACCCGGATCGCGGGTTTGCTCGCTGCTTCATCGGTGACCATATTTTTCACAGCTTCGGGATTATCACGCATGCTTGCTTTTCTTAAGAAATGGGCAGTCTTCCTGCTGGTAACGCTGGCCGCGTCGGCGAGCGCCTATTCTGCACCAAAAACCGTGCTCGTGGTGGGTGACAGCCTGTCGGCCGAATACGGCATCGCGCGCGGGGCGGGCTGGGTCTCGCTGCTGGAGCAGAAGCTCAAGGCCGAGAAGGTCCAGGCCAGGGTCGTCAACGCCAGCATCAGCGGCGAGACCACCAGCGGCGGCCGGGCGCGCCTGCCCGCCCTGCTCGGCCAGCATCGTCCCGACATCGTCGTGATCGAACTGGGCGCCAACGATGGCCTGCGCGGCCTGCCGGTGACTTCCGCGGAAGCCAACCTGCGCGCCATGGTGGCCATGTCAAAGGACAAGAAGGCCGAAGTCCTCCTGGTCGGCATGCGCATGCCGCCGAACTACGGCCGCGCCTATACCGAAAAATTCTTCGACATGTTCAAGAAAGTGTCGACCGAGACCAAGTCGCCGCTGGTGCCCTTCATGCTGGAAGGCGTGGCCGACAAGCCGGCCCTGTTCCAGCAAGACCGCCTGCACCCGCTGGCCGACGCCCATCCGATCATCCTCTCCAACATCTGGCCGCAGTTCGCCTCGCTCATCAAGAAACAATGAAATACCCTGCTGTCCTCGGCTTCGCCGACATCCTGCCCGAGCTCGACCAGTTCGACACCATCATCGACGCGCGCAGCGAGTCGGAATATGCGCTCGATCACATTCCCGGCGCGATCAGCTGCCCGGTTCTGAACGACGAGGAGCGCGTGCGCGTCGGCACCCTGTACAAGCAGGTGGGCGCGTTCGAGGCCAAGAAAGTCGGCGCGCCGCTGGTGGCCGCGAACGTTGCGCGCCACATCGAGGCCCTGTTCGCCGACAAGCCGCGCGACTGGAAGCCGCTGGTCTACTGCTGGCGCGGCGGCAACCGCAGCGGCGCGATGGCGCACATCCTGGCCAAGATCGGCTGGCCGGTGGTGCAGCTGGACGGCGGCTACAAGGCCTACCGCGCGCAGGTGGCGGCGGCCTTGTCGGAGCCGCCGGCGGTGGACTTCCGCGTGGTGTGCGGCACGACCGGCAGCGGCAAGAGCCGGCTGCTGGAAACGCTTGCGCGCGTGGGCGCCCAGGTACTGGACCTGGAACGCCTGGCCGCCCACCGCGGCTCGGTGCTGGGCCACCTGCCGGACGAACCGCAGCCGACCCAGAAGATGTTCGAAAGCCAGATGTGGGACCAGCTGCGGCGCTTCGATTTGTCGAAGCCGGTATTCGTGGAATCGGAGAGCAAGAAGGTCGGCAACCTGCGGGTGCCGGACGCCGTGATGGAGCGCATGCGCGCCTCGCCCTGCATTTCGCTCCAGCTGTCGCGGCCGAACCGCGTGCGGCTGCTGATGGAGGATTACACCCACTTCTGCGCCGATCCCGCGGCGCTCAACGGGCAGCTGGAGCACCTGGTGCAGCTGCACGGGCGCGAGAAGATCGATGCCTGGCACGAGATGGCCAGCGGCGGGCGGATGGCGGAGCTGGTGGACCAGCTGCTGGTGGAGCATTACGATCCGGCGTATCTGCGTTCGATCGACCGGAATTTTGTGCAGTATCCGCAGGCGCGGGTGGTGGAGCTGAGCGATATTGCGCCGGGAGACTTCGAAGCCTTGGCAAAGGCGCTGCACGCGGCATAAACAAGTATTGTTAGCCCGTCGTTCCGGCGAAGGCCGGAACCTAAGTTTTACGCGCCGCCGTTAGCGTCCGAGTTTAGCCGTGCGGCACGCGAACAAACTTGGGTTCCGGCCTTCGCCGGAACGACGGAATAGTGGCGCAGGTTTGAAATACGTCTCTCGTCATGCATACATTCAAAAGACAAAAAGCCCGGCCTGCTCACGCAGCCGGGCTTTTTTTCAGCCGTGTTACTTACTCGGCCTTGGTCTGCGCAGCCTTGGCATTGACCTTGGCCTTCGCCTTGACCTTCAGGGCCTCGATGTAGTTCACCATCTCCTGCTGACCCACGATGCCGGCGATCTGCTGCGCTTCCTGCTCGCGGCGCGCCTGGTCAGGCTGGGCCGGCTGCGACACCTTGCCGATGCGATAGACCGCATAGCCCTGGCCCGGCAGTTCCACGCCCACATAGGCCGGCAGCTTGCTCACGTCGGCCTTCAGCGCGGCGATCGCGCCGGTCGGGTTGAACGGCGGCTCCTTGGTGCGCGAGACGATCTTCGCTTCGCCGAAACCGGCCGCATCGCCCGAGGCCTTGACGGCAGCCAGTTTCTGCTCGCCGGCGGCGCGCGCCAGGCGGGCGGCTTCTTCGATGGTCACGCGCTGGCGGATCTGCGCTTCGACGTCGGCCAGCGGACGCTTGGTCGCCGGGCGGAACTCGAGCACGCGGCCCGACACCAGCACGCTCGGCGCCACTTCCACGGCTTCGGTGTTGCGCTTGTTCTTCACCGCGTCCACGCCGAACAGCGCGGTCAGGAACTTCTCGTTGTTGACCGGCGAGTCGCCCAGGGCCGGATTCGGCTTGCGGGTCAGGTTGTCGACGGTCTGGACTTTCAGGCCCAGCTTGTCGACGACCGGCTTCAGGCTGTCCGACTGCTCGTACACGGTGTTGCTGAAGGTCTCAGCCAGCTCCGAGTACTTCTTCGACATCTTCTGCTTCTTCAGGTCGGCGACGATCTCGTCCTTGGCAGCCTCCAGCGGCTTTTGCGAAGCCGGCTTGACCGAGGTGACCTTGATCACGTGCCAGCCGAACTCCGACTGCACCAGGTTGCCGATCTCGCCTTCCTTGAGCGCATAGATCGCGTCTTCGACCGGCTTGACGAACAGGCCCTTCTCGACCACGCCGAGGTCGCCGCCAGCCTGGGCCGAGCCCGGGTCTTGCGACTGCGCCTTGGCGACGGCGGCGAAGCTGGCCGGGTTCTTGCGCACTTCGGCCAGCGCCGCCTCGGCCTTGGCCTTGGCTGCAGCCTGGTCGGCGGGCTTGGCGTCGCGCGGCACGGTGATCAGGATGTGGCTCGCGGTGCGCTGCTCCGGCGTGATGTAGGACTTGAGGTTCTTGTTATAGTACTCGGTGACTTCGGCGTCGCTCACCTGCACCTGGCTCTCGACCACCGACTGGTCGAACACCACGTACTCCGCCTTCACCTGCTCAGGAATCTGGAACAGCGCGGCGTTCTTGTCGTAATAGGCCTTGACCATGTCGTCGGTGACTTTCACCTGCGGCAGGAAGTTCGTGATCGGGAAGACCAGTTCCTGGACTTCGCGTTCCTGGTCGTTGATGTTCGACAGGCGCGAGGCCACGCTGCGCGGAGCGAAGGCGGTGCCCTGGATCGCGCTCGACAGCTGCTCGGCTGCCAGGTCGCGCGCCAGGCGCTGCTCGAACATCGGACGAGTCATGCCCTGCGACGCGGCGAAGGCCTTGTAGGCCTCGCCATCGAGGGTGCCGTCGGCCTTGCGGAAGCCCGGAATCTCGAGCAGGGTGTTCAGCAGCGACTGGTCGCTGACCGTCATGTGGTTGCGATTGATCTCGGCGTTGAGCGCGCGCTCGGCCACCAGGTTGTTCAGCACGGCCTGCTTGGCTTCCGGCGTTTCGAACAGCTTCTGGTCGAACTGGGCGCCCATCATCTGGCGCGCACGGTCGATCTGGCGGCGCTGTGCGTCGTCCCATTCCTGCTGGGTGACCTTCTGGCCGGCCACGGTGGCCACGCCCTCGTTGGCACTGCCGCGGTCCTGGTAGCTCTCGAGTCCAACGAGCACGAACGACGGCACGATCAGCAGCAGCAGTGCGCCCTGCATCACGCGCTTGTTGTTACGGACAAAATCAAACATGGTCAGCCTATCAAGCTTGAAAATGCTTTAACAGCACAGTTTAAAAAAAAAGGCGAACTTGCGTTCGCCTCTTCTGGTCTCCCGGGCTCCTTGCGGAGTGACCGGGCTTATCTGAATTCTGGCGGAGCGGACGGGGCTCGAACCCGCGACCCCCGGCGTGACAGGCCGGTATTCTAACCAACTGAACTACCGCTCCAGATTGTGATGTGATGGTTGGCGGAGCGGACGGGGCTCGAACCCGCGACCCCCGGCGTGACAGGCCGGTATTCTAACCAACTGAACTACCGCTCCAACATTTCTCACTTCACTGCGCACCGCTTGGTGAAACGCGAGAGGCCCGCATTTCCAGCCCACGGCTCAATGAAGAGCCGCTGGCACCTTCTGGTGCACTTCTTCGCGTGTCATCGCGAAGAAGGCATTAGTTTACAGCATCTTTTAACGCTTTACCAGCCTTAAATTTCGGAACCTTCGCTGCCTTGATCTTGATGGGTTCCTTGGTGCGCGGATCGCGGCCGGTACGCGCTGCGCGCTCACCCACCGTGAAGGTGCCGAAGCCGACCAGCGTGACGCTGTCGTTGTTCTTCAGGCTGGTGGTCACCGCTTCGATCATGGCGTCGAGTGCGCGCGTCGCCGAGGCCTTCGTAATGTCCGCGGACTTCGCGATTTCTTCGATCAGTTCTGTCTTGTTCACTCGTTTCCTCGTTAATCCGTTTCCGGCGCCGCGGCGCCGGACCTGCAAAAGTGCAGGGCGTATTAAACAAGGGCAACATTGGTCTGTCAAGCAACAACGGCTGAGCGGGGGCTCGGTTGCGGAAAAGCGTCAAGGAAAATTGCACGGTTTAGCAGACCGCCCTGCCCGTTTAGTTCGGTAGAATCTCCCCTCCGTCGTTCCCGCGCAGGCGGGAACCCAATTCCCCCGGTCAGTGAGGAAAGCACCCGTTGTCGGATGGGCGTCAAACTTGGATTCCCGCCTTCGCGGGAAAGACGGTTTTACGGATACGGGTTGAAGTCGAATGGTGTGATGTGCATGCACCAAAAAAACAGGCGCCACATGGGCGCCTGTTCTAGCGGTCATTGAAACCGATCAGTGCTTGACGACTTCGCCTTGCGCGTCGCTTGCAGCCGGGGTGACAGCAACTGCCGACACTTCCACCAGCGGCTCAGGCTGACGCTCCAGCGCAACCTCCAGCACCTTCTCGATCCAGCGCACCGGCACGATCTCGAGCTTGTTCTTGACGTTGTCAGGAATCTCAGCCAGATCCTTCACGTTCTGCTCGGGAATCAGGACCGTCTTGATGCCGCCGCGGTGCGCCGCCAGCAGCTTCTCTTTCAGGCCGCCGATCGGCAGGACTTCGCCGCGCAGGGTGATCTCGCCCGTCATCGCCACGTCGGCGCGCACCGGGATGCCGGTGAAGGCCGAGACCAGCGCCGTCGTCATGCCGATACCGGCCGACGGACCATCCTTCGGCGTCGCGCCTTCCGGCACGTGGATGTGGATGTCGGTCTTCTCGAAGGCCTCGGCCTTGATGCCGAAGCGCTGCGCGCGGCTGCGCACCACGGTGCGGGCTGCCTCGATCGATTCCTTCATCACGTCGCCCAGGGTGCCGGTGCGGATGATCCCGCCCTTGCCCGGCACGTTCACAGCTTCGATGGTCAGCAGGTCGCCGCCCACCTCGGTCCATGCCAGACCCACCACCTGGCCGATCTGGTTTTCCTTTTCGGCCATCCCGAAGTCGTAGCGGCGCACGCCCAGGAACTTGTCCAGGTTCTTGCTGTTGACCAGCACGCGCTTGTCGCTCTTCTTCAGCAGCAGCATCTTGACCACCTTGCGGCAGATCTTCGACACTTCGCGCTCGAGCGAACGCACGCCGGCTTCACGGGTGTAGTAACGGATGATGTCGCGGATCGCCGACTCGTCGACCTTGATCTCGTCTTCCTTCAGGCCGTTGTTCTTGATCTGCTTCGGCAGCAGGTAGCGCTGCGCGATGCTGGTCTTCTCATCCTCGGTGTAACCCGACAGGCGGATCACTTCCATACGGTCGAGCAGCGCCGGCGGAATGTTGAACGAGTTCGAGGTCGCCACGAACATCACGTCCGACAGGTCGAAGTCCACCTCGATGTAGTGGTCCGAGAACGTGTGGTTCTGGGCCGGATCCAGCACTTCGAGCAGGGCCGACGACGGGTCGCCGCGGAAGTCCGCGCCCATCTTGTCGATCTCGTCGAGCAGGAACAGCGGGTTGCGCACGCCTACTTTTGAGAGCGACTGCAGCACCTTGCCCGGCATCGAGCCGATATAGGTACGGCGGTGGCCGCGGATCTCGGCTTCGTCGCGCACGCCGCCGAGGGCCATGCGGACGTACTTGCGGCCGGTCGCACGTGCGATCGACTCGCCCAGCGAGGTCTTACCCACGCCCGGAGGACCGACGAAGCACAGGATCGGGGCCTTCAGCTTGTCGACGCGCTGCTGCACCGCGAGGTACTCGAGGATGCGTTCCTTGATCTTTTCCAGACCGTAGTGATCCGACTCCAGCACTTGCTGGGCCTTCTCCAAATCGATGGTGACCTTGGTCTTTTTCTTCCACGGCAGGCCGACCAGGGTGTCGATGTAGTTGCGCACCACGGTGGCTTCGGCCGACATCGGCGACATCAGCTTGAGCTTGCGGATTTCGGCCTGCGCCTTTTCCAGTGCCTCTTTCGGCATCTTGGCGGCGATCACTTTCTTTTCGAGCTCTTCGATGTCGGCGCCTTCTTCGCCTTCACCCAGCTCTTTCTGGATAGCCTTGACCTGTTCGTTCAGGTAGTACTCGCGCTGCGACTTCTCCATCTGGCGCTTGACGCGGCCACGGATGCGCTTTTCGACCTGCAGGATGTCGAGTTCGCCTTCAAGCTGGCCGAGCAGGTGCTCCAGGCGCTTGGCGACATTGAAGATCTCCAGGATGACCTGCTTCTGCTCGAGCTTGAGCGGCAGGTGGGCGGCCACGGTGTCGGCCAGGCGGCCGGCGTCGTCGATGCCGGCCAGCGAAGCCAGGATCTCGGGCGGGATCTTCTTGTTCAGTTTGACGTACTGGTCGAACTGCTGGACGATCGCACGGCGCATCGCCTCGACTTCGGAATCGTCGCCGATTTCCGAGGACAGCGGGGTCAGCTGGGCCGTGAAATGGGTCGCGCCATCGGTGATGGTATCGATGCGCGCACGCTGGGCGCCTTCGACCAGCACCTTCACGGTGCCGTCGGGCAGCTTCAGCATTTGCAGAATATTGGCCACGCAGCCGATCTCGTAGATGTCTGCGGCGGAAGGTTCGTCCTTGGCGGCGGCCTTTTGAGCAGCCAGCATGATGCTCTTGCCCTGCTCCATCGCGGCTTCCAGCGCCTTGATCGATTTCGGACGGCCGACGAACAGAGGTATCACCATATGCGGAAACACGACCACGTCGCGCAACGGCAGGAGGGGCAGCGTCGTTTGCTCGGTTAATTTGGAAGTTGTCATGGCATACCTTATAGAAAGCGTGTTGCTGAACTTGGGCACTCACGGCGAAAACTCAAGATGCGCGCCGTGAAAAATATTTTCTACAAGTAAAAGTACTTGATGCGAAAACTAGCCGTTCTAATAAAAGCCGCGGTGTGAAATGAAAAAGCCACCACGCGGGGTACCGCGAGTGGCTTTTCGATTGAAGCCTGCGTCTTTTATTGAGATCAGTTTTACCGATATGAGTCTGCGCGGCAAGCGTTTTGTTGCGTGCGTGCAGGCTTTTTTCAGTTTTCCCCAGATGCTTTCGGCGTTTCGCTGTAAATCAATAAAGGTTTTGCGGCATTCGTGATCGTATTTTCATCGATCACCACTTTGACGACATTCTGCTGGCTTGGCAATTCGTACATGACGTCCAGCAGCGCGTGTTCGAGAATCGAACGCAGGCCACGGGCGCCGGTCTTGCGCGCCAGCGCCTTGCGGGCGATCGCGTGCAGGGCCGCAGGACGAATTTCGAGCTCGGCGCCTTCCATTTCAAGCAGCTTCGAGTATTGCTTGATCAGCGCGTTCTTCGGTTCGATCAGGATCTGGATCAGGGCCTCTTCGGTCAGCTCGCTCAGCGTGGCGACCACAGGCAGGCGACCGACCAGTTCCGGGATCAGGCCGAACTTGATCAGGTCTTCCGGCTCGGCTTCGAGCAGGATGTCGCTGTTGGAACGCTCGTTCTGGCTCTTCACCGAGGCCGAGAAACCGATGCCGCTCTTTTCCGAACGGTTCTGGATGATCTTGGCCAGGCCGTCGAAGGCGCCGCCGCAGATGAACATGATGTTGGTCGTGTCGATCTGCACGAAATCCTGGTTCGGATGCTTGCGGCCGCCCTGCGGCGGTACCGAAGCCATGGTGCCTTCGATCAGTTTCAGCAGGGCCTGCTGCACGCCCTCGCCCGACACGTCGCGGGTGATCGACGGATTGTCGGACTTGCGCGAAATCTTGTCGATCTCGTCGATGTAGACGATGCCGCGCTGGGCCTTTTCGACTTCGTAGTTGCAGCTCTGCAGGAGCTTCTGAATGATGTTCTCGACGTCCTCGCCGACATAGCCGGCTTCGGTCAGGGTGGTCGCGTCGGCGATCACGAAGGGAACGTTGAGCATGCGCGCCAGGGTCTGGGCCAGCAGGGTCTTGCCGGAACCAGTCGGGCCGACGAGCAGGATGTTGCTCTTGGCCAGTTCGACATCGTCCTTCTTGCCCAGGTGCTTTAGGCGCTTGTAATGGTTGTACACCGCCACCGACAGGATGCGCTTGGCCGTCTGCTGGCCGATCACGTACTGGTCGAGCAGTTCGGTGATTTCGTGCGGCGTCGGCAGGTCGGACTTGGCGCCCGCCACCGACTCGACGTTCGAGGTTTCGTCGCGGATGATGTCGTTGCACAGGTCGATGCATTCATCGCAGATGAACACCGACGGTCCCGCGATCAGCTTTTTGACTTCGTGCTGGCTCTTTCCGCAGAAAGAGCAGTACAGAAGTTTCTCGCCGCTGGAGGATTTTTTGTCTGACATGGGGCAGGTTTCTATTGAATTGCTATGAATATAACGCTAATACGGAGACGCAACAAGTGCGCTGGCGCACATAATACGAGCATATGCCCGGTGCGTTGCGCCGTCCATGAACTATGCTACCCGAAATAAAAACGAAACGCCCGAACGTGTTCGCGCCCGGGCGTTTTTTGGCAACAGTACAGTCGGTATGGCGAACCGGAGCCCGTCAGCCGCGGCTCGACAGCACCCGGTCGATCATGCCGTACTCGACGGCTTCCTCGCCCGACATGAAGCGGTCGCGGTCGGTATCCTTGTGGATCTGCTCAACCGTCTGGCCGGTGTTCTCGGCCATGATGCGCGCCAGACGCTCGCGCAGGTACAGGATTTCCTTGGCCTGGATCTCGATGTCCGAAGCCATGCCCTGCGAACCGCCGGACGGCTGGTGAATCATGATGCGCGAGTTCGGCAGCGAGAAACGCTTGCCCTTGGCGCCGGCGGCGAGCAGGAACGCGCCCATCGACGCGGCCAGGCCCGTGCACAGCGTGGAGACGTCCGGCTTGATGAAGTTCATCGTGTCGAAGATCGCCAGGCCCGCCGAAACGGAACCGCCCGGGGAGTTGATGTAGAGCGAAATGTCCTTGTCCGGATTCTCGCTCTCCAGGAACAGCAGCTGGGCCACGATGAGGTTGGCCATCTGGTCGTTGACAGGGCCGACCAGGAAAATCACGCGCTCCTTGAGGAGGCGCGAGTAGATGTCGTAGGCGCGCTCGCCGCGGCCACTCTGTTCGATCACCATCGGCACCATGCCCAGTGCCTGTGTATCCAATGCCGGATTTCGAATCATACCTGTCTCGTTCCTTATAAAGGGAAAGCCTAAGGGAAAAAAGCCGGCCACGAAGGCCGGCAATCTTCAATTACGCCTGGGGCATCGAGCCCATCAGTTCATCGAAAGCGATGGTCTTGGTGGAGACCTTCGCCTTGCCAAGCACATAGTTAACGACGTTTTCTTCCAATACAAGAGCTTCCACTTCGCCCAGGCGGCGACGGTCGCTGTAATAGTACTTCAGGACTTCCTTCGGATCTTCGTAGCTCTGCGAGAAGTCTTCGATCTGCGCCTTCACCTGATCCTGGGTGGCTTGCAGGTTGTTGTCGCTGACCAGTTGCGACAGGATCAGGCCCAGGCGCACGCGGCGCTCAGCCTTGTCCTTGAACATCTCTGCCGGGAACGGCAGGTTCTTGACGTCCATGCCGCGCTGGGCCATGTCCTGGCGGGTCATCTCGGCCAGGCGCTCCGCGTCCTGGTCGATCATAACCTTCGGCACGTCCAGTTCGGTCGACTTGACCAGGGCGTCCATCACGGCTTCCTTGTTGCGGGCCTTGACGCGCGCCTTGACTTCGCGCTCCAGGTTAACCTTGATGTCGTCGCGCATCTTCTCGACGGAACCGTCTTCGATGCCCAGCGACTTGGCGAACTCGGCGTCGACTTCCGGCATGTGCGCCCACTCGAGCTTCTTCAGGGTGATGGTGAACTCGGCGGTCTTGCCTGCCACGTCCTTGCCATGGTAGTCCTCAGGGAAGGCCAGCGGGAAGGTCTTGCTTTCGCCGACTTTCAGGCCGACGGTGGCGGCTTCGAATTCCGGCAGCATGCGGCCTTCGCCCAGCACGAACGCGTAGTTGTCGGCCTTGCCGCCGGCGAACTCGACGCCATCCAGGGTGCCGACGAAGTCGACGGTCACGCGGTCGCCGTTGGCGGCCACCGGCTCGCCGCCGGTGCCGTGCTCGCCTGCCTCACCCTTGGTGTGGTAGTGCACGCGCTGCTTGCGCAGGATGTCGATGGTCTTGTCGATCTCGGCGTCGGTCACTTCGGTGGTGACGGTTTCGACGTCGACGTTGGCCAGGTCGGCGATCACGACTTCCGGGTAGACTTCGAAGGTCGCGTCGAAGGCCAGCATGCCTTCCGGCGCGTCTTCTTTCGGTTCGATTTTCGGGAAGCCGGCAACGCGCAGCTCGTTCTCGTTGGCTGCCTCGTTGAACGCACGGCCGACCTTGTCGTTCAGGACGTCGGTCTCGATCTGGTAGCCGTACTGGGCAGCGACCATCTTCAGAGGCACTTTGCCCGGACGGAAGCCAGGCGCCTTCGCGGTCTTCGCCTGCTTCTTCAGGCGCTTTTCGACTTCCGTACGAACGTCAGCTACCGGGAAGGAGATGGTCAAGCGACGCTCGAGTTTACCGAGGGTTTCGACTGCAGTTGCCATTATAAAAATCGTCCAAAAAAATTAATTATTCGTGGTGCGAGGAGGGGGACTCGAACCCCCACACCATTGCTGGCGTCAGGACCTAAACCTGGTGCGTCTACCAATTTCGCCATCCTCGCGCAAGGATTGCATATTGCCACAAAAACAAAGGGCGCCCGACAGTGAAACCGGCCGCCCTGCACTCCTCTGTTTAGGGGCTACAACTTCAAACAATTATTTTACTGGATTTTCTGACACTATTGGGGTGAATTTTGGAACACGGGACGAGCTGCGTCATTCGACTGCATTTCCCGTCCCGCGTTCCGGCGGCATTTAAATATCAGCGCACCGGCTTCTTCACCCTGAACCATGCCGCATACAGCGCCGGCAGGAACAGCAGGGTCAGCGCCGTCGCCACCACCAGCCCGCCCATGATCGCCACCGCCATCGGACCCCAGAACACGGAGCGCGACAGCGGAATCATGGCCAGGGCTGCGGCGGCTGCGGTCAGCAGGATCGGCCGCGCACGGCGCACGGCCGCCTCGACGATGGCGTCCCAGGCTTCCACACCGTTGGCCCGGTCCTGTTCGATCTGGTCGACCAGGATCACCGAGTTACGGATGATCATGCCGAACAGCGCGATCACGCCCAGGTTGGCAACGAAGCCGAACGGCCGTCCGAGCAGCAGCAGCGCCATGGCCGCGCCGGCGATACCCAGCGGGCCGGTCAGGAAGACCAGCAGCGCGCGCGAGAAGCTGTGCAGCTGCAGCATCAGCAGGGTGAAGACGACGAACAGCACCAGCGGGATGTTCGCCGCGATCGAGGCTTCCGCATCCGAACTGTCGGCGGCAGCGCCTTCGATGGTGACGCGGTAGCCGGCCGGCAGCTTCGAACGGATCCCGGCCAGCTTGGCATCGACCTGGCCGGTCACGGTCGGGCCCTGGATGCCTTCGACCACGTCGGACTGGACCATGATGGCCCACTCGCGTCCCTGGCGCCAGACCACGCCCGGCTCCCAGACGAGCTGCACGCGGGCGACCTGGCCGATGGTCACGGCGCGCCCGGAGGCGGTCGGGACCAGCGCCTCCTGCAGGCGGGTGATGGTCGAACGCTCCTCGACCGGCTGGCGCACCACGATGTCGATCAGGCGGTTGGTTTCGCGGAACTGGGCGATCGGGGTGCCGGTCAGCGTGGTGTTGACCACGCGGCGCACTGCCTGCGAGGTCACGCCGAGCGCGCGCAGCTTGTCCTGGTCGAGGTCCAGGCGCAGGACCTTGACCGACTCGTTCCAGTTGTCGTTCACGCCCACCGTGTTCGGATTCGCGCGCATCACTTCCTTGACCTGGTCGGCGACCGTGCGCACGACGCCGATGTCCGGGCCCAGCACCTGGAACTGCACCGGATACGGCACCGGCGGGCCGTTTGGCAGCAGCTTCACTCGCCCGCGCACCTCGGGGAACTCGGTCTCGAAGACTTTTGTGATCTTCAGGCGCAGCGCCTCGCGCGCCTTCGCATCGACTGGCAGCACCACCAATTGGGACACGTTCGACTGCGGGAAGATCTGGTCCAGCGGCAGGTAGAAGCGCGGACTGCCGGTGCCCACATAGCTGGTCACACTCTTGACGCCCTGCTGCTTACCCAGCCAGGCTTCGAAGCGCTTCACCACCGCTTCGTTCGCCTTGAAGCTGGTGCCTTCGGGCGACCACATCTCCACCATCAGCTCGGGGCGGCTGGAATCCGGGAAGAACTGCTTCTCGATGAAATTAAAGCCGAACACGCCCAGCGCGAACACGCCCAGGCTCAGGGCGATGGTGGTCTTGCGCCATTCGACGCAGCGGTTCACCAGGCGGCGGAAGCGCTGGTACATGGGCGTATCGAACACGTCGTGATGGCTTTCGCCATGGGCGTGCGGCTTCACCTTCAGCAGGATGAAGCCGATGTAGGGCGTGAAGACCACCGCCACCACCCAGGAAACCAGGAGCGCGATCGCGTTCACCGAGAACATCGAGAAGGTGTATTCGCCGGCCGCCGACTTGGCCAGGCCGATCGGCAGGAAGCCGGCGGCCGTGATCAGCGTGCCGGTCAGCATCGGCATGGCGGTCGAGGTGTAGGCGAAGGTGGCAGCCTCGAAGCGCGACAAGCCCTCCTCCATCTTCCGCACCATCATTTCCACCGCGATGATGGCGTCGTCCACCAGCAGGCCGAGGGCGATGATCAGGGCGCCCAGCGAGATCTTGTGCAGCGAGATGTCGAGGATGCGCATGAACAGGAAGGTGATCGCCAGCACCAGCGGAATGGTCAGGGCCACCACCAGGCCGGGCCAGATGTCGACCCGCAGCTTCGGCTTGGTATGCAGGCCGAGCGAGAGGAAGGACACGATCAGCACGATCACGACCGCCTCGATCAGCACCTTGACGAATTCGCCCACCGAGTCCTGCACCGCGCGCGGCTGGTCGGCCACGCGTTCGAGCTCGATGCCGACCGGGAGCTGGGAGCGGATGCGCGCGACGGTCTCGTCCAGGCCCTTGCCGAGCTGGATGATATTCCCGCCCTTCTCCATCGACACGCCCAGGCCGATCACTTCCTTGCCGTTGTAGCGCATCTTGTCCTGCGGCGGATCCTGGTAGCCGCGCTTCACAGTGGCGAAGTCGCCCAGGCGGAAGGTGGTATTGCCGGCCCGGAGCTGCAGGTTCTCGAGCTGCTCGAGCTGGCGGATCGCGCCGGTCACGCGCACCTGCAGGTTGTCGGTCGGCGTCACCAGCACGCCGCTCGCCTCGATCTGGTTCTGGGTCTGGATCTGGTTGACGATCTGCTCGAAGGGGATGCCCAGCTGGGCGAACTTCTTGCTGGAGAACTCGATATAAACCTTCTCGTTCTGGACGCCGAACTGCTCGACTTTCGATACCAGCGGCACGCGCAGCAGCTGCTGGCGCACGAAGTCGGCATAGTCGCGCATCTGCGCGTAGGTGAAGCCGTCGCTCGACAGCGCGAAGATCGAGCCATAGGTGTCGCCGAATTCGTCGTTGAAGAAGGGGCCGATCACGCCCTGCGGCAGGGTGCCGGCCATGTCGCCGATCTTCTTGCGCACCTGGTACCAGGTCGGGGTGGTTTCCTTGGGCGGGGTCGATTCGCGCAATTCCAGGATGATGGTGGTCTCGCCCGGCTTGGAGAAGCTGCGGATGCGGTCCACGTAGGGCGTTTCCTGGAGCTTGCGTTCGAGCGGATCGGTGACCTGCTCGGCCATCTGCACCGCGGTCGCGCCCGGCCACACGGCGCGCACGACCATGGCGCGGAAGGTGAAGGGCGGATCTTCGTCCTGGCCCAGCTGCTGGTAGCTCAGCACGCCGAACACCAGCAGCGCCGCGATCAGGTAGCGCGTGAGCGGGATATGTTCCAGCGCCCAGCGCGACAAGTTGAAGCCTTTCATTTGGCGCCCCCGCCCGAGACGGCCGCTTCGGTGTCGGCACGGCGCGAGACGTCGGCGGTGAGGATGCGCACCTTCTGCCCGTTCTTGAGCAGGTGAACGCCGGCGGTCACGACCTGCTGCCCGGCCTGCACGCCGCCGCCGAGGATCACGTCGTTATCCACCTGGCCGGCCACCTGCACCGGCACCATGCGGACGGCGCCCTTCTCCACCACCCAGACGCTGGTGTTCCCCTGGTTCTGCACCAGGGCCGACAGCGGCACGCGCAGCGCGGTGGCGCCGCTGCCACTTGCAATCTGCACGGTCGCCGTCATGCCGAGACGGACATCCGGACGAGCCGGGATCGCCACCTTGACCGTGTAGGTACGCGTCGCAGGGTCGGCCACCGGCGAGACTTCGCGGATCTTGCCGGGGATCGTCTCGCCCTGGTTGGCCCAGAGGCGCACGCTGACATCGCTGGTCTTGCGCAGCAGCTCGACCTTGTTCTCGGGGATACCGATCACGACTTCCTTTTCGTCGGTGCGGGCCACCCGCGCCACCGGGGCGCCTGCGGTCACCACCTGGCCGACTTCGGCGTCGATGCCGGTCACCACGCCATCCGCGTCCGCCGCCAGGCTGGCGTAGCCGGCCTGGTTGGCCTGGCCGCGGAAGGCCGCGCGCGCGGCGTCGACATTGGCCTGGGCCGCCTTGAGGGTGCTCTGCTTGGTATCCAGCACGGCCTGGCTGACGAAATTCTGGGCGCGCAGGTTCTGGTGGCGCTTGTAGTCGGCCTGGGCCAGGTCGCGCTCGGTCTCGGCGGCGCGCAGGGCGGCCCTGGCCTGGCTCTCGGCCAGGCGCAGGTCCTGGGGATCCAGCCGCATCAGCACGTCGCCGCGCTTGACCGTGGCGCCGACGTCGACCTTGCGCTCGACGATCTTGCCGCCCACCCGGAAGCCCAGGCGCGATTCGTAGCGCGGACGGACGTCGCCCGAGAACTCGAGCCGCTCGCCGACCGTGTCCGCGGCCAGGGTGACCGCGCGCACCGGGCGCACGTCTTCGGTCTTCGGAGCAGGTTTGTCGCAGGCGGCGAGGAAGCTGGCAAGCAGGGGTATCGCGATGGCGGCGCGCAGCTGGCTGGGGGAGAGTCGGGCGAACACGGGGAATCCTTGGTTGGGTCGATCGGCGACAAAAGGCGCTGGCGGGTCGTGCCCGGCCGGGCCTTACATTGATACTTTTGATTCTTCTGCAATTATAATCATGCAAGTACAAAAATAATTGACTTTAGAGTCAATACTCAATTCATGGCCGTCGATCACTACGAGAACTTCCCCGTCGCCTCCTTCCTGCTGCCGCGCCGCCTGGTGCCCGCCGTCGAAGCCATCTACGCCTTCGCCCGCAGCGCCGACGACCTGGCGGACGAAGGCGATGCCGCTCCGGAGGAGCGCCTGGCCGCGCTCCAGGCTTACGAGCGGGAGCTCGATGTGATCGCGGCCGGCAAGGCGGTGCACAACCCGCCAAAGGATCCGATGTTCGCCCGCCTGGCGGCGGTGGTCGCCGACTACCGCCTGTCGGTGGAGCCGATGCGCGACCTGCTGTCGGCCTTCCGCCAGGACGTGGTGACCCACCGCTATGCCGACTACCCCGCCCTGCTCGATTATTGCAATCGCTCCGCCAACCCGGTCGGCAAGATGATGCTGGCCCTCTACGACGCCGACGACGCCCGCAACGTGCGCGATTCGAACGCCATCTGCACCGCCCTCCAGCTGATCAACTTCTGGCAGGACGTCGCGATCGACCTGGCCAAGGGCCGGATCTACCTGCCACAGGAAGACCTGGCCAAGCACGGCGTGAGCGAGAGCGCCCTGCAGGCCGGCAGTTTAGAGGGCGGCTGGCGGCCGCTGATGCGCTTCGAGGTGGAGCGGGCGCGCGCCCTGATGCTGTCCGGGGCGCCGCTGGCGCGCCGCCTGCCGGGCCGCATCGGCTGGGAGCTGAGGATGATGATCCAGGGCGGCCTGCGCATCCTGGACGGGATCGAGGCCGCCGACTACGACGTCTTCCGCCAGCGCCCTGTGCTCAAGGCGCCCGACTGGCTGGCGATCGGCTGGCGCGCGCTCTGGATGTAGGAGCCAGCTTTCCCACTCGCGTCCTTGGGTCCGCATCGGCTAAGATAGCGGATTCGCATCGCCCTATCCCTAAAAGAACTACATGTCTCCTGACGAATACTGCCAGCAAAAGACGCTCCAGAGCGGCTCCAGCTTCTATTACAGCTTCCTGTTCCTGCCGCCGGAGCGCCGGCGCGCGATCACGGCGCTGTACGCCTTCTGCCGCGAAGTCGACGACACCGTCGACGACGCGACCGACCAGTCGGTGGCCCGCATCAAGCTGGCCTGGTGGCGCACGGAAGTCTCCGCCATGTACAAGGGCGCGCCCACCCATCCGGTGACCCAGGCCCTGCAGCCGCACGTGGAACCGTACAAGCTGGAAGAAAAGCACCTGCTGGCCATCGTCGACGGCATGGAAATGGACCTGGACCAGAGCCGCTACCTGGATTACGCCGGCCTGCAGCGCTATTGCTGGCACGTGGCGAGCGCGGTCGGCATCCTGTCGGCCAGCATCTTCGGGTACACCAATCCGCAGACCCTGGCCTATGCCGAGAAGCTCGGCCTGGCCTTCCAGCTGACCAACATCATCCGCGACGTGGGCGAAGACGCCCGCAAGGGCCGCATCTACATCCCGGTCAACGAGCTCCAGCAGTTCAACGTCACCGCGGCCGACCTGCTCAACGCCCGCCACAGCGACAAGTTCGAGGCGCTGATGCGCTTCCAGACCGAGCGCGCCCAGCGCACCTACGACGAAGCCCTGGCCCTGCTGCCGAAGGAAGACCGGCGCGCCCAGCGCCCGGGCCTGATGATGTCGTCCATTTACCGCACCCTGCTCGACGAGATCGAGCGCGACGGCTTCCATGTGCTCACCCAGCGCATCTCGCTGACGCCGCTGCGCAAGCTGTGGCTGGCGTGGAAGACCTATGTCCGTGCCTGAAACCGGCCTCAAGGTCCTGGTCGCCGGCGGCGGCTGGGCCGGCTGCGCGGCGGCGGTGGAACTGGTGCGCCAGGGCGCGCAAGTGACCCTGGTGGAAAGCGCGCGCAGCCTCGGCGGCCGCGCCCGCGGTGTCGAGGTGCGCGGACGCATGCTCGACAACGGCCAGCACATCCTGCTCGGCGCCTATGGCGAAACCCTGCGCCTGCTGCGCAGCGTCGGCGTCGATCCCGAGGCGGCCATGCTGCGCCTGCCGGTGCAGATGCGTTACCCGGTTGGCGGTACGGGCATGGATTTCGCCGCGCCGCGCCTGCCCGCCCCGCTGCACCTGCTGGCTGCCCTGCTGCGCGCCAAGGGCCTGGCGCGCGCCGACAAGATGGCCCTGGCCCGCTTCACCACGGCCGCGCGCTGGATGGGCTGGCAGCTGTACACCGACTGCCCGGTGGCCGAACTGCTGGAGCGCTTCGACCAGACCGAGCGCCTGACCCGGCTGCTGTGGCGGCCCTTGTGCATCGCCGCCCTGAATACCCCGCCCGAGCGCGCCTCGAGCCAGGTCTTCCTGGCCGTGCTGCGCGACAGCCTGGGCGCCAGGCGCCGCGCCGCATCCGACATGCTGCTGCCCAAGCTGGCCATGGGCGCGCTGTTCCCGGAAGCGGCCGCTGCTTTCCTGGGCCGCAAGGGTGCCGCCGTCCATACCGGAGTCAAGCTGGCGGGCATGGCGCCCACGAGCGACGGTCGCTGGACGGCCGAGCTGACCGGCGAATCCCCTGCCGATCCGGTCTACGACGCCGTGGTCCTGGCCACGCCGCCCTGGCAGACGGCGGCCCTGCTCGCCCCGCATGCCGCCACCCAGGAGCTGAGCGCCCAGCTGGACGGCTTCGGCTACGAGCCGATCGCCACCTGCTACCTGCAATACGCCCCCGGCACCCGCCTGGACTTGCCCTTCTATGCGCTGGAAGACGCTCCGGCGGCGGGACGCTGGGGCCAGTTCGTATTCGACCGGGGCCAGCTCGACGCCACCCAGGACGGCCTGCTGGCCGTCGTGGTCAGCGCCGCGCTGGACGCCGCCGCCCTCCCGCAGGAGGCCCTGGCGGCAGCCATCGCCGGCCAGCTGGCGCATGATTTCCGAAACGAAACTCTTGCCAAACCGGACTGGACCCAGGTGATCACCGAGAAGCGCGCCACCTTCTCCTGCACGCCAGGCCTGGCGCGCCCGGACAACGGCACACCCCTGCCGGGCGTCTTCCTGGCGGGCGACTATACCGCCAGCGACTATCCCGCCACCCTCGAAACCGCGGTGCGCAGCGGGGTTGGAGCCGCGACGGCCATCCGCGCCTACGGCACCCTGCCCCGCGAAAAGCGCAGCCTGTCGCACACCGATGGCGCCCGGGAGTCCGATTCCGTAAGGTAGCAACATCGAAACAGGTCTTACGGAAGATGATCATGTACCTACAACTCGGATTGCGGACGATCGCGTTGCTGGCCCTGGTGGCCGTCAGCACGATGGTGCTGGTGATGCCGGAACTGATCGGCGGCGCGGACCACGGCGTGTCGGTGGCGCTGAGCACGATCCCGGTTGTCGGCCACCATTGATCGGTCGCTACTGTTTCACGACGTAAATACACGCATCAAACGCATCAAAACGGAGTCATTCACCCATGGGCAAACTGGAATACCTCGACGCGCTCAAGCGGGCCATGTTGGGCCTGCCGCCCGAGACGCAGGCCAAGACCCTGGCCTGGTACGAGCAGCGTTTCGTCGACGGCAACGCCGCAGGCCGCCGCGAGCAGGAAGTCGCGGACGAGCTGGGCGACCCGCGCAAGGTCGCGGTCTCGCTGCGCGCCAGCGTCCACATGGACGCCTTCAAGGAAAAGAAAAGCCCGACCAACATCCTGCGCATGGTAGCCTCGGCCGCCGGCCTGCTGGTCTTCAACCTGTTCATGGCAATTCCGGCCGCCGTGTATGCATCCCTGCTGGTGAGCCTGTACGCCTCTGCTTTCGCCTTCTACGTGGGCGGCATCGCGATCACGGCCAGCGGCCTGGCCGGCGCCAATGAACTGGTCCTCAACGGTCCGCTGCACCGCGTGACCATCAGCGACGACGGGCATGAGCGCCAGAATGTGCAGACCCGCATCTCGATCGGCGAGACCGGCATCCACGTGTACGAGGAGAAATCCGCCGATCCGGTCATGGACGGCGGCGATCCCGATGCGGAGAACGAACCGGCCCATTCGCGCGTGATCCGCGGCGCCGAGGCCGTGGCCGAGCGCAAGATCCAGATCACCACCGACCTCGACCCGGAGTCGCGCACCACCCAGACCCTGTTCGGTTCCGGCCTGGTGCTGGGCGGGATCGCCCTGTTCCTGATCTCGATCGTGATCACCAAATACACCATCGTCGGCGTGCGCCGCTACGTCAAGATGAACCTCTCCCTGCTCAAGGGAAGCTGAAGGAAGCGCCATGCGAGGACTGTTGAAAATCGGATTCAGCCTGCTGCTGCTGGCCTGCGTGCTGATCGCCCTGAGCTACAGCATGCTGCGCGCCAACGGCGTCAGCGCCGCCAGCGAAGGCCGCCAGGTCGTCACCGAAACCCGTGAAGTGCCGCCCAACGTCAATGCCATCGAGCTGAACGGCCCCATCGACCTGAATCTGCGCTACGGCGCCACGCCTTCGCTGAAGGTGCGCGGCGAGCAGCGCCTGCTGAGCAATATCGAAGTCAAGGCCGAAGGCGCGGTGCTCAACGTCGGCATCCGCGGCATCGTGCTGCGCCACCGCCAGCCGCTGGAAGTCGAGCTGGTGCTGCCGGCCCTTACCAGCGCCACCATCGACGGCAGCGGCGACAGCAAGATCAACGGCTTTTCCGGCGAAAGCATCGAGGTGCGGCTGGAGGGTTCGGGCAGCGTCAAGTTCAACGGGCGCTTCCGCAAGGTCGAGGCAGGCCTGAATGGCAGCGGCGACCTGGACGTGAATGCGGGCGCCTCCATCGACCGTCTCGATGCGGAACTGATGGGATCGGGCCGCATGACGGTGGTCGGCACCGCGCGCGAACTGGACGCCCGCGCCAGCGGCTCCGGCCAGCTCGACGCCCGCGACCTGCGCGCCCAGCGCGTGAACGTGTCGCAGACCGGTTCGGGCAGCAGCACGGTGCAGGCACGCGCCTCGGTAATGGCCTCGGTCAGCGGCAGCGGCGACATCGAAGTCCTGGGCAATCCGGACGAGCGCAGCATCAGCCGGACCGGCAGCGGCACCGTCTCGTTCGAAGAATAAAGCAATACGGCTGCGTTTCGCGCCGCATGGGCTGCGTTTCACGCCGTCCTCCAACGCTTCGTCGCACGTTTTCCCCACGCGGCCCAGGTGCTGGCACAGTGGTGCCATCGACAACAACGATGGAGCCATCGTGCTGATCCAGATCCTGAGCCACACCCCCGCCTACGTCTGGGCGATCCTTGCCTTCCTGATCTATCGCGGGGTCGCGGCCATGCGCGAACGGGAGCTCACTGCGCGCCAGTTGACCGTCATCCCCATTGTCATGCTGTGCCTTTCATTGCAGGACATCGCGGCCAGGTTCGGCCTGCACCTCATGCCCCTGTTCACCTGGCTGCTCGCTGCGGGCGGCGCCGCGTTCTTCGTCTGGAGGTTCGCGGCTACCCGCATCGTGGTCCGGACAGCGGGCCTGCGCATGCAAGGCAGTGCGGCGCCGCTGGCGATGATGCTGGGCGTGTTCGTACTCAAGTATGCGGCATCGGCCGCCTGGGCGCTCGCGCCGCAGCTCCATCACGATCCGATGTTTGCCGGCGCCGTATGCGGTTTGTTCGGAGTCTTGAACGGCTGCTTCCTGGGCGCGATGATCCGCGACCTTGCCGTCTACCGGCGCGCAGCAAGCCAGGCCAGCGCGTCTTTGCCGGCCGCCCTGCCGCCCGCGAAGCAGGCGGTCAGCAGGTAGCCGCCGGTCGGCGCCTCCCAGTCCACCATCTCGCCGGCCACGAACACGCCCGGCAGCGCGCGCAGCATGGCGCTGCCGCCGTCCAGTGCATCGAAGCGCACGCCGCCGGCGCTGCTGATCGCCTCGTCGATGGGGCGCGGCCGCAGGAGGGTCAGCGGCAGCGCCTTGATCGCGGCCGCCAGGCGCGCCGGGTCGGCGTACTCTTCGGCCGACAGGCATTCGCGCAGCAGCCCGGCCTTCACGCCCTTGAGGCCGAGGCGGCTCTGCAAGTGGCTCGACATCGAGCGCGAACCGCGCGGATGCGTCACTTCGGCCAGCACGCGCTCGGCGCTGTGATCGGGCGCCAGATCGATCCATACGGTCGTCTTGCCCTCGCGGGCGATCTGGTCGCGCAGCGGCGCCGACAAGGCGTACACCAGGCTGCCCTCGATGCCGGTCTGGGTGACGACGAACTGCCCCTTGCGGCGTACCATCTCCCCATTGTCGTCACGGTAGGCCAGCGCGGCTGTCGTCAGCGGTGCGCCCGCATGGCGGCTGCTGAAATGCTCGCTCCAATCGGTATCGAAACCACAATTGGCGGGAACCAGGGGCGCCACGTCCACACCCTTGCCGCCCAGCAGCGGCGCCCAGGCGCCGTCCGAGCCGAGCCGCGCCCAGCTGGCGCCGCCCAGGGCGAGGATGACCGCGTCGGTCTGCACGATCAACTCGCCATCCGGCGTCGCGACGCGCAAGTCCTTGCCCTCCCAGCCGGTCCAGCGGTGCCGCATGTGGAAGCGCACGCCGCATTCGCGCAGCCGGTGCAGCCAGGCGCGCAGCAGGGGCGCGGCCTTCATGTCGGTCGGGAATACGCGGCCCGAGCTGCCGACAAAGGTATCGATCCCCAGGCCATGGATCCAGGCGCGCACCTGCTCCGGCGTGAAGTCGTCCAGCCAGCGCTGGACCTGTCCGCTGCGACCGCGATAGCGCGCCACGAAGGCGGCGTAGGGCTCGGAATGGGTGATGTTCATGCCGCCCTTGCCCGCGAGGAGGAACTTGCGCCCGACGGAAGGCATCGCGTCGTAGACGTCGGCCTGCACGCCCCCTTCGGCCAGCACCTCGGCCGCCATCAGGCCTGCGGGGCCGCCGCCGATGACGGCGACGCGAACGGGGGTCGGGGAAGACTGGCTCATGGCTGGGGGAGGAAACAAGGGAGCAGCATTGTAGTCGAGTTTGCGCGGCGCCGGCACTTTGTAAAGTTTGCTTGACACCAAAGATCTTGCCGTCTACGATGTAAAGCATACTTTACTAACTGCGGGGTGTCATCATGCATGAGCAACGTGTCGCGAAGGCGTATTACAAGGAGCTGGGCGGCTCGATCGTCCTCTACAGCCTGCTGCTGGCGGCGGCGATCCGGTTCGGGCGTCCCATGGAGGACGGCCCGGCGCGCACCCTGGTCCTGCTCTCGCCCATGCTCGGCTTCGGCCTGGCCCTGTGGGCCATCGCGCGCCACTTTTCCCGGGTCGACGAATACATGCGCATGTTCCTGCTGGAGTCGGTCGCGCTGGCCGCCGCGATCACGGCGGGCCTGACCTTCACCTACGGTTTCCTCGAGACAGCCGGCTTTCCGCGGCTGTCGATGTTCACCGTCTGGTGCGTGCTGTGCGGCGCCACGGGGCTGGTGTGTGTCCTGCGCCGCATCCTGAACCGATGAAGAACCGCATCCGCGAACTGCGCGCCGAGCGCGGCTGGAGCCAGGCCGACCTCGCGCAGCATCTCGACGTGTCGCGCCAGAGCGTGAACGCGATCGAGACCGGCCGCTACGACCCGAGCCTGCCGCTGGCCTTCGCCATCGCGCGCCTGTTCGGACTACCCGTCGAATCCATCTTTTCACCCGACCCGGAGACCGCATGAAAACTTCCATCCTGTTCGCCTTGGCGCTCGGTGCCGCGCTGCCCCCGGGCGCCGCGGCCCAGCAGCCGGGCAGCCCGCCGCCCAATCGCTTCGCGGCGACCATCGCACCGGCCGAACGCTTCGAGATCCAGGGCATGCTGGTCGAGCGCCACGGCAGCAAGGGCCGCCCGCTGGTCCTGATTCCCGGCCTGTCCAGCGGCGCCTGGGTATGGCAGGACCTGGTCCGCCGTTTCAGTCCCGACTACACCGTGTACGTCGTCACCCTGCCCGGCTTCGACGGCCGCCCGGCGCCTGCCGGCGCGCCCTTCCTTGAGGCCCGTGCGGCGGTGGCGGAGCTGGTGACCAGCCGCCGCCTCGACAAGCCGGTCCTGGTCGGCCACAGCCTGGGCGGCGCTCTCGCCTTCGCCGTCGCGGCGGACCTCGGCAACCGGGTCGGCGGCGTGGTCTCGCTCGACGGCCTGCCGGTGCTGCCGGGGACCGAGAACGCACCGCCGGAGCAGCGGCCGCAGCTCGCCACCGGGCTCCAGGCGCGCCTGGCGTCCGCCCCTCCGGCCGCCTATGCCGAGCAGCAGCGCCAATACATGCGTACCCAGGGCGTGCTCGACATGGGCAAGGCCGACGACCTGACGCCCCTGCTGCTGCGCAGCGACCGCGGCGCCGTCGGCGCCTACATCGCCGATGTGATGACGCTCGATCTGCGGCCCGAGCTGCCGAAGATCAGCGCGCCGGTCCTGGTGCTGGCGCCCTACTTCGAGCCCGATGCGGCGCAGGACGGATTGACCGTTGGCGCCCGGCTGGAGCACTATCGCAGTCTGCTGCCCGGCCTGGCCTCCGCCGATGTCCAGCCGGTGGCGCCGGCCCGCCATTTCCTGATGATCGACCAGCCCGACCTGGTGGCCGAGCATCTCCGCCGTTTCCTCAACCGCCGCTGACAAAGGATCCACCATGCGTTCGATTACCTACTGGGCCGGGCAATACCTCCTGGCCGCCAGCTCGATGTTCGCACTCATCTCGCTGATCGACTACCTGAGCGGCAAGAGCTTCACCGCCACCTGGCCGGCCACGCTCGGCTGGTCCTGTGCGGCGGCGGCGATCTTCGTCGCCTCGCGCTACCGCCAGGCGCGCGCCGGCGCGGCCTGCGCCCTGTGCGAGGACGGCAAGCCGGCCGCCAAGCCGCGGCGCTGAAGCGTTCATCCTCCGGATTACGTCAATACGCGAACTGCCAGGCGGCGGGATACTGCCGCCTTGGCACGCCCGTGCTTTGCAAAACCTACAAGATTCTGCTTGACAATAAAGACAGCAGGAATATTCTTGTACCCGCCATGCAGACGATGAGCTCCCGCTCGAACGAGGGGCCACGATTTGCGGCAGTCCGTTAAAACATCTTGGAGGATGTGTATGTCGGTAATGACCCGCAGGGCCGTTTTGGGCGCGCTCGCGTCCAGCCCTCTCTGGATGCAGTCCGCATGGGCGCAGCCAGGCAATTTGAAAATCTCCCATCAGTTCCCGGGCGGCAGCATCGCCCAAGGCGACTTCCGTGACCGGCTGTGCCGCATGTTCGCGGCCGAGGTCGAGAAGCGCACCCGTGGCGGCATGAAATTCTCGATCTACCCGAATTCCTCGCTGATGGGCGCCAACGCCCAGATCGGCGCGCTCAAGGGCGGCTCGCTGGACATGGCCCTGGTGCCGCTGTCGTATGCCGGCGCCGAAGCGCCGGAGGCCAACATTGGCCTGATGCCGGCCCTGGTCACCTCCTACGAGCAGGGTTACGCGTGGAAGGACGCCCCGGTGGGGCGCGAGCTGTCGCGCATCCTGGCTGAGCAAGGCCTGGTGATCGTGAGCTGGATCTGGCAGGCCGGCGGCGTCGCGTCGCGCGGCGCGCCGATCGTCAATCCGGAAGACGCGCGCGGCCTGAAGGTGCGCGGCGGCTCGCACGAGATGGACCAGCTGCTGCGCGACGCCGGCGCCACCGTGGTCGACATGCCGTCCAACGAGATCCAGGCAGCGCTGCGCAGCGGCGCCCTCGATGCGGCCCTGACCTCGTCGACCTCCTTGATTTCATTCCGCCTGCACGAATCGGCCAAGTCGCTGACCACGGCGCGCGGCGGCTCCTACTGGTTCATGTTCGAGCCGCTGATGATGTCGCGCACGGTCTTCGACCGCCTGACGAAGCAGCAGCAGGCGGCCGTCATGGCCGTGGGTGCGGACCTGGAGAAGTTCGCGCTGCGCGCCGCGCAGGCGGACGATGCGGCCGTGGCCTCGGTCTACCAGCGCGCCGGCGCCAAGGTGACCGACATGAACGCCGAGTCGCTGCGCAAGTGGCAGGCGGTGGCGCGCACCACGGCGTGGAAGGAGTTTGCGGAACGCAGCGACAACTGCGCCAAGCTGATGGCCCTGGCGGAGCAGTCGATCGCCGTGATGTAGGCCTAGCCGCCCGTGACCGGGGGGAAGAACGCCACTTCGGCGCCCGCTTCCACCCTGGTCTCCGGGCCGCACATGACCTGGTTGCAGGCCATGCGCACCGCGCGCTGCGGCGCCAGGGCTTCCGCCCACGGCCCGCCACGCGTGACCAGCAGGCCGCGCACGGCGCCGACCGTATCGACCTCGCCGGGCAAGTCCACCGATTCCTGGCCGATCCCCACCGCCTCGCGCACCGAGGCGAAATACCGCAAATTGATCTTCATGGCGCTCCTTAATGCTGCAGTTCGGCGAAGGGAATGAAGCGCACCAGGTCGCCCGCGGCGATCGGATTGCCGGGCGGGTTGTCCACCAGCCCGTCACCCCAGACGGTCGAGGTCAGCACGCCCGAACCCTGGTTCGGGAACAAGTCCAGTCCGCCGGCCGAATTGATCCGCACGCGCAGGAACTCGTTGCGGCGGTCGGCCTTGGTCCAGTTGAAATCCGCGCGCAGCATGTAGCCGCCGGGTTCCACCGGCCCGCTCACGCCCTGCAGGCGCAGCAGGAAAGGCCGCACGAACAGCAGGAAGGTGACGAAGCTCGACACCGGATTGCCCGGCAGGCCCAGGAAGAACGCTTCACCCACCTGGCCGAATGCGAGCGGCTTGCCCGGCTTGATCGCGATCTGCCACATGTTCAGGCGGCCTTCCGCTTCCACCGCCGGCTTGATGTGGTCTTCCTCGCCGACCGACACGCCGCCGGAGGTAATGATCAGGTCATGTCCCTGCGCCGCTTCGCGCAAGGTGGCGCGGGTCGCTTCCAGCGAATCGGGGACGATGCCGAAGTCGCGCACCTCGCAGCCGAAATTCTCCAGCAGGCCGCGCAAGGTGAAACGGTTGGAGTTGTAGATGGCGCCCGGCGCGAGCGGCTCGCCCGGCATGGCCAGCTCGTCGCCGGTGAAGAACACGGCCACCCGCAGGCGGCGGCGCACAGGCAGCTTCGCCAGGCCCACGGAGGCGGCCAGTCCCAGCTCCTGGCCGCGCAGGCGGGTGCCGGCCGGCAGGATGACGGAACCGGCCACGATGTCCTCGCCGGTACGGCGAATCCATTCGCCTTCGCGCGGCGTATGGCGCACGGTGACGCTGTCGCCCACGGCTTCGCACTGCTCCTGCATCACCACCGCGTCGGCGCCCAGAGGAATCAGGGCGCCGGTGAAGATGCGGGCGGCGGTGCCGGGTTCCAGGGGCTGGCCCACGCTGCCGGCCGGGATGCGCTGGGCCACGCGCAAGGTGGCGCTGCCGCCGGCGCAGTCCGCGGCGCGCACCGCGTAGCCGTCCATCTGCGTGTTGTCGGCCGAGGGCACGTCGAGCGTGGACAGGACGTCTTCGGCCAGCACGCGGCCGTTCGCTTCCAGGGTCGGCACGTTCTCCACGCCGTCCACCGCGCGCGCGGCGTCGAGCAGGAAATCCAGCGCTTCGCGGCGCGAGAGCATGGGCGGCTTCATGTCACAGTCCCGTGTGTTCGGAAATATAGGCCTTCATGCGGTCCACATCGGGCGGCATCACCACGAAGCGCTGCGGCAGCGCCTCGATATTCTCGAAGCCGGCCGGACGATCGGCGTCCTTGCCCAGGGCTTCGACGATGGTTTCGTTGAACTTGGCGGCCAGCGCGGTTTCCAGCACGATCATCGGCACACCGGGCTGCATGTGCTCGCGCGCCACCTTGACGCCATCGGCGGTGTGGGTGTCGATCACGATGCCGTACTTGGCCGCCACGTCGCGGATGGTCGCCAGGCGGTCAGCGTGAGTCGAGCGGCCCGACTGGAAGCCAAACTTGCCTACGTGTTGGTACTCGTCGCCGTCGCTGCCCGGCGCGCCGGACAGGTCGAAGCCGCCATGGGTCTCGACCTTGCGGAACAGGTCGTGCGTCCGGTCGGCGTCGCGGCCCACCAGTTCGTAGACGAAGCGCTCGAAGTTCGAGGCCTTCGAGATGTCCATCGACGGGCTGCTGGTGTGGAAGGTCTCCGAGGACTTGCGGACGCGGTAGACGCCGGTGCGGAAGAACTCGTCGAGCACGTCGTTCTCGTTGGTGGCGGCCACCAGCTTGTCGATCGGCAGGCCCATCATGCGGGCGATGTGACCGGCGCAGATGTTGCCGAAGTTCCCGGACGGGACGGTGAACGAGACCTTCTGGGAGTTAGTGGTGGTCGCCGCGAGATAGCCGCGGAAGTAATAAACCACCTGGGCCACGACGCGCGCCCAGTTGATCGAGTTGACGGTGCCGATCTTGTGGCGGGCCTTGAACGAGAGGTCGTTCGAGACGGCCTTCACCAGGTCCTGGCAATCGTCGAACACGCCTTCGACGGCGATGTTGAAGATGTTCGGGTCCTGCAGGCTGAACATCTGCGCGGTCTGGAAGGCGCTCATTTTCTTGTGCGGCGAGAGCATGAACACGCGCACGCCGCGCTTGCCGCGCATCGCGTACTCGGCGGCGCTGCCGGTGTCGCCGGAGGTGGCGCCGAAGATGTTCAGTTCGTCGTTGTTCTTGGCCAGCGCGTACTCGAACAGGTTGCCGAGCAGCTGCATGGCCATGTCCTTGAAGGCCAGGGTCGGGCCGTTCGACAGCGCCTGCAGCACCAGGGTGCCGCGCTCGCCCTCTTCCAGCACGCGCAGCGGCGTGATCTCGGCGGCGGATTCGCCGGCGCGGGCGTTGCGGTAGACCTCAGGGGTGTAGGTGCGCGCGGTCAGGGCCTTCAGGGCGGCGTCCGGGATGTCGGTCGCAAACTTGCGCAGGATCTCGTAGGCCAGCTCAGCGTAGCTCAGCTTGCGCCAGGCGTCGAGCTCGGCGCCCGTGACCTGAGGGTACTCGGTGGGAAGATACAAGCCGCCGTCGGGCGCAAGGCCGCCAAGCAGGATGTCGGAAAACAGCTGGGGATTGCGTGCTGCGGACGCGCTCGTCGCGCGGGTGGACACATAATGCATACAGTAGAAAATCCGGTTGGGGGCTCACGTTGAAACTTTATTATAGTGTGAGGCGGCCGAAATGTATGCTGTGCTGCAAAAAAGTGGGGTTGGGTGAATAAAATTTAGGGTTTGGTGGGGACTGAAGGGGGCGTTAATGGTGCGCTGCGGACTTGGGTCCCGGCCTTCGCCGGGACGACGTGCTGAGGGAGCGGGCCTACGGCATCGATCTGGTACGGATACTCAAGACCGTCGTCCCGGCGAAG
>NZ_JAGPWD010000039.1 GCF_018119395.1 Massilia sp. ZL223
GCACCGCGACCTGCGCATAGGGCGCTGAACACGCCTGGTTCGCTCGCGCGGCACGCCAGTTCGCTGGTGGTCGATCCAGGCTTTCAGGCGCGTTTCCCGTGCGTGCGGACCAGCATCCAGTGTAAATTGCCGACCAGTAGCAAAACCTTGGTCCGGCAAACCGATGGTGTGGCAGCAGGCGCGACGCTAAGATTGAAAATCCTTGTGTCGGTGGTTCGATTCCGCCCCGGGCCACCAAGAACATGCAGTTCCTCCCTCCCAAGACGCCAACCCATGCAGGTTGCGTTGTCGTTTCCAAAGCTCACAATACGCGTAGCGCTGCTCGTGACGAGCGAGCGCTGCTGGCGGTTGGCTGGCGTTGCCGTTTAAGAAGAATAGGTTCTTCCCGACCCTCGCCTGCTACAACTGCAAGCCCAGAACCAGGCCGAAGCGACGAGGCTCCAGCAGGAAGACATTGGTGTAAGAGCCGGCCGCCTGGGTGGAGGACCAGCGCCCGGTGGCGGCATCGCTGCCGTTCAGGTTCTGCGCATAGGCGCGCACGAACCAGCTTTTCCCGCGCCCGGACAGCTCCAGCTGGGCGTTGACGGTGGCGTAGCCTTTGATGCGGTCGAGCGGCTTGTTGAATGCGGTGGAAAACGTTTTCCCCGTGTAATGCGCATCGATCCTCGGCACCAGACTCATGCCATTGGCCAGACGGAAGCTGTATTCGGCGCCGGCCGACAATTTGAAACGTGGCGACAGCGGCAGTTCATTCCCCGCGATGTTCACTTCGACCCCGTTGCTCACCGTATACTGGGCGCCCCCTGCTGCCCTGAGTGCATCGCACATGCTGAAGGCGCCGGTCGTGCTGGTGCCAGGCAGGGCGACCGGCTCTCTCAGGCCCAGCGCTGCGTTCACCCTGCTCACCAGGGCATTGGCGCCGGCGCCGCTTCCTCCGGCCGCCGGAATGACGGCGCAGTTCGACCCGCTGCCGATGTCCTTGATGACGACGACATCCGAACGTCCGGCGGACGGGTCGCGCGGATCGATCAGCGGCAAGTCCTTCAGCCGGGTCTTGAGGAAGCTGGCCGAGAGGTTCAGCCTGAAGCCGCGTGCCGGAACCAAAACCGATTCCAGCTCCGCCCCATGGATATCCGCGTCCGCATTATCGTTCACGACCGTCCGCGCCAGCAGGCGGCTGATCTGCAAGTCCTTGTAGCGCATGGCGAAGACACTCGCGCCGAGGTTGAGCTTCCCTCCCAACAGCGTGTTCTTGGCGCCCAGTTCGACGGCGTCCAGCACTTCCTTCCTGAACTCCGTCGCCGCCTCGAACTCCACCTGGGCCGCCGGGTTCATGCCGCCCGCCTTGTAGCCGCGCGCATAGGATGCGAAATACAGGCTTCCCGGGCGCGGACGATAATCGGCCACCAGCCGGCCGGTCAGCGCATTGGACCTGGTGCGCTGGTCGGCAAACGGCTGGGCGCCAGGCTGCGTGGCGTCGGCATCGAAGCTCCCGGCATAGGGCGACTGGAACGCATCGCCTGTGCCGAAGGGCACCGGCACCGAGAGCAGCAAGGCGCGCTGGCGCTGCCGCTTTTCGTCACTGGAATAACGCAGGCCGGCGGTCAGTTTCAGGGTCTTGCTGACGTCGTAATAGGCCTCGCCGAACACACCGTGGCTGTCCAGCGTCAGCTCGGCAAGCTCCGCATCGTAGTACGACGGGGCGATGAACACATTCGGGAAGGACAGGTCGCCCGCCGCGCGCCGGCCGAGGCTGGTGAGCGCCCCCAGCACTCCCCCGGCGTAGTCCAGGGCAAACAGGTTCACGAGATAATCATTGTCGCGCACGTAATCGAGGTAGACGGCGCCGAGCAGGAAATTCCATGGCCCATCGAGCTTGCTGTCCAGATGGGCCTCGACCGTGCGCTGGGTGAACTTGTCCCGGAAAACTTCGAACTCGGCGCCGCGTGGCGAGCAGCTATTCACGTGTCCGCCGAAGACGCCGGTATGCTGGCGGTTCGGTTCCGAGGTACACAGTCCTCCCGCAAGGCCATTGGGAAACAGGGCCTGGGCCGCCAGCGTGAATGGATTGACGCCTCCGGGAAACGCGGATCCCGGCGCGCTTGCCAGCGCCGCGAAGTTGCGCAGGCCAGGGTTATCCGTCAGCGGATTCACTGGCGTCATGTTGAAGTCGGCCCGCTGGTCGCTGCGGTCGCGCACATAGCCTCCGGTAACGGTCAGCGCATATTTCTCCCCGATTTTTTGCTCGAGCCGCAAGATCAGATGGGCATTCTCGACCTGGTAGGACGGCGCCATGTCGGCGCGCACCTCGCGCAGGTTTTCGACCGGCGGCTGGCCGCCGTAGAACGGGTCCGGGCCATACACGCTCGACAGACCCAGGCCGGCGATCATCGGATTGCCTCCGCTGGCGATGGCAAGGAACTCGCGCGACGCCAGCACGCCGCCGACATTGCCATGGAAATTAGGCGTGTCGAATCCCAGGCGGTCGGGCCGGCAGCCCATGATGCCGACCTCGTCGCGGGCGCACAGGTGCCTGGTGAAGCGGCTGCGGTTGTCGTCCTCCCGGAAGTACGAGGCGATCAGGTCGAGAGTGGTCGACGCGCCGGACCGGATACGCAGCGTGGCACGCAGTGCCGCCAGGTCGCGCCCATCGATGCGGCTGTTGTCGAACAAATTCTTCGTGTATCCATCGCGCTTCAGGTAAGTCCCGGCCAGCCGCAGGCCAATGGCTTCGTTGATTGGAAGATTGAGCATGCCGGTGACCCGGCGCGTATCGTAGTCACCCGCTTCGGCCTGGATGCTGCCGTGCCGCTTGTCGAAACTCGGGCGGGCTGTGACGAAGTTGACCACCCCTGCGGTCGCATTCCGGCCGTACAGCGTTCCCTGGGGGCCGCGCAGCACTTCGACGCGCTGCAGGTCGAAGAATTCGGTTTCGAAAATGCGTGGCTGGAGCAGGGGCATGTCGTTGACATGGATGGCGGTCGCCGGGTCGCAGGAGATACCGGTGCACAGGTCGCCCACGCCCCGGATCGTGAATGTGGCGCCATCGAACTGTGCCTTTGTGAAATTTACATTCGGAACACTGAATTGCAGGTCGAGGGCATTGTTGATCTGGCGCGCCGCCAGGTCGCTTGCGGTCAGCGCGGTGACCGCCATCGGCACATCCTGGAGAAACTGCGACTGGCGTTGCGCCGTCACCACCACCTGGTGCACGACCTCGGTGTCGCCGGCGAGGGCTTCGTCGCGGCCGGACGTTTGCACCTGCGCCAGCGCATCCTTCGCCGCGATCGCAAGAACGATGCATGAGAGTGCGGAACCGAGCGCAGGCTCGCGGCATTTTCCGGTACGCATATCCATCGCCTCCTTTTGCAGGGAAACAGGATCCATCCGTGGCATCGCGCCATCCGAGTCTGCCATGAATACCGCAGTGCGCAAACCCTCTTCTGGGCGAGGTATTTCACCTTGACGAGCCGATGACGTCGCACATACTGGAAATCCCAGCTTGACTCCACAGGAGACGGCCATGAACGAGCAGCGGAATATCGAACTGATCAAGCAAGCCTACGACGCCTACAAGCGCGGCGACATACAGCAGCTCCTCGCGTGCGTGGACGACCAGGTCGAATGGGAACTGCCGGAGACGCCCGGCGTGCCTTTCACCGGCAAGCGCCGGGGCTGCGAACCGGTCCGTGAAGTTTTCCGTATTCAGCAACAATTGTTAACTGTGCGGGAATTCACCGTGAACGAATTCATCGCCCAGGGGAACAAGGTCGTCGTGCTTGGCCATGGGGCGTGGACGGTGAAGGACACCGGCCAGGATTTCGAGAGCGACTGGGTGGACGTATTCACGATCAAGGACGGCAACATCGCGGCGTATCGCGATTTCATGAACACCAGCGCCGCGCTCAAGGCCTTCCAATGCGAAGCCATTCCCGCTGCGCCGCGCCCGGCGACGGCGACCGCCCCACATTGAACTGGCTTCAGCTATCCAGCCTCAATCTTTCTTTTCCCGGAATTCCCCGTCGATCACCCTGTCGTCGGTGCCGGTGGCACGGCTTTGCCCAGCGAATTGGAAAACAGACGAGACCATGCGATCGAACACAGCTCGCCTCAAGCGCGGGTAGCTGAGAAGAAAAGCCGTCGTGAAACCCATGAACCCTGCCGGCACGTAGTCGCCCTTCAACAGAAAGTGCAGCAGGCAAAGTGCGAGCAAACCGATGATGAGCGGCCGCCGGACAGGTTTGGGTAACAGGCCGACAACGCTCAGCTTGCCTTTGCGTATCCATGGAAATCTTGCGAAAAGCGCGCCCAGCAGCAGCCCCGCGATCACCCGATTCGTGCCGAGATACTCCGCCAGCACCCCGACGACAAGGAAACCGGTGTAGGTCATGGTGCTGGCCAGCGCTGCCAGGGCTAACAGTGCGATTGCGAGCGTTAGCTTTGGCATACGGATCACCGCTCTGACGAATAAGCCGAGGATTTGCGTACTCCTGTAAATGGACATCGGATGGCTAGCGCAGATTCTAACAGCACCGTTCCTCCAGACTTACGCAAAGCTATCCGTAGTTACTTTGCCGCTGGATTCCTGCTTCACCGGGGCCAGTTTCGTCCCGCGCTCGCGCGCAGGGCCAGCGCCTTCCCCTCCACAGGCAGTCACGGTAGAACTTACCGCGATATGCTTCAGATTGATGGCCGCATTGACGTCTCGCTCGTGCGCCGTTCCACAGCCCGGGCAGGTCCAGTGGCGGATCGCCAGGCTTAGCGCTTCCAGCCGGTAGCCGCAGCTGGAGCACAGCTTGCTGCTCGGGTACCAGCGGTCCGCCAGCACAACCTGACCGCCGCGCCATGCGGCCTTGTATTCCAGCTGTCGGCGCAACTCGTAGAACCCCATATCCGAGATCGCCCGCGCCAGGTGTCCGTTGGCCAGCATGCCCTTGACGTTCAAGTCCTCGATACCGATCGTGTGAAAACGGCGCGTAATGCTAGTACTCAGCTGGTGCAGGCTGTCTCGGCGAATGTTGCCGATCCGTGCGTGCAGGCGGGCCAGTTCCAGCTTCGCCTTCGCCCGGTTGCGCGAACCTTTCACCTTGCGCGACAGGCTGCGCGACAGACGGCGCAGGCGCGGCAGCAGGGTACGCAGTGCCTTCGGACCTTCGAACTTCTCGCCGGTCCACAGGGTCGCCAGCGCCGAAACCCCGAGGTCGATCCCTACCGCACCTTGGTTCTCGGCTGGCGGCAGGGACAGCTCATGAGTGTCGACGGTGATGCTGGCGTACCAGTGATCGGCGACGCGTGAGATCGCAGCCGATACGATCCGGCCGGTAAAACGCAAAGTTTCGCACATGCGGATCCAGCCCAGCTTCGGGATGCGGATCCGCTTGTCCTCGACCCGGAACTGGTCGTTGCTTAAGGTGAAGCGGTCATCGCGCCCCTTACGACGGAAGTTCGGATAGCGGGCACGTTTGTTGAAAAAATTGTCGAAGGCGCGGCCCAGCTGCATGATCGCCATCTGGGGCGCGTTCTTGGTGACTTCCAGCATCCAGGGAAATTGTTCGCGCTTAATGGCGTTGAGCTGGCGCCGCAACGCACCTTCGGACGGCTTGGGCAGCGATGGATCGGCCTTGCAGGCTGCGTACTGTTTGCCCCACTCGTCTAACGCCCAGTTGTAGGCGAAGCGCGCCACGCCAGCCGCCCGGGAAAGGTACGTCGCCTGGACATTGTTGGGATCGAGCCGGATGCGGTGCGCTACGAGCATTGCGCCTCCTTCACGGCGCTGCGCACGCCTTCCAGCAGCTTCTGGTTCTTGCGCGACCTGCTGCCGTACAGCCTTGCCGAGAACACGGTAACGATCTCCAGTACGTCGCTGGCCAGGTCTTCCTCGAAGCTCGTCTCCGCACCTTGATTGATGATCACGACCTCGACCTCCCTGGCTTCGCAGACAGCAAACACCAGTTCGGCGCCAAAACGCAGCAGCCGGTCCTTGTGCGTGAGCACGAGACGGCCAATTTCGCCCGCCAGGATCCGCTCCAGCAGTTGTCTCAAACCCTTCTTGCGGTAGTTCATGCCGGAGCCCAGATCCTCGATCACGTCGAAGGTCCAGCCCTGGCTTGCGCAGTACAATTCCAGCACCTGCCTTTGCCGTTCAAGGTCGGCCTTCTGGTCGTGGCTGGAGACACGCGCATAGGCGGCCGTTCTCCGTTCGGCCTGGATGCCATGGTGCAGTCCAGGGCGCAGCGTGGCCAGGTCATAGCGCCGTTGTCCGCCCTCGGTCCTCGCGGGAATAAGCTTCCCGCTCCTTTCCCAGCGCCGTAGCGTACTGGTAGAGACACCAATCGCTTTCGCGGCGGCACCAATTGTGATTAGCTTGGTCATAATACATATGACCGCACAAATCCGAATAAGTTCTGAGCTAACTGTTTGAACCCCGGTCGGGGCTGTCCGGTCTCTGCACCAGGGATGCAAACGAAAACGCCACCTTCGCGGTGGCGGTCCTGTGTCCGGAACAGCTGGCGCCGCGCCCTGGCGGCCCTAATGGAAGACGATGCGCCGTCATTGGTGCCCATGGCGAAGGCTCTCATCCATTCCATGCTTCGCCCTGTCTGCGCTGGTGTGAGAGCGCAAATTTTCCAAACCGCAACTCATCGCGAAGCTGCTGTCAGGCCGGGCTCGATCGCATCGCGTGAACCTAGTCCTTCTCCGCCGGCTGCTCCGCCGTCCCCGCCTGCCGGAAGCAATTCCTCCCCGCCCGCTTGGCGTCGTACATGGCCTGGTCCGCCGCCTTCACCAGCGTCTCCGGCGTCATCGCCGCCTCGAAGTAGGCGATACCGATACTGGTGCTGACCTGTAAGGTCGTCCCGCCCACGCTGAAGGGCGGCACCATCGCGTCGACCATCTTCTGCCCGATCACCGCCGTATCGCCCGGCTGGTGCAGCCCTTCCGCGATCAGCACGAACTCGTCGCCGCCCAGGCGCGCGATGAAGTCGGACTCGCGCAGCACCTGGCGCACGCGCTGGGCGAACATGCGGATCACCTGGTCGCCCACGTCGTGGCCGTAGGTGTCGTTGATGTGCTTGAAGCGGTCGATGTCGAAGTACATCAGCGCCAGGCCGCCGCGGCGCTGGGCGCGCTTGACGGCTTCCTCCAGCTGGTTGTTGAAATAGCCGCGGTTCGGCAGGCCAGTCAGGGTGTCGTAGTTCGCACGCCGGAACAATTCCTGCTCCATGTACTTGCGCGCCGTGATGTCCTCGGTCACGGCCAGCACGCCCACCACCTTGCCCGCCTCGTCCCTGAGCGGGATCTTGCTGGTCTCGATCCAGCACTCGGTGCCGTCCTTGCGCAGATCGGTGGCCTGCATGCGCATGCGCCCCACGCCCGAGCGCATCACCTCGAGGTCCACCTGCCGGTAGTGCTCCGCCATGTCCTTCCAGGCCGCGAAATCGCCGTCCTTCCTGCCGACCAGCTGGTCGATGCCGTCCAGCCCCATCTCGACCAGCAGCGAGCGGTTACCGCCCTGGAAGACACTGTCGAGGTTTTTCCAGAATACGCTCTGCGGGATGTTGTCGATGATTAGCTGGAGCATTTGCTGGGATTCGTGCAGCGCCTGCTCGGCTTGTTTGCGGTCGGTGACGTTCTCGGCGAAGCCCAGTACATGGGTCACTTCGCTGCCGGCGCTCATCGGCACCAGTACGATCGACACATCCGGGCAGCGCCCGTCCGCGCGCATCAGCCTGGTGGTATAGGCGACCGTTTTCCCAGCCAGGACGTCCTTGAAGTGGTTGGCCAGCGCGCCGCGGTCTTCCTCCGCCACGAAGGCTTCGAAGGGCGCGCCGATCAGGGCCTCGCGGCCGACGCCCAGCTCCCTGGCCATCTGCTGGTTGGCATGGATGAAGTGCTGCTCGAGGTCGATCGCATACACGGCGAAGGGATGGTGCTCGAAGAAGCCGGCGAAACGCTCGTTGAACTCGCGCATCGCGCGCTGGCGCGACACGTAGCGCGGCCAGGCCGCCACGCCGTAGCTGGCGACCAGGGTCAGCAGCAGGCCGATCGCCAGCACCGTGGTGCCGGCCCAGGCGGCCTTCGACGCGAGCGAGGCCTTCTTGGCGTAGAAGTGCAGCAGCCAGGTACGGTTGGCCACCGGGATCTCGGCGCGGTGGGCGAGCAGCTGGGCGGCGTCGGCCTTCAGCGCATGGGAGACGCCGTCGCTGTCGAACAGCAGGTGCTCGCGCGCCAGGCTGCCGTCGAAGACCTCGACGTCGAACAGGCTCGCCAGCCGTCCATGATCGAAGCCGAGGAACAGGCGGTCGACATACATGGCGGAGAAGACGAAGCCTTTCAGCCCGCCGCGCGCCTGCCCATCCGCGGCGGAGGGCGTTCGCATGCTGCGCACAGGCGAAAAGATCAGGACCACGGGACGGTGGGCCGCATGGCGCAGCGCGGGGTGCACGGCGGTCGCCACCGGCTCGTCGCGGCGGGCGGCTTCCTGCATCGCGGCCCAGCGTTCGGGAACCGAGGAGAAATCGGCGCCGCGCAGGCGCCCCGCCCGGGTCGGATCGGTGCCGTGCACGGCGTAGTACAGCGGATACCAGGCGTCGGCGCCGGCCCGCTGGTCCGAGATGCGGTAGCCGGGGAAGGTCCGCGCCGCTTCCGCCTCGAAGCGTCCGGCATCCGCAGCCGGCACCTTGGGCAGGTAGCCGAAGGAACTGGCGCCCTCCAGCCGCTCGAACACCCGGCTGGCGCCGATGTAATTGTCGAATTCCTCGGCATCGATGCTGCTCGACGCGCTGAAGAAGGCGCCCAGGGCGCGGTCCGCGCCCTCGTACAGCTCCAGGCGGTTACGCAACAGGAAGGCGTAATTCTCGGCCGTCTCCTGCAGCTGCGCGATCTGCTCCGCCTCGCTGTGGCGCGCGCCGGCGAAATAGCCCCAGGCCGAGGCGGCGAAACCCGCCGCGAAGACGATGGCCGGCAGCTTCACCTGGCGAAGCTGGCGCAAGGATTGTCGAAGAAGGGTGAAATGTGAAGACATGGTGTTCACAGTACTTGCTTGGCCGGCGGGCTGGCGGCGTGCGCCAGGCCGTTGCCGTTGATGAGCCAGTGATAGCGGAAGGCTTCCGCGATGCTGGCGCGCATGGCCTCGTCGTCCCAGGGCTTGGCATGGAAGCGGAACACGGAGCCGCTGTTGGTGGCCGCGATGATGGCGTCGACCGCGGTGTAACCCGACAGCATGATGCGGATGGTGTCCGGGTAGATCGCCTTGACCCGCGCCAGGAATTCGGTGCCGCTCATGCCGGGCATGCGCTCGTCCGACAGCACCACCTGCACCTGGTTCATCGCCAGCAGCGCCAGCCCTTCCGCACCCGACTTGGCGCGCAGGATGCGGTAGCCGTCGCGCCGCAGCAGCCGGTGCAGGGAGGCCGCCACGTTCTCTTCGTCGTCGACGATGAGCAGGGTCGGCTGGCCGCAGGCTTCCTCCGCCACCTGCGGCATCGCCTGCTGCCCGGCCAGCAGGCGCTCGAAGTCCTCGGCCGCCAGCGGGCGGCTGAAGTAATAGCCCTGGATCTGGTCGCAGCGGTGCCGGCGCAGATAGGCGAACTGCTCCTCGGTCTCGACGCCTTCGGCGATCACCTGCAGCTGCAGGCTCTGGCCCAGCGTGATGATCGAGCGCGCGATCACGGCGTCGTCGGCGTCGGTGGTCAGGTTGCGCACGAAGGACTTGTCGATCTTGAGGACGTCGATCGGGAAGCGCTTGAGATAGGAAAGGCTGGAATAGCCGGTGCCGAAATCGTCCAGCGACAGCTTGACGCCCATCGCCTTCAGGCGCTGCATGACGTCCAGCGCGTGGTCGACGTCGGCCATGACCTGGCTCTCGGTCAGTTCGATGTCCAGGCAATCGGCGTCCAGGCCGGTGTCGGCCAGGGTCCGACCCACCAGGCCGACCAGGTCGTCGTGATAGAGCTGGCTGGCCGCCAGGTTGACCGCCACCCGCAGCTGCCCCGGCACCAGCCACTGCCACTGCTTGGCGTGGGCGCAGGCGGTGCGCATGACCCAGGCGCCGATCGGCACGATCAGGCCGGTCTCCTCGGCGATGCGGATGAAGCGGTCGGGGGCCACCATGCCCAGTTCCGGGTGGCGCCAGCGCAGCAGGGCTTCCATGCCCACGATGCGACAGGTGCGCGCATCGACCTGGGGCTGGAAATGCAGCAGCAGCTCGCCGCGCTCCAGGGCATGGCGCAGGTCGCGCTCGAGGCGCAGGCGGTCGCCGGCGTCCGCGTTCATGGCGGCGGTAAAGAATTGCGGGTGATTGCTGCGCGCTTCCTTCGCCCGCCGCATCGCGACACGGGCGTTCTTCATCAGAGTCTCGGCGTCCTCGCCGTCGTCCGGATAGGCGGCCAGGCCCACGCTCGAGCTCAGGAAATAGTCCTGCCCGTTGACCGGCAGCGGCGCCGCGATCGCTTCCTGGATGCGCTCGACCCTGGCCAGCACCGTTTCCTCGTCCATGCCGTCGGCGAACAGCAGCATGAGCTCGTCGCCGCCGACGCGCGCCGCCGTGTCGCCGGCGGCGAGCAGGCCCTGCACGCGCTGCCCGATCCGCTGCAGCACCATGTCGCCGGCCTGGTGGCCGAGGGTTTCGTTGACGAGCTTGAAGCGGTCCAGGTTGACGCAGGCGAGCCAGCCGCGGCTGCCCTGCTGCACCGCCCTGGCGATGGCGGCGCCGGCGCGGGCGGCCAGCAGCGAGCGCTTGGCCAGGCCGGTCACCGCATCGTAGTGAGCCTGGTACTCCAGTTCCGCCTGGTATTGCCTGGCGGCGCTGATGTCGTACATGACGTTCAGGAAGTGGGTCACCTTGCCGCCGGCGTCGCGCACCGGCGAGCAGTAGCATTCCATCCATACCAGGCTGCCGTCGGGCCGGTAGGTGCGGACCGCGGCATGGCCTTCGCGCTGCTGCGCCAGGGCCGCATCCAGCTCGGCGATGGCCTCCTGCTCGCGGTCGTCGCCCAGCAGGAACACGAGCGATTTTCCGATCGCCTCGGCCGCCGGATAGCCGGTCACGCGCTCGAATGCCGGGTTGACGTATTCGACCGGATAGTCGGGCGCCTGGGCGCTGCGGATCACGATCGGATTGGCGCTCGCTTCGAGCGCGCGGCGCTTCAGCCGCAGCCTTTCCTCGCTCTGGCGCGCCTGGTGCTCGGCGCGCTCGCGTCCGATGGCGATGCTGATCGTATGGGCGCAGGAACCGAGGATCTCGAGTTCGACCGGCACCGGCGGGCGCGCCGCCTGGGTGTACACGTCGATGGTGCCGAACACCTCGCCGCTGCTGGACAGGATGGGATAGGACCAGCAGGCCCGCACCGCCGGCGCCAGCGCGGCCGGCCCGCCGTCCTGCCATGCCGGCTCGCCCCGCATGTCGGCGGCGATCACGGGGCGGCGCGCCAGCGCGGCGCGGCCGCAGGGCAAGGCCTGTTCGCCGACCGGCGTACCGTCGAGCGCCTGTCCCAGCCCCTCCGGCAGGCCGGAGGCCACCGCATGATGCAGGCGCTCCCCGTTCTCGCCGAGCAGCATGACGGCGCAGCCGGCCAGCGGGTCGGAGGCGGCGATGATGTGGGCCGCCGCCTCCAGCACGTCCAGCAGCATGGCGCCGGCAGCGATCTGTTCCAGCAGCCTGGTCTGCTCATCCTTGAACACGCGCAGCCTGCGGCGTTCGGTGATGTCGTCGAAATACACGGTCACGCCCTCGCTCGAGGGCGACACCCGCACCGCGAACCACCAGGCGCTGGGCGCATAAAAAAACTCGAAGGCGACCGTGTTGCCCTCGCCGGCCGCGCGCCGGTATTCCTGCTCGATCATGCTGCCGACCAGCTCCGGATACTCGTCCCACAGGCTTTTCCCGAGCAGCGACTCGCGCGTGCGGTTCAGCAGGCGCTCGGCTTCCTTGTTCACGTAGGTGAAGCGCCACTCGGCGTCGAGCGAATAATAGGCGTCGGTGATGGATTCGAGAATCGTGCCCAGGCTGGCGGCCAGGCGGGCGATGCGGTCGTTCGCCAGCTTGCTGTCGTGGTGGTCGGTGGCGCTGCCATACCATTTGACGATAGCGCCGCCGTCGTCGCGGATCGGCATGGCGCGCACCCGGTGCCAGCGGTAGCTGCTGTCGGCGGCCCTGAAGATGCGGTATTCGGTCTCGAACACCTCGCCGCTGTCCACCGCGGCGCGCCAGGCGGCCAGGGTGGGCGCGATGTCGTCCGGGTGCAGGATCCGGGTCCAGCCCTGGCCGGGTCCGAACAGGTCGGCCTGGCCGGAATAGGTGCGCGACAGGTCGTTGGCGTAATCGACGACGCCGTCGGGCTCCGCCGTCCAGACGATCTGGGGCATCGCATCGGCCAGGCTGCCGAAGCGCTGGTCGCTGCGGAACAGGCTCTCGGCCGCCTGCGCTTCGCGCGCCGCCTGCTCCGCCGCCTGGCGCGCCGCGTCGCGCTCGCGCAGGCCCCTGAGCATCACCCAGGCGGTCCACACCAGCACCAGGGTCAGGATGCCGGTGCTCCACGCGGCCGCCTGGCGCACGCGGTAGTACGGCGCCAGCACCGCCTCGAGCGAGCGGCCGATCGCGAGCGTCAGGCCATACTGGGGCAAGCTATGCCACGCATACTGGCGTTCGAGGCCATCGATGGGAGAAGCCATGCGGAACACGCCCGACAAGGGAGCAGCCGGTTTGATGAACGGCGCCTTGTCCATGCTGCGGCTTTCGCCATCGGGCAGCGCCGGCGAGCGCGCCAGCACCTGTCCGCCCGCATGCGCGAGCAAGATCACCGAGTCGTTCCCCAGTACGATCTTGTGCGAAAAGCGCAGGAAGTAATCGGGCGCCACCGACAGCGCGATGACGCCGGCGAAGCGTCCGTTCTTGATTACGGGTCGTGCGAACACGATGCCGCGGCGCCCGGAAACACGCCCGGTCAGGGGCTCGCTGATGGTCAGGCGGTCGCGCGTGGCGTCGCGCAGCGCGGTGAAATAGTCCCGGTCGCTCAGGTCGACCTTCCCCGCCTCGACGCCGCGGTTGGTGAACACCAGCCTGCCGTCGGCGTCGAGGATGCTGATCCAGACGGTGGTCGTCTCGTCGAGTTGCGACTGGCGCAGGCGCAGCTTGCCGGCGAAATTCGCGGGATCCTCCAGCCACCGCTCGCGCAGGTCGACCAGGGTCCGTTCGACCGCCCGCACCGAGGACTGGGTCTCTTCGGCCATGACCCGGGCCAGGTTGCCGGTGTCGGTGCCTGCATCGACGAGCGCCTGCTCGCGCACATGCTGCAGGAAGGCCGCGGCCACCAGCCACAGCGCCGGCAGCAGGCAGGCCAGCAGGATGGCCGGCTGCCTTGCCCGCAGGCCGGCCAGGGCATGCGTTACGCGCGTTCTCGCCTGGCCACCAGTGCCGGACGCACGCGGCCCCGTATGCTCCCTACCATCGTTTTCTGCGGCTTCTGACAAGTCCGGCTCCCAGTGAAAATCATCCAGCGCCAACAGCCGGGCCCGGTCAACGGGTCTTCGCTGCTTGGAAGTGTTTCCTTCGGGTTCACGGAAGGTGGAGACTACCGGTGGGAGATGCTGGAAGGCCACCGGGACTGCGCAAGCGTGTCATACGTGACAAGGTCGCTTCACAATTCGGAAAATATTACCACGTGGATACTTTTGATTCTTCAGGGAAATCACGAAATCTTGAATGAGTGTTGCTTGAGCGCCGCAGCACAGCGTCGGGCAGGTACGAACGGTCGTTTTAAACGTGGGGTGTCATGACAGAAAATAACAACGCCACCGAAAACGGTGGCGTTTCGTGCTCCAGCCTGAGTTGTCTGGCTATTTACTATTTACGCTCTGCAGCGGACTTGTCGCGCGCCGCGCGGAATTCCGAGTCGGCAGCCCAGTTCGGCCAGGCCGTCGAATTGGCCAGCTCGGAACCCAGCGCGTACAGCACCTCGAGGTCGCGCGCCATGCCGGTGAAGGTCCAGGCCGGATCGAATTCGTCCGAAGGCTGGTGGTAGTTCTTCTCTGTATAGGCCTCTTCCGCCGCCTTGCCGGCCGCGACGCCGCCATCGGCCCAGTCGTTGCCGGAACCGAAGGAGATCGCCGGCACGCCGCGCTTGGCGAAGGGGAAGTGGTCGGAGCGGAAGAAGTAGCCCGCCTCCGGCTTGGGATCCGGCGACAGGCGCATGTCCCACTGCCTGGCCTTGGCCACCAGGCGGTCGAGCAGCTCCAGCTTCGCGCTGCCCGAGATGTTGAAGTCGCGTGCGGGACCGCGCGGGCCGAGCGCATCCATGTTGATCAGGGCTACCGTCGAGGCCAGCGGATACAGCGGATTCGAGGCGTAGTATTCGGAGCCCAGCAAGCCCTTCTCTTCCGCCGTCACCGCCAGGAACACGACGCTGCGCTGGGGCGCGGGCTGCTTGCCGTAGGCGCGCGCCAGCTCCAGCATGGCGGCGATCCCGGTCGCGTTGTCGATCGCGCCGTTGTAGATCTTGTCGCCCTTGGCGTCGGGCTGGCCGACCCCAAGGTGGTCCCAGTGGCCGCTGTACATCACGACCTGCTTCGGCTGCTTGCTGCCTTCGCGGATCGCCACCACGTTCTTCGATTTGATGACCTGGGTGTCCACCGCGTAGTCGGCCGACAGGCTCACGCCCTTCAGCTCGACCGGCTTGAAATCGCGGGACTGGGCCTGCTTCTTGGCCGCGTCGAAATCCAGGCCCGCCGCCTTGAAGATGCCGGCCGCCAGGTCGCGCTGGATCCAGGCTTCCATCGGCGCATGCGACTTGCGCGGCTCCTTGCGCACCACGTCGTACATCACGTTGGTGTTCGAGTTCTGCACCGTCGGCCAGCCGTAGGAAGCGGGCGCGCTCTCGTGCACGATGATGGTGCCGAGCGCGCCGCGGCGCGCCATCTCTTCATACTTGTAGGTCCAGCGGCCGTAATAGGTCATGGCCTTGCCGCCGAATTCGCCTTGCCCGGTCTCGAAGTCCGGATCGTTGATCAGGACCACCGCCAGCTTGCCCTTCAGGTCCACGCCCTTGAAGTCATCCCACTTGCGCTCCGGCGCGGTGACGCCGTAGCCGACGAAGACCAGCGGCGCGTTCTTGAAGGAGACCTGCTTCAGGCCGCTCATCGAGGCGCGCACCGCCATGTCGGGGCCTTGCGCCAGCGTGCGGCTGGTCCCGCCTTCGGTCAGGGTCAGCTTGACCGGTCCCTTGATCTCGAAGCGGCCGAGCGGCACGTCCTGGGTCCAGGCGCGCTTGCCGCCCGCCAGGTCGCCGCCCGGCTTCAGGCCGGCGGCCTTGAATTGCTGTACCAGGTAGTCGACGGTCTTGTTCTCGCCCGCCGTATTCGGGCCGCGGCCTTCGAATGCGTCCGAGGACAGGACCTTCACGTCCTGGGCCAGGCGCTTGGGATCGAAGCTGGGGCCATCGGCGGCGTAGGCGGCCTGGGCTGCAGCCAGCCCCATCAGTACAAGGGTAGCGTTCTTCAATGCGGTCTCCATTGCAATAAGAAATAGCAAGGCGGCCACAGTAACATAGGTCGCACCCGCCGTGACGGGTTCTCCTTGACGGCTGCGCTTCCTGGCACATACTGGAAATTCACCCACAGGAGGTTCTCATGAACGAGCAGCAGAATGTCCAGATGATCCAGCAAGCCTACGCGGCCTATGGGCGTGGCGAACTCGACCAGGTGCTGGCCTGCATGGAAGACCAGGTCGAATGGGAGTTGCCGGACGTGCCGGGCCTGCCCTTCACCGGCAAGCGCCACGGCTGCGACCAGGTGGCCGAATTCTTCCGCACGCTCGGCGAGATGCAGGCGGTGCGCGAATACGCCCCGAAGGAATTCATCGCCCAGGGCGACAAGGTGGTGGTGCTGGGGCATGGCGCCTGGACCGCGAAAGATACGGGCATGGATTTCGAGAGCGACTGGGTGCACATCTTCACGATCCGGGACGGGCGCATCGCAGCCTTCCGCGAGTTCCTGGACACCAATGTTGCGGTGGAAGCCTTCCAGTGCTATCCGGCCAGCGCCGGCGCCAGGACCGCCGGCAATCCGGCGCTGAGCTGAGCCTTGTGCCCAACAAAAACGCCAACCCCGTAGGGTTGGCGTTCGTGTGTCGGCTGCGTCGGGTAAGGCTTAAGCCTTCGCCTGCTTGCGGCGGCGCACTGCCGCCAGGGTGCCGGCGCCCAGCATCAGCAGGGCAGCGCTGGCCGGTTCCGGCACGTCGCCCGGCGGCGGGTTTTCTGCGCCGAAGCCGTCGATGTAGGCGTAGCCCAGGTGGCCGGTCGGGGCGCAGTCGGCCGCCAGCAGCGAGATGGTGAAGTCGTGGCCCGACAGCGAAGCGTCGATGGACAGCTGCTCGATCTGCCATTGGGGAGTGTAGAAGTAGCTGCCGGAGGAGCTGAAGCGGCCGTCCACGCCGCCGCCGCCGTCGTACACGCGGCTGATGAGCAGCTGGCCGGTGGTGTCGTCACGCAGCTCGATGACCATCAGTGCCGATTCCCTCGGGTCATGGGCGCCCTCGATCACGGCTTTCCAGGCGAAGAAGATGTCGGTGTCGGTGTAGTTCAGCACCTTCTGGCTGATCACCGAGCCGTAGCCGCCGGTGAACGTGTCTTCAGCTCGGTAGGAATAGTTACCCGAGTAGACGGTCGTGCCCAGAGCCGCGCCGATGAGCGGATCGACGGTGCCGGCGGTGATGATCGAGGAACGGGGCGACGGGCCCTCGTATTGGGAGCCGCCAGGAAGAAAGTCCGTCGGCACCAGGGGATTCAAGACGTCGCCACGGTAGCCGCCGCCGGTGGTCCAGCCATTCGTATTGCCGTCTTCAAAACCGCCGTTGATCAGCGGTGCAGCCTGGGCCGAACCAGCAGCTGCGACGAACAGCAGAGCCGGCAGAACTTTGCAGAATTTCATGTTGATCTCCCATCAGATAGTGACATTAAGTTTTGAGGTGTTACGGAAAGTCACCTGAGCATGAAATGTGCCAGCAACTTATCTGATTGATATCAAACAAGAAATTATTTTTTAGTCAAACTCTCTGCTTGCCTTTGTTAAATTATTCGACACCGGAAATGTAACCGCCAGTCAATTCAATTTGCTGCCGACAATATTTCGTTGAACGAGAAGCACGAAAACTGCCGGCAGCAAACATGGCTTACCAGAAGATCACGCGGTCCTGGGGCGCCAGGTACATCTTGTCGCCCGGCTTCACGTCGAAGGCCTCATAGAAACCCGGATGGTTGCGCAGGCTGCCGTTGACGCGGAACTCGGCCGGCGAATGCGGGTCGGCCTTGATCTGGGCGATCAGGCTGGCGTCGCGCGCCTTGCCGCGGCGCGCCTGGGCCAGGCCCATGAACAGGCGCTGCTCGGCCGTGAAGCCGTCGATCACCGGGCCCGGCTTGCCCTTCAGGTAGATCTTGTAGGCGCGGCTGGCCATGATCGCGCCGGCGTTGTCGGCGATGTTCTCGCCCAGGGTCAGTTCGCCGTTCAGGTGGTAGCCCGGCAGCGGGCTGTAGGCGCCGTACTGCGCCACCAGCACCTTGCCGCGCGCCGCGAACTGCTCCGCATCCTGCCTGGTCCACCAGTTGCGCAGGTTGCCGTCGCCGTCGAACTGTGCGCCCTGGTCGTCGAAGGCGTGGCTGATCTCGTGGCCGATCGAAATGCCGACCGCGCCGTAGTTCACCGCCGGTTCGGCGCTGGCGTCGTACAGCGGATACTGCAGGCGCGCCGCCGGGAACACGACTTCGTTCAGCTCCGGGTTGTAGTAGGCGTTGACGGTCTGCGGCGACATGGCCCAGGCGCTGCGGTCGACCGGTTTGCCCAGGCGGTTCACCTCGTAGGCATGGCCGAACTCGCGCGCACGCATCACGTTGCCGACCAGGTCGCCGCGCACGATGTCCAGGCCGGAATAATCGCGCCACTTGTCCGGGTAGCCGATCTTGACGCTGATCTTGGACAGCTTCAACTGGGCCTGCTTCTTGGTCTCCGGGGTCATCCAGTCGAGCATCTCGATGCCTTCGCCGAAGGCGGCAATGAAGTTCCTGGCCATCTCCTCGACCTGCTGCTTGCGCTCGGCCGGGAAGTGCTGGGTTACGTAGGCCTTGCCCACCACTTCGCTCAGGTTGCGGTTGATCTCGGCGATCGCGCGCTTTTCCAGCGGGCGGTTGACCTTGGCGCCCGAGAGCACGGCGCCGCGGAAGGCGAAGCTCTCGTCCACGAAGGGCTGCGACAGGTAGGGAGCGTAGGCGCTCAGCAGGCGGAATTCGAAGTAGGACTTCCACACGGGCAGCGCGGTGGCCGCGATCAGCTTGTCGAGCGCGGACAGGTAGCTCGGCTGGCTGACGATCAGGGAGTCGATCTTGCCCTTGGCGCCCACGCCTTCCAGCCAGGCGTTCCAGTCGAAGCCCGGAGTCAGGCCCGGCATCTGCGCCAGGCTGTATTTGTTGTAGGCCTTGACCGGGTCGCGGTTCTCGACCGCGCTCCACTGCACCCGCGCCAGCTCGGTTTCCAGCGCCACGATCTGCGCCGCCTTGGCCGCGGCGTCGGCATGGCCGGCCAGCGCCAGCATCTTCTCGACATGCTGCTGGTACTTGGCGCGGATGTCCTTCAGACGCGCGTCGGTGGTGGAGAGATAGTAGTCGCGGTCGGGCATGCCGAGGCCGGACTGCACGATGTCGACGATGTAGCGGGTGGAGTCCTTGTTGTCCTGGTGGACCGCCATGTCGAGCGGGCTGCCGGCGCCGATGCGCGAAAAGCGCGCCATCAGCGCGGCCAGCGCGCGCTTGTCCTGCAGGGCCGCGACCCGCGCCAGCTCCGCCTTCAGGGGCGCCAGGCCCAGCTCGTTGCGGCGCTTCTCGTCCAGGTAGCTGGTGTAGAAATCGCCCATCTTCTGGGCGTCGGAGCCGCGCGCCGCGTCCCTGGCGGCGGCGGCCTGCTCGACGATCGTGCGCAGCTGCTGCTCCACCTTGTCCTGGGCGATGTTGAAAGCGCCCCAGCTGGAACGGTCGGACGGGATGTCCACGTTCTTCAGCCAGCCGCCCTGGGTGTAGCGGAAGAAATCGTCCTGCGCGCGCACGCCGCGGTCCATCGACGCGACGTCGATGCCCGATACCGCGCCGGCGCTTGCCGCGGGCGCAGGCATGGGCGCAGGGGCGGCATCATGCGCGCCATCATGCGCACCGGCGTGGGCGGCGACCGTAAACAAGCCCGCAATCAGACTGCTGCACAAACGACGCTTCATGTCTCTCTCCAATATGGTTGTTGTTGTGAACCGAGCGATCCTAATCCACGGGCGTGGCGCTGCCAAGCGCATTTGGATATGCATGGAGAGGGTGACGGAAAAGCGCAACAAGGCCCGTCAATACAGGCCGTATGAAAAATGCGCCGGCCGCTGCTTTATTGGGCGCGCAGCACCTGCAGCTTGGTCTTCCTGCCCTGGCGGTAGGTGTACAGGGTAAGTGCCGCGTCGCGCAAATCGCCCCTGGCGTCGAAGGCGATGGGGCCGGTGATGCCCGCATGCTCGATCTTCGCCAGCGCCGGCAGGAAGCGGGCCGGCGCGCTGGACTGTGCCTGCTGCATGGCGGCGGCGAACACCATGACCGCATCGTAGGCATAGGGCGCATAGGTCTGCAGCGGGTAGCCGTAGCGCTGCCGGTAGCGTTCGCCGAAGGCGGCGAAGGCGGCTTCGCCGGCCTGCTCGACGCCGCCGGCCACCGCGCACCACACCTTGTCCTCGCCCAGCGCGTCGCCGGCCAGCTGCGGCAGCTTCTCGGAACAGACGCCGTCGCCCGCCACCAGCCTGGCCTGGATGCCGAGCGCCTTCATCTGCTTGAGCATGGGTCCCGCCACCGCATCCATGCCGCCGTAGAAGATCACGTCCGGCTGGCGCGCGCGGATCTGGGTCAGGATGGCGCTGAAATCGCTTGCCTTGTCGTGGGTGAACTGGCGGCTGACGATGGCGGCGGCGCCGCCCGCCTTCACGGCCCGCACGAATTCGTCGGCCAGTCCCTGGCCGAAGGCGGTGCGGTCGTCGATGACGGCGATCTTCTTCGCCTTGAGCCTGTCGACCGCCTGGCGCGCCAGGGCGCGGCCGATCAGCTTGTCGTTGGCGACCACGCGGAAGGCGGTTCGATATCCCTGCTGGGTGTAGAGCGGCGTGGTGGCGGCCGGCGAGATCTGGGGAATGCCGGCGCTCGCATACAGCTTCGAGGCGGGCACGGTGGTGCCGGAATTCAGGTGGCCCACCACGGCCACCACGCCCGCGTCGACCAGCTTCTGCGCCACCGCGGTGCCGGTCTTCGGGTCGCTGCCGTCGTCCTCGGCCTGCAGCACCCACTTGAGCTTCTTGCCGCCGATCGTGACGCCTTTCGCATTCAGGTCGTCGACCGCCATGCGGGCGCCGTTCTCGATGTCCTTGCCCAGGTGGGCGCCGGGTCCGGACAGGGGCGAGGCGCTGCCGATCCGGATCTCGGACTGGGCCTGTGCGAGGGGGACGGAAAGAAGAAACGACGACAGCAGCAAGGCAGTTGAACGCATGGACATCTTCCTGGATGAGATGCCTGCGATTGTACTGCCGGGACAGACTATCAGCGCTTTTTCAGGGCCTCGGCCTTGTGCGCCGCTTCGGCGCCGGTCTTGTCGCTGACGACCAGGTATTCCGGATGCTCGCTCGATGCGGCGACGTGGTGCCCCTTGATGTCGGTGGGCGAGGTCAGCTTTTTCTTGACCGTGCCGCGCACCACGCCTTGCGCCGACTTCCACTCCACCTTGTCGCCGGCCTTGAATGTGTCCGTCATGATCTTCCTTCGCGTGTTCGGAAAACAGGATGTCCCGCCGTGCTCCCGGGGGACCACGGCGTATTGGACCACGGATCCGGCGGCGCTGTCGCCGCATCCGCCTTCAGTGCAGGGACGCAGCGCCCTTGTTGACCACGACTTCCAGGTACTCGGCCGGAATGACCAGCGCGCCCGGCCCGGCCGTGTTGGCGCCTTCAAACAAGGCCAGGACATCCTGCTCCAGGGCGCGCTGCCCTTGCTGGTCCAGGTTGCGGAAGGCCATATGGGTGGGACCGTAGAAGTCGCGGAACACCTGCAGCATGTGCGCCGGCGATTCGTAGCGGAAGTTGAAGATCCGGCGCTCGAATCGGGCGTCGCCGGCATGCACCCCGAACAAGCTCCGCACATGGTCTTCCTTGCCCCACAGCAGCGGCGACTGCAGGCCCGCCGGCGGCGGCACGTACTTGCCGATGGTCTTGAACAGCTGGCCGAGGAAGCCTTCCGGCGTCCAGTTGGCGAAGGCGATGCGGCCGCCCTCGCGCACCACGCGCAGCATCTCGCCGGCCGTGCGCGCATGGTTGGGGGCGAACATGACGCCGAAGGTGGACAGGGCCGCGTCGAAGCTGCCGTCGGCAAAGGGCAAGGCCTCGGCGTCGGCTTCGCGGAACTCGACCGCCAGGCCCTCTGCGGCGGCGCGCAGCCGTCCCTTCTCCAGGAGCGCCGGCACATAGTCGGTGGATACCACCTGGGCGAAGCGGCGGGCCGCGGCCAGGGTGGCGTTGCCGTTGCCGGCGGCGATGTCGATCACCCGCTCGCCGGCACGGATGTCCGCGGACTCGGCCAGGTTCTCGCCGACGATCTGCAGGGTCACGCCGATCACGGCGAAATCGCCGCTGGCCCAGGTGGCCTGCTGGCGGCGCTTGATGGCGTCGAAATCGGGGGTGGCTGTCGCCGGCTGGGCGGCAGGCTGGGCGGTGGATGGGGCGGGCTGGCCTGCCGGCTGGGACGGCTGCGTGGGTTGACTCATGAAGACCTCCTCGATGTGGACCGGACGGGACGCCGGCCAAAGTGTGACCACCCGCGCCGGGTACAGTTCGCGGGTCCTTGCGCCAGCCGACATCCTGTGCGGCCGCGCCATTGTCTAATGCCTGAAAGCTATTCCTTCTATTAGTTTCCAATAGGAACTAACTCATGGTAGTCTGCCCGCCGCAAAAAGCGCCTTGAACCAGCTTCGACCACAAAGAGAAAAATGACAACCTGGACAATGAAAAAAACCTTCACCCTCGCCCTGCTGGGCTGGGTCGTTCTCGCACTCCTGTTCGGCGGCGCCCTCTACCGCGTCCGCCAGACCCAGGCGCAGGTGTCGCTCGCCAACGAGGCGCGCTACCAGTCCACTATCCTGGCCGACGAGCTGCGCCAGAGCTCGGACGACCTCACCCGCCTGGCGCGCACCTACGTGGTCACGGGCGACGCCAAGTACGAGCAGCAATACCTCGAGATCCTGGACATTCGCAGCGGCAAGAAGCCGCGCCCGCAGAACTACGAGCGCATCTACTGGGACTTCGTGGCGGCCGGCGAAAGCATGCCGCGCCCGGGCGGCGAGACCATCGCCCTGTCCGAGCTGATGAAACGGGCCGGTTTCTCGGAGCAGGAGTTCGCCAAGCTCAAGGAAGCCGAGAACAACTCCAACGCCCTGGTCAAGACCGAAGTGGTGGCCATGAACGCGGTCAAGGGCCTGTTCGACGACGGCAGCGGCCGCTTCGTGGAAAAAGACGGCCCGGACATGGAAATGGCGCGCAAGCTGCTGCACAGCGACGACTACCACCGCTTCAAGGCCCAGATCATGAAGCCGGTCGACGCCTTCCTCGGCCTGCTGGACGAGCGCACCGGGCAAGCCGTGGCCAAGGCCGAGGAAGCGAGCCGCCAGGCCTTCCTGGTCGCCGTCCTGCTGCTGCTGGCCTCGGTGCTGCTGGTGGCGGGCGGGCTGTTCGCGGTCTACCGCCGCCTGAGCCTCCAGCTGGGCGCGGAACCGGCCGAGACCCAGCACCTGGCCTCCGAGATCGCCGCCGGCAACCTGGCGGTGGCGATCGACCTGCGCGCGGGCGACGACAGCAGCCTGCTGCACGCGATGCGCACCATGCGCGACAACCTGGCGCGCGTGATCGGCGAGCTGCGCCACGGCACCCAGACCATCGCCAGCGTCTCGGGCCAGATCGCGGCCGGCAACCAGGACCTGTCGGAACGCACCGAGCAGCAGGCCGGCTCGCTGGAAGAAACCGCCTCCTCGATGGAAGAGCTGACCGCCACGGTGCGCCAGAACGCCGACAACGCACGCGAAGCCAACGAGCTCGCCCTCAACGCCTCGAACATCGCGGCCAAGGGCGGTGCGGTGGTGGCGCGGGTGGTCGACACCATGGGCGCGATCGACGCCTCCTCGCGCAAGATCGTCGACATCATCGGCGTGATCGACAGCATCGCCTTCCAGACCAATATCCTGGCGCTGAATGCGGCGGTGGAAGCGGCGCGCGCCGGCGAACAAGGGCGCGGCTTTGCCGTGGTGGCCTCGGAAGTGCGCAACCTGGCGCAGCGCTCGGCCGCCGCCGCCAAGGAAATCAAGGAACTGATCGGCGACTCGGTCGGACAGGTCGACGTCGGCAGCAAGCTGGTGAGCGAAGCGGGGATGACCATGACCGAGGTGGTCGACAGCGTCAAGCGCGTCACCGCCATCATGAGCGAGATCCTGGCCGCCAGCCGCGAGCAGAGCGCCGGCATCGACCAGATCAACCTCGCCATCACCGGCATGGACCAGGGCACCCAGCAGAACGCGGCCCTGGTGGAAGAAGCGGCCGCCGCCTCGCAGGCGATGTCGGAACAGGCGCGCCACCTGGCCGAGGTGGCCAGCGTGTTCCAGCTGGAACATGGGCACGCGGCGGCGCCGGTCGCGCCACGCCAGCTTCCTGTTCGGGCGCTGACGGCACGGGCGGCTTGACGAACCAGGTCCTGGCTCTCAGTCCGGATCGTCGCCGAAGTCGTCGAGCGCCCGGATCCAGGCTTTCAGTTTCGCCGGATTGTGCAGCGTGGCCAGGTCGCGCTGCAGTTGGGCGTCCTGTTCCTTCAGCTCCTCGATATCGGCCCCCAGCTCGATCAGCAGCATGCCGGGAAGCAGGCGCTGGGCGGGGTCCCCGCCCGGGCCAAGAATGCGCGCCGCCTCGCTTTCCATGGCGGCGGTCTCGCGCTCCAGGAACTTGAGTTCTTCTTTCAGCAACTTGACGCACTCGGCCAGCTGCTTTTCGCTCAGGCGCTCCGCCAGGCCCAGCTGCTCGGCCTCGAACTGCACCTCCAGCAGGCCGGCCAGGTCGCCAGCCTCCTGGGCGCTACGGGCGCGCTGCAGCAGGTCCTGCGCCGGGGCTGCCTCCAGCGCCACGCCGAGGCGAGCGGAGAGCGCCTGCACGATTTCCTCAATTCGCTTGCTGTCCGAGGCCCAGACATCGTTTGCCTGTTCGATGGCAGCCAGGCGCCGCTCTGCGCGCGCACGTTCCATTTGCTCGTCCTCTTCCAGCAGCTCCAGGATCGTGCTCCGTCCTTCCGGGGTAGCCAGGTCGATGTTTTCGTCAATCTCCTCGCCCAGCGCCTCGCTCAGCATCGCCCGCAATTCCCGGCCGGCGCGGTCGTCCTCGTCCTCGTCCTCATCCTCGTCGTCCTCGTCGTCGTACGGCGGTTCGCCGGCGTGGCGGTCGCACAATGCTTCCAGCTCGGGATCGTCCCCTTCGTCCAGCAGCTCGATCGCCCCGTCGAAGATGAAACCGGACAGCGTGACGCGTTCCTCTTCGTCGAGCGCCTCCGATCCATGTTCGCGGTCCAGCAACAGCAGCAGTTCTTTCAGGCGCCGGTCGACGCTTGCACTCAGGGGAGCGAGCTCGGCCCTGGCGAGGCGCTCGGCTTCATCGTGTGCGTTTTCCCAGGCCGCCGCCACGCTGCGCGCCGCCTGTAGTTTCTCGGCGAGCGGGGCGAACTGCCTGCGCGCCTGGGATGCGGACTTGCCGCCTGGCAGGGCGGGACGGCGAGAGGAATGCCTGGATGACGACATGCTTGGCTCCGAAAGAAAAAGATGATGCCGGCTTAGACCGGACGGATGCACACCTGGTTGCGCCCGTTCTCCTTGGCTTCATAGAGCATCGCATCGGCGCGCAGGAACAGCTCGTTTTCGCTCTTGTACTCGGGGAAGGCGGCCATGCCGCCGCTGAACGAGAAATGGCGCACGTCGCCGGGCGCGACCTCGAAAGCGGTGGCGCAGAAGGAGCTCCGCATCGCGTCCAGGCGGCGCTGCCCTTCCTCCAGGGTGGTGTTCCAGAACACCACCACGAATTCCTCGCCGCCGAAGCGGCTCAGCAGGTCGCCCTCTTCCACGTGCTGGGCCAGCGCCAGCGACAGGCGCTTGATCACGATGTCGCCGAAATGGTGGCCCCAGGTGTCGTTGATGGTCTTGAACTTGTCGATGTCGACCACGCCCAGGCTCAAGGGCACTTCCTCGCGCGCCGCCTGGCGCACCAGTTCCTGGGCCTTCTTCTGCAGGCCGACCTTGTTCAGCAGCCCGGTGGCGCGGTCCTTGCCGATCAGGTCCTTGTTGACGCGGATCTTGTCGGCGCGGTTGATCAGCTGCCCGGCCAGCAGCACCGGTTCGGTCGCCTGCATGATGGCGTCGAAGCCGCCGGCCAGCGCGCGCCTGGTCAGGTTGGCGTCGAGGCGCTGCTGCAGCAGCATGATCTCGCGCACCGGATCGGCTTCGACGTTCTTCTTGAGGATGCGGACGATGGCTTCGTTGCGCTCGAACTCCGCTTCGGTGATCAGGACCATCTCGGGCTGGACGTCCTTCACCCGCAGGTGCAGGGTCTGGGCGTCCGTATGGCGCAGCAGTTCCAGGCGGCGGCGCAGCAGCGCGTCCTCGTCCAGGCCCGGGACCTCGCCGAGCACCATCAGGCGAATCAGGTCGCCCCGCTTTTTCTGGATGAAGAGGTTGAACAGCTTGTCGACCAGCACGTCGTTCGGGATCGGCTTCTCGGCATAGGCCAGGCAGTTGCTGTCGACCAGGCGCTGCTGCAGCAGGAAGCGGCTGCCCTGGCGCGCGCTTTGCAGGTAGACGTAGGAGTGATTGGCGGGCAAGCGCTGCAGCAGTTCGCCCAGCATCAGGGTCTTGCGCTTGTCCTCCATGTCGGACTGCATGTTGTGCAGCGCATCGAGGTCGATCACGAACAGGCTGTTGCCGGTGTCGGCCTCCACGGCCTTGACGAAATCTTTGACTTCGCAGAAAAACCGGAAGTCGAAATCGTATTTGTGGGCGTGCAGCTGCAGCTCGTCCTGGTTATCCTTGATCGTGAAGTTCTGCGACAACAGCAGTACGTGATTCCGGTAAAGCGGCGCCTCGCTCGTCATGTCTCATCAGCTTTCATCGTCGTGCCGGCGGCCTTCGCTGCCGCGCGCTCAGACACAAGGATGCCGATCAAACCAGCTGATGGCAAGCAAAACCCATGCGGCATGGCGGCAAGCCGGTGCGATATTGCCGCATGGAATTACTCAGCAGGATTCAGGCGGCGACCTTGAACGCGGTATAGATGTCGCGGCTCCAGGAGACATTGCGCTGGCCGCTGACCAGGCGCGCGAAGTCCTTCAGCATCAGCCAGCGCGCATTGCCGCTCGGGTAGCAGTTCAGGTAGCGGCGGTTGTCCTTCTCGCCCGAGCGCCAGGGCGTCGAGATCAGGGTGTGGCGCCCGGTGGCGGTGATGCGCTTGAGGGTCGGCACGTAGTGGCTGGTGTAGACCGGGTCGAAGTAAGGCGTGCCGGCGCGGCTGCCGCCGTAGACGATGGGCACGTTGGCCGCCATCGCGATGATCTGCTTGACCGGCAGCGCGCGCAGGGCTTCCAGCTCGGGCGAGCAGCGCTCGTTATTCGACAGCACCAGCAGCGGCGCGTTCTTGGATGCGGCCAGGTAGACGTGGATATTGCTGCCGAAGCTGGAGAAAGGCTGGTCGACGAAGTCGCCGAACATGTATTCCAGCGAAGCGATCAGCGGATCGACCGTACCGAAGGCCGGCCGCCCGGTCATCAGCTTGCCGATCGAGCGCAGGCCGGAGAAGCGGCCCACGTGGTGCTGGTTGCGGAACACCGTCTCGGCTTCCTCGTGGCACAGCGATTCGATGCTCACCTTGTTGCGGCCGGTGGCGAAGGCCAGGAAACCGAACAGCGCATACACCGAGCCCGAGAAGGCATGGATCTCGCCGAAGCGCGCCAGGCGCTCCATGCCGATGGCGTTGAGCACGATGTACTGGCGGGTGAAGCTCGGCCCGGTGCTGTCCAGCAGCAGGCAGGAGTCTTCCGGGGCGTGGCGGGCCAGATCGTCGCCGATCTCGGCCACGACACGCTTCTTGAGCGACAGGATATTGGCTGGAACTTGCATGGAATGTCCTTAGTAGATGAAAACGACTTCCGCGAACGCCACGGTGTTTTTCTTGATGCTGCCGAAGAAACTCTCTTCCTTCCCTTTGAACACGTCCGCTCCAGCCAAGAACTTGATGTGGTCGGAATAGCGCAGGCTCACCCGTGGACGGATGGCGTAGTCGTGCTCGCGCAGGTTCACCATGCCGACCAGCTCGTAGTCGACGCGGTCGTTCCACAGGCGCTGCCCATAGCGCACCGTGAAACCGTCCTGGTATGTGTGAAACTGGTTGTTGGCGATGCGCAGGCGGCGCCGCAGCGCTTCTTCCGCCGGCGTGATATTGCCGATCACGGGCGCCTCGCCGAAATGGCGGAAGAAATACTGGACGCTGGCCGTGGCGGCGCCGGGCAGGTTGGTCTCGGCGCCGACGATGCCGTACCAGTGCGACAGGCGGCCGTCCGTGGCGCCGTAGCGGGTGTCGCGGTAGCGCAGGCGCGCCAGCTCGCCGCGCAGGCCCCAGGCGCCCACCGTGGCGGCGCCGTCGATGCCGAAGGCGCGCAGCGGGGCGTAGCCGCGGCTTGCGCCCAGGATGCGGTTGGCCGGCCCGCGAATCAGCTGCAAGGAACGCAGTTTTTCCAGGCCGTCGAAGTAAGACACCGACCAGTCGAGCGACTCGCCCGTGTGGTCGAACTTGAGCGCGTATTCGGTTTCGTCATCGTGCGGACGCGCCGGCAGGGCCAGTTCATTGTTGTCGCTCGGTCCCTTGCTGGGCCGGAAGCGCTTGGCCAGCACGCTCAGGCGCCCTGCCTCGCCCAGCTCGCGGGTCACGCTCAGCGCGGGCGCGCCGATGCGCTGGGTTTCGTCGACCGTGAACGGCGAGGTGTAGTCGCGCGCCGTCAGGTTGTCGGTCGGGTTGACGCGGTCGGCCCTGCCCCAGGCCACGATCTGCGGTCCCAGGCGCACCGTGGTAGCTTCCCCGTCCCACTGCAGGTAGGCCTCGCGCAGGGCGGTGCGGGTGTCATCGCCACGCTGCTGGGGGAACTGGTAGATGGTGGCGTCGACCTTCAGGCGGATGCTGTCGGCCAGGTCGGCGCCGGCGCTGGCCGCGACGGCGCGCGCCAGCACGCCGCTGCGCTCGTCCAGCACGCGGTTGCCGCTCCAGGCGCCCACGGTCAGGGAGGCATTGAATTGCACGTCTTGCGCGGCAGCCAGCGCAGGAATGCTGAAAAGGGCCGCGAGGGCGGCCCGAAGCTGATTACAGTTCTTTTTCAAGATAGCGTGGCGTGAAATACTCGGTCTTGACACCCTGGTTGGCCTTGAAGTCCTTCCAGTCGATCACGGTCTTGTGGCCCGTCTGCACGTTCTGCACTTCCATGTGCATCGGCTGCCAGCGCTGGCGCGCAGGGTCGACGTTGACGATGTTGGCCAGGGTCGAGACCTTGAGCAGCTGCCTGGCTTCGTCGTAGAACTCGGTCTTGACGGCCAGGTAGGACTGGCTGTCGACCCAGCTCAGGCGGCGCGAGTAGCCCGATTGCGCGGCCACTTTCGCATCCTTCGGCAGCGACTCGACCACGGTGCACTGCTTGCCGTCGACGGTCTCGGTTTTCACGACCTTGTGGGTCCAGTCGCCCACCTTGTGGCCGATCACGTCGCCGTAGGACAGGTCGGTGCCGACGAAGCTCTCGTTCTTGTTGGACGAGCTCAGGCGGCGGGTCTTCTTCATCGCCGGCAGGTAGATCCACATGTCGTCGTCGCCGCCGCTCTTCTCGACCAGCAGGGTCACCGTGTTCTTGATATCCGAGGGCGACAGGAAGCGGGTCACCCGCTTGGTGTCCAGGGCGTTGTCCTGCATCTTGGTGGCGCCGAAGGTCTCGCGCACGCGGCGGTCGCCGTTCTTGTTAATCAGCTGGAAAGTCGCGTTCGAGGTCGAATCGTCGAAACGGTTGGCCACGAAGTTCTTCTCCATGATCTCGTTCGCTTGCATGCTGGAGGCTTGTGCATCCTGCGGCAGCATCGAGGCGCCCAGGCCGACGCTGGCGGCCAGCATCAGCGCGGTGCCGGCCTTGCCTGCCGGGACGGCCATCGGCGCATGCCTGGCGGCCTGCTTGCGCAGGAAGCCGGGCTTGAGCACGTGGATCATGGACGGCAGCAGCAGCAGGGTCGTGACCACCGAGGCCACCATCGACAGCACGATCAGGATGCCCGACCAGATGTGGATGTTGAAGCCCTTGGACAGCATCAGTACCGAGTAGCCGCCGGCGATCGCCGTGCCCACGTAGAGGATGGCGCGGCCGGCCGACTCCAGTGCGCTGTCGATTGCCGCTTCCAGGGTGGCGTGGTGGCCCAGCTCTTCGCGGATGCGGTACAGCAGGTAGATCGCGTAGTCGGCGCCGATGCCGATCGCCATCGGGGCGGTGATCGCGTTCGGGGTGTTCAGCGGGATGCCGGTCAGGCCCATCACGCCGAAGTTGACCACGGCGGTGACGGCCAGCGGGGTCACCACCAGCAGCGCGCCCAGCAGCGAGCGGAACACCAGGGCCGAGACCGCGAAGATCACCAGGCCGATCTGCAGCACGTTCTGCAGCTTGCCGTTCACCAGCGATTCCGACAGCGCGGTCGACTGCGGCACGCTGCCGCCGAAGTGGATCTGGATGCGCGGGTCGCCATGGTCCTTGAGGAAGGCCTTGGTATTCGCGATCACCTTCTGGATCTCGCCGCTGTTGTCGTACTTGACGAAGGCGGTGATGTTGGCGTTCTGGTAGTTGTAGTCCACGTAGCGGTCGAAGTCGGCCGGTTCGCCCGACATCGAGTACAGCAGCAGGAACTGCGAGACCAGGTCGCGGCTGTTCGGGATCGCCAGCTGGTCGGGCGCGTCGGCGTTCATGGCCTGGTTCATGCGCTTGACCAGGTCGACCACCGAGATGGTCTTGCCGATGCCCGGCTGGGTTTCCAGGAAGCGCTGGGTGTCTTCGATCAGGTGCAGGACCTTCGGATCCTTGATCACGTCGTGCTCGCTGCCTTCGAAGATCACGTACAGCGTATTGGTGCCGGCCATGCGCTCGTTGATGAGGTGGTCGTCCTGCTGGAACGGCAGGCTGGCCGAGAAGAAGCTCTTGTTCGAGTTCTCGACTTTCAGGCGGGTGATGCCGAAGGCGGACACGGCGACGATCAGGGCGAAGGCGATCCAGGTCCTGGCGACCGCGCGGGGACCGGCGCCGCGCTTGACCAGGTTGATGACCGGGGTCAGGACGTCGAAGCGCTGCTTCTTCGCGCGCAGCTTGGGCGCCTTCAGCCACGAGCGTACGGCCGGGATGAAGGTCATCTCGATGACCAGGCCCGACAGGATGCCCAGGCCGGTGAAGATGCCGAAGTTGCGGATCGTGGTGATCTCGAAGGACATCAGCGACAGGAAGCCGACCACGGCGACGAAGCCGGCGGCCAGCATCACCGGGCCGACCTTGCTCATCGAGCGGATCACGGCTTCGCGGTTGGCCAGGCCGGGGGCCAGGCCGCGCTTGATGGCGATCTCGAATTCCTCGTAATACCGTTTCAGCAGCTGCACCGCGTGCCCCGCCACCACCGCCAGAATCAGGATCGGCGTCACCGCGTTGAAGGCGTCCATCGGGACCTTGGAGATGCCCATCAGGCCCAGCGCCCACAGCACCGACAGCAGGGCCGTGACCAGCGGCAGGAAGAAGCCCTGCCAGGTGCGGAAGGCTTCCAGGTGCAGCAGGCCGACGATCAGGAAGGCGATCGGGAACAGCAGCGCCATGCGCGCGGTGTATTTTTCGACGTAGTAGACGAACATCGGCGTGCCGCTGACCGACACCTGCACGTGTTCATCGGTATTCGCGGCGGTCAGCTTGTAGGCCGCTTCCAGGGTTGGGGTAAAGCCCTTCGGGCCCTTTTCCACCGCGATGGAAATGGCCGCCATGTCGCGCTTTTCCGAGACGACCACGCCGGTGTACAGCGGGTTGCGCTCGATCGCGGCCTTGAGATGGGCGATCGATTCCGCATTGATCTCTTCTCCATGCAGCATGGGTTTGACTTCCAGGCCGTCCTCCGCCCCGGTGATGCCCTTGGCGCGCTTGGCCGCGACGCTCATCAGGGTCTCGGGCTTGACGTTGGGCAGGCGGGTCAATCCTTCCGAGATCGCGCGCACGCGCTCCAGCACCGCCGGCTGGTAGATGTCGCCGTGCTTGGGCGAGACGCCCACCACCAGCACATAGTTGGAACCGAACACCTTCTCGGCGAAGTTGGTACCGATCACATACGGATGCTTTTGCGGCAGCATCTGGTTGGGATCGACGATGACCTTCAGGTGGCGCATCTGGGACACCATGAAGACCGTGGCGAGCACGGTCAGCAGGATGACCAGGAAGCGCCAGCGGACGACCTTCTCTATATATTTTGCGAACATTGGCTGTTTCCTTTCGTGGTTGCGCTCATGAACACGGGGTGGGCGCTGGCCCGGCTGGCTTCTTCCGCCAGGAGTTTTTCCTCCGGAGTGGCGGAAAACCGGTCCCAGCGGGCCAGCTGCGGCGCCGCGAAGCGATGCCACCAGAAGGGCACCAGGGCGACGACGATCGTGCTGATGTAGCCGTAAGTGAGCTGCAGGGGCGTGTCGACAGCCTCCAGCTCCCAGTACTTCTTGTGGGCGTTGGCGTGGTGGTCGGCGTGGCGCGACAGGTTGAGCAAGGCGTTGGAGGACATGCGGGTATCGCAGTCCCAGCTGTGGCGCGGTTCGACCCGGGTGCCGGGGACGCGCACCACGCCGTAGTGCTCGATGTAGTTGACGGTCTCGAACAGGAACTTGGCCAGCACGATGATGAAGGTGTAGACCGCCACGCCGGCGAGGCCGGCGGCCCAATACCACAGTCCGTACAGGACGGCCGTCATTGCCAGGCCGGTGAGCACGCGGTTGTGGAGGGAGAACATTCCCTTGCCGCGGTTGCGCAGGCGCTGGCCTTCGATGCCCCAGGATTCGCCGTACTGGCCGATCGTGGAGCGCAGGAAGAAGCTGTAGACCGACTCGCCGCGGCGCGCGGTGGCGGCGTCGAACACCGTGCCGACGTTGCGGTGGTGGGCGTAGACGTGCGAGATCGAGAACTGGGCGTCGCCCACCATCGCCAGCAGCCAGCGGCCGGTGAACATCGCCACCTTGTCGGTGGTGCGGTGCACCAGCTCGTGGGCGTACAGGTGGTTCGAGGACAGCACGTAGCCGACCGCGAAGGTGCTGGCCAGCAGGCCGCGCAGGCCGGCCGCTTCCTTGATCGCCAGCAGATCCACAGGGAAGTGCTGGCCGACGAAGGCCGAGAGGCCGAGCAGGTCGCCGGGCGCGGCGATCCACATCACGCTGAACAGGTAGAGCGAGACGAAGGGCACGTACAGGTAGACCATCGCGTCGAGGATCCAGTGCTGCGAGTACTCCGGAACGCTGCGGTCGGGCGGGGTCAGGATGTCGCCCACGGCATTGAGCAGGGTGATCACCACCGGGATGAAGAAGGCCCACTGCGGCGCCAGGAAGACCGTGAGCGCCGCCGCCGGAACGATCCAGCAGGTGAGGTAGGAATGCTTGAAGTATTTATACATGGTCGATGGCGCCGCGCTCAGGCGGCGCGCTGCTGTTCGTATTTGTCGAAAGCCATCTGGCCGGCGCGCAGGCCGACCCCCTTGAGGGCGTCGATCGCGGTGTCCACCAGCGGGGTCGGTCCGCACAGCAGCACGCGCCAGGCTTCGTCCGGCTGGGAGAAGCGCGGATCGCCTTCGGCCGCCTGGCGCAGGATCTGCGGCAGGTGCTCGGCCACGTAGCCGCGCCGCCCCTGCCAGCCGCTGTCGCCCGGTTCGCGGTCGAGCACGACGTCGATCTGGAGCGGCACGTTGGCGCTGTCGGCGACGCGGCGCAGCTCGTCCAGGCCGTACATCTCGCCGCGGTCGCGCGCCCCGACCACCAGCAGCACCGGGGCGGCGGGAGTCGAGCGGTCCATGCTGCGCGCATGGCCGGCGATGATGCCGCCGATGGCGCCCAGGCCGCTGCCGCCGGCGATGCACAGCAGCGGCGCCGGCTGTTCCTTGGCGGCGCCGGGCTGGAGCCCGAATTCGCCGAACGGCGCCTCGACCAGCACTTCCCTGCCGAGGTTGGCCGTATCGGTCATCCAGGACGAAACCGCGCCGTCGGGGTAATGGGTGATGTCGAAGGAGATCAGCTGCTCGTTCTCGCCCGAGGCGACCATCGAGTAGCAGCGCGGGTCGACCGGCATCCCGGCCGGCACCAGGCGCGCGAACTGGCCGGCGCGCCAGGACAGCGGCGCGTCCAGGCGCAGCTGCACCCGGTGGATGCGCGCCGTCAGGCGGCGCACTTCGACCAGGCGTGCGTTCTGGATCGCGGTCTCCTCGATCGCGCCCGCATGCCAGGCCACCACCATGTCGGACTGCACCGAGGTCTGGCAAGCCAGGTAGGCGCCGGCGGCGATCTCTTCTTGCGAGAACACATATTCGCGTTCGATCAGGGATTTCGGCTGCCCTTCCACGACCCGGATCTGGCAGGTCTTGCAGGCGCCGACGCGGCAGTTGTAGGGCGCCGCGACGCCCTGCTGCAAGGAGGCTTCGAGCAGGTTGTCGCCTTGCTTGAGCTCCAGCACAGTGTTGCCAGGTTGAAACCTCACCGCGAACCTGGCGACTTCCCTGGGCTTCTTACGAAACAAACCTAACATCGATTCTCCCGTTCTTAGCGTCTCCAGCCCCGTTTTCGGCGGGCCGGACCAGCCAGAAGACTAGCTGCGACAGGGAAACAGCGAAATAGTCTGAGGGGACTAGTCCTCTCAGACTGGGTGCATGGGATGGGCTGACCGGCTTATATCCAAGGCCTGACGACTTGGAAATAATCCATTCCTAGAAAAAAGCCAAATACGGCCCCTCCCCCGGGGCTCGACACTTCAAAACGAATGGAGTCCATGTGAGCACTGTCTACGTACACCTGCCGATCCCGCTGCGCAAATTCGCCAAGGGGGCCACCTCGATCCAATGCCACGCCGATACCGTGCTCGACGCCCTGCTCAAGCTGGACGAGATCGAGCCATCGATGTCGCAGCGCCTGCTGGAAGCCGACCGCAGCGCGCCGAAGAAGTACATCAACGTCTATGTCGACGGCAAGCACATCGCCAAGACCGGCGGCCTGCAGACCCCGCTGGTCCAGGGCGGAAAGCTCGACATCGTCACCGCCTTCGCGGGAGGCTGAGCATGAGCTACGAACAACGCGCGGCCTGGCTGCGCCAGACCATGACCGAAATCTCGCCGGAACAGGCGCTGCGCATGGTCACCAGCGAAGGCGCCCTGCTGCTGGACGTGCGCGACGGCGAGGAAATCAAGGGCGGCATGCCCGAACAGGCCCTGCACCTGGCGCGCGGCCAGCTGGAGCTGAACGTGCACCACCTGGCCCAGGACCTGGAGCAGCCGGTCGCCGTGCTGTGCGCCGGCGGCCTGCGCTCGCTGTTCGCGGCCGAGAGCTTGCAGAACCTGGGCTACACCAAGGTCTACAGCGTACGCGGCGGCTTCAAGGGCTGGAAGGAAGCCGGCCTGCCGGTGCGCGTGCCGCAGCAACTGAGCCCGCAGGCGCGCGAGCGTTATTCGCGCCACCTCCTGATTCCCGAAGTGGGCGAACAGGGCCAGCTGCGCCTGATGAACAGCCGCGTGCTGCTGCTGGGCGCCGGCGGCCTGGGCTCGCCCACCGCCCTCTACCTGGCGGCGGCCGGCATCGGCACCATCGGCATCGTCGACCCGGACGTGGTCGAGAGCAGCAACCTGCAGCGCCAGGTGATCCACGGCGAAGACCAGCTGGGCAAGCTGAAGGTCGACTCGGCCGAAGCCTCGATCCGGCGCCTGAATTCCCAGGTCAAGGTGATCAAGTACCCGGTGCTGCTGGACGAGACCAATGCGCTCGAGCTGCTGGCCGGCTACGACCTGGTGGTCGACGGCTCAGACAACTTCAAGACCCGCTACATCGTCAACGACGCCTGCGTCAAGCTGGGCATCCCCAACGTGCACGGCGCGATCTACCGCTTCGAAGGCTATGTGACCACCTTCGCCGCGGGCGAGGACCAGCCCTGCTACCGCTGCCTGTATCCGGAACTGCCGCCGCCCGAGATGGCGCCGTCCTGCGCCGAAGCCGGCGTGCTGGGCGTGCTGCCGGGCGTGGTGGGCCTGCTCCAGGCGGTCGAAACCATCAAGCTGCTGCTCGGCATCGGCGAGAACCTGGCGGGCAAGATGCTGCGCATCGACGCCCTGCACAACGAATTCTCGCTGCTCGGCGTCGACAAGGCGGATGGCTGCCTGTGCACGCACCACAAGGACGACATCCGCATCGAGCCGATGAGCTACGTCTGCGCGGTCTGACGGGGTGGCGATGATCACAGTTTATGACCTGCTGGTCCTGGTCCACGTCATTGCGATGCTGTCGTGGATCGGGGCGATGTACTTCAACCTGACCCTGTTGTTCCCGATGTACAAGGCGCAAGGAGCGGTGCGCTATGGAGAGCTGATGCAGGCCCAGGGCACGCGCGCCGCGCCCCTGCTCTACCTGCTGATCTTCCTGACCTTCGGCTCCGGCATCGCGCTGTCGCTGCTGGGTCCCATCGCGCCGACCTCGCCGCTGGCCCTGGCCAAGACCGGCTGCCTGGTCCTGATGCTGGCCTGCCACCTGTACGGCAGCCTGGTGCTGTGGCCGCGCGCCTTCTTCGCGCTCGACTCGGAAAAGGCGGCGATCTTCTTCGCCTACCGCGTCTCGATGTTCTTCAGCGCCGGCGCCGGCACCGTCGCCATCGTCCTCACCTATCTCGGAAAGCAGTTCAACCCATGAAACCAAGCGCAACCAGTCACCTGAATCCGGACCGGGACTTCCTGCTCAGGCACATCCAGTTCGACAAGACCATGGTCCGCGGCGACGGCGTCTACCTGTTCGACGAGGACGGCAACCAGTACCTGGACTTCCTGGCCCAATACGGCGCCGTGCCCTTCGGCCACAATCCGGCCCAGTCGTGGGACGCGCTGTGCGCCGGCCGCGGCGAGCCCTCGATGGTCCAGCCCTTCTACACGCCGGCCGCCAAGCAGCTGGCGCGCGAGCTGATCCAGCTCGAGCCGGAATTCAACTTCGCCCACGCCGTGTTCACCAACAGCGGCGCCGAGGCGGTCGAAGCGGCGCTCAAGATGGCGCGTTCCACGACGGGGCGCGAGAAAATCGTCAGCCTGCACCTGGGCTTCCACGGCAAGACCGCGGGCGCGCTGGCCGTGACCGGCAACCCGGTCTACAGCGAGCCCTTCCTGGTCAGCACCGCCCAGAGCATCAAGGTCGAGCCGGAAGACATCGACGCCCTCGAATTCGCCTTCGCCGGACACGAGATCGCCGGCTTCATCCTCGAGACCGTGCTGGGCGAAGGCGGCATGCAGCCGCTTTCCGACGCCTACATCCAGCGCGTGGCCGCCCTGTGCAGGCAGCACGGGGCGATGCTGATCGTGGATGAGATCCAGACCGGCATGGGCCGCCTGGGCGAATACTTCTCGGTCAAACGCGTGCCCGGCGTGCGCCCCGACATCGTGTGCCTGTCCAAGGCCCTGAGCGGCGGCCTGGTGCCGATCGGCGCGGTCCTCTGTACCAAGGCCGCCTGGAGCGAAGCCTTCGGCTACTACCACAGCTCGACTTTCGCGAACAACCAGGTCGGCTGCCGCGTGGCCCTGTCCACCCTGGCCCAGCTGCGCGACGGCGACGGCGCCCTGCTGCGCCACGTCGACGCGATGGCCGCCCACCTCGACGCCGGCCTGGACGTCCTGGTCGAAAAATACCCGGATGTGTTCAGCCAGCACCAGGGCAAGGGCCTGATGCACAGCCTGCGCATCAAGCCCTTCAACGGCCACGAGAGCTACTTCCTGGCCCACGCCAGCGTGCAGGGCTATATCGTGCCGCTGATCTGCGGCTACCTGGTGAACGTCTCGAAGATCGTGGTGGCGCCGCTGTTCAACCGCCCGGACCTGCTGCGCATCGAGCCGCCCCTGATCATCGAGCGCGAGCACATCGACCGCCTGCTCTCGGCCCTGGACGAGTGCGCCCACCTGATCCGCTGCAAGCAATTTTCCAGCCTGCTGTCCTACCTGGTCGGCCGCCAGCCGGAAGAGCTGAGCTATTCGGGCAAGGCCACGGCCGACATCGCCCTGGTGCCGAACGGCGGCCAGGAAGCGGGCAAGATGCCGGAACGCCTGGGCAGCTTCGCCTTCCTGATCCACCCGACCTCGAGCGAAGACCTGCTGAACATCATGCCGCGCTCGATCATCGACCTGGACGGACCGCACAAGAAGGAGTTCGAGGACTGGATGGCGAGCTGGTTCTCGCGCCGCTACGAGCCGGCCCCGGTGTTCCACGCGCCGCGCATCGAATCGAAACTGGGCGGCTATGTCGAAGGCTGGCTGATCGCCTGCCCGCTGCCGCCGGAACGCATGATGCGCCTGCCCAAGGCCCATCGCATGCGCCTGCTGGAGCAGTATGTCGAGGCGGCCAAGTCGGTCGGCGCCGACATCGTCGGCCTGGGCGCCTTCACCTCGATCATCTCGCGCGGCGGCATGGACATCGCCGATGCCGGCATCCCCATCACGACCGGCAACAGCTTCACCGCGATCGCCAGCGCCGAGAGCCTGCACAAGGCCCTGGTGGCGACCGGCCAGAGCCGTTTCGATTCCCGCGTGGCGGTGATCGGCGCCTCCGGCTCGGTGGGCCGGCTGGCGGCGATCCACCTGTCGACCTATTACGCGTCCCTGATCCTGGTCGGCAACTCGGCCAACGCCCAGGCGATCGACCAGCTCGGCGAGATCGCCGGCGAGATCTATGCCCAGGCGCTGATGCAGATGCAGCGCGGTTCCGGCATCGGCCTGGCCCAGTACCTGCGCAGCCACCTCGTGGAACCGCTGAACGTGGTGGCGCGGGTCAACCAGATCGTGCTGCGCGACGGGACGCCCGACTACCGCGCGGTGCGCCGCATCGTCGAAGAGAACCTGCCTTCGCCGGCGCCGATCGAGGTGTCGGTCGACATCGAACAGGTGATCCGCAACGCCCACGGCGTGCTGTCCGCCACCAGCGTCGGCCGCAGCTTCATCGAGCCGGCCTGGCTGCGCGACGCGGCCGTCGTGTGCGACGCGGCCCGTCCGCCGGACCTGAAGGCGAATGTGCGCGAGGAGCGTCCGGACGTGCTGGTGTTCGAAGGCGGCGTGGTGCGCTTCGTCGAGCCCTACAAGTTCGGCCGCGCCAACATCCTCGGCTTCGACCCGACCCTGAACCTGGCCTGCCTGTCCGAGACGGTGGCGCTGGCGATGAGCGGGGCCAAGCAGTCCTACAGCCTGGGCAACCGGATCCCCTACGACCAGTCGCTGCGGATCTACAAGCTGGCGCTGTCGCATGGCTTCTCGGACTGCATCGCCACGGTGGAAGGTGAACTGGACCTGCAGACCGCCGGTTTTGCCGAAAAAAGCATCGCCAATCTGAACCCATGAGCGCACAAGCCATCTACCTGGGCGCGCTGCGGCGCGCCTACTTCTCCGACCACAGCGTGCTGTTCTACGGCGTGCTAGCGGTCGGCTGCGGCATCGCCTCCTTCCTGCACCTGGAAGCCTGGGAGGCGCTGCTGTACGGCGCCATCGGCTGGGCGGTCTACCTGCCCGAGGAATACTTCAGCCACGTCTGGGTATTCCACGGGAAGATTCCGCAGAGCCGCTTCCTGTACCGCCTGCTGTACCGCCTGCACCTGGGCCACCACGACAAGCCGCGCCGCCTGGACCTGCTGTTCACCCCGACCTGGTACACCCTGCCGGCGCTGGTGCTGAACGTGGCCGTGTTCCATGCGGTGACGGGCGACGTCTGGCAAACCGCGGCGCTGTCCACCGGCCTGATGCTGGGCTATCTGCTGTTCGAATGGTGGCACCTGATCGTGCACTCGCCCTACGAGCCGGGCCCTGTGATGCGCTACATCCGGCGCCAGCACATGGGCCACCACCACTGGAACGAGATGCGCTGGTTCACGATCACCCCGCCGGCCGTGCTGTTCGACGTGCTGTGCCGCACCGGCGGCCGGGTCCACGACGCCCCGCGCAGCAAGAACCCGCCGACGGCGGGCCTGGAAGCCCACGACGAACGCCTGCTGCATGCGCGCCGCCACTACCGCGGCGCCAGCGACTGGAACGAAGACGAATCGGCGATCTGGCAGCTGGAACGCCGCCAAGCCACCCAATGACAGGAACCACGATGCTCGACGTACTCGACAACTTCAAGAACCAGGTGAACGGCAACGCCCAGATCCAGCGCATCGTCAAGGGCTGGAACACCGACGTCGCCCTGGAAGAGCGCGACACCGCCACTTCCTGGCGCCTGCGCGTCAAGGAAGGCATTATTCAAGCAGTCGAGCGGAGCAACCCGGCCGCCAACGACGACTGCCCGATGCGCATCGTCGGCGAGGCCGACACCATCCGCGCCGTGTTCGAAGGCCGCATCAACGGCATCCGCGCCAACAACGACGGCCTGATCGAGATCTACGGCCCGATGGGCGACCAGGTCAAGCTGGACGCCATCGCCCTGATCCTGTGGGGCATCTGAAGTGAGCAGCCTGCGCGAAGCCGTCATGCTGGTCGCGGTCGCGGCCGGGATGGCGATCACGATCAGCTGCAACACGGTGCTGATCTCGCTCTTTCCGTACGCCGGCGGCGCCAGCCTGTTCGCGGCGCTCGGCATCGCCGGCCTGTGCATGGGCGTGGTGGTGCTGTGCTTCGCCGAGCTGTCCTCGCGCTTTCCCGGCGCGATCGGCATCCGCGCCTTCACCAAGGCCGCCTTCGGCAACCGCTTCTCGCTGGCCGCCACCCTGTTCTACGTGGCCATGGTGCTGCTGATCGGCGGCCTGGAGGTGTACCTGTGCCACCTGATGCTGGTGCAGGTGCTGCCGCCGTTGCTGGCGGCGGGCGTGCTGGCCGTGCTGCTGTCCTCCGTCCTGTTCGTCAACCTGCGCGGCTTCGAGCTCTCGCTGCAGCTGCAGGTGGCGATGACGGCCGCGGTGGCGGCCACCATGGTCGCCCTGGCGGCGCTGGCCCTGCCGGGCCCTGTCTCCGCGCCAGTGACCACGCCGGCGCAATTGATGGATGCGGTACCGCGCGCCCTGTTCCTGTTCATCGGCGTCGAGTGGGCGATCCTGTACGTGGCGCGCCACGAATCCTTCCGCCGCACCCTGCCGCTGGCCCTGGTGAGCGCGGTAGCCCTGATCGCCCTGCTCTACGGCCTGTTCGGCGCGGCCCTGCAAGGCCGCTTCGCACCGGGTGCGCTGGGCAGCCTGGCCCTGCCGCACCTGGAGCTGGCGCGCGCCCTGGATTCCCGGATCGCGCTGTGGCTGGCCACCATCGTCGGCCTGCTGGCGGTGCTCAGCTCCTTCAACGTCGGCCTGTCGGGCGCCGCCCGCATCCTCTACAGCCTGGCGCGCGAGCGCGAGCTGCCGGCCTGGTTCGCCCGCCTGAGCGGCGAGCGCCTGGCGCCGCGCAACGCCATGCTGTTCGTGTCCTGCGGCGTGCTCCTGATGGCGCCCCTGATGTCGCTGCCGGCCCTGGCCGAATCGCTCAGCATGCTGTTCAGCTTCCACTTGGCCGCCGTCTACGTCTGCGTGCTGCTGGCCTGGACCCGCATGCGCAAGCTGCCGGATGGCCGCGGCATCCGCCAGCCGGTGCCGGCCTTCGCCGTGTGGGCCGTGATGGCCTTCCTGGCGGTGACCGCCGTCGGCGTCATGGCCGACCCGCAAGCCGCCAACGCACGTTTCATCCTGCTGGGCGAATGCCTGGCCATCGGCGCTATCAGCGCCTACCTGTTCCGCATCACTTCGGTAAAAACCCAAGGAAAACCACAATGAACGACATGACCGCTCCGGCGCTGGCCGCCGCCACCGCCATCGAACCCCAGCAGAAGTTCTGTGCCGACGATTGGGATGCCTCCCGCTTCGACGTCCAGCACTGGCTGGGCCGCGCGGCATGGCGCACCCTGAAGGACACCAGCTACGGCATCAGCCCGGGCGTAGGCCTGACCCACCGCGCGGTGCACGAGGACCGCCTGGTCAACCAGATCTACAAGCTCGACATCGCCACCTTCCTGACCGCGGAGCGCGTGTCCTACACCGGCATCGCCAAGCTGATGCAGCATGCGCCGGACGAAGCCTCGCAGATTTTCCTGGCCACCCAGGTGGTGGACGAGTCGCGCCACTACGAAGTGTTCTGCCAGCGCCTGGCCCAGTTCGGCGTCTCGCCGGAACAGCGCGACCAGCTGATGGAAGACATGACGACGAAAGAGCTGCGCACCTTCTACGACCTGATCTGCGAACAGGTGGACAAGGGCGACTTCGCGGCCGCCATGATGGCCCACAACATCGTCCTGGAAGGCATGGCCTACCCGATCTACCGCTACGAGTCGGCCTACTGGTCGGTGTTCGACCCGAGCCTGACCCAGCTGATCCGCGGCGCCTTCGCCGACGAGGTGCACCACGTGCGCTTCGGCGAAGCCATCATCAGCCGCTACACCCGCCTGGGCGACACCTCGCGCAACCGCATGATCAAGCTGGCCGACGAGTTCCACAAGCTGATGACGGCGGTGTTCGAGTCCTCGATCTCGCACTACATCCACCTGTACCAGCTGGTGACCGACCAGTACATGGACGAAGTGGGCGATATCGAGATCTTCCAGGGCCGCAAGATGCGCGACGTGTCCGAGAAGGACCAGGCCTATATCCTGATGGAGCAGATCCAGCAGGAGCACGCGACCAGGATGCAGCGCATCGGCCTGTAAGGACGGAAGCACGAACCATGTCGCCTTACATCGTCTTTTTCCTGCCGGCGCTGGTGCTCTACGCGACCTGGTTCCTGTGGTCGCGCGAGCACGGTGGTCTAGCCTTCGCCTGGGCGGCGATCGCCTTCATCTTCGCCGTGGTGCCGCTGGCGGACTACGTGGCGGCGCGCCGGCGCCGCCCCCGTCCGGACCCGTCGCCCGAGCGCCCGGTGAGCGAGACCCTGATCGTCCTGCTCAGCCTCCCGCTCCAGGTCTTCAACATCTTCTTCTTCGCCTGGTATGTGGGCACCCACGAGCTGGCCTGGTGGGAAGCGGGTACGGTGCTGTTCATCGCCGGCATCCTGTCGGCCCTGTACGCCCAGAACCCGGCGCATGAGCTGATCCACCACGGCAGCCGCTTCGAGCGCGTGATCGGCACCATGCTGTTCTCGACCAGTATCTATTCCGGCGCCAAGCTGGCCCACGTGCACAGCCACCACCTGCTGGTGGCCACCCACCGCGATCCGACCTCGGCCAAGTACGGGCAGTCGCTGTACGCCTTCCTGCCGGGCGCGGTGGCGGTCAACCTGTTCGGCTGGTGGGGACCGAAGGGCGGCAAGGTGGCGAAGGCCTCCCTGTTCCGGCGCAAGATCGTGCTCGAGAACCTGCTCGGCTACGGCATGAGCGTGGGCTGGGCCGCCGCCATCGCCCTGCTGTTCGGCCCCGGGGCGCTGGTGTTCTTCCTGCTGCAGTCGGCGATCGGCATCCTGGTGCTGGAGATGATGAACTACATCGGCCACTACGGCCTGGAGCGCCGCGTCGACGCGGCGGGCCGCATGGAGCCGGTATCCGAGCGCCATGCCTGGGACTGCGACCTCCCCTTCAGCAACCTGGTCCTGATCTCGGTGCAGAAGCATTCCGACCACCACATCAATCCGAACAAGCCCTACGGGGAACTGCGCTGCACGCCGCACAGCCCGCGCCTGCCGCTGTCCTACCCGCTGCTGTTCCTGCTGACCCTGGTGCCCTTCCTGTGGCGGCGCGTGATCCATCCGCGCCTGGACGCCTACCGCACCGGCGGCGCGCACAGGGAGGCGGCATGATGCAGGCACACCACAGCAGCACCCCGGTGGAACTGGCCTTCCCGGTCCCGCGCTTCGATTTCAGCCACTGCGATCCGGCGGCCTGGAACGGCGGCTCGGCCCCGCGCAGCCATTTCTGGAACACGATGTCGAGCCTCCTGCCCAACATCGAGTTCTGCGCGATCCGCAGCCTGATGCCGCTGGTGGCCCAGATCCACGATCCCAAGCTGGCGCGCGAGGTGCGCCAGTTCTGCGACCAGGAAGCGGCCCACGGCACCGCGCACTCGCACTTCAATGTCGAGCGCCTGCACCGCGACTATCCGGGCCTGGCGAAGATCGAAGCCTGGGAACGCGGCCTGTTCACCTTCTTCGCGCGGCGCCTGCCGCGCAGCCTGTTCCTGGCGCTGTTCGTGGCGGTCGAGCACTGGACCGCCGCCTTCTCGCAATACGGGCTGGAGGAGCCGGACGCCTGGTTCGAGAACTGCGATCCGGCCATGTTCAAGCTGTGGGAATGGCACGCCGTCGAGGAGCTGGCGCACAAGGCCGTCTGCTACGACGTGTTCCGCTATCTTGGCGGGCGCTATCTGGCCCAGGTGGCGGGGATGGGACTGCTGCTTGCGGCGGTCATGCTGCCGGGGATCGCCCTGCGCATGACTTACCTGTACTGGAAGGATGGCCTGCTGTTCAAGCCGCGCGCCCACTTCGGTTTCGCCGCGTATCTGTTCGGGCGGCGCGGCGTGCTCACGCGTACCGCCCTCGATTTCCTGCACTACTTCAATCCACGCTACCGTCCCTGGGACGTGGATTCCCTGCCCCTGATCCGCGCCTGGCAGGCACGCGTCGAGTAAGTCATGAACTCAGTGCAGACACTTTGCGATGGCCTGGGTCCGGTTGTTGACCTGGAGCTTGATGAGGATGCGCTGCACGTGGTTCTTGATGGTCGAGACCGCGACGCCCAGGATGCAGGAAATCTCGGAATTGGTCTTGCCCATCCGGATCCAGTCGAGGATCTCGCGCTCGCGCGGGGTCAGCACGGCGGCCGGATCGTCCTTGTCCCTCTGGCTTTCCTCGAAGGCCAGGCGCGACAGCACGCTGTGCAGGATCGGCGTCATGATCGACAGGTTGCGGCGCAGGGCTTCGCCTTCCTGGGCTTCGGCCTTGGGATCGGTCATGCACAGGTAGGTGGTGGAACCGTCGCGCATCTCGGTGTTGGCCGCCACCGCCACCCGCGAGAAACCCTTCTGGCGGAACATCGCCTGCCACAGGGCTTCGCCGCCGCCATCCGGGCACAGGTCCTGCATCACCGGCGAACGCGCGGCCCGCGATTCCTGCAGCAGCGGCATGGTGAGGTAGCGGTCCTGGATATCGAAAGTCTTGATCAGGGCGCCCGGAAACGAGGACGACACGAAATACGGCGTCATCGAGAATTCCGGCTGCATGCGCCCGTAGCCGATCAGGACGCTGCTCGCGCCGCTGTTGTCGATCAGGTGGGCGTCGGCCCATTCCGCCAGTTGTTGTCTCGTCCCGACTTGCGTCAGGTGTTCGATCGCGCTAAGCACAGTCACATCGTTCATTTTGGTCCTGCGAAGTTATGATTATTCGGAAAAACGATAATGCAGGGGGCATGCCGGTCCTAGCCGAGCATCGGGAGTCCAAAATCCTCGTTGCGGTTCGGGATTGCGTGGGTAAGACGGGCCGCGTAAACCATCGTGACGATACCGGCGGCCACGGACAAAAGCAGGAAATAGCTCAGCATGATGGGTCTCTTTCTGTGGTTGGAAACGGGATTCGCCTATTGCAGCGTGACCGGCGCCTGCGTGTAGGACGCCAGCAGGCGCCGGCAGGCCAACACCATGCGCTGGCCGATGCTCTCGTCGCGCAGGAAACGGGCGTCGTGGGCCATGCCGACGACCAGGCTGTGAATCTCGAAGGTCAGCTGTTCGACATTCGTGTCCGGCGGCAGCTGGCCCAGCTCGACCGCGTCCTGGACCAGCTGGACCAGCAGGGTGCGCCAGCGCGCCAGGCCTTGCTGCAGGCGCTGGTGCAGGGCCGCATCCAGCGCGGCGCCGTCGAAGGCGCCGGCGATGTACAGGCAGCTCGCGCCCATCGCCGCCCCGCTCGCGCGCAAAGCCAGCTTGCGCACATGTTCTTCCAGCGCCGGCAGGCCGCGCGGCGCGGCGCGGGTCGGCGCCACCACGTCGCTCAGGAAGCGGCGGTCGTATTCGTCCAGCACCGCACGCTGCAGGCTGTTGAGCGAGCCGGCGCGGCAGAATACCCCGCTCTTGCTCATGCCCAGGCGCTTTGCCACTTTGCCGAACGACACCTGGGCGATGCCTTCCGCCATGGCGATGTCGAGCGCCGTCACAACGATCTCTGCCAGGGTTTCATCCGCTTTGGTCGATATTGTTTTCATCGCAGTATTGTTCCGAAAAAATTTCTGGAAGACAACTCTTATACATGCCAGTTGCGGTTTCTTAACAACTTTTCCCCCTTTGGTGGGGGAGTTGTACAGACATTTGTGACACGATTTTGTGACACGCCACTGGGTTTCGTTTTGCAAGTGAGTTAAATGTTAAGCGATAGACTTTCATTTTGCAAGTGTGTAAAATAAAGATTATGGATACTCGTTCAGACAACCGTTCAGATACCCGTTCCGCATCCGCCTGCCCGATCGGCCGCGCCGCCCATTTGATCGGCGACGAATGGATCATGCTGCTGCTGCGCGAGCTGTTCCAAGGCCCGCAAAAGTTCGACGAACTGCAGAAGAAGACCGGCGCCGCCACCAATATCCTGTCCAACCGGCTGGGGCGCATGATCGCCACCGGCATCGTGGTCAAGGTGATGTACCAGGAACGTCCTCCCCGCTACACCTACCGCCTCACCAAGCCGGGACTGGCCCTGCTGCCGATCGCGCTCGAGCTGATGCGCTATGCCGAGGAATGGATGCCTTCGGAACTGTGCTCGCCGCTGCAGCTGCGCCACAGCACCTGCGGCAAGCTCACCCGCGCCGGCCAGGTGTGTTCCGAGTGCGGCGGCCCGATCACGATCAAGACCGCGCGCCTGGAACAGCGCGAGCTCGACGCGGAGCTGCCCGGCATCGCTTGATGCTTCCTGCATTTTCTGTTGCGCGGGCGCCTCACGGATTGCGCCAGGACATTGTCTTTACCGCATAATTGATAATGTTTAGTCAATCCATGCTGCGATGTCCCGTCATCCCGACCAGTCCCGCCCCGCCGCCCTTTCCCTGACCCCGACCGGGAAGGGGTCGGTGTCATGACCGCACGGGTGCCGACGCGCGTTTCCCGGCTGTACGAGGTCATGGACCTGATGCTCGATTCGGTCGGCGACCCGCTCAGCCTGGACGGCCTGGCCGCCTCGGCCAGCTATTCGAGCTTCCACTTCGACCGCATCTTCCGCGAGCTGACCGGCTTTTCGGCCGTCGAATACCAGCGCAAGCGGCGCCTGCGCCGCGCCGCCCACCTGCTGCGCCACGAGCCTGACGTCGCGGTCGGACGCATCGCCCAGGATTGCGGCTTTCCCTGCAACGCCGCCTTCGCCAAGGCCTTCAAGCAGCAGTTCGGGATGTCCGCCAGGCGCTGGCGCGACGGCGGCTGGCGCGCCTACATGGATGCGCAAGTGGGCCGCGAGAGCGACGTCAGCTTCTTCGTGGCGGAGCCCAGCAACCTGGAAGCGATCCTGGCGCCCTATTGCCCGCCCGAGCCGGGCAGCATCGCGGCGCGCATCGCCGTGCGCCTGCTGCCTGCCGTGAACCTGCGCTACCAGCGCTTCTTCGGCCAGTCGGGGGCGGCGCTGTCGATCGCCTGCAACAGCTTCATCTGCGAGCGCGAACGCCAGGGCTTGCCGCCCGGCAGCCCGTGGTACGGCGTGTTCGACGAGGATCCGGGCTTCACCGGCGAGCGCGAATACTGCTACGACTTCGGCTTCGACGCCGCCGCGCAGGCCGACATCGAAGACCGCCAGCTCGGCATGCGCGTGCTGCCGGCCGGGTATTACGCGGTGCTGGAATTCCGCCACGACTGGCCGCGCTTTCGCACCATGTACGAGGACTGGCTGGAACGCCAGGCGGTCTGGCGCCTGGACAGTACCCGGCCCCACATCCAGAAGGTGGAGCGCCCGGGCGATGGACAGTGGCAGGGCTGGCTGGCCTTGCCGGTCAAGAAGCGCTGAGCTTGGGCGCATGTCGCCGGGCGGCGCTCCCAGTTCGCGACCCTGTACCGTGCTCCGTTTCCTTTCCACCTGACATACGATGGGGTGCCGCGAAAACCTGGATGACGCCCATTGCGCATGAACTACACATCGGAGTTGTCAGGCATTCCGCGCGATCGCACGCCTTCCGCTGACAGCCAGGCGGCAAGAACCTTGTTCGAATACGAGGCCGGTCCGGCTTCGGTGCGCCTGGCGCTGGTCATCGTCGCGGTATCGCTAGGGATGTTTATCACGCTTATCCCGTTCGCGAGCACGCCGCTGGCTGCCCTTCCCTGGTTCATCCCCCTGCACCAGCCGGTTCTCGTGATCAACGACCTGATCACGACGACCCTGCTGCTCGGCTATTTCCGCCTCGTCCGCAAGCACTGCATCCTCATCCTGGCCTGCGGCTACCTGTACTCGGCCGTCATGGCCACGGTGCACTTGCTGTCCTTCCCGGGCGTATTCGCGCCTGCCGGGCTGCTCGGCGCCGGCCCGCAGACCACCGGCTACCTGCACGTCTTCTGGCACCTCGGCTTTCCCGTTGCGGTGATCGCCTATTCCTTCCTCAAGCAAGCCGACCGGACCGCAGACAGGCCGGGGGCGGCGACGGCCAAGGCGGTGCTGGCGACGCTCGCTTGCACCGCCGTGCTGGGATTGCTGGCGACGGTGGGGGGCGACTGGCTGCCAGAGATGCTGAAGGACAACCGCTACTCGTCCGTATTCAACATCGGCCGCTACGGCCAGTGGTTCGTCACCGGGCTGGCCCTGGCGATCCTGTTCACCCGCCGCTCGGCCTCGACCCTGGACATGTGGCTGGTGGTGGTGCTGTCCGCATGGTTCTTCGAGATCGGGCTCGTCAGCGTATTCAACGCCGGCCGCTGGGACGTCGGCTTCTACGCCGGCAGGATATACGGACTGGTCTCCTCGAGCTTCGTGCTCATCATGCTGCTGACCGAGCATGGGCGCATGCACCGCGACCTGGCCGAAGCCCAGGCCAGTGTCCGCACTGCCGCCAGGCTTCAGGAAGCGCAGCAAGTGCTGCGCCTGGCCTTAGCAGCGGGAAAAATGGGCGTGTTCAGCTGGGACCTCGTCAACCAGCGCGCATGGTGGAGCCTGGAAGTGGAGCACGACATCCTCGGGCTGCGCCCCGGGGAACTGGCCCTGGTGCCGGACGCGCTGATGCCCTTCGTGCTCGCCGAGGACCGCGAGCGGGTGCAGGCCCAGGCGCGCGACTGTATCGGCAACAGGCGCGAGTGCGACGTCGAGTTCCGCCTGTGCGACGCGCAGGGGAACCTGCGCTGGGCGTTCGCGCGCGGGAAAGCCGGCTACGACGACAGCGGCAAGGCAACGGTGGTGTTCGGCGTCATCGGCGATATCACGGAGCGCAAGCGCGGCGAGGCGGCGGCGGCCGAGATGGAGGTGCATTTCCGCACCATGGCGGACGAATTGCCGGAGATCGCCTGGATGGCGCGGCCGGATGGCTGGATCTACTGGTTCAACCGGCGCTGGCACGAGTACACCGGGCTGTCGCAGCGCGAGGCCGAGGGCTGGGGATGGCGCCAGGTGAACGACCCGGCGCTGGTGCCGACCATCGTCGCCAAGTGGCGCCATTCGGTCGAAACCGGCGAGCCCTACGAGATGGTGGTGCCCTTGAAGGGCACGGATGGCCGCTGGCGGCAGTTCCTGAGCCGCGCCGTGGCGCTGCGCAACAACGACGGGCAGATCATCCACTGGTTCGGGGTCAATGCCGACATCACCATGCAGACCGAGGCGGAACAGGCGCTCAAGCTGGCGGACCAGCGCAAGGACGAATTCCTGGCCACCCTCGCCCACGAACTGCGCAATCCGCTGGCGCCGATCCGCAATGCCGCCGTCCTGCTGACCCGCATGCCCGGCCTGCCGGCCAACGTCGAACGGGCGCTGGCCGTCATCGACCGCCAGTCGCGGCACCTCGCGCGGCTGGTCGACGACCTGCTGGAGGTGTCGCGTATCACCCAGGGCAAGGTCTCCCTGCGCAAGTCGGAGGTGTCGCTGATCGACTGCCTGTCCGATGCGCTGCACGCAGTGGAAAGCACGCTCAAGGCCGCCGGGCATGAGGTCCTGGTGCACCTGACCGACGTTCCCCTGCTTGCGTCCGCGGACGCCACCCGCATGGTCCAGTGCTTCCTCAACCTGCTGAACAATGCGATCAAGTTCACCCCGCGCGGCGGCGTGATCAGCGTGACGGCCGAGCGGCTGCCGGGACAGGCGAGGATCGCGGTCTCCGACAGCGGCATCGGCATCCCGCCGGAACACCTCAAGGATATCTTCGGCCTGTTCTCGCAAGTCACCCCCGCGATCGAGCGCAGCCAGGGCGGCCTCGGGATCGGGCTGTCGCTGGTGAAGGGCTTCGTCGAGCTGCATGGCGGCAGTGTCGAGGCGGCGAGCGAAGGCCCCGGCTGCGGCAGCACCTTCACGGTATGCCTGCCGCTGCTCGAGCGGCCGGCCGACGCGCCTCCCGCCAGCCACGATGCCGGTCGCGATGCCGGGCGTGAAGCAAGGCATCACCCACGCCGCGTCCTGGTCATCGATGACAACCGCGATGCCGCCAACAGCATGGTGGCCCTGCTGCAGGCCGCGGGCCACGAGGTGCGCGAAGCCCACGACGGGCAAACCGGGCTCGCGCTCGCGTTCGATTTCGAGCCGGAGGTGGTCCTGCTCGACCTGGGCATGCCGGGCATGTCGGGTTTCGACGTGGCGCGCGAACTGCGGGGACGCACGGCGCAGCCGGCGCCGCGCATCATCGCCGTCACCGGCTGGGGCCAGGAAAGCGACCGCCGGCTGACACGCGAGGCCGGATTCGACTTCCACCTGACCAAGCCGGTCAATCACACGGAGCTGGACGTGCTGCTGTCGATGAGCATGCCGGCTCCGGAACAGGCGGCGGCGCCGCTCCGGCGTTAGCCGGCCTCCGTACACTGGACGGCAGCAATGAGCAGGAAGCAGACCTGAAAACGCCTGATCAGGCACCGCGCGGAGAATTGATGAGCTATTACAATTGGGTGAATTTGCAGTACATGGATGATATCGAGCTCGATTTCGCGTTGTTAAAAGAACCTCTGAGGGTTCATCTCGACGACAGCGGCATTCATCAAGCCGTCCTGAAGGATGTCGAAGAGCTGCTGGCGGCCCACGAGGCAACGTTCAAGCTATACACGCCAATGATCGATGAAATCTTTCATCTGGCTTCGCGCTTGCAGCCTGATGCAGTATTCGGCCTGCAGGGACGGGGAGAAGAGTTACGGGATGTCTGGGTCAGGGAGTACAGGGCCGGTGAGGTAACTTTCTCCCAAGGCCCGTTTGAGTAAAGGACTCGTTACGTCGCAGTATGTGGCCGACCGCCGACATGTCTACAATGAGGCCGAATGAGAGAAATCCGCAGGCAAAACTTCGTGTACACCCTGGTGGAGGACGACGAAGGAAGATATTTTTTCGAACTCCTCCTGCCTGCGCCACGCGCGGCATGTGCACTCTACGAGATCGGGGTAAGGGCCTCGTCGTTCCAGAAATGGATGATAAAAATGCGGCCTGCCGTCGCCGATCGTATCGCCGGGCGTTTGATTCGCGAAGCACAAGATCGTCAACGCGCAGATTCATTGACTTGATCGTCAAAGAAAGCAGGCCCCTTCGCTTCGGGTCGAGACCTGCCGTCCCGGGACTTCTTTGATCACGCTTCGCCCGCATCCCTGCCGCCGGCGGCATCGGCCTCAAGCTTCATGAAGCGGCTCAGCACCAGCACCGGCAGCGCCGACGCCAGCACCCACAGGAAAAAATCGCGGTAGCCCAGCGCCTGCTGGATATCGCCGCTGATCATCTTGAACAGCACGAAGCCCAGCTGCATGAAGCCGGTGCCGAGGGCGTAATGCGCGGTCTGGTAGCGGCCGCTGGCCACCACCTGCATGATGAACAGGATCACGCCGACGAATCCGAAACCGTAGCCGAACATCTCCACGCCCAGCGCCCCGGTGATCACGGCGAGCGACGCCGGCTGGACTTCGCTCAGGTAGCAGAACACCGCGTTCGGCAGGTTCACCGCCAGGATCAGCCACAGCATGGCGCGCCGCAGTCCCAGCCAGGCGGTGAAGTAGCCGCCCGCCACGCTGCCCGCCAGGAAGGCCGCGGTGCCGACGGTGCCGTAGGCGAACCCCACTTCGGCGGTGCTCAAGCCCAGCCCCCCGACCGCGCGCGCATCGCGCAGGAACAGCGGGCCGATGCTCTGGATCTGCCCTTCGGCAGCGCGGAACAGGACGATGAACAGGATCGCCACCCAGATGCCGGGCTTGGCGAAGAAGCTGCGGATCACGTCGACCAGGGTGGCGGCGGCGTCCCTGGCCTTGCCGCCGGCCGGCTTGTCCTGCGCGCCGCGCGGGAGCGCGCGCAGGTGGTACAGGCCGAGCGCCACCAGCAGGCCGCCCAGCAGCGCGAACACGATGGTCCAGGCGGATTCGGTGCCCATGTGCTTTTCCAGGTTGCCGGCCAGGACCAGCAGGCCGCCCAGCGAGAGGAACTTGGCGGCATTGAAGAAGGCCCCCTGGTAGCCGGCATAGGCGGCCTGCTCGCGTGTCGACAGGTTGGCGATGTAGATGCCGTCGGCGACGATGTCGTGGCTGCTCGACGCCAGCGCCACCACCGCCAGCAGCGCGATGCACAGCGCGAACCAGCCGGGCAGCTGGAGCGCCAATGCGACCAGGCCCAGGGCCGCGCCGCCCAGCAGCTGGAAGGCCACCACCGCCAGGCGCTTGCTGGGCGCGAGTTCCAGGAATGGGCTCCACAGCGCCTTGAAGGCCCAGGCCAGGCCGATGGCGCCGGTCCAGTGCATGATCTGGTCGTTCGGCACGCCCATGCTCTTGAGCATCTGGCCCGCCACCAGGGCCACCGCATAGAAAGGCAGGCCCTGGGCCAGGTAGAGGGTCGGGACCCAGGCCAGCGGATGGCGGCGCGCGCCGGGCGCTGCGGTGATCGCGGGGAGGTCGTGCATAACGGTCATGGCGGGTCCAGGGTCAGGCTGACGATGCGGCTGCGGCGGCCGCGGGTATCGAAGCTGGCGATGCGAAACACCGCGCCGCGCGCGAGCGGCACCGGCGCCACATAGCGCGGACCGCCGGCCAGCGGCTCCGAGCCGTCGACAGTGTAATGCAGGGCCAGGCCCGGCAGGGCGACATTCGCATGCGCCGCGCCGTCATGCAGGCAGACGCCGGGCGGCGGCAGGCGGTAGCCGTAGGGCGTGGGCGCGCGGTCCAGGCGCGGCAGCTCGCGCCGCGCCAGGCGGTTGGCGAATTCGTTCCAGTCGGCTTCGATGGCGGCAGTGCGCGCGTCCTTGTCCACGATGCGCTGCCAGCCGGGATCGGGCGACCAGGCCCGCTCGGCCAGCGCGATCATGCGCGGCAGGGCCAGGTAGTCGATGCGGGCGGCGTCGCGCGCATTCTCGCCCCACAGCTGTCCCTGCAGGCCGGCGACGCGCTCCCGCCCGGCGGCGTCGAGCGGCTGCATGGCGGCGCGCAGTCCCGGATCGAGTGGGCGGCCCATGGGATCCAGGTCGGCGCTGGCCAGCGCGTCCAGCGGGCAGAAGGAAAAGGCGTGGCGGGTCTCGACGAAGCCGGCCCAGTAATAGCCCGGCTCCTCGGGGTGCTTGGCGTAGGCCAGGTCGAAATACAGGTTGGCGGCGTTGGCCAGCACCACGCGGTAGCCGGCATTGGCCAGCCGGTAGGCGCAGTCTTCCTGGCCGGAGCCCCAGGCGTTGTTCCACACATAGGCGTGGAAGTCCTTGCCAGCGAAGCGGGGATTCGGACGCATGCCCTCCCCCTCCATTTCCACCAGCGCGGTTTCTTCCCAGCCCGCGAATTCGACGCCGTGGCGCGCCAGGATGGCGCGGCAGCGCGCCACGAAGTCGCCGTGCAGCTGCGCGACCCGGGTCCAGCCCTGTTCGTGCATCTTCGCGGAGCAGGCGAGCGACCCGAGCCAGGCGCCGGCCGGCACCTCGTCGCCGCCGGTATGGATCGCGCGCAGGGGCACGCCCGCTTCGCGATACAGGGAGCAGACTTCCTCCACGACGGTGTCGATGAAGCGGTCCACCGACGGCAGCGCGATGCAGATCACGTTGTCCTGCCACAGCTGGACCGACTCGTACTCGGAGCGGTCGTCCGGATCGCTGAGCAGGTATTCCAGCGCGCCCCGCAGGTCGCCGGCGGCGCGCAGGCGCTCGTAGCGCGCCCGCATCGCCACTACCGCCGCGCGCGCATGGCCCGGCATGTTGAATTCTGGGATGACTTCGATGTGGCGCGCATGGGCGTAGCGCAGGATGGCGATGAAATCGTGGGCGCTGTAATAACCCGTGCCCGCCGAAGCCTCGACCGACGCCCCGGAACCGAAGGACGGCGGCAGGCAGGGCGCGCCATCGGCCGCCACGCCGCGCCGCGCACCGATATCGGTCAGTTCGGGCAGCGCGGCGATGTCCAGGCGCCAGCCCTCGTCGTCGGTCAGGTGGAAGTGAAAGCGGTTGAGCTTATAGGCGGCCATGCAGTCGAGCAGGCGCAGCACCGTGCCGACGGGCGCGAAATGGCGCGCCACGTCGAGCATCATGCCGCGGTAGGAAAAGCGCGGCGCGTCCAGTACCGTGCCGAGCGGCAGGCTGCCGTCGGCTTCCAGCAGCTGCGCCAGGCTTTGCAGGCCGTTGAAGACGCCGTGCGCGCTGCGTCCGCACACGCGCACCTTGCGCGCCGTGATCTCGAGCTCGTAGGCTTCCTCGCTCTCCCCCTCGAGCGTCACCCTGCCCACCTGCAGCTCCACGCCGGCCTCGCCCGGCGGACCGTCCGGCAGCGCGGCCAGCATCGCCGACAGCAGGGCCGCCTCGTTGGCCAGCAGCGGCCCGTGCACGATGGGCGCGCCGGGCGCCAGGCGGCAGCAGCCGCCGCCGAAGCGGACGAAGCGCGGCTGCGGCGTGATGCGCCCGGTCTCGGATTCCGGCAGCTCCCGCAGGCCCGCATTGCGCAGGTAGCGCCGGGCTGCGTCCTCGGTCGGCAGCAGGTCGAAGCCGGCGCGGCGGCGCTGTTCTTCGCGGACGAAAGGCGCGATCCGTGGGTCGCCCAGGTCGATCGCCCTGCCGTCGGCAGTCACCAGGTAGAAGCCCAGCGGCGCATCGGTGATGCTGATCGCCCAGTGCAGCGAATCGTAGTCGATGCGGTAGCGCTGCTGCGGCAGCCAGGGTTCGGCGACGGTCATGCTCAGCCGAAACAGGTCGCCGTTGATGTGTTCGATGGCGAAGCCGGGGCTGACGCTGGCGGCCAGCGCCTTGCGGCAGGTGTTGAAGTACAGCGCCCAGCCGGGTGCGATGGACTGTGCGGAGACGTTGGCCAGCACCAGGCGCGAACGGAAGATCTCGTCGCGCGCGGTATTGGTCAGGCATTCCCAGGACACAGCCACCGGCACCGCGCCTGGCGTCGGGGGAAGAGTCGGCATCGGCGTCAATGATTCAGGTGCGGGGGGGGGGGGGGGGCCCCCGGGGGGGGGGGGGGGGGGCGGGGGGGCCCGGCGGGGGGGGGGGGGGGGGGGGGGGGGGGGGGGGGGCCCGGCGGCGGGGGGGGGGGGCGGGGGCGGGGGGGGGG
>NZ_JAGPWD010000004.1 GCF_018119395.1 Massilia sp. ZL223
CGCGGGCCGCCCGGGGGGGGGCGTCCGGCGGGGCGGGGGGGGGGGGGGTTGGCCCCCCCCCCCCTTCTCGATACTGCCGGTGACCGGCTTGCTTTTGCGGTCGCGCAGCGTTTCGCCGCTGACCACGCCGATCATGGCGTATTCGCGCGACTCGGCCTTCCGCAATTCCATGCGCGGCACGGCGGGCAGGAAGCGCAGGACGATGTCGCCGCCGAGGGCATGGGCGCGCGCCAGTTCCGGATAGCGCATCTCGGAGGCGATGGTCGACATCACGCCCATCATGTAGTTGCAGTAGGCCATGCGCTCCGGGCGCCAGGTATTCACCTCGGCCACGAAGCGGTCGGGGTCGTCGGCTGCGTCCTTGCCGACCACGCAGTCCGTGGGCCTGACCACACGGCCTCTCGCCCCCCACCACAGCGCGGCAGCGATATCCGGCCCGTTGGCGGGATCGGCAAAACCGGCGGCCAGGCGCTCCGCCCCTTCCGGCATCCCTGCCGTGTGCGCTTGCGTGTAGAAATCGACGGCGCGCATCCAATCGCGGCGCAGGCAGACGCCGTGCTCGAACATGGTCCCGGCCAACAGCGCCACTTCGCGGTGGTTTTCTTTCAGCCCATCCTTGAGCCGTTCCACCGCACCGCTGCAGTCGCGCGACTGGATGCGGTGGGTGATGCCGGCCACGGCGTTCTCGCCCGGCGTGGCCGCCGCCGCCGGCAGGGACAGCAGAAGCAGGCCGGCGGCACAGGCGGCAAGGCGGGCGGTACGGAAAGGCATGGCGGCTCCGGGTGACGTTTTTCCAAACCGGCCACTCTAGCAGTTCGACCGCGCCAGATTCTCACCGATCGCAACAAAGGCTCAAATATCGAGCGGATCGACCTCGAGCGACCACTTGACGCGCGATTTCATGGCGCGCAGCAGTTCCACCCATTCGCGCAGGAAGGCCTGCAGCGCGGGGCGCGAGCTCGATTCCACCAGCAGCTGGGCGCGGTCGACGTTGTGGACCCGCGTCATGGTCATCGGAATCGGGTCGTTGATCAGGATGGTCTCGGACGGCAGGCAGTCGCGCGCCTGTTCCAGGAAAGCGATGGCGGTGGCCAGCTCGCGCGCCTCGGCGCGCAGCAACGCCTGGTACATGAAGGGCGGCAGGCCGGCTTCGCGGCGTTCCGCCAGCTGGCCGCCGGCGAAGCGCTCGTAGTCGTGGCGCACCAGCGCGCCGTACAGCGGATGGCTGGCGTAGCGGGTCTGCACCAGCACGTCGGACTGCGCGCCGCCGGCGCGGCCGGCCCGTCCCGCCACCTGCATCAGCTGGGCGAACAGGCGCTCGGCCGCGCGGTAGTCCTGCGAGAACAGCGCGGTGTCCGGGTTGAGGATGCCGACCAGGGTCAGGTTTTTAAAATCGTGGCCCTTGGCGACCATCTGGGTGCCGATCAGGATATCCACCTCGCCGCGGTGCACGGTGTCGAAGGCTTCCTGGGCGCTGCCCTTGCGGCGCGTGGAATCGGCGTCGATGCGCAGCACGCGCGCCTCGGGGAACATGGCCTGCAGGCCCTCCTCGATGCGCTGGGTGCCGCGCCCCAGCGGCTGCAGGTCGACGTTGCCGCAGGTGGGGCAATGGCGCGGGATGCGCAGCTCCAGGCTGCAGTGGTGGCAGCGCAGCCGGTGCTCCAGCTTGTGCAGCACCATGAAGGAGGTGCAGCGGGTGCAGTTGCTGATCCAGCCGCAGGCGTCGCAGGAAATCACGGGCGCATAGCCGCGCCGGTTCAGGAACAGCAGCGACTGCTCGCCACGCTCCAGGCGCGAGCGCAGCGCCGCCAGCAGGTCGCCGGTCAGGCCGTCGCGCGGGCGGTCGCGCTCCATGTCGACCAGGCGCACGCGCGGCAGCACGGCGTCGCGCACGGCGCGCTCGCGCAGCTCCAGCCTTTTGTAGCGGCCCGACTGCGCGTGGTGCCAGGTTTCCAGCGAAGGCGTGGCCGAACCCAGCACGATGGGGATATCCAGCTGGCGCGCGCGCCACACGGCCAGGTCGCGCGCCGAATAGCGCAGGCCTTCCTGCTGCTTGTAGGAGGGGTCGTGCTCCTCATCGATCACGATCAGCTTGAGATTCGGCAGCGAGGCCAGGATCGCCAGCCGGGTGCCGAGCACGATGCGCGCATGGCCCTGGTGCGCGGCCAGCCAGTGCAGCATGCGCTCGCCTTCCGACAGGCTGCTGTGCAGGGTGGCCAGCATGGCGCCGGGGAAGCGCGCGCGGATATTCCCTTCCAGCTGGGGCGTCAGGTTGATCTCGGGGACCATGATCAGGATCTGGGCCTGCGGGTCGCGCGCCAGCACCTGGGCGCAGGCCTGCAGATAGACCTCGGTCTTGCCGCTGCCCGTCACGCCCCACAGCAGCAGCGGCGCAAAACCCTGCGCCTGGCCGATCGCGGCGGCGGCTTCCTGCTGGGCCGGATTCAGCACCGGCATGTTGGCGGCGGCGACATCCTGGACGATATCGAGCTTGGCCATTTTTTTCAGCGCGCGGTCCAGCGCGACGGTCTTGGGCACGCGCAGGTTCTTGGGCAGGCCAGGCAGGGCCACTTCGCCGACCGGGCGCTGGTAGTAGTCGGCGGCGAAGCGCGCCAGGGCGATCCAGCGCTCCGGCAAGGGCGAGAGCTGGCTGCGCACGGCCAGCGCATCCTTGAGCTTTTCCGGCGGCACATCGGTCTCGTGCTTGACGCCCACGATCAGGCCGACCACCTCGCGCCGGGCGAAGGGGACCAGCACAAGCTGGCCGACCGCCGGCGCCTCGCCCGACTGGGAAACCCAGCGGTAATCGAAGCTGCTGTTGAGCGGCGTGTCGAGCACGACTTCAAGGATGCATTCTGGCAAGTGAGGCCCTGTGCAAAACTGTGGAAAACTTTGTGAATAGCGTGGGGCTTGACCCCGCTAAAGGTTTACGTTAAATCAAGCCAAAACTGAAAATTCTTCTAGTCAATTCTATTTTTCTTATTGTTTTCAATTACTTACATTGAGACGCACAGACCTGTTAACAAGCTGGGCTGGAATGGCGTTGTTGTGCATAAGTAGGGATGTCCTCGTGGAAAACTCGCTGCATTGCATCAAAATCTTCACGCGTTACTTGAAGTTCGGCGCTAAGTCACGGTAAACGAAGCACTTTTCCCCACATTTCCAGCTCCTGTGAATAACTTTGTGAACAATGGCCCAAAATGTGCCGAATTCCTTGGGACAAGCTTGTGGTTGGGAGGGAACGACACCGGCTGTTCATGCAAAAAACGCTTATAAATCATCGTTTTACGCTTGCCCAGACGGTGCCGAGATGTCCACAGGAATTTTTGCCCGGTTTTACGAAGTTGTGAACAAGTGAGACTTTGCACCAGGATACCGGGCAGGTATCCCTGAATAAGTCAAGCTGCGGCGCGTTGGCGGCGGCTGAAGCTGTGAACAGCCTCGACCATGGCGCTGACGGATTCCGGCGGCGTGAACTGCGAAATGCCATGGCCCAGGTTGAACACGTGGCCGTGGCCGGCCGCAGGCTTGCCATAGGCGCTGAGGGAGCGCTCCACCTCGGCGCGGATCTGTTCCGGTTCGGCGAACAGGATGGCCGGATCCAGGTTGCCCTGCAGCGCCACGCGGTCGCCCACCAGGGCGCGCGCACGGCCCAGGTTCACGGTCCAGTCCAGGCCCAGCGCGTCGGCGCCGATGCCGGCCATCTCGTCAAGCCACAGGCCGCCGCCCTTGGTGAACACGATCGCCGGGATGCGCACGCCGTCCTTCTCGCGCTGCAGCTGGGACAGCACCTGCTGCATGTAGCGCAGCGAGAACTCCTGGTAGGCGCCGTCGGCCAGCGCGCCACCCCAGGAATCGAAGATCATCACGGCCTGGGCGCCGGCGTCGATCTGGGCGTTCAGGTACTGGGCCACCGCGCGTGCGTTCACGTCCAGGATGCGGTGCATCAGGTCCGGGCGCGAATACAGCATCTTCTTAATGGTGTGGAATTCGCGCGAGCCGCCGCCTTCGACCATGTAGCAGGCCAGGGTCCAGGGGCTGCCGGAGAAGCCGATCAGCGGCACGCGGCCATTGAGGGCGGTGCGGATCTGGGTCACGGCCTTGAAGACGTAGTCGAGCGAGGCCATGTCGGGCACTTCCAGCGCCATCACCTGCTCTTCGCTGCGCAGCGGGCGCTCGAACTTGGGACCCTCGCCATCGGCGAAGTACAGGCCCAGGCCCATCGCATCCGGCACCGTCAGGATGTCCGAGAACAGGATCGAGGCGTCCAGCGGATAGCGGTCGATCGGCTGCAGGGTCACTTCGGTGGCGAAATCCGGATTCTTGGCCAGGCCCAGGAAGGAACCCGCCTGCTGCCGCGTGGCGCGGTATTCCGGCAGGTAGCGGCCGGCCTGGCGCATCAGCCATACCGGGGTGTAATCGGTCGGCTGGCGCAGCAGCGCACGCAGGAAGGTGTCGTTCTGGAGCGGGGCAAATTGGGGCATGACGGGCAATCCGGATCGAAGGGAAACCCCTATTATCGCATCCTGCGGCGGCAACTTATAATGCCATTCCAACTATCGAAAGACACTGCCATGACAGTTGCCACCAGCAAACAACCCGCGCCCTGCGGCGCCTGGACCTCGCCGATCACGGCGGCAGTCGTCGCCGCCGGCGCCACCCCGCTGTCCCAGCTGGCCGTGGATGGCGGCAGCGTCTACTGGCTGGAAGGCCGCGCCAGCGAAGCCGGGCGCTCGACCCTGATGGGCGGGCAAGGCACGGCCAGGGCCGAGCTCACCCCCCTGCCCTTCAATGTGCGCAGCCGCGTGCACGAGTACGGCGGCGGCGCCTATGCGGTGGCCGGCGGCCAGGTGTTCTTCTCGCACCATGGCGACAACCGGCTCTACCGCGTGGGCGCGGATGGCCAGCCTGTCGCCGTCACCGCCGAGGGCGAGCGCCGCTACGCCGACTTCGTGATCGACGCCCCGCGCCAGCGCCTGGTCGGCATCCGCGAAGACCACTCCTCCGGCGCGCAGTATCCCGACAACACGGTGTGCGCGATCGGCTTCGACGGCAGCGAAACCGTGCTGGTGGACGGCAACGACTTCTATGCCGCGCCGCGCCTGTCGCCCGACGGCGCCCATCTGGCCTGGCTGTGCTGGGACCATCCGCGCATGCCCTGGGAAGGCACCGAGCTGTGGCTGGCCGACGTGGCCGCCGACGGCAGCCTGGTGAACGGCCGCCTGATCGCGGGCGGCGCGCAGGAATCGATCTGCCAGCCGGAATGGTCGCCGGACGGCGTGCTGCACTTCGTCTCCGACCGCAGCGGCTGGTGGAACCTGTACCGCTACGAGCACGGCGTGGTGCACCCGCTGTGTCCGCGCGAAGCGGAATTCGGCGGCCCGCAATGGACTTTCGGCGGCTCGCTGTACGGCTTCTCTTCGCCGGACGAGATCGTGTGCACCTATATCGAGGCGGGCGTGAGCCGCCTGGCGCGCCTGGCGCTGCGCGGCGGCGAACTCTCGCCCATCGCCACGCCCTACCAGGAGATCCGCGAGCTGCGCGTCGAGGGCTCCCTGGTGGCGCTGCTGGGCGGCGCGCCCACGATCGCGCTGGAACTGGCCTGCATCGACCTGTCCACCAATCAGTGCACGGTGCTGGCGCGCTCCATCGAGCGCCTGCCGGAGGGGGTCTATTTGTCGGTCCCGCAGGCCGTCAGCTACCCCAGCGCGGGCGGGCGCACTTCCCATGCCTTCCATTACCCGCCCTGCAATGCGCATTACGCGCCGCTGGCGGGCGAGCTGCCGCCCCTGATCGTGATCGGGCACGGCGGCCCGACCGGCATGGCCGCTTCCACCCTCAAGCTGGCCATCCAGTTCTGGACCAGCCGCGGCTTCGCGGTGCTGGACGTGAACTACGGCGGCAGCACCGGCTTCGGCCGCGCCTACCGCGACCTGCTCAAGGGCCAGTGGGGCGTGGTCGACGTCGAGGACTGCGTGGCCGGCGCGCGCCACCTGGCGGAGCAAGGCCTGGTCGACCCGCAGCGCCTGCTGATCCGCGGCAGCAGCGCGGGCGGCCTGACGGTGCTCAGCGCCCTCGCCTTCCACGACGTGTTCAAGGCCGGCGCCTGCTACTACGGCGTGTCCGACCTCAAGGGCCTGGACGCGGACTCGCACAAGTTCGAGTCGCACTACAACCAGTACCTGATCGCCCCGCCGGAGCGCGCGGACACCGTGTATCGCGAGCGCTCGCCGATCCACCACACCGACAAGCTGCGCCACCCGATGATCTTCTTCCAGGGCCTGGACGACAAGGTGGTGCCGCCGCAGCAGTCGGAAAGCATGGTCGAAGCGCTGCGCGCGCGCCGCCTGCCGGTGGCCTACCTGACCCTGGAGGGCGAAGGCCACGGCTTCAGGAAGGCCGAGAGCGTGATCTGCACCCTGGAAGCGGAGCTGTATTTCTACCTGAGCGTGTTCGGCGTGCCCATCCCCGCCGGCCTGCAGCCGGTGGCGATCGAGAATCTTGGAGACGCATGAACGCAGCTGACCTGAACGAACGCCTGGCCGCCTGTAGCGCCGAACAGTTCCTGATCCTGGTGCTGCTGGCGCTCGCCGGCGAGCCGATGGGACGGCAACGCGTCCTCGAGCACATGACGGCGATGGGCGTCAAACTCCCCACGGGGCAGTGGGCAGCCGAACTGGCCCACCTGCGCGAGCTTGGCCTGGTCGCGGACGTGACCGGCCGCGGCTTCGTCATCGCGCCCGAGGCGTCCTGGCCCGTGCTGGACCGTGCGCTCGACGACGGCGCCTTCGACTTCGCGGTCGCCGCCTATGCCCAGGTGACGCCGATACGCAGCGACTGGCAGGGAAACCTCATGCTGCGCAGCTACCGCCAGGGCCTGGCCCTGCTGCGTATCGCCCTCCTCAACGGCGAGGGCAGCGAGACCGTGTCCGGGATCCTGGACGCCTGCCTGCGCTGCCACGAGGCTAACTACCTGCACCCGCTGGTCGAGGTCTGCGCCCGCCCCGTCTTCCATCCCGAAATCATCGGGCGCCTCCACCGCGGCGTGCGCGACAACGTGCTGGCGGTGCTGGTCATGCACTGCCAGCGCGAACCGCTGGCCGCGCCGGCTATCCGCGCGGCGGCCGAGCGCCAGGCGGCCGACGGCGAGCCCTCGGTCGCCCTGCGCCTGGCGCTGGCCGAACATTTCATCCTGTGCGGGCGGCTGGACGATGCGCTTGCCTTGCTGATCGAGGTGGCGGATTCGCCCGCCATGTTCCTGCGCAGCGTGATCGCGATTCTGCGCGACGACCTCGACGCCGGCCTGGCCGGCATCGAGCAGGCGATCAAGCTGCTGCGCCGCGAAACCGGCAAGCGCAAAGCCTTCTTCGAAGGAATCGGCGCGCACCTTGCGCTCGCGGCCCTGTTACGGAGCAAGCAGCCTGCTTCCATCAAATTGACGGAAGCGTGGTTCGACACCGTCATACGCAGCGTGCAGCGCCCGGAAAATTCGGTGAACAACCAGCTCGCGTTGCTGCGCTCGATCCGGTGCGGCACGGTCGATGCCGAAGTACTGGCTTCGCGCAACTGGGAACTGATGCTGGAGCCCTTCATGTTCCGCGCGCTGCTACATTACTGGCTCGGGCTGCCGCAGCTGGCTGGCAAGCGCACCCAACTCGAAGAAATGCTGGAGCAGTCCGAACGCGCCGGCTTCGATTTCATCTCGGCCCAGCTGGCGGGGCTCCTGGGCCAGCTGGGCTATGTCGGCCACGAGCAGCGCGCCAGCGAACTGCGCCGCCGGCACCGCTTCGGCGACATGGCGCTCTGGTTCGAGCGCGAAGAAGCCTGGGAGCGCCAGCTCAACGCCCTGATCAACCTGCAGCCGGCCGTCAACGCCGAAGTGGTCCGCGAGTCGCGCCTGGTGTGGATGATCCGCTACGACCCGACCCTGGGCGTGCAGGAGATCGAACCCCGCGAGCAAAAGCGCGACGCGCAAGGCGGCTGGACCCGCGGCCGTGCGGTCGGTCTCAAGCGCCTGGCCGAGGAAGGCGCCGTGCTGGACTTCCTGAGCGCCCAGGACCTGCAAGCAGTGCAGGCGATTGCCGGCCGGCGCTACTACGGCAGCAGCAGCGTGCGTTTCGAATTCGAGCGCGGCAAAGCGCTCGCCGCCCTGGTCGGCCATCCCTTGCTGTTCTGGATGGATTCGCCCGGCACGCGCGTGGAATTGCTGCCGGGAGAACCTGAGCTGCGGGTCAAGGCCCAGGGCGGCACCGTGCTGATCACGCTGCAGCCATCGCTGGAAGACCAGGACGGCGACGTGGTCGTCACGCGCGAGACGTCTACCCGCCTGCGCCTGGTGCACATCAAGGAAGAACACCGCCGCATCGCCGCCATCCTCGGCGAAGCGGGCCTGGAAGTACCGCTGGCGGCCGAGCGCCGCGTGCTGCGCGCGGTCGGCGCCATCTCGGCTATCGTCACCGTGCAGTCGGACATCGGCGCCAGCGCCAGCGACATCGAGCAGGTCGCGGCCGATCCGCGCCTGCACGTGCTCCTGCGTCCCTACCAGCAGGGCATGCGCATGCAGGTGCTGGTACGCCCGCTGCCGGACGCCGGCGCCTATTACGCGCCGGGCGAAGGCGCGGAAAACGTGATCGCCGACGTGGCCGGCGTGCGCACGGAAGCGAAGCGCAACCTGAACGCGGAGCGCGAAGCCGAGCGCCAGCTGGTTGGCGCCTGCCAGGCGCTGGAACAGGCGGAACTGGACCACGGCGAATGGCTGCTGGGCCAGCCCTTGCTGTGCCTGGAGCTGGTCGACCAGCTGCGCACCCTCGATCCCGCGAGCGTGGTGGTGGCCTGGCCGGAAGGCGAGAAGTTCCGCGTTTCCAAAAAGGCCACGACCAAATCCGTGCGCATCCAGATCCGGCGCGACCGCGACTGGTTTGCGGCCAGCGGCGAAGTGGTGATCGACGAGCAGCGCGTGATGGACTTGCGCGCCCTGCTGGAGCGCCTGCGCGAAGACGGCAGCCGCTTCGTGGCCCTGGGCGACAACGAATACCTGGCCCTGAGCGACGAGCTGCACCGGCGCCTGACGGAATTGTTCTCGTACGGCGAGATGCACGGCGACGGCGTGCGCCTGCATGCGCTCGCCAGCTTCTCGCTGGAAGAACTGGCGCGCGAAGCGGGCCGCGCCGACACCGACGGGGCCTGGCGCGCCCACCTGGCACGCATCGCCGAGACCGAGGCCTACACGCCCCCCCTTCCCTCCACCCTGCAGGCCGAGCTGCGCGACTACCAGCGCGAGGGCTTCGAATGGCTGGGGCGCCTGGCCCACTGGGGCGTGGGCGCCTGCCTGGCCGACGACATGGGCCTGGGCAAGACCCTGCAGGCCCTGGCCTTGCTGCTGACGCGCGCGCCCAACGGCCCGGCCCTGGTGGTGGCCCCGACCTCGGTCTGCCTGAACTGGATCGCCGAGGCCCAGCGCTTCGCGCCGACCCTGAACCTGAAGCTGTTCGGCCCCGGCGACCGCAAGGCGATGGTGGAGGAAGCCGGCCCCTTCGACGTGATCGTCGGCAGCTACGGCCTGCTGCAGCTGGAAGCGCCGCTGTTCACCGGGCGCCGCTGGCACAGCATCGTGCTGGACGAGGCGCAGGCGGTGAAGAACATGCACACCAAGCGCTCGCAGGCGGTGATGGCGCTGCAGGGCGACTTCCGCATGGCGGCCACCGGCACGCCGCTGGAAAACCACCTGGGCGAGCTGTGGAACCTGTTCCGCTTCATCAATCCGGGCCTGCTGGGCAGCGCCGACCAGTTCCAGCTGCGCTTCGCCGGCCCCATCGAAAAAGCGCAGGATAAACGCGCCGAGGCCGGAGCCCGCGCGCGCCTGCGCAGGCTGACCGCGCCCTTCATCCTGCGCCGCACCAAGGCGCAGGTGCTGACCGAGCTGCCGCCGCGCACCGAGATCGTGCTGCCGGTGGAGCTGACCGCGGAAGAAAGCTCGCTGTACGAATCGCTGCGCCGCGAAGCGCTCGACACCCTGGCTGCGCTGGAAGCGCCCGAGAGCCAGAAGTCGATCGCGATCCTGGCCGAGATGATGCGGCTGCGGCGCGCGGTCTGCAATCCGGAGCTGGTGGCGCCGGGCGCGGGCATCGCCAGCAGCAAGCTGGCCGCGTTTGCGCGCCTGACGGACGACCTGCTGGAGAACCGCCACAAGGTGCTGGTGTTCAGCCAGTTCGTCGACCACCTGACCCTGATCCGCCAGTACCTGGACAAGAAGGGCATCCCCTACCAGTACCTGGACGGCTCCACCCCGATCCAGGAGCGCAAGCGCCGCGTCGACGCCTTCCAGGCCGGCGAGGGCGAGCTGTTCCTGATCAGCCTGAAGGCGGGCGGGGTCGGCATCAACCTGACGGCGGCGGACTACGTGATCCATATGGACCCGTGGTGGAATCCGGCGGTGGAAGACCAGGCCTCGGACCGCGCCCACCGCATGGGACAGCAGCGGCCGGTGACGATCTACCGCCTGGTGGCGCGCGGCACCATCGAGGAAGGCATCGTGGAGCTGCACCACCACAAGCGCGACCTGGCCGACAGCCTGCTCGAAGGGACCGAGATGGCGGCGCGCATGTCGCCGCAGGACATGCTCGAGATGCTGCGGACAGGGCTCGGCGCTGCCGGGAACGCTGCGTCGTAGGGTTGGCGGCTCCGCCGCCGACCCTACGTTATCATCCGGCGTTTTGCCGAAGAGTTAACACTTCCCTCCACGACAACGTGTCGTAATGTTTCAGCCGCCCGCAAGCGACCGGAATGGTGCTACTCTTCACGCGCCCCCGCACAGCAGTATGCGCCGGGCGCCCCGCTTTTTTTCTGTTACAGGGCCGAATACGATGATGAAAACGAAAATCGCGCTGGCAGTGCTGCTGGCGAGTTTCGCACTGGCGCCGGCCAGCGCCAAGACCACCAAGCCTGCCAAGGGCAAGGCGAAAACCTCGAAAGTAGTCAAGGCGAAAAGCACCGACAAGCGCAAGAAGGCGCCGGTGAAGAAAGCCGCCGTCGCTACGGCGGCCACCGCTGCTGCTACTGCTGCCGCCCCGGCCACGCAAGCTTCCGCCTTCCGCCTCGACCGCCGCATGGACACGCTGAGCATGCAGTTCCTGACCGCGCAGTGGCGCATGGATCCGGAAGGCGGCATCTACGCCGGCAAGTTCGACCAGGCCGCCAACCTGACCATTCCCGATGCCGCCACCCGCGCCAGGAAAGTGGCCTTCGCCGAGGAATGGCTGGAAAAATTCGGCAAGCTCGATCCGAAGCAGCTCTCGCCGCGCCACCGCACCGACCTGGCTCTCCTGGTCAACAAGCTGGAAAAGGACCGCTGGAACCTGACCACCTGGCGCGAGTTCGAGTGGAACCCCTCGCTGTACAACGTGGCCCAGCCGCTCGACCTGATCCTCACCACCGAATACGCGGCCAAGCCGCAGCGCCTGCGCACCATCCTCAGGCGCCTGGCCAACGTGCCGGCCTTCTACCAGGCCGCCCAGGCCTCGATCACCAAGCCGACCATCGAGCACACCCAGCTTGCCATCACCCAGGCGCCGGGCACCATCGCGGTGCTGGCCGACCTGGGCAAGGCGGCCCAGGAATCGACCCTCACCCCGCAGGAGAAAGCGATCTTCGCCCAGCGCATCGCCAACGCCGGCACCGCGGTGCTGGGCTATGTCGATTTCCTCACCCAGCTGGACAAGAACCTGAATGCAGCCAAGGACGCGCGTCCCTTCCGCATCGGGAAGGACTTGTACGAGCAGAAGTTCGCGCTCGAGATCCAGTCGGCCAGCAGCGCCGAGCAGACCTACCGCAAGGCCCTGGCCACGCGCGAAGAGCTGCTCACCCGCATGAACGCGATCTCGGACGAGCTGTGGCCGCGCTACATGGCGGGCGTGAACAAGCCGCAGGACCGCTTCCAGAAGATCGGCATGATGATCGACAAGCTCTCCGCCCGCCACGTCGCGCGCGAGAACTTCTTCCCCGAGATCCGCCGCCAGATCCCGCTGCTGCAGGACTGGGTGATCAAGAACGACCTGCTGACCCTGGACCCGGACAAGCCGCTCGAAGTGCGCGAGACCCCGATGTACCAGCGCGGCGTGGCCGGCGCCAGCATCGACGCGCCCGGCCCCTACCGTCCGAAGGACAAGACGTATTACAACGTCACGCCGATGGACAACCTGACGCCGGAACAGGCCGAGAGCAGCCTGCGCGAGTACAACGAGTGGATCCTGCAGATCCTGAATATCCACGAGGCGATTCCAGGCCACTACGCGCAGCTGGTCCACGCCAACAAGTCGCCTTCCCTGATCAAGTCGCTGTTCGGTAACGGCGCCATGGTCGAGGGCTGGGCCGTGTACGGCGAGCGCATGATGCTGGAATCGGGCTACGGCGGCAACGCGCCCGAGATGTGGCTGATGTACTCGAAGTGGAACCTGCGCAGCGTGACCAACACCATCCTCGACTACAGCGTCCACGTGCTGGGCATGCAGCAGAACGAGGCGATCGACCTGCTGACCCGCCAGGCCTTCCAGACCCGCCAGGAAGCCGACGAGAAGTGGCGCCGCGCGACCCTGACCTCGGTGCAGCTGACCAGCTACTACAGCGGCTACGAGCAGATCGTGGAACTGCGCGAGCGCCGCAAGCAGCAGCTGGGCGAACGCTTCAACCTGAAGGAGTTCCACGATCAGTTCCTCAGCTACGGCAACGCCCCGGTCAAGATGATCGCGGAGCTGATGCAGTAAACCTCCTGTGCAAATGCGCACAAGCGGCGTGCCTGCGCGCCCAGCTTGTGCGCATTACTCCGGTTGCATAATGCCTGCGGACTCAGATCCACAACAATGACAACCGGAGACATTCGAATGACCCTCATTTCTTCGCCGCCGTCCTAGCGCTGCGGGCCGCCAGTCTTTTCCTGTTTGTCATCCCCGCAGTCTCACGCAATGAACGGAGGCTTCAATGGCATTACGCATGAATCGGGCGGCGGCAGCCGCCTGCCTGGCTTTATTCGCATCCTGGACGCCTGCCCAGGCCCAGGTCCAGGCCGGACCGGGAAGCTGGAGCGCCAACCAGACCTGGGCCACCGACACCGCCAACGGCGGCGCCCTGACCGGCTACTACTACTGGCCGGCCACCCAGCCCGTCCTGGACGGCAAGCGCGCGCTGGTGCTGGTGCTGCACGGCTGCGCCCAGACCGCCGCCGGCGACGTCATCGACGGAACCAGCGACAAGGGCTACAACTGGAAGGCCGCGGCCGACCAGTATGGCGCCGTGATCCTGGCGCCCAACGCCACCGGCAACCTGTACGGCGCCCACTGCTGGGACTGGGCGAATACGAACCGCAGCCGCGGCTACGGCCACAACGCCGTGCTGCTCGACCTGGTCAACCGCTTCGTCAGCAATCCCCAGTACGCGATCGATCCCAAGCAGGTGTATGTCGCCGGCCTGTCCTCGGGCGGCGCCCAGACCATGGTGCTGGGCTGCGTGGCGCCCGACATCTTCGCCGGGATCGGCATCAATGCCGGGCCGCCGCCGGGCGTGACGACCTCGCAGATCTCGATGGTGCCGTCGGGGTACACGGCCAGCACGGCGGCCAACAACTGCAAGAACATGTCGGGTTCCTATGCACCCAGCTTCACGAGCCAGGTCGCCAGTGTGATCTGGGGTACCAGCGACTACACGGTGGCCCAGGGCTACGGTCCGCTGGATGCGGCCGCGATGCGCCTGGTCTACGGTGGCAGCTTTACCAAGGGCGCGACGAGCACGGTGCCGACCGGCGGCACGAACACGCCCTACACGGATGCGAACGGCAAAGTACGCACTTCGGAGATCTCGGTCAGCGGCATGGGCCACGCCTGGCCGGCCGGCAGCGGTGGCCAGAACAGCAACTACGTCAATGCGACCACGGTGAACTATCCGTCCTTCGTGATGGATTTCTGGTTCAAGAATAACCTGCGCGTGGCGCGCGCGGCGCCGCCGACCATGAGCTCGTGCAGCGCCAGCGTGTCGGGATCGACGGTGACGGTGAACGGCGCCGCCACGGTGGCCGGCGGCTCGATCGCCAGCTACCGGGTGGTGCTGAACGGGGCGACGCCGGTGGACGATGCGGCCGCAGGCAGCGGGGCCAGCTTCAGCAAGGCGTACAGCGCGCGCGCCGATGGCTATTACACGGGCAGCGTGACGGCGACCTCCAGTACCGGCCAGGTGTCGGCGGCCTGCGCCATTCCGCAGTTCCTGGTCGGTACGGCGCCGGCCTTGCTGCCGCCTGCCGGCCTGGCGGTCGGGGCGCGTACGGCGAACAGCATCGCCTTGTCGTGGAACGCGGCAAGCGGGGCGACGGGATACAACGTTTACCGGAATGGGGCGAAGCTGAATGCGTCTGCGCTGACCTCGACGAGCTATACCGATACAGGGCTGGCGGCGTCGACCAGCTACAGCTATCAGGTGTCGGCGTTGGGCAATGGCGTGGAAAGCGCGCTGTCTTCAGCGGTAACGGGGACGACCACGTCGGGCTTCGTGTGCACGGCGACGACGGCCAGCAACTATGCGCACGTGACGGCCGGACGGGCGCACAACAGCGGCGGCTACGCGCTGGCGAACGGGTCGAATCAGAATATGGGGCTGAACAATACGTTCTATACGACGACCTTGGCGCAGACGTCGGCGGGGTATTACGTCATCGGGAATTGCCCGTAACGTCTATTACCAACCCGCTGCTTTAAAACGTCATCCCCGCCTGCGCGGGGATGACGTTGATATGCTTTGAGGTAGGTTTAGGCCGTCTCTTCCGGCGCCCGCGTCGCCCTGACAAACACCGGCGCCAGCAGCAGCCCCAGTTCGTAGAGCAAACACATCGGAATCGCCAGCGCCAGCTGGCTGACCACGTCCGGCGGCGTCACGATGGCGGCGATCACGAACGCGCCCACGATCACGTAGGAGCGGATTTCGCGCAGCTTCTGCAGGCTGACCATGTTCATGCGCACCAGGATCACCACCACCACCGGCACCTCGAAGGTGACCCCGAAAGCCAGGCACATCGACATCACGAAGTCCAGGTAGTTCTCGATGTCCGGCGTCACCGCGATCGACTGCGGCGCGAACTCGCCGATGAAGTGGAACACGCGGCCGAACACGAAGAAGTAGCAGAACGCCACGCCGGCGATGAACAGCAGCGAGGACGAGATCACCAGCGGCAGTACCAGGCGCTTTTCGTGGGCATACAGGCCGGGCGCGATGAACGCCCAGGCCTGGTAGAACACCCAGGGCAGCGACAGGATGAAGGCCAGCAGCAGGGTGACCTTCATCGGCACCAGGAAGGGCGAAATCACGCCGGTGGCGATCATCTTCGACCCCACCGGCAGCGAGGCGATCATCGGGGCGGCGAGGAGGTCGTAGATCTGCGAAGGACCCGGCCACAGCATCAGCGCCGCGCACACGAGCGCAATCCCGATCGACGCCTTGACCAGGCGGTCACGCAGCTCGACCAGGTGGGAGATGAAGGTTTCTTCGCCGGCGGCTTGCTCAGTCATCAGAAGAAGGAAGTATTGGATTTGGCGCCATACGGGGAGCCGGCCGGGCGGAACTTGCGTACCCGTGCGGCGCCCGACATCACATGGCGCTTGGTGCCATGGCGGTTCTTGTACCAGGCCGGCACGCTGGAGGTGCGCACCAGCTTCTTGCGGCGGAAGTCGCGCGCCTTGCGCTCGATGTCCTGCGGCGTGGCCGGCACGTTGATGCCGCTGTCATGGGCCGCGCGTCCGTCCCACAGCGCCTCGACCTCGTCGACGTGGCTGTGGACCGTGTGCTCGACCTCGTCCTTGAACGATTGCGCGCTCTCCTGCACTTCCTTGTGCAGGTTGCGCAGTTCGTCCAGCTCGATCTCGCGGCTGACTTCGGACTTCACGTCGTGCAGGTAGCGCTGGGCGCGCCCGTACAGGGTGCCGGCCATGCGCGCCACCTTCGGCAGCTTTTCAGGGCCGATCACGATCAGCGCGACAACGCCGATGATCGCGAGTTTGGACAGTCCGAGATCGATCATGGGACCCGCGGATTACGAACGGGTCTTGTCGCGGGCTTCCACGTCGATGGTCGTCTTGTCGGCGACCTGCTGCGGCGGGGTCGTGGAGGCGGTGGTAGAGCCGTTGGCCTTCTCTTCCTCGCCCTTCACGCCGTCCTTGAAGCCCTTCACTGCTTTGCCGAGATCGGAACCGATATTGCCGATCTTCTTGGTGCCGAAAATCAGCATCACGACGACCAGGACAATCACCCAGTGCCAAATACTCATCGAACCCATGTTTGTCTCCTTGCAAGGCGCCGGGCGCCTGTAAATCGGAAATGCGTATGTTTCAGTATACGCGATGTGGGGACACTTGCCCCCATATAAAGCTTAGGCTGGACTTAGGTGCCCAGACCGCGCCATGGACGCTTGCCGCCGTACACATGCAGGTGCAGGTGATACACCTCTTGCCCGCCGTCCGGCCCGCTGTTGATCAGGGTCTTGAAGCCGCCGCTGCGTCCGCCGTTGCCGTCGGATTTCACCGCGACACCATGCTCCTCGGCAAGCTTCGGCGCCAGCGCCAGCATCTTGCCCAGTACGGCGGCGTGCTCGTTCGTGCAGTCGGACAAGGTGTCCACGTGCTGCTTCGGAATCACCAGCAGGTGCACCGGAGCGGCCGGGTTGATATCCTTGAACGCGAGCACATCGTCATCTTCATAGACGACGGCAGCCGGGATCTGCTTGGCGACGATCTTGCAAAAAATGCAGTTGTCCATCTTCTCTCCAGATGATTACAGTGCTTTCCGTTTGGAAAACCTAGCTATCCTACCAGCGCCGCATGACATTGGGATGACGATTATGACACCGGATGCCAGCGCCGCAAGGGTAAGTAGGCGCTTACTCTTTGCGCGCGGCCTTTTCGTCGAGACCGGACAAGCCTTCGCGGCGCGCCAGTTCGTCGAGCACCTGCTGCGGCGTCAGCTTGAACTGGGCCAGCAGCACCATCGAGTGGAACCACAGGTCGGCGCACTCGTACAGGACCTTGGAAGTGTCGCCCGAGACGCGCGCGTCCTTGGCGGCCATCACGGTCTCGGTGGCTTCTTCGCCGATCTTCTTGAGAATGGCGTCGTCGCCCTTGGCGAACAGCTTGGCCACATAGGATTTGTCGGGGTCGCCGCCGTTTTCCAGCTTGCGCGATTCGATCACGGCCGCGACACGGGCCAGGGTAACGCTCATGAGGGTTTCTTATCCGCGGAATAAATGGTGTCGGGGTCCTTCAGCACCGGCTCGGCCGTCTGCCAGTCGGCCCCGTCGAATTTCTGGAAGAAGCAGGAGTGGCGCCCCGTGTGGCAGGCGATGCCCCCTAGCTGCTCGATCTTGAGCAGCACCACGTCCTCGTCGCAGTCGAGGCGCATTTCCAGCACTTTCTGAATGTGGCCGGACTCTTCGCCCTTGTGCCACAGCTTCTTGCGCGAGCGGCTCCAGTAGACGGCTTCGCCCAGCTCGGCGGTCCTGGCCAGCGCTTCGCGGTTCATCCAGGCGAACATCAGGATGTCGCCGGTGGCCGCTTCCTGGGCGATCACCGGCACCAGACCGTGCTCGTCCCATCGCACCTTGTTCAGCCATTTGGCATTGGTCGGCATGTTCACTCCAGGCGCATGGGGATGCCACGCTCGGCCATGAAGCGCTTGGCTTCGCCGACCGTGTGCTGCCCGTAGTGGAAGATGCTGGCCGCCAGCACCGCGTCGGCGTGGCCTTCCAGGACGCCGTCGGCCAGGTCCTGCAGGCCGCCCACGCCGCCCGAGGCGATCACGGGGATGCCGACCGCGTCCGAGACGGCGCGCGTCAGGCCGAGGTCGAAGCCGACCTTGGTGCCGTCGCGGTCCATGGAAGTGAGCAGCAGTTCGCCGGCGCCCAGGCTTTCCATCTTGCGCGCCCATTCGACGGCGTCGAGGCCGGTGGCGTTGCGGCCGCCGTGGGTGAAGACTTCCCACTTGCCGGGCGCGACCTGCTTGGCGTCGATCGCGACCACGATGCACTGGGAACCGTGCTTTTGCGAGGCGTCGAACACCAGCTGCGGGTTGGTGACGGCCGAGGTGTTCATGCTGACCTTGTCGGCGCCGGCATTGAGCAGGCGGCGCACGTCCTCGACCTTGCGCACGCCGCCACCGACGGTGAGCGGAATGAAGACGGTCGAGGCCACGGCTTCGATGATCGGCAGGATCAGGTCGCGGCCGTCGCTCGAGGCGGTGATGTCGAGGAAGGTGATTTCGTCGGCGCCCTGCCCGTCGTAGCGGCGGGCGATCTCGACCGGGTCGCCGGCATCGCGCAGCTCGGTGAAGTTGACGCCCTTGACCACACGGCCGCCGGTGACGTCGAGGCAGGGGATGATGCGTTTTGCGAGCATAAAATTTTTTGCGTTAGCGCTTGTTCGTCGTTCCCGCGAAGGCGGGAACCCAAGTTCTACCAGCGTTTCGGCTGCTCATGCAAGCTTGGATTCCCGCCTTCGCGGGAATGACGGTGTATTTGAACCGGTGACTATCGGCCCTGGGGATTAAGCGTCCGCACCCTCAGTCAGTTCATCGGCACGCACCTGCGCCGAGGTCAGGTCCAGCGTGCCTTCATAGATCGAACGGCCGCAGATCACGCCTTCGATGCCTTCGTCCTGCACCGCGCACAGCGCTTCCACGTCGGACAGGTTGTGCACGCCGCCCGAAGCGATGATCGGGATGCGCACGGCTTGCGCCAGCTTGACGGTGGCTTCGATGTTCACGCCCGCCATCATGCCGTCGCGGCCGATGTCGGTGTAGACGATCGATTCCACGCCGTAGCCTTCGAACTTCTTGGCCAGGTCGATGACCTCGTGGCCCGACATCTTGCTCCAGCCGTCGGTCGCGACCTTGCCGTCCTTGGCGTCCAGGCCGACGATGATGCTGCCAGGGAAGGCGCCGCAGGCGTCGTGCAGGAAGCCCGGGTTCTTCACGGCGGCAGTGCCGACGATGATGTAGCTGATGCCGTCGTCCAGGTAGCGCTCGATGGTGTCGAGGTCGCGGATGCCGCCGCCCAGCTGGACCGGAATTTCTTCCAGTTCATTCTGTTCGGCGTACTCCTGCACGACCTGCAGGATCGATTTGATCGCTTCTTCGTTCTTGGGCTTGCCCGCGAAGGCGCCGTTCAGGTCCACCAGGTGCAGCCGGCGCGCGCCCTTCTTGAGCCAATGCAGCGCCATCTCGGCGGGATCTTCGGAAAACACGGTGGCGAGGTCCATATCGCCTTGTTTCAGGCGAACGCAGTGACCGTCTTTCAGGTCGATGGCGGGGATCAGCAGCATGATGGTGGTCGGTTGGTTGACGGTTGGGAGCGAACGCGGGCGTTCACGGTTTCCAGTGGATGAAATTACGGTACAGGCGCAGCCCTGCGGCGGCGCTCTTCTCGGGGTGGAACTGGGTGGCGACGAGGTTGTCGCGCGCCACCGTGCAGCAATACGGCGCGCCGTAGTCGGCTTCGCCTATCGTGTCGGACGGGTTGTCCGGCACCGCGTAATAGCTGTGCACGAAATAGAAATAGCTGTTGTCGGCGACGCCTTCCCACAGCGCGTGGGCGCGCGACTGGCGTACGCGGTTCCAGCCCATCTGAGGCACCTTGAAGCGCGAGCCATCAAGCTGCAGCTTGCCGTCGAGCTGGAAGCGCACCACCTTGCCGGGCAGCAGGCCCAGGCCGGGGGTGCCGTCGTTTTCTTCGCTGGCATCGAACAGCATCTGCTCGCCCACGCACACGCCCATCACGGGTTTGTTCCGGACGGCGCGCAGCAGGGCTTCCTCGGCGCCGGATTCGCGCAGGCTGGTCATGCAGTCGCGCATCGCGCCCTGGCCGGGCAGGACGATGCGGTCGGCCGCGTCGATGTCGCCGGCATTGTTCGAGACCAGCACATCGGCTTCGGGCGCGGCCGCGCGCAGGGCCTGCGCCACAGAGCGCAGGTTGCCGAGGCCGTCCACCACAACAATCTTGTTCGTCATGGCGTCAGAGGCTGCCTTTGGTCGAAGGGATGATGCCGGCGGCGCGCTCGTCCAGCTCGGTGGCCATGCGCAGGGCGCGGCCGAAAGCCTTGAACACGGTTTCGCACTGGTGGTGCGCATTCACGCCGCGCAGGTTGTCGATGTGCAGGGTCACGCCCGCATGGTTGACGAAGCCGCGGAAGAACTCGCCGGTCAGGTCGACGTCGAAGGTGCCGATCATGGCGCGCGTGAAGGGAATGTGCATTTCCAGGCCAGGGCGGCCGGAGAAATCGATGACCACGCGCGACAGCGCCTCGTCCAGCGGCACGTAGGAATGGCCGTAGCGGCGGATGCCTTTCTTGTCGCCGACGGCCTTGGCCACCGCCATGCCGAGCGTGATACCGGTGTCCTCGACGGTGTGGTGCGCATCGATGTGCAGGTCGCCGACGGCTTCGACTTCCAGGTCGATCATGCCGTGGCGCGCGATCTGGTCCAGCATATGGTCGAGGAAGGGGACGCCGGTATTGAGTTTCTGGCGGCCGGTGCCGTCGAGGTTGATCGCGACGCGGATCTGCGTCTCGTTGGTGTTGCGCGTGATTTCGGCGGTGCGGGTCATTGCAGGGTGCTCGTCAGTCGGCCTCCCCCATCGGGGAGAGACCGGTTACAGGGACGCTTTCAGGGCTGTCAGGAATTGGGTGTTTTCTTCCGGGGTGCTCACCGTGACGCGGATGCAGTTCGTCAGCAGCTTATGCATTTTACTCAAATTTTTGATCAAGACCTTCTCGCCATGGAGATGCGCGCAGACGGCATCGGCGTCCGGCACCCGCAGCGAGATGAAATTCGCGGCCGACGGGAAGACTTCGACACCCGGCAAGGCCGCCAGTTCGGCGGCCAGGCGGCTGCGCTCGGCGTTGATCTGCTCGGCCTGGCGGTCGAGCACGTCGAGGTGGTCGAGCGCGAACTCGGCCGCCACCTGGGTCAGCACGTTCACGTTGTAGGGCGGACGGACTTTTTCGAACTGTTCCAGCAGCGCGGCGTGGCCCGACAGGTAGCCCAGGCGGATGCCGGCCAGGCCCAGCTTGGACAGGGTGCGCATCACGACCAGGTTGTCGAATTCCGGCAGGCGGCCCATGAAGCTCTTGTGGGCGAAGGGCTGGTAAGCCTCGTCGACCACGGCGATACCGGTGTCGCCCAGGGCGCGGATCACCGCTTCCATGTCGGCGGCGTCGAACAGGTTGCCGGTGGGATTGTTCGGGTAGGCCAGGAAGACCAGCGAGGGCTTGTGCTGCTCGATGGCGGCCAGCATCGCTTCGCGGTCGAGCGAGAAATCTTCCTTGACCGGCACGCCGACGAAATCGGCGCCGGCGAACTGGGCCGAGCGCGAGAACATCACGAAGGCCGGGACCGGCGCCATGACCACGGCGCGCTGGTCTTGTTTTGCGACGGCGGTCGCCATGATGGCGATCAGCTCGTCCGAACCGTTGCCCAGAAGCACGTCATAGCCGGCAGGCACGCCCAGCTTGGCGCAGATCTTGTTCTTGACGGTGCGGTAGGACGGCACCGGATAGCGGTTCAGGGCCGCGTCGGCCAGGCGCGCGCCCAGTTCGCGGCGGAGTTCTTCCGGCAGCTCGTAGGGATTCTCCATCGCATCTAGCTTGATGTAGCCGCTGGCGTCCGGCACATGGTAGCTGCCGATCGCACGCACGTCGGCACGGATGGTGTTGTCGATCAGCTTGTCGATGGCGCTCATGGATTTCCTTCAGAGGTAATGGCGATAGCCCCTTTGGCCGCCGCCTTGCGTTTCTTTGCAGCCAGCGGAACTTCCGGCGCGGCAAGGCGCGCCTGGATGATCTCGCAATAGGCCGGGTTCAGCTCGAAGCCGGTGAACTGCCGGCCCAGGCGCTTGGCCGCGATGGCCGTGGTGCCGCTGCCCATGAAGGGATCGAGCACCACGCCGCCCGGCGGGCAGGAGGCCTTGACCATGCGCTCGATGATCTCGAGCGGCTTCTGGGTCGGGTGGTCGGCGCGCTCCGGATGCTCGCGGTGCAGGCGCGACACGCTCCATACGTCCTTCGGGTTGTAACCCACTTCGAGCCACTTGGCGCCGACGAAGATCGAGCGCGAGCGGGCCTTCTTGGTCTCGGCGTCGTAGGGAATACGCACCGCGTCCAGGTCGAAGTAGTAGTCCTTGCGGTTGACGAAGAAGCCGATGGTGTCGTGCACCGAGCTGAAGCTGCGCACGCTGCCGCCCATCGAGGGCACGCGGCGGTCCCAGATGATCTCGTTCATCATCGTCATGCGCTTTTTGAGCATGACAAAGATCTCGGGTGCGAAGCGCCAGGTCAGGAAGATGTACAGGCTGCCGTTGGCCTTCAGCTTGGGCAGCACGGCGGCTATCCACTGCTCGGTCCAGGCCAGGTAGGCTTCGACGCTCTGCTGGTCGGACGCGTTGCCGTAGTCCTTGCCGAGGTTGTAGGGCGGGTCGGTCAGGATCAGGTCGATGGATGCATCCGGGATGCGCGCGATTCCTTCGAGCGCATCCTCGCAGAAGACCTGGTTGACCCAGTCCGTCATGACGTTTTGATACGCAGTTCGGCACTACGGGCGTGGGCCTGCAGGCCTTCGCCATAGGCCAGTTCGGCCGCCACCTTGCCCAGGGTTTGCGCGCCCTGCTCGCTCACCTGGATGATGGACGAGCGCTTCTGGAAGTCGTACACGCCCAGCGGCGAGGAAAAGCGCGCCGTGCGCGAGGTCGGCAGCACGTGGTTCGGGCCGCAGCAGTAGTCGCCCAGCGATTCGGACGAGAAGCGGCCCAGGAACATGGCGCCCGCGTGGCGGATCTTATCTGCCCACTGCATCGGCTCCGCGGCCGAGATTTCCAGGTGCTCGGCGGCGATCGCGTTGGCGATCTCGCAGGCTTCAATCATGTCGCGCACCTTGATCAGGGCGCCGCGGTCGCTGAGCGAAGTGGTGATGGTCTCATGGCGCGGCATGGTTGGCAGCAGCTTGTGGATGCTGGCTTCGACCTGCGCGATGTAGTCCGCGTCCGGGCACAGCAGGATGGCTTGCGCCAGCTCGTCGTGCTCGGCCTGCGAGAACAGGTCCATCGCCACCCAGTCCGGGTCGGTGGTGCCGTCGCACAGCACCAGGATCTCGGAGGGCCCTGCGATCATGTCGATGCCCACGGTGCCGAACACGCGGCGCTTGGCCGAGGCCACGAAGGCGTTGCCCGGGCCAACGATCTTGTCCACGGCCGGGATGGTCTCGGTGCCATAGGCCAGCGCGCCGACCGCCTGGGCGCCGCCGATGGTGATCACGCGGGTCACGCCGGCAATCGCGGCGGCGGCCAGCACCATGCGGTTCTTCACGCCGTCCGGGGTCGGGACCACCATGACGATTTCCTTGACGCCGGCCACCTGGGCCGGAATCGCGTTCATCAGCACCGAGGAAGGATAGGCTGCCTTGCCGCCCGGGACATAGATGCCGACGCGGTCCAGCGGCGTCACGCGCTGGCCCAGCACGGTGCCGTCAGGCTCGGTGAAGGTGAAGCCGTTCAGTTCCTGCTTCTGGCGCTCGTGGAACACGCGGATGCGTTCGGCGGCGGTGCGCAGCGCGGCGCGCTGGGCTTCCGGCAGCGAGTCCAGGGCCTCAATGAGTTCGGCCTGCTTGATGTCGAAGGCGTCCATCGAGGATGCCCCGCCGTTCGGGATGCGGTCGAACTTGTTGGTGTACTCCAGCACGGCGGCATTGCCGCGCTTTTTGACGTCCGCAAGGATCTTCGCGACCGCCGTTTCGATGGCGTCGTCGGTCTCCGCCTCGAATGCCAGCAGCGCATCCAGGGTGGGTTTGAAATCGGGAGCGGTGGAGTCGAGCTTGCGGATCTGTACTGCCATGTTCAGCCTACTTGTTGGGACGCGCGTTGGAAGGCGTCGAGGATCGGTTGCAGGCGCTCGCGCTTGAGCTTGAGCGCGGCCTGGTTGACCACCAGGCGCGAGGAGATGTCCATGATCTTTTCGACTTCGACCAGGTTGTTGGCGCGCAGGGTGCCGCCGGTCGAGACCACGTCGACGATGGCGTCCGACAGGCCGACCAGCGGCGCCAGTTCCATCGAGCCGTACAGCTTGATCAGGTCGACGTGCACGCCCTTGGCGGCGAAGTGCTCGCGCGCGGTGTTGACGAACTTGGTCGCCACGCGCAGGCGCGCGCCCTGGCGCACGGCGGTGTCGTAGTCGAAGCCGGCGTTCACCGCGACCGACATGCGGCACTTGGCGATCTGCAGGTCGATCGGCTGGTACAGGCCTTCGCCGCCATGCTCGAGCAGCACGTCCTTGCCGGCCACGCCGAAGTCGGCGGCGCCATGCTGGACATAGGTCGGCACATCGCTGGCGCGCACGATCAGCACGCGCACGCCGGGGTCGTTGGTCGGGAGGATCAGCTTGCGCGAGGTCTCGGGGTTTTCCAGCACCTCGATGCCTGCCGCCGCCAGCAGCGGCAGAGTGTCTTCGAAGATGCGGCCCTTGGACAGCGCCAGGATCAGGCCGGAACTCGTGTTTTGGCTATTCGGATTCATGCTTACTTGATGCGGACGATGTCGGCGCCCACGGCCGACAGCTTCACTTCCATGCGGTCGTAGCCGCGGTCCAGGTGGTAGATGCGGTCCACCAGGGTCGTGCCTTCGGCCGCCATGCCGGCAATCACCAGCGAGGCCGAGGCGCGCAGGTCGGTCGCCATCACGGGCGCGCCGACCAGGCGGTCCACGCCCTTGATGAAGGCGGTGTTGCCTTCGGTGTGGATCGAGGCGCCCAGGCGGTTCATTTCCTGCACGTGCATGAAGCGGTTTTCGAAAATGGTCTCGGTCACGCGGCTCGGACCCGAGGCGATCGTGTTCACGGCCATGAACTGGGCCTGCATGTCGGTCGGGAAGCCGGGATACTCCGTGGTGCGGAAGGACACCGGGCTCGGACGGCCGTCCATGCGCGCGCGGATGGTGTTGCCGGACACGGCGAGCTGCAGGCCCATCTCGCGCAGCTTGTCGAGGGCCACGTCGAAGATGTCGGTGCGGGTGTTGGTGAGCAGGATGTCGCCGCCGGTGGCCGCGACCGCGCACAGGAAGGTGGCGGCTTCGATGCGGTCCGAAATCACCGCGTGCTCGGCGCCGTGCAGCTCCTGCACGCCCTGGATCACCAGGCGGTCGGTGCCGATGCCTTCGATCTTCGCGCCCATGGCCACCAGCAGGTTGGCCAGGTCGGTCACTTCCGGCTCGCGCGCGGCGTTTTCCAGCACGGTCTCGCCCTGGGCCAGGGTGGCGGCCATCAGCAGGTTCTCGGTGCCGGTGACGGTGATCATGTCGGTGTGGATGCGCGCGCCCTGCAGCTTGTTGGGCGCCTTGGCATAGATGTAGCCGCCTTCGATGGTGATCTCGGCGCCCATCTGGCGCAGGCCCTTGATATGCTGATCCACCGGGCGCGAGCCGATGGCGCAGCCGCCCGGCAGCGAGACCTTGGCTTCACCGAAGCGCGCCAGCAGCGGGCCGAGCACCAGGATCGAGGCGCGCATGGTCTTGACCAGCTCGTAGGGCGCTTCCAGCGAGGTGATATTGGCGCCGTTCAGGGTGACGTTCTCGTCGTCCTGGTCCACCTTGAGGCCGGTCTGCTCGAGCAGGCGCAGCATGGTGCGCACGTCGTGCAGGCGCGGCACGTTCGACAGGCGCACGTCGCCTGCGGTCAGCAGGCCGGCGCACAGGATGGGGAGCGCAGCGTTCTTGGCGCCGGACACCGGGATTTCACCGTTCAGGCGCTTGCCGCCGACGATCTGGAGCTTGTCCATGCTTAGCCTCCGAATTCTTCAGGGGTCAGGGTTTTCATCGACAGCGCGTGGATTTCCTCGCGCATGCGGTCGCCGAGCGCGGCGTACACCAGCTGGTGGCGCTGGATCGGGCGCTTGCCGGCGAAGGCCGGCGACACGATCACGGCCGTGAAATGGCGGCCGTCGCCTTCCACCTGCAAATGGGTGCATTCGAGGCCGGCGCTGATGTAGCTGTGGATCAGTTCTGGTGTGGTTTCCACGACAACTCCTGGGTAGATTCTTTGTTAGTGGCGCAGCTTGTAGCCGCGCTTGAGCATGTTGATTGCAATTGCCGCCAGCACCGCGAAGAACACGGCGACGATGGCCAGGCTGGTCCAGGGCGAGACATCGGACTTGCCGAAGAAACCGTAGCGGAACCCGTCAATCATATAAAAGAACGGGTTGAAATGCGAGACGGCGAGCCAGAAGGGCGGCAGTTTCTGGATCGAATAGAACACGCCGGCCAGGAAGGTGGCGGGCATGATCAGGAAGTTCTGGAAGGCGGCCAGCTGGTCGAATTTCTCGGCCCAGATGCCGGCGATCACGCCCATGGTGCCGAGGATGGCCGCGCCCAGGAAGGCGAAGGCGACGATCCACAGCGGCGCCACGAAGCTCAGGTGGGCGAACCAGGCCGTGACCAGGAACACGCCGGCCCCGACCACGATCCCGCGCAGCACCGAGGCCAGCACATAGGCCGACAGGATCTCGGCATGCGACAGCGGCGGCAGCAGGATGAAGACCAGGTTGCCGGTGATCTTGGACTGGATCAGCGAGGAAGACGAGTTGGCGAAGGCGTTCTGCAGCACGCTCATCATCACCAGGCCCGGGATCAGGAAAGCGGTGTACGACACGCCTTCGAGCATCTCGACGCGGCCGTCGAGCACGTGGCCGAAGATCAGCAGGTAGAGCATGGCGGTGACGATCGGCGCCGCCACGGTCTGGGTCGCGACTTTCCAGAAGCGCAGCGACTCCTTGTAGAACAGGGTCCGGAAGCCCACGGAGAAGAGGTTCATTGCTTGCCCTCCTCCATGATCTGGATGAAGATGTCTTCCAGGTCGGCTTGCTCCAGCTGCATCTCGTCGATGACGGCGCCGGATTCGCGCAGGCGCGCCAGGATCGGCTCGACCTCGGAATAGTCGTTCACGCGCAGTGTGTACTTGTTGCCGTTGTTATGTTCGTCGTGCGAGACCAGGTGGCGCAGGCCGTCCGGCAGGTCGCCGCTCTTCAGGTGCACCACCAGCTGCGAGCCCGACACGCGGCGCAGCAGGTTCGGCATGGTGTCCAGCGCCACCACCTGGCCCAGCTTGAGCATGGCCACGCGCTGGCACATGGCCTGGGCTTCTTCCAGGTAGTGGGTGGTCAGGACCACGGTGTGGCCCTCGCGGTTCAGGCGCGAGATGAACTTCCACAGGGTCTGGCGCAGTTCCACATCGACGCCGGCGGTCGGTTCGTCGAGCACGATCACGGGCGGCTTGTGCACCAGGGCCTGGGCCACCAGCACGCGCCTCTTCATGCCGCCGGACAGGGCGCGCATGTTGACGTCGGCCTTGTTGGTCAGGTCGAGGTTGTGCATCACCTCGTCGATCCAGGCGTCGTTGTTCTTGATGCCGAAGTAGCCGGACTGCAGGCGCAGGGTCTCGCGCACCGTGAAGAAGGGATCGAACACCAGCTCCTGCGGCACCACGCCCAGGCGGATGCGCGCTTCGCGGAAGTCGCTCACCACGTCGTGGCCGTGCACGCGCACGCTGCCCGCGTCGGGGCGGATCAGGCCTGCGATGGTGGAAATCAGGGTGGTCTTGCCGGCGCCGTTGGGGCCGAGGAGGCCGAAGAATTCGCCTTCCTCGATGGTCAGGGAAACGCCCTTGAGGGCCTTGAAGCCCTTGTAGCTTTTCTCGACGTTGCTGATCTGGATCGCTGTCATTCTTGTTGGGGAGGCGCGGACGCGCGGGACGGTGCGGTGAAACAGCCCATTATAGGGGAATTCGCAATGTCAAGAGCGACAGGGGATTTTCGGGACGCGCCGAAGCAGTGCCGGCGGAAGAAAAGAAGGCGACGGGCGAACCCGCCGCGCATCATTGCTGCGGCAGCAGCGAGTCGACCCCGTACAGGGCCGCGAGCTTGCGGACGTTGTCCGGCATGTTGATGAAGCGCAGGCGCTGGCCCGCCGCCTGTGCGCGGCGCTGCCAGGCCAGCAGCATCGCCACGCCCGAGGAGTCGGCCGCCTGGATGCCCGCCAGATCGAACACGGTCTCGCCGGCCTTGATCGCGAGCGCACCCTGTTCGAGTGCCGCCCGGGCGCTCTGGAAGGTCAGTGCATCGAGCGAAAGCATCGCATTGGCCTCGGCCATTACTTCGGCGCCTTCAGCGGCTTGTTGGCCAGCTGCGCATTGCGGTCGGCCAGGGTCTTGATCAGGCCATCGATGCCGCCCTTGTTGATCTGGCTGGTGAAGGTGCCCTTGTAGGTCTCGACCAGCCAGGCGCCCATCACGTTCAGGTCATAGATCTTCCAGCCCTGCGCGCCCTTGGCGACGCGGTAGTTCAGGGTGACCGGCTCGCCGCGCGAGACGTTCACCTGCGAACGCACTTCGACGTCGGTGGCGCCCGGTTCGGCGCGCAGCGGCTTGAACTCGACGGTCTGGTTGTCGACCTGCGACAGCGCGCCGGCATAGGTGTACACCAGCAGGGTGCGGAACTCGTCCGACAGGCGCTTCTGCTGCTCCGGGGTGGCCTGGCGCCAGAAGCGGCCGGCCGCCTGCTGGGTCATCTTTTCGGAATCGACGTAGGGCAGGATCTTGGTGTTCACCAGGCCCATGATCTTGTTGCGGTTGCCGGCCTGGATCTCCTTGTCGGCCTTGACGGCGTCGAGGATCTCGGTGGAGATGCGCTTGACGAAGACGTCCGGCGCTTCTGCGGTGGCGGCCGGCGCGGCGATGGCGGCGGTGGCGAAGGCGACGCTGGCGGTCGCGGTGGCGATCAACTGGATGATAGGCTTCATGTAGGGCTTTTCCTTTCGTTGGCAGCCGCGCAACCGGCCCGGTGGGACGGTTCGCGGCACTGACCGGTTAACTCTTCTTACTGCTTTTCGGATGACACCGGTTGCGGAACGACTTGCGAATTGGCGTCCGCATCCTTGTCTTCCGCCGCTTGCGGCGGATTGCCGTCGTAGACCTGGCTCTGGCGGCGCTGCATGTAGCCGTCGCGGATGAAGTCGTAGCGGTCCAGGGCGGCGTCTTCCAGCAGGCTGGTGGCGTCCAGCAGGGTGGCGCGCTTGTCGACCACGCGCACGGCGTTGCCGATGTTGCGCCAGTTGTCAGGCTGCTTGTATTTCCAGATGTCGGCGCCGATGTCGGCCGGCAAGGCCGCGGTGTCACGTACCGTAGATGGGCCCAACAATGGCAACATCAAGTAGGGGCCGCTTGGAACGCCCCAGACGCCCAGGGTCTGGCCGAAATCTTCGTTGTGCTTCGGAATGCCCGCTTCCGAAGCGATGTCGAGCACGCCGAGCAGCCCGAAGGTCGAGTTGAAGGCGAAACGGGTCAAATCGCCCATGCCGGCCTGGCCTTTGCCTTGCAGCAGGTTATTGACGCCGCTCCAGGCATCCGACAAGTTGCCGAAGAAATTGTTCACGCCGGTCTGGACGGGACCCGGGGTGTAATCCTTGTAGACGGTGGCGGTCGGCTTGAGCACGGTGCGGTCGACCGCATCGTTAAAGCTGAACACGGCACGGTTGTAGCCTTCGAGCGGATCCTGTGGATTGGTCGCGGTCGAGGCGCAGCCGGTGAGCGCGAGCATCGCCGCGACGGCGGCGAGCGCGGAGGCGCGGCGGGCGGTACGGGAAACGTGGGTCATTCGCTACCTTCCTTTCCTTCAGCGGCCTTGCTATAGATGAATTGGTTGATCAGGTCTTCCAGCACCGCAGCCGACTGGGTACGGTTGATGCGGTCGCCGTCGACCAGGTTCTGGGTGTCGCCACCCGGTTCGATGCCGATGTACTGCTCGCCGAGCAGGCCAGCGGTCAAGATCTTCAGCGAACTATCTTTAGGGAATTTATACGAGGGCTCGAGATCGAGGCGCACCAAGGCCTGGTAGGTCTTGTCGTCGAAGCTGATCTCGCCCACGCGGCCGACCACCACGCCCGCGCTCTTGACCGGCGCCTGCGGCTTGAGACCGCCGATGTTGTCGAACTTGCCAGTCACGGCATAGGTCTTGCCAAACGAAATGGTGCTCATGTTGCCGGCCTTCAGGGCCAGGAACAGCAGCGATGCCAGGCCCAGCAGGACGAACAGGCCGACCCAAACGTCGATAGTTTTGCGATGCATGTGAATACCTTACGGAACTTAGTTAATTCTTTACTTGTTGAACATCAGGGCGGTCATGATGAAGTCCAGCCCCCAGACCATCAGCGAAGCGATCACGACGGTGCGCGTGGTGGCGCGCGACACGTCTTCCGGCGTCGGCTGGGCCTGGTAGCCCTGGAACAGGGCAGTAAAGGTCACCGCGACACCAAAGATAAAGCTCTTCAGCACACCGTTCAGTACGTCAGCTCGCACATCGACGCCGGATTGCATCTGCGACCAGAACGCACCTTCGTCGACACCGATCAGCTGCACGCCGACCAGGTAGCCGCCCAGCACGCCGACGGCCGAGAACACGGTGGCCAGCACCGGCATGGCGATCACGCCGGCCCAGAAGCGCGGCGCGAGCACGCGCTGCACCGGGTTAATCGCCATCATTTCCATGGCGGACAGCTGTTCGCCGGCCTTCATCAGGCCGATCTGCGCGGTGAGCGAGGTGCCGGCGCGGCCGGCGAACAGCAGCGCGGTCACGACCGGGCCCAGTTCGCGGGTCAGCGCCAGCGCCACGACCTGGCCCAGCTTCTGTTCGGCGCCGTACTGGTTCAGGGTGTAATAGCCCTGCAGGCCCAGCACCATGCCGACGAACAGGCCGGACACGACGATGATCACCAGCGAATAGTTGCCGATGAAATGGACCTGTTCCGAGATCAGCGCGGGCCGGCGGAAGGCTCCGGGCGAGCAACCCAGCAGGGTAAAGAAGGAACGAGTGGCGAAGCCCAGGCTGGCGACGCTTTCGCGCACGGTGCGGCCGATGCTTTCGAGGATGCGGGCGATCATTTGCTCACTCCCAGGCCCAGGTCCTCGGCGAGCGACTTGCCGGGATAGTGGAAGGGCACGGGGCCGTCCGGGGCCGCGTTGACGAACTGCTTCACGTACGGATCTTCCGAGACGCGCAGCTCGGCCGGCGTGCCTTCGGCGACGATCTTGCCTGCCGACATGAAGTACACATAGTCGGCGATGGCGAAGCATTCGTGCACGTCGTGCGAGACCAGGATCGAGGTCGAGCCGAGGGCGTCGTTCAGGTTGCGGATCAGGTTGGCGGTGACGCCCATCGAGATCGGGTCGAGGCCGGCAAAGGGCTCGTCGTACATGATCAGTTCCGGATCCAAAGCGACCGCGCGAGCTACTGCTACCCTGCGCGCCATGCCGCCCGAGATCTCGGCGGGCTTGAGGCGATGCGCATTGCGCAGGCCGACGGCGTTGAGCTTCATCAGGACCAGGTCACGGATCAGCTCTTCCGGCAGGTTCGTGTGTTCGCGCAACGGGAAGGCAACGTTATCGAAGACGGACAGGTCGGTGAACAGGGCGCCGAACTGGAACAGCATGCCCATGCGGCGGCGCAGGCGGTACAGGCCGTCGGTGTCGAGCTGGTGCACGACTTCGCCGCCCACGCGGACTTCGCCGCGCTGGGGGCGGATCTGGCCGCCGATCAGGCGCAGCACGGTGGTCTTGCCACAGCCCGAGCCGCCCATGACGGCAATGAGCTTACCGCGTGGGAAATCCATGCGGAGGTTCGACAGGATGGAACGCTCTCCGTACGCAAAGTGCAGATCGCGAATTTCGACTAGGTTTGGCACAGCGTGATTAATTTTTGAGGAATCCGGTATTGTAGTGCAGAAAGGGCAAGCCTTGCTGGCGGCACCTCCGTTTTGGAGGCTGGATCGACGTGCAATTACAACACAACTAACTCACGAGTCACTAATTTGATGATCGTAAGTGGTTGTTTTTGAAGAGATATGTATGTCTCACGAGACTTCAGTTTGTTGAATCATATCAACAAATGCCCATAGGCAACCCACCTCCTGCGTGGGGGAAGTTGTCGACTGAAGAAGCATAAAAGCCTGTACCGCTACGTGCTTTGCTGCAAAGCAGCAATGCCTGTTGATTCAGCTAACAATAAAAAAGGCGGCCCGCAGGCCGCCTAAACGGAAACCTTGGAAACCGTTGATTAGCGCGGCAACACCGAGCTGCCCATCAGGAATTCGTCGACGGCGCGCGCGCACTGGCGGCCTTCGCGGATCGCCCATACCACCAGCGACTGGCCGCGGCGCATGTCGCCGGCGGCGAAGATCTTCGGCGACGAGGTCTGGTAGCAGCCTTCGCCATCGGTGGTGGCGCGGGCGTTGCCGCGGGCGTCCTTCTGCACGCCGAAGGCGTCCAGCACCTGCTGCACCGGCGAAACGAAGCCCATGGCCAGGAACACCAGGTCGGCCTTCATCTCGAATTCCGAATCCGGCACTTCGCTCATCTTGCCGTCCTTCCACTCGACGCGGCAGGCGATCAGCTTCTCGACCTTGCCGCCCTTGCCTTCCAGGCGCTTGGTGGCCACCGCCCAGTCGCGCTCGCAGCCTTCCTCGTGCGAGGACGAGGTGCGCAGGCGGGTCGGCCAGTAGGGCCAGACCAGCGGCTTGTTTTCCTGCTCGGGCGGCATGGGCATCAGTTCGAACTGGGTGACCGAGGCCGCGCCGTGGCGGTTCGAGGTGCCGACACAGTCCGAGCCGGTGTCGCCGCCGCCGATCACGATCACGTGCTTAGCCGTCGCCTTGATCTGGTCCTTCAGCTTGTCGCCCGCGTTGACGCGGTTTTGCTGGGGCAGGAATTCCATCGCGAAGTGCACGCCCTTGAGCTGGCGGCCCGGGACCGGCAGGTCGCGTGGCTGTTCCGCGCCGCCGGCCAGGACCACGGCGTCGAAGTCCTTTTCCAGGTCTTCCGGGAAGATGGTGTCGCGCGCCATGTTGCTGACGGTGGCCGGGAAGTCCTTGCCGATCAGGACACTGGTGCGGAAGCTCACGCCTTCGGCCTGCATCTGTTCGATCCTGCGGTCGATCAGGTCCTTCTCCATCTTGAAGTCGGGGATGCCGTAGCGCAGCAGGCCGCCGAGGCGGTCGCTCTTCTCGAACACGGTCACGTCATGGCCCACGCGCGCCAGCTGCTGGGCGGCGGCCAGGCCGGCGGGGCCGGAACCGACCACGGCGACCTTCTTTCCGGTCTTGACGCTTGGCGGCTGCGGCACGATCCAGCCGTGTTCCCAGCCGCTGTCGGCGATCTTGCGCTCGATCGACTTGATGCCGACCGGCTCATTGTTGATGCCCAGGGTGCAGGCGGCTTCGCAAGGCGCCGGGCAGATGCGGCCGGTCACTTCGGGGAAGTTGTTGGTCGAGTGGAGGTTCTCCACGGCCGCGCGGTAGTTGCCGTGGTAGACCAGGTCGTTCCAGTCCGGGATCATGTTGTTGACCGGGCAGCCCGTGTTGCAGAAGGGGATGCCGCAATCCATGCAGCGCGCGCCCTGCACCTTGGCCTGGCCGTCGGTCAGGGTGACGACGAATTCTTTATAGTTCTTGACGCGATCGGTCGGCTCGAGGTGGCCCTCTTCCTGCCGTGCGAATTCCATGAAGCCGGTAATTTTGCCCACGTTGTTTTCCTTGTATCCATCGGAGAGAGCAGCCCGCTGCCCTACCACCGTCATCCCGGCGCAGGCCGGGATCCAAGTTTTGCGTGCGCTGACGCTACGCTGGCAAACTTGGGTCCCGGCCTTCGCCGGGACGACGGTTCATCTGTTATCGGCAGGCTTTACGCCGCCATCTCGATCTTGTCGTTCGCCTCTTCCATGCTCGAGTTGTGCATCTCTTCGAGCGCCCGCTTGTAGTCGGTCGGGAAGACCTTGACGAACTTGGTGCGGCTGTTGGCCCAGTCGTCGAGCAGGTTGCGCGCGCGGGTGGAACCCGTGTGCTTGAAGTGGCGTTCGATCAGGCGGCGCAGGATGGTTTCGTCGGATTCGCGCTCGCCGTCGCGGGTCTGGCTGTGCCAGCCGGACTTGTCGGACTGCTGCTTGGCCGGCAGCACCGCTTCCAGGTTCACCATCGAGGTATTGCACTTGCCCTCGAACTCGCCCTTCGGGTCGTACACATAGGCCACGCCGCCCGACATGCCCGCCGCGAAGTTGCGGCCGGTCTCGCCCAGCACCACGACCGTACCGCCGGTCATGTATTCGCAGCCGTGGTCGCCGCAGCCTTCCACCACCGCGGTGGCGCCCGAGTTACGGACCGCGAAACGCTCGCCCGCCACGCCGTTGAAGAAGGCCTCGCCCGCAATCGCGCCGTACAGCACGGTGTTGCCGACGATGATGTTGTCCACCGCCCAGCCGCGGAACTCGGTGTTCGGACGCACGATGATGCGGCCGCCCGACAGGCCCTTGCCCACATAGTCGTTGCCTTCGCCAACCAGGTCCATCGTGATGCCGGCCGCCAGGAAGGCCGCGGCCGACTGGCCGGCGGTGCCCTGCAGCTGGATATGGATGGTGTCGTCCGGCAGGCCGGCATGGCCGTAGCGCTTGGCCACTTCGCCCGACAGCATGGCGCCCACGGTGCGGTTGACGTTCTTCACCGGCGAGATGAAGGAGACGCGCTCGCCCTTTTCCAGCGCCGCTTTCGCCTGCGCGATCAGCTTGTGGTCCAGCGCCTTGTCCAGGCCGTGGTCCTGCTCGCCGGTGTGGAAGAGCTGGGCGCGCGAATCGGTCTTCGGCTGGTAGAAGATGTTCGAGAAATCCAGGCCCTGCGCCTTCCAGTGGCCGATGGCCTTGGATTTGTCGAGCAGGTCGGCGCGGCCGATCAGTTCGTCGTAGGTACGGATGCCCAGCTGCGCCATCAGCTGGCGCGCTTCTTCGGCGACGAAGAAGAAGTAGTTCACCACGTGTTCCGGCTTGCCCTGGAACTTGGCGCGCAGGACCGGGTCTTGCGTCGCCACGCCCACCGGGCAGGTATTCAGGTGGCACTTGCGCATCATGATGCAGCCTTCGACCACCAGCGGCGCGGTGGCGAAGCCGACTTCGTCGGCGCCCAGCATGGCGGCGATCACGACGTCGCGGCCGGTACGCATCTGGCCGTCGGCCTGGACCCGAATGCGGCTGCGCAAGCCGTTCAGCACCAGGGTCTGCTGCGTTTCGGCCAGGCCCAGCTCCCACGGGGTGCCGGCGTGCTTGACCGAGGACAGCGGCGAAGCGCCGGTGCCGCCGTCATGGCCCGCCACCACCAGGTGGTCGGCCTTGGCTTTCGAGACGCCGGCAGCCACGGTGCCGATGCCGACTTCCGACACCAGCTTGACCGAGATCGAGGCGCGCGGATTGGCGTTCTTCAGGTCGTGGATCAGCTGCGCCAGGTCTTCGATCGAATAGATGTCGTGGTGCGGCGGCGGCGAGATCAGGCCCACCCCCGGCACCGAGAAGCGCAGGGACGCGATGTATTCGGACACCTTGTGGCCCGGCAGCTGGCCGCCTTCGCCCGGCTTGGCGCCCTGCGCCATCTTGATCTGGATCTGGTCGGCCGAGTTCAGGTACTCGGCGGTCACGCCGAAGCGGCCCGAGGCCACCTGCTTGATCTTGGAGCGCAGCGAGTCACCCTCTTCCAGCGGAATGTCGGCCACCACGCGTTCGCTGCCCAGGATCGATGCCAGGGTCTCGCCCTTGCTGATCTTGATGCCCTTGAATTCATTGGTGTAGCGCGCCGGGTCTTCGCCGCCTTCGCCGGTGTTGCTCTTGCCACCGATGCGGTTCATCGCGATCGCCAGGGTGGCGTGGGCTTCGGTCGAGATCGAGCCCAGCGACATGGCGCCGGTGGCGAAGCGCTTGACGATTTCCTTGGCCGGCTCCACTTCATCCAGCGGGATCGCCTTGCTCGGGTCGATCTTGAACTCGAACAGGCCGCGCAGGGTCAGGTGGCGGCGGGTCTGGTCGTTGATCAGCTGGGCGTATTCTTTATAGGTGCTGAAGTTGTTGGCGCGGGTCGAGTGCTGCAGCTTGGCGATCGCGTCCGGCGTCCACAGGTGGTCCTCGCCGCGCACGCGGTAGGCGTATTCGCCGCCCACGTCGAGCGCATTCGCCAGCACCGGGTCGTTGCCGAAGGCGAGCGTGTGCAGGCGCAGCGCCTCTTCCGCCACTTCGAACAGGCCGATGCCTTCCACGTTGGACGAGGTGCCCTTGAAGTACTTGTCGACCAGCGACTTGTTCAGGCCGACGGCTTCGAAGATCTGGGCGCCGCAATAGGACATGTAGGTGGAGATGCCCATCTTGGACATCACCTTCATCAGGCCCTTGCCGGTCGCCTTGATGTAGTTGTAGATGGCGGTGTCGGCCGACATCTCGTGCGGCAGGCCATGGGCCAGCTCGGCCAGGGTTTCCAGCGCCAGGTAGGGGTGCACGGCTTCCGCGCCGTAGCCCGCCAGCAGGGCGAAATGGTGGGTTTCGCGGGCCGAGCCGGTTTCCACCACCAGGCCGGTGGAGGCGCGCAGGCCGCGCGCCACCAGGTGCTGGTGGATGCTGGACGTCGCCAGCAGCGCGGGGATCGCGACCATGTCGGCCGACAGCTTGCGGTCGGAGACGATCAGGATGTTGTGGCCGGACTTGACCGCGTCGACGGCTTCGGCGCACAGCGAGGCGATCGAGGCTTCGATGCCTTCCTTGCCCCAGCTGGTCGGGTAGCAGATGTTCAGCTCATACGACTTGAACTTGCCGCCGGTGTGCTGGCTGATGTGGCGCAGGCGCGCCATGTCGTCGAAGTTCAGGATCGGCTGCGACACCTCGAGGCGCATCGGCGGGTTGACGTTGTTGGTGTCCAGCAGGTTCGGCTTGGGGCCGATGAAGGACACCAGCGACATCACCATGCTTTCGCGGATCGGGTCGATCGGTGGATTGGTGACCTGGGCGAACAGCTGCTTGAAGTAGTTGTACAGCGGCTTGAGCTTGTTCGAGGTGACGGCCAGCGGCGAGTCGTTGCCCATCGAGCCGGTGGCTTCCTCGGCCAGCACGGCCATCGGCGCCATCAGGAACTTCAGGTCTTCCTGGGTATAGCCGAAGGCTTGCTGACGGTCCAGCAGGGTGATGGCCGCCTTTTCGCCCTGGGCGTGCGCATCCTTGGCGCGGTGCAGGGCCAGCTGCGATTCCGACAGCTTGATTTCGTTGAGCTTGATGCGCACCGACTTGATCCAGGCCTTGTAGGGCTTGGCGTTCGAGTAGGTGTCCTTCAGTTCCTTGTCGTCGATGATGCGGCCGGCTTCGAGGTCGATCAGGAACATCTTGCCCGGCTGGAGGCGCCACTTCTTGACGATGCGCGACTCGGGAATCGGCAGCACGCCGGATTCGGAAGCCATCACCACCAGGTCGTCCTCGGTGACCACGTAGCGCGCCGGGCGCAGGCCGTTGCGGTCCAGGGTGCCGCCGATGTGGCGGCCGTCGGTGAAGGCCATCGCGGCCGGGCCGTCCCACGGCTCCATCATCGCGGCGTGGTATTCGTAGAAGGCGCGGCGGTTGTCGTCCATGGACGTATGGTTTTCCCAGGCTTCCGGGATCATCATCATCATCGCCTGGGCGACCGGATAGCCGGCCATCACCAGCAGCTCGAGCGCGTTGTCGAAGCAGGCGGTGTCGGACTGGCCTTCGTAAATCAGCGGGAACAGCTTGTTCAGGTCCTCGCCCAGCACGGCGGACTTGAGCATGCCTTCGCGGGCGCGGGTCCAGTTGAAGTTGCCCTTCACGGTGTTGATCTCGCCGTTGTGCGCGATCAGGCGGTAGGGGTGGGCCAGCGGCCATTCCGGGAAGGTGTTGGTGGAGAAGCGCTGGTGCACCAGGGCCAGGGCCGAGATGCAGCGCGGGTCCTGCAGGTCCTTGTAATAGACGCCGACCTGGTCGGCCAGCAGCAGGCCCTTGTAGACGATGGTGCGCGCCGACATCGAGGGCACGAAGAATTCCTTGCCGTGCAGGAGCTTGAGCGCCTGGATCGCGTGGCCGGAGGACTTGCGGATCACGTAGAGCTTACGTTCCAGCGCGTCGGTGACCATGATGTCCGGGCCGCGGCCGATGAAGATCTGGCGGATCACCGGCTCCTTGGCCTTGACGAAGGGCGACATCGGCATGGCTTCGTCGACCGGCACGTTGCGCCAGCCCAGCACGACCTGGCCTTCGATGCGCACGGCGCGCTCGATCTCCTGTTCGCAGGCGATGCGCGAGGCGTGTTCTTTCGGCAGGAAGACCATGCCCACGCCGTATTCGCCGGGCGGCGGCAGTTCGACGCCCTGCTTGGCCATCTCGTCGCGGAAGTACTGGTCAGGAATCTGGATCAGGATGCCTGCCCCATCGCCCATCAGCGCATCGGCGCCCACGGCGCCCCGGTGGTCCAGGTTCTTCAGGATCATCAGGCCTTGCTCGATGATCGAATGGCTCTTGTTGCCCTTGATATGGGCGACGAACCCGACGCCGCAGGCGTCGTGTTCATTGGCGGGATCGTACAAACCTTGGGCAATCATGAGGCTTTCTCCACAGCTTTGGTAGGGGTATTAAATCGAGAATAGTGCAATGCAGCAGAATCGGCAACAAGAATAATTAGGGTCAGAGTCGAATTATTTGACAACTTTTTGAGAAGTCAATTAATTGGGGACAGAGTCAATCGGGATGGATAAGAGCCAGCTTTCTAAACGCAAGCCGTTGATTTTGAATCAAAAAATACAAGCGAAAACGGCACGGATAACCGTGCCGTCAGTAGGAGAGAGTCTTGCTCAGGGCTAGAGAAGAGGCGGAATCGGTTCCCGGAACGGGCGGCCGCGCTTGGCAGGAAGGATCTGGCGCTTGGTTTTACGCTCGAGATCGGCCTTGAAGGCGTCCGAGCCCAGCGGGGCGTTCTTCAGGATCGAGGTCGTGATGAAATCGACTTCCTGCTGGGACATGCCCTGCTCCACCAGGGCGATGTAGGCCGCCTCGCGCTGGAAGGGCGTGTTGCCCAGGCTCCAGTAGAGGGAGTGTTCGGTGACGATGCTGTCGGAACGCACCCCCGCGTGGTGGACGTAGCTCGACCAGGGATAGTCCGCCGGCGCATTCACCAGCTGGGCGCGGACCGGATTAAGCTCGATGTAGCGGCTGCAGGCCAGGAAATAGCGTTCGGTATCGATTAGCGAGGTGCGGAACCGGCCTTCGAACAGGCTGCCGGTGCGCTCGTACTTGTTGTTGAACCAGGGGACGTAGAAGCGGCCCACCTTCTGCATCATCAGGGCCAGGCCCGTGTCGTTCGAAGGCGTCGCCAGCAGGTGCAGGTGGTTCGGCATCAGCACATAGGCATGGATCGCCACTTCATAGAAGCGGGCGGTCTCCTTCAGCCAGACCAGGAAGCGCTGGTAGTCGGCCTCTTCGCGGAAGATAGGCTGACGGTTATTCCCACGCTGGATGATGTGGTAGGGCTGGTTCGGAACGATGAGTCGGGGAAGGCGTGCCATGGCATCTGCTCAAACGATGAGCAGGCATTCTACATGAAAAATTGACTCTGTCCCTAATTAATCTCAAGCCACAGCCAAACCAGCGCGACTCCGTCCCCATTTATTTGAATACAGGGAAGAAAATCAGTTGACTCTGTCCCTAATTAGCCAGAATCCTCGCCGGACAGCCAGATCGAGCAGGAAATTGGCCAGTAATTCGACTCTGACCCTAATTGTCCGCCGGGCTATTGGCCAATAAATCGACTCTGACCCTCATTAAAAGAAAAGGGACCTCGGAGGTCCCTTTGCGGATCAGGCCAGCGTGAAGCCGGCGGAGAGGCTGTAGCCTTCGCCGTAGGCGCTGCGCAGCGGCAGGTCCTGGCCCAGGCCAGAGCGGGCCTTCTTGCGCAGGCGGTAGACCAGCATGTCGACCCGGCGGCTGGCGTCCGGGTCCTCGCCGCCCATGCCCGCCACGATCACATGGCGCGGGACAGGACGGGTGTTGATCGTCAGCAGGTGCAGGAAGTTGCACTCTTTTTCGGTCAGGTCGATCACTTTGCCCATCAGCTCGAGCTGGCGCGCGCTCACGCGCAGGGTCCACTTGCTCGGCGCCGGGGCCGGATCCTGCGGACGCACGCGGCGGTCCAGGGCTTCGATGTGGGCCGCCAGTTCCGGGAACTTGATCGGCTTGGTCAGGTAGTGGTCCGCGCCCAGGCGCAGGCCCAGGATGCGGTTGTCGAAGGCCACCCGGCCGGTCAGGACCAGCAGGCCGATCTCCGGATACAGCTGGCGCATGCGCGGGATGACGTTGAAGCCGTCCTCGTCCGGCAGGCCGAGGTCGAGCACCACCACGGCGGCAGGGGTGCGCGTCAGGGCGGCCCACATCTCGCTGGCGGTACGGGCGATCGTGACCTCATGGTCGAGCTCCCGCAAGAACTCGGCCATGTCGTCGGCGTATTCGCCATTGTCTTCAACAATCAATATCTGCGTCATGGTTTAGCCATGTTATTCATTCTTTCCTGGCGGCCAGAGTCGGCGCGCCGGACCGATTATCACTGCTGAGACTTCCTGAAGCAAGCTGTTGTTGCCCGCTGCCCTCACTCGACGGCAGCCAAAGCCGGAATTCGGCGCCATTCTCGCCCTCTTTGCCCGGCGCCAAGTGCAGGCTGCCGCCATGGACGTCCAAAATCGAGCGCGCCATATAGAGGCCCAGGCCGCTGCCCGGCAAGCCAGCTGCATTGCTGCCCCGATAACCCTTGTCGAATATGCGTGCCGCATCTTCTTGCGGCACACCCCCGCCCTGGTCGCGCACGGCGACGTCGACCCCGCCGGCGGCGGGGCGCACGCTGAGCGACACCGGCGTGCCCGGCGGCGAGAAGGCGAGCGCATTGTCGACCAGGACCTTCAGCGCCAGCCGCAGGCCGGCCGGTTCGCCGCGCAGCTGGAAGGCATGCGCACCAAGGTCGACGATCGCCTCGCGCCCGGCGGCGCGCACCTGGGCCGCCGCGGCTTCGACCAGCTCGTTGACCGCCAGGGTATTGGCCTGGCGCGTCTTACCGATGGCCGCCATGCGGTCCGGCGACAGGTATTCGTCCAGCATGCCGATCAGGCGGTCGACCGCCGCGCCGATCTTGCGGTAGCGCTGGCGCGTCGGTTCGTCGGCGTTCACCGCCGTCGCTTCCAGGCGCTGGATGGCGCCGTCGATGGTCGCCAGCGGGGTGCGGAATTCATGGTTGAGCATGCTGGCGAAGCGCTTCTGCTCGGCCTGCTGTGCGCGGCGCGGCGACAGGTCGCGCAGCAGGCCGACCAGCATCGGCGGCGTGTCCGCCGTCACCGTGGACAGCACTTCCAGCGGCAGCGCGCGGCCCTCCAGGTTCGGAACGTCGAGCTCGGCCGAGCGGCGTTCGCCAGGCAGGGCGGCCGCGGCTTCGCGCAGGCAGGCCGCCAGCACGGCCAGCGGCGCATTCCCTGCCGGGTGCGCGAGCGCCTGCTCCAGCGCGGACGGGTCGTGGCCGAGCAGCGCCGCGAAGGCCGGGCTCAGATAGCGCAGCTGGAAACCGGGCAGCGCGATGCCGAATGCGATATCGCCGCCCAGTTCGGCCATGGTGCGGAACTGTCCGGCGGATACGCCGACGTCGGGCTCAGTGGTGGCCTCGTCGGCGTCGACAGTGAAATTCATCAGGGCTTTCGGTTGAGGGCGAGCTGGTGATTATGACTGAAACGAGAGTATATCGTTCACGTTCATTATTTGCACGACAACACCTGTCGTCATATTGCCGACATGACATATTTGAAGAAATACGCCACGGAGCGGGGACTTGCGCGATAATTCGCACACTATGAACGATACCGCAACCCTCCCCCCGCTCCCAGACCGGCTCTCGATCGACCCGAGCAGCCCTTTCCACAACCCGGACGTGTTCCAGCGCGAGATCGGCATCCGCTTCAACGACAAGGATCGCCATGATGTCGAGGAATACTGCCTCAGCGAAGGCTGGATCAAGGTCGCTGCCGGCAAGACGCTGGATCGCAAAGGCAAGCCGATGCTGATCAAGCTGAAGGGCAAGGTCGAGGCGTTTTACAAGTGATTGCCTTGCAGTGTAAACACGAAGGTCGCTGCGGCGGCCTTTTTTGTTGTTCGTGGTGGGCGGGCAAACTTGGGTTCCGGCCTTCGCCGGAACGACGGTTTATCGGCCAACCACTACGTTTGACCTAGCCGATAGCCATAGCACGTCGTCCCGGCGAAGGCCGGGACCCAAGTTCGTATGCAGGCCACGGCATCAAAAAAATGGCGGACCTAAAGTCCGCCATTGTTATCATCACCGCGCTTACTGCTCGTCCAGCGGCGCAAAGATCGCCTGCAGATCCTCCTGCGTCAGCGCCATCTTCTGCGATTCGCCTTCCGCCAGGATCGACTGCGCCAGCTCCGACTTCTTCTGCTGCAGCTGCTGGATCTTCTCTTCCAGCGTACCCTTGGCGATCAGCTTGTACACGAACACCGGCTTGTCCTGCCCGATGCGCCAGGCGCGGTCGGTGGCCTGGTTCTCGGCCGCCGGGTTCCACCACGGGTCGTAGTGGATCACGGTGTCGGCCGCGGTCAGGTTCAGGCCCACGCCGCCGGCCTTCAGGCTGATCAGGAAGATCGGCACCGCGCCCTGCTGGAAGGCAGCCACCTGGGCCGAGCGGTCGCGCGTCTCGCCGGTCAGGATCGCGTAGGGAATGTCGCGCGCGTCCAGTTCTTCCTCGATCAGGCCCAGCATGCTGGTGAACTGCGAGAACACCAGGATCTTGCGGCCTTCCTGCAGCAGGTCCTCGACCATCTGCATCAGGTCCGTCAGCTTGGCCGATACCGCGGCCGTGTTCTTCTTGGCCGGCATCGCCTTCACCAGGCGCGGGTCGCAGCACACCTGGCGCAGCTTGAGCAGCGCTTCCAGGATCACGATCTGGCTGCGCGCCACGCCCTTGCGGTCGATCTCCTCGCGCACCTTCTTGTCCATCGCCAGGCGCACGGCCTCGTACAGGTCGCGCTGCGGGCCGGACAGCTCGATGCGGCGCACCATCTCGGTCTTCTGCGGCAGCTCCTTGGCCACGTTGTCCTTGGTCCGGCGCAGCAGGAAGGGACGGATGCGGCGGTTCAGCAGCATGCGGCGCACCGGGTCGTCCTGGCGCTCGATCGGGTGGCGGAACTGGGTGTTGAAGGTCTTTTCGTCGCCCAGCAGGCCGGGCAGCAGGAAGTGGAACTGCGACCACAGCTCGCCCAGGTGATTCTCGAGCGGGGTGCCCGACAGGCACAGGCGGTGGCGCGCGTTCAGCGAGCCGGCCGTCTGCGCCGCCTTGGAGCGGGTGTTCTTGATGTAGTGCGATTCGTCCAGGATCACCAGGTGATAGTGGTGCTCGCGCAGCTGTTCCTCGTCGCGCGGCAGCAGCGCATAAGTAGTCAGCACGATGTCGGCCTGGTCGATCTGGTCGAACAGGTCGACCCGCTCCTTGCCCTGCAGGAGCAGCACCTTGAGGTCTGGCGCGAAGCGCGCGGCTTCGTCCTGCCAGTTGCCCATCAGGCTAGTCGGGGCGATCACCAGGGCCGGGCTGGTCAGGCGGCCCGCTTCCTTCTCGGTGAGGATGTGGGCCAGGGTCTGGACGGTTTTACCGAGACCCATGTCGTCGGCCAGGATGCCGCCCAGGTCGTACTCGCGCAGGAACTGCATCCACGACAGGCCGTCGAGCTGGTAGTCGCGCAGGGTGGCCTGCAAGCCTTTCGGCGCCTGCACCTTTTTGACGGAGCCGAACTGGCTCAGCTTGCGGCCGGTCTCGCGCAGCTGCTCGCCGCCGGTCCATTTCAGTTCCAGGCCGCGCGCCAGTTCTTCCAGGCGCGCCGCGTCCAGCGTGGACAGGCGCACGCGCTGCTTGATCTTGTCGTTGAAATACAGCTCGCCCAGGGTCGACAGGATGGGCTTCAGGCGCCCCCAGGGCAGCGCCACGCGGGCGCCGTCCGGCAGCACGGCCAGCATCTGGTCGGCTTCCGCATGGGCGGCCAGCACGGCCGGGTCGAAGTCGGCCGGCGCGCTGCGGATCAGCTGCACCAGCACCGGCAGCAGCGGCACGCGCTTGCGGTTGACCACGATGCCCAGCTCCAGCTCGAACCAGGCATTGCCCGCTTCTTCCGGCTCGTCGATGTCGGCGTACCAGTCCTCGACCGGCACCACGTCGTAGCGGTACTTGGCGGACTTCTGCACATGCCAGCCGGCGTCGGACAGCGCATCCAGGTCGCCCTCGGCGAAGCGCAGCCAGTGCGCCTGGCTTTCCAGCTGAAGCGCGCCGGCCATGGCGTTGAAGGGCGCGGTGGCCGGCTTGCGGAAGCCCAGTTCGTTCAGCCTGGTGAGCGCGGCGCTTTCGGCCTTCGGGTCGCGCTCGATGATCTCGGTGACGTCGCCGATCTGGCGCACCACGCGCTGCGACGGGTCGAAGGACACGCGCTGGCCGTCGTAGTCGTAGGCCAGCACGGCGAAATCAATCCAGCGCGCCGCGCCGCCGTCGGCCAGCTGCACCGAATCCAGCAGCAGGTGCGGTATGGGTTTTACATCATTGCGCAGGCGCTGGGTGAGCGGTTGCGGCAGCGGCATCAGCTGCTGCAGGCCGTGCGCCAGCAGCAGCTGCGAGACGCGCTTCTTGTCGTTGCCGGTGAGGGCCGGGGCCTGGGCCACCAGCGCCTGCAGCTCGGCCAGCGAAATGTCGATCCCGCCGCGGTTGAGTTCCAGCGCGCCGCAGGACAGGTTGTCGATGTACCACGGCGGGTCGGTCGGCAGCATGTAGTCGATCTGGTCGGCGGCGCTGTGGGTGGCGCCCTTGGCCGGTTCCACCGACCAGCCCAGCTTGGCCACGCGGCCTTCGTCGCGCCAGGCCAGGTTGGCCTTGCGCACCGGGCCCGCCTGCAGCGGATACACCAGGCCGTTGGCCATGTCGGACCAGGAGTTCGCCCACAGCAGCTTTTCCTGCTCGAGCAGCATCTGCAGCAGGATGGCGCCGACCTTGCCCTTCGGCTCGGTGGCGCTGGTGCCCTGCGAGGAGCCGCTGCGCATCGCGATGAAGAAGCGCACCAGGTCGACGTCGTCGCCTTCAAGGTAGGCGGGCGGCGCCGACAGCAGCGAGAACACCTCGCTCACCGGGCTGGCCGCGGCCACGTCGCCGTTCGGGCGCAGGCGCGCCTTGCACAGGCAGATGGCGACATGGCGGCCGCCGCTGGTGGGGGCCATCACGTAAACGAATTTGTACTGTGCGGCCTTGGGATCCGTGACCTCGGCGGTCAGCTTCGGCTGCGGATGCGCAGCCGCTTCGACCCGTTGCAGCCAGCTCACCACCGGCGCGGGCAGGGCGGGAGCTCTTGCGGGAGCGCGGACCGGTGCTGCGTCGCCGGCGTTCTCGCGTGGGTAATCGACTGTGTGCATGGGGTCTCGTATACCTAACGTTGTGCGTAAAACTGCGCGTAACCAAAACGACAATAAAGTACATTATCCGTCATCCGGACACTTCCGTTTTGTTCGGAATCGCACGTAGCGGACAATTCTCATTCATGCGGCATCGCCGTAACAGATGCCGCATACAGAACCGGTTGTTCTCTCATGTTCGCGAGACGCTGTCAAGACTGGTGTATCGTTCCGGTTTGCGTATCATTGGCCGCTTGACTTCTGACATTTGCATCATGCTGCCATCCATCGAACAACGCCTCGCCCTCGAACTGTCCGCCAAACCTGCCCAGGTGACGGCCGCCGTCGCCCTTCTCGATGAAGGCGCCACCGTCCCCTTCATCGCCCGCTACCGCAAGGAAGCCACCGGCGGCCTGGACGACATCCAGCTGCGCCTCCTGGAAGAGCGCCTGCGTTACCTGCGCGAGCTGGAAGACCGGCGCGCCGCGATCATCGCCTCGATCACCGAGCAGAACAAAATGACGCCGGAACTGCTCGACGCCGTCACCCACGCCGAAGACAAGACCCGCCTGGAAGACCTCTACCTGCCCTACAAGCAGAAGCGCCGCACCAAGGCCCAGATCGCGATCGAAGCCGGCCTGGCGCCGCTGGCGGACAGCCTGCTGGCCGACCCCACGCTCAATCCCGAGGAAGCCGCCGGCGCCTACCTGCGCGAAGCATTCACCAATGCCGACGGCGGCGCCAACCCCGGCGTGCCGGACACCAAGGCCGCGCTGGACGGCGCGCGCCAGATCCTGATGGAGCGCTTCGCCGAAGATGCCGGGCTGCTGCAGTCGCTGCGCGAGTATGTACAGGAGCACGGCGTGGTCGAGTCCAAGGTCGTCGCCGGCAAGGAAGACGAAGGCGAGAAGTTCGCCGACTACTTCGATTACTCGGAGCCGCTGTCCACCGTGCCCTCGCACCGCGCGCTGGCCCTGATGCGCGGCCGCCGCGAAGGCGTGCTGGACGTGACCCTGCGCCTCGATACGGAGCTTGAAAAGCCGAAATGGGATGCGCCGCACAATCCCTGCGAAAGCCGCATCGCGGCGCGCTTCGGCATCAAGGGCGCGGGCCGCCCGGCCGACAAGTGGCTGCTCGACACCGCGCGCTGGACCTGGCGCGTGAAGAGCTTCATGTACATCGAGACCGAATTGATGGGCGCCCTGCGCGAAAAGGCCGAGCTGGACGCGATCCAGGTCTTCGCGCGCAACCTGAAATCCCTGCTGCTGGCCGCACCGGCCGGTCCGCGCGCCACCATGGGCCTGGACCCTGGCCTGCGCACCGGCGTCAAGGTGGCCGTGGTCGACGCCACCGGCAAGGTGGTCGACACCGCCACCGTCTATCCGCACCAGCCGCGCAACGACTGGGACGGCGCCCTGCACGTGCTCGGCCAGCTGGCGGCCAAGCACAACGTGTCCCTGGTCTCGATCGGCAACGGCACCGCCTCGCGCGAGACCGACAAGCTGGCCCAGGACCTCATCAAACAGCGCCCCGAGCTCAAGCTGACCAAGATCGTGGTGTCGGAAGCCGGCGCCTCGGTGTACTCGGCTTCGGAATTCGCCTCGCGCGAACTGCCGGAGCTGGACGTGTCGCTGCGCGGCGCGGTCTCGATCGCGCGCCGCCTGCAGGACCCGCTGGCGGAACTGGTGAAGATCGATCCCAAGTCGATCGGCGTGGGCCAGTACCAGCACGACGTGTCGCAGACCCAGCTCGCGCGCTCGCTCGACGCGGTGGTGGAAGACTGCGTGAACGCGGTCGGCGTGGACGTGAACACCGCGTCGGCGCCGCTGCTGGCGCGCGTGTCTGGCCTGTCCTCCAGCGTGGCGCAGAGCATCGTCACCTACCGCGACATGAAGGGTGCGTTCAGCTCGCGCGCGGCCCTGAAGCAGGTGCCGCGCCTGGGCGACAAGACCTTCGAGCAGGCGGCCGGCTTCCTGCGCGTGATGGGCGGCGAGAACCCGCTGGACGCCTCGGCCGTGCACCCGGAATCCTATCCGGTGGTCGAGAAGATCCTGGCCGATATCAAGCGCGACATGAAGGCGGTGATCGGCGACAGCTCGCTCATCAAGAGCCTGAACCCGGCCAAGTACGCGGACGAGAAGTTCGGCGTGCCGACCGTGACCGACATCCTGAAGGAGCTGGAAAAGCCGGGCCGCGACCCGCGTCCGGAATTCACCACCGCCACCTTCAAGGAAGGCGTGGAAGAACTCTCCGACCTGCGTCCGGACATGATCCTGGAAGGCGTGGTGACCAACGTGGCTGCCTTCGGCGCCTTCGTGGATATCGGCGTGCACCAGGACGGCCTGGTGCACATCTCGGCGCTGTCGAACACCTTCGTGAAAGATCCGCACACGGTGGTCAAGGCCGGCCAGGTGGTGAAGGTCAAGGTGCTGGAAGTGGACGTGAAGCGCAAGCGCATCGCCCTCACCATGCGCCTGAGCGACAGCGCGCCGGCGCCGGGTTCGCGTCCGGAGCAGCGCGCCGACCGCAACGACGGCAAGCGCCTGGCCCAGCATCAGCAGCGCCAGGAGCGTAGCGCGCCCCCGAGCGGCAATGCGATGGCGGCGGCTTTCGCCAAGCTGCGTAAATAAGGAGCAGGCCATGATCACGCTCGGCAGCGCCGATCCCGACAGCCCCGACGCCCTGGTGCTGCTCGCGGAACTGGGCGCTGCGCTGAGCGCGATCACCGGCGACAGCGGCGCCGCATCCTTCGATCCGCAGGACGTGCGCGGCCCGCGCGCGGTCTTCCTGATCGCACGCGACGATCAGGGCAATGCGGTGGGCTGCGGCGCCCTGCGGCCGCTGCAGGACGACGTGGCGGAACTCAAGCGCATGTATGCGCGGCCCGGCAGCGACGCGGGCAAGCATATCCTGGCGGCGCTGGAATGGCATGCCGTGATCTTCGGCTACACCGAGGTATGGCTGTCGACCCGGCGCGTCAATCGGCGCGCCATGGATTTCTATCGCCGCAACGGCTACGTGCCGGTGCCGGCCTACGGCAAGTACGTGGGCAGCCAGGTGTCGGCCTGTCTCGGCCGCTGGCTGTGATTACTTGAGGAAGACGCCGATCAGGTAGATCGACAGGCAGGCGAAGCCGAGCAGCAGCATCTGCTTCTGCGGCATGGCCGGACGGCCGGTCTTCTTCACATGCAGCGCGTCGCGCACCAGCAGGGTGGCATACGCCAGGGCAGCGATGCCGGCCACGATGCCGCCGACGCTCTGGTGCGTCACGCCGCCGACGATGTTGATGATGCCGGGGATGCCGAGCAGGACGGCGATGACGAGGTTCATGCCCGTCGAGGGCCCGCGGTTGGGGGGTTGTTGCATGGGTCGGCTCCGGTCGGCTTTCAAACCGGGCGATCATACAGCAAGCATGGGGCGGCGTCAGCCGGCGTCACCGGGTGACCTGGCGGGCTTATGCCCTCCAGGTCGAATTCTTATAAAATGTCGCCATCAACCCCTCCACCCAAAGGCAGAACAAATGAGCGACGTACAAACCTGGATCAAAGAAACCGTGACCAACACCCCGGTCGTGCTGTTCATGAAGGGCACCGCCCAGTTCCCGCAGTGCGGCTTTTCCGGCCGCGCCATCCAGATCCTGAAGGCATGCGGCGTGGACAACATCGCCACCGTCAACGTGCTGGAAGACGCGGAAGTCCGCCAGGGCATCAAGGACTACTCGAACTGGCCGACCATCCCGCAGCTCTACGTGCGCGGCGAATTCATCGGCGGCTCGGACATCATGAACGAGATGTACGAATCGGGCGAACTGCAAACCCTGCTGAAGAATGGCTGATCGCCCGCGCCGGATAACGGTCGCCATTACCGGCGCCACCGGCGCAACCTACGGCGTGCAGCTGCTGCGGCGGCTGCACGCCACGCCAGGCGTCGAGAGCCACCTGGTCGTCTCCGACGCCGCCACCCTCACCCTGCACCAGGAACTCGGCCTGCAGCGGCGCGACGCCGAGGCACTGGCCCATGTCGTCCACCGCAACCGCGACATCGGCGCCTCGATCGCCAGCGGTTCGTTCCAGACCGACGGCATGGTGGTCGCCCCCTGCTCCATGAAGACCCTGGCCGCGGTCGCGCATGGCCTGTCCGACAACCTCATTACCCGCGCCGCGGACGTGATGCTGAAGGAGCGCCGCCGCTTGATCCTGATGGTGCGCGAAACGCCCTTCAACCTGGCCCACCTGCGCAACATGACGGCCGTGACCGAAATGGGCGGCATTATTTTCCCGCCCTTGCCGAGTTTTTATCACAGGCCGGTGTCGATCGAGGAGATGGTCGAGCACAGTGTCGACCGGGTGATGGATTTGCTTGGGCTTGAGAACGCCCAGGCCGCCCGCTGGGGCGGCATGAAGGCTGCGCCGGACGCCTAATCCGGATGGCTGGCCCGGGCGGCTCAGCGCTTTTCTTCGAACAGGTCCTTGTCGGCCTTTTTAAGCTCTTGTGCTTCCTCGAGCTTCCGCCGCCGGGCATTGCGTTCTCGCATGACCTCGGCATGGCGCGCCGCCGTCATCGGCGGGGCGGTCATCAGTTCCTTGAGCTGAGCGGTGTTGGCGTAGTTATTTCGCATGCGGCTGCTGCTCCTTGACGTGACCAGTGGCGGCGAATCGCTTCCACTGGAATAGATTATGAACCAGGTTCGCCCATTTGTGCGGACCCGGCTTCACGAAAAGTGCACTACGACAACGTCTATTGAGTAACGTTACTTGCCGTCGGTCTTTTGATGGTGCATGCGCACCAGCATGCGGATGAACTCGCGCGCCAGCTGGCGGTGGTGTTCATCCAGGCGCTGCAGGTCGGCGATCAGCTTGACGTCGGCCGATTCGAAACGCGCCGCGCCGCCGCCGCCGGCTTCGGTGCTGGCGGCCTGCTCGCCGCCGCCGAAGCGCAGCCAGTCGGCCGGCACACCCAGCCACTGGGCGATCATGCGCAGCTTTTCCTGGGTCGGAATCGCCTCGCCCACCAGCCACTTGCGCGCCGCGTGCACCGTGATCGGACGTCCTTCAAAGCGAATATTGAATTCGCGCGCCAGCCGGGTTGGGCTGTCGGGCGAATAATGTGCGTTTTTCAGGGCCTGCTGCAGTCGCTCGCTGAAGCTCTCCCGTTCATTCGTCGAATTCATCGTAAAACTACTTAATGTTGCGTAAGCGGATGGCCGGTTCTTACTGATGAGTAAGTCTCGGGGCAATCATACCCTTAAAAAGTAACAAAGATGTGATTTTTTAAGAGAATTTTCGGTATTGCAATGATAACTGGTAGCAACACGGAGAAGGATAAACCTTCCCGTAAATGTAGCCTAACTGAAATGTTCGAAGAATGCCGCACAATTTGCAGCCCGTTACAGAGGACGTATTGACTACAAGCGCGCGGGACAACGGTTACATTTTATTCTTGTTGCATTGGAAACGTATGACGCCATCTATGTTGTTGTTACGCAGCAAGACACCATCACGCCACAGCTTGTGTAAATGTGCCAGCGCCTCGCCCAAGGCAAAGCTGAGCTGGTGGGCGTCGAGCTGGCGCCGGAACATGATGGGTACGATGTCGACCGCCGATTTTGGTTCCTCGCAGGCCGCCACCACTTCGGCCAGGCGCGCTTCGTGGTGTGCACGCAACTGTGCGATGCGGGTATGCAGGCCGCGGAAGGGTTTGCCATGGGCCGGCAGCACCAGGGTGTCCTCGGGCAGGTCGGCGAACTTGCCGAGCGAATCGAGGTAGAGCTGCAGCGGATTGCCCTCCGGCTCGACCGCGAAAACCGAGACATTGGTCGAAATACGCGGCAGCACCATGTCGCCCGAGACCAACACCTTCAGCGCATCGCAATACAGCGAGGCATGTTCCGGCGAATGGCCGAAGCCGGTGATCACACGCCAGCTGTGGCCGCCGATGCGCAGCTGCTGTCCATCCTGCAGGCGGGTGTAGGACGCCGGGACGGCCGGCACCAGGGAGGGATAGTAATTGCGGCGGCTGCGCATCTGCTCCAGCATCGCGGGGTCGGTCAGGCCGTGGCGTTCGAAGTGGGGAATGGCCGAGGGGCCGTCCACGCCCGGCAGCGCGGCCGCCATCATGCGCGCGAAGGCGAATTCGCCGGTGGTGGTCCAGAACGGGGCGGTGAAACGCTCGCACAGCCAGCCGGACAGGCCGACGTGGTCGGGATGGCAATGGGTAGCGAACACGCGCACCAGCGGCTCGCCCGCCAGGCCCTCCGCCAGCACCTGTTCCCAGGCGGCGCGGGTGGCGTCGGTAGCGGCGCCGCAGTCGACCAGGGCCCAGCCCTGTTGTCCCTCGTGCTCGTCCTCCAGCAGCCACAGGTTGATGTGGTCGAGCGCGAAAGGCAGGGGCATGCGCGCCCAGCGCAGTCCGGGAACGATCTCGTGCAGGACGCCGGGCGTGGGAATGGTGTCGCCGAAGGGATAGGCGAGCTGGGACTCGAGCGGGTTCATGGAAATCTTTCGTATTCGTGGGAAGGCGGGCGCGCTACAATGCGATTGACGTTGACGTAAACGGAAAACGGCTTTGAGATTTTAAGCGATTCCGTGTTTGCCTACCTTTTGACCGCCACCGCACACCATGGCTACTTATACCATCGCCGAACTGGCACGCGAATTCGACATCACCGCCCGCGCGATCCGTTTCTATGAAGACCAGGGCCTGCTGAGCCCCATGCGCGAAGGCGTGGGCGGACGCAACCGTGTTTACACCCCGCGCGACCGCACCCGGCTCAAGCTGACCCTGCGCGGCAAGCGCCTGGGCCTGACTTTGTCCGAGATCAAGAGCATCGTCGATATGTACGAGTCGCCCAAGGACACCCACGCCCAGATCAACCGCTTCCTCGGCGTGCTGGCCCAGCAGCGCCTGACGCTCGAGCAGCAGCGGGCCGATATCGAGATGGCGCTGGAGGAAATCACCGCCCACGAAGAGGAATGCCGCCGCCTGCTGCGCGAAAATGAGGCAGACAAGAGCGCTGCCTGAGGCTGGCCCGGACCCTCGCGGGTCCCTTTTTTTGTCGCTTAGTTGACGTTTACGTTAACGTCACAGGCGAGTATGATTCACGCTATTCTGCTCAACCACCGTTCACCGTGAGGACGACATGCTGCATCTCCCAGGCTTGACCTTTGACCATGGCGAAGACATCGCCGCGCTGCGCGAAGCAGTCCAACAGTTCGCTGCTGCCGAAATCGCACCGCGCGCCGCCGAGATCGACCATACCGACCAGTTCCCGATGGACCTGTGGAAGAAGATGGGCGAACTGGGCCTGCTGGGCATCACCGTGGGCGAGGAATACGGCGGCGCCAACATGGGCTACCTTGCGCACATCGTCGCCATGGAAGAGATCTCGCGCGCCTCGGCCTCGGTCGGCCTGTCCTACGGCGCCCATTCGAACCTGTGCGTCAACCAGATCAAGCGCAACGGCAACGAAGAGCAGAAGCGCAAGTACCTGCCCAAGCTGATCTCGGGCGAGCACGTGGGCGCGCTCGCCATGTCGGAGCCGAACGCCGGTTCCGACGTGGTCAGCATGAAGCTCAAGGCCGAGCTCAAAGGCGACCGCTACGTCCTGAACGGCACCAAGATGTGGATCACCAACGGCCCGGACGCCGACACCCTGGTGGTGTACGCCAAGACCGACCTGGAAGCCGGCCCGCGCGGCATGACCGCCTTCCTGATCGAAAAGGGCTTCAAGGGCTTCTCGATCGCCCAGAAGCTGGACAAGCTGGGCATGCGCGGTTCGCACACCGGCGAGCTGGTGTTCCAGGACTGCGAAGTGCCGGTCGAGAACGTGCTGGGCGGCGTGGGCAAGGGCGTGAACGTGCTGATGTCGGGCCTGGACTTCGAGCGCACCGTGCTGTCGGGCGGTCCGCTGGGCATCATGTCGGCCTGCATGGACGTGGTGGTGCCTTACATCCACGAGCGCAAGCAATTCGGCCAGGCGATCGGCGAGTTCCAGCTGATGCAGGGCAAGATCGCGGACATGTATTCGACCATGATGGCTTGCCGCGCTTATGTGTACGCCGTGGGCCAGGCTTGCGACCGCGCCGATAACGCGGCGGCGGTGCGCGCCCTGCGCAAGGACGCCGCCGGCGCGATCCTGTACAGCGCCGAGAAGGCGACCTGGATGGCGGGCGAAGCGATCCAGACCCTGGGCGGCAACGGCTACATCAATGAGTATCCGGTCGGCCGCCTGTGGCGCGACGCCAAGCTGTACGAGATCGGCGCGGGCACCAGCGAAATCCGCCGCATGCTGATCGGCCGTGAGCTGTTCGGCGAGACGATGTAAATAAAGCTGGCACGGCAAGATAGATATTCTTTTGCCAGCTTAAAAACCGTCATCCCGGCGAAGGCCGGGATCCAAGTTTCACGCATACCGATCACGTTCGATGCCATCGATCCGCGAACAAACTTGGGTTCCGGCCTCCGCCGGAACGACGGGCTGGGACAAACTATCTTTTCAAATAGTTGTGCAGTGCACAAGTTGCCGTAGAATGTCCGCTCCCGGACCCGCGCGAGACGAACGATGACACAAGTTGCGTTCCCCAAACTGCTGTCTTCCCAGATCGCATTCGACATCGCGCGCACCATCCTGGACGGCTTCGACAAGCACTACCGCCTGTTCCGCCAGGCCAGCCAGCAGGCCAAGCACCTGTTCGAGAAGGCCGACTGGAAAGCCGCCCAGCAAGCCGCGCGCGAGCGCATCGGCTTCTACGACCAGCGCGTCCAGGAGTGCGTGCACACCCTCGAGGACGACTACTCCCCCGAGGACCTGACCGACCGCGTCTGGCGCGAAATCAAGCTGCACTACATCGGCCTGCTCGCCGGCCACAAGCAGCCGGAACTGGCCGAGACCTTCTTCAACTCGGTCAGCTGCCATATCCTGCACCGCACCTACTACCACAACGATTACATCTTCGTGCGGCCGGTGGTCTCGACCGAGTACATCGACACCGACGAACCGCAGCCCACCTACCGCGTCTACTACCCGGCCGCGGACGGCCCGCGTGTCGCGCTCAGGCGCATCGTCACCAACTTCCAGCTCGACGCCCCCTTCGCCGACCTCAACCGCGACGTCCAGCTGGTCGAAGAGCGCATGAACGCCGCCTTCGGCCTCGGCAAGCGCGAATCGAACCAGCAGTTCCAGGTGCTCTCCAGCCTGTTCTTCCGCAACAAGGGCGCCTACATCGTCGGCCGCGCCATCAACGGCGCGCGCGAGTATCCCTTCGTGATCCCGGTGCTGCACAACCGCAAGGGGCAGCTGGTGCTCGACACCGTGCTGACCGACCAGGAACAGATCATCATCCTGTTCTCGTTCACGCGCGCCTACTTCTCGGTGGACATGGAAGTGCCCTCGGCCTACGTGACCTTCCTGCGCAGCTGCATGCCGCGCAAGGCCAGGAGCGAGATCTACACCGTGCTGGGCCTGCAAAAGCAGGGCAAGGCCCTGTTCTACCGCGACTTCCTGCAGCACCTGAAGCACAGCTCGGACTATTTCCGCATCGCCCCCGGCATCCGCGGCCTGGTGATGCTGGTGTTCGAGCTGCCGTCCTTCCCGTATGTGTTCAAGGTGATCAAGGACTTCTATCCGCCGCCCAAGGAAACCACGCGCGCCCAGGTCAAGGAAAAATACCTGCTGGTGAAGTACCACGACCGCGTGGGCCGCATGGCCGACACTCTCGAATACTCGAACGTGGCCTTCCCGCTGGCGCGCTTTTCCGAAGAGCTGGTCGGCGAGCTGCAGAAATACGCACCCTCGCTGGTCGAGATCGAGGGCGAATGCATCGTCATCCGCCACCTCTACATCGAGCGCCGCATGGTGCCGCTGAATATCTTCCTGTCCGAGGCCCAGGAGCAGGGCAAGCCGGAGCTTGTGGAGCACGGCATCGTCGAATACGGCAATGCCATCAAGGACCTGGTCGCCGCGAATATCTTCCCTGGCGATATGCTGTACAAGAACTTCGGCGTCACCCGCCATGGCCGCGTCGTGTTCTACGACTACGACGAGATCGAATACCTCACCGACTGCAATTTCCGCGACATCCCGGCCGCGCGCAACGAAGAGGACGAGATGGCTTCGGAACCCTGGTACCCGATCGGCAAGCACGACGTGTTTCCGGAACAATTTGGCCGCTTCCTGCTTGGAAATCCGGCCATCCGCCGCCATTTCATGCAACATCACGCGGATCTTTTGACCCGCGACTATTGGCAATCCCACAAGGACCGCATCCTGGAAGGCGTCGTCGACGACGTCTTCCCTTACCCGCAGCAGATTCGTTTCTGTCACCAAGCAACCCCCACCGTGGCATCGACGCCACTCTATTTGGAGAACCTACACAATGAATGATCCAGTCGTTATCGTTGGCGCCGCCCGTACCCCGATGGGCGCCTTCCAGGGCGATTTTTCCTCGAAAACGGCGAGCGACCTCGGCGCGGTGGCGATCAAGGCCGCGGTGGAGCGTGCCGGCGTGGCGCCGGAAGCCGTGGAACACGTCTATTTCGGTAACTGCCTGATGGCGGGCCAGGGCCAGGCCCCGGCGCGCCAGGCCCTGATCAAGGGCGGCCTGCCGCTGTCGACCGGCGCCGTGACCCTGTCCAAGATGTGCGGCTCGGCCATGCAGGCCGCGATCTTCGCCCACGACCAGCTGGTCGCCGGCAGCGCCGACATCGTCGTCGCGGGCGGCATGGAATCGATGACCAACGCACCCTACCTGATCCCGAAGGCGCGCGGCGGCTACCGCATCGGCCACGCGCCGATGTTCGACCACATGATGCTCGACGGCCTGGAAGACGCCTACTCGCGCAACGAGAAGACCGGCGAAGGCCGTTCGATGGGCACCTTCGCGGAAGAGTGCGTGGCCACCTACCAGTTCTCGCGCGAAGAGCAGGACAACTTCGCGATCGAATCGGTCAAGCGCGCGCAAGCTGCCAACAACGAAGGCTGGTTCGCCTGGGAAGTGGCGCCGGTCTCCGTGGCCACCCGCACCGGCGAACTGGTGGTCGAGAAGGATGAAGGCCCGATGAAGGCCAAGGTCGACAAGATCCCGTCGCTCAAGCCGGCATTCAAGAAGGACGGCACCGTGACCGCCGCTTCGTCCTCGTCGATCAACGATGGCGCCGCGGCCCTGGTGATGATGCGCGAATCGAAGGCCAAGGAACTGGGCCTGACCCCGATCGCCCGCGTGATCGGCCACGCCACCCACGCCCAGGAACCGAACCTGTTCACCACCGCCCCGATCGGCGCGATGCAGAAGCTGTTCAAGAAGACCGGCTGGACTCCGCGCGACGTCGACCTGTTCGAGATCAACGAAGCCTTCGCCGCGGTGCCGATGGCCGCCATGCGCGACCTCGACATCCCGCACAGCAAGGTCAACATCCACGGCGGCGCCTGCGCGCTGGGCCACCCGATCGGCGCCTCGGGCGCGCGCATCATCGTCACCCTGCTGGGCGCGCTGAAGCGCACCGGCGGCAAGCGCGGCGTGGCCTCGCTGTGCATCGGCGGCGGCGAAGCCACCGCGATGGCGGTCGAGCTGGTTTAAGCGTAGTGCGTAGCGCTGGCGGCTTGCCGCCGGCGCATTCAAGCAACAGCAGTGTTATCCAGGGAGTCTGCCATGCCTACCGCATTGATCCTCGGCGCTTCGCGCGGCATCGGCCGCGAGATGGTGCGCCAGTACAAGCAGGACGGCTGGCGCGTGATCGCCACCGCCCGCAAGCAGGAAGACTGCGACGCGCTCGTGCGGCTGGGCGCGGAAGCCCACCCGCTCGACGTCACCAACGCCGACTCCATCGCCGCCCTGGGCTGGCGGCTGGACGACGAAAAGATCGACACCGCCTGGCTGGTGGCCGGCGTCTACGGCCCGGTCCATTCGGGCTTCCCGACCCAGCAGGAATTCGACAGCGTCATGCACACCAACGTGCTGGCGGCGATGCGCCTGATCCCGATCGTGGCGCCGCTGCTGGCCGCAACGCAAGGCAAGCTGGCCGTGCTGTCCTCGAAGATGGGCTCGATCGGGGCACGCCACAGCACCGAAGGCACGCTCTACCGCGCCAGCAAGGCCGCGCTCAATTCCGTGCTGGCCGATGCGGCCATCACCTGGAGACCGCAGGGCGTGACCTGCCTGTCCTTCCACCCGGGCTGGGTGCAGACCGACATGGGCGGCGAAGGCGCCCCGCTCACCCCCGAGGAAAGCGTGCGTGACCTGCGCGCCACGCTGGCCAGGGTGGATGCCTCGTCCAACGGCGCCTTCCTCGACCACGACGGCACGCCGATCCCGTGGTAACCGCAGTACAACGCATATAACAACGAACGAGACACCATGATTCTGAACGAAGAACACCAGATGATCCGCGACGCCCTGCGCAGCTATGCGCAGGAGCGCCTGGCCCCCAACGCCGCCCGCTGGGACCGCGAGCATTACTTCCCCAAGGACGAACTGAAGGAGCTGGCCCAGCTGGGCGCCTTCGGCGTGGCGGTGCCGGAGCAGTACGGCGGCGCGGGCCTGGACTACGTGGCGCTGGCCCTGGTGCTGGAAGAAATCGCGGCCGGCGACGGCGGCACCTCGACCATCATCTCGGTGAACAACTGCCCGGTCTGCAGCATCGCCATGATGTATGCGAACGAAGAGCAAAAAGCACGCTTCCTGCGCCCGCTGGCGCAAGGCGAGATGCTGGGCGCCTTCGCCCTGACCGAGCCGCATACCGGCAGCGACGCGGCCGCGCTGCGCACCACCGCGGTCCGCGAGGGCAACGAGTACGTCATCAACGGCACCAAGCAATTCATCACCAGCGGCAAGCACGGCGATGTGGCCATCGTCATGGCCGTAACAAGCAAGGCCGCCGGCAAGAAGGGCATCAGCGCCTTCTGGGTGCCGACCAATACCCCGGGCTACACCGTGGCCGGCATCGAGCACAAGATGGGCCAGCATTCGTCGGACACGGCGCAGATCGTGTTCGAAAACTGCCGTGTCCCGGCCGAGAACCTGATCGGCGAGGAAGGCATGGGCTACAAGATCGCCCTGTCCGGCCTGGAGGGCGGCCGCATCGGCATCGCCTCGCAGTCGGTCGGCATGGCGCGCGCGGCCTACGAGGCGGCCCTGGCCTACGCCAAGGAGCGCGAGAGCTTCGGCAAGCCGATCTTCGAACACCAGTCGGTGCAGTTCCGCCTGGCCGAGATGGCGATGAAGATCGAGGCCGCGCGCCAGCTCATCCTGCACGCCGCCTCGATGAAGGACGCCGGCCTGCCCTGCCTGAAGGAAGCCGCGATGGCCAAGCTGTTCGCCTCCGAGATGGCCGAGCGCGTGGTGTCGGACGCGATGCAGGTGTTCGGCGGCTACGGCTACGTGGCCGACTTCCCGATCGAGCGCATCTACCGCGACGTGCGCGTGTGCCAGATCTACGAAGGCACCAGCGACATCCAGAAGATCCTGATCGCACGAGCGTTGTGACCAGCCATCAGTGATCGGCTTTTGACGCGGATCATGCCCAATGCATTGAAGTGAACATAACGGCCACCTATACTGGCCTTTGTTCCTATAATGCATTTTTTGCCATGAAACCTTCCTCCGCGCTCTTCCTGTCCAGCCTCGCCTTTGCAGCCACCGCCCAGGCGGACGAAGCTCCCGCTTATCTCGGCGCCGCGGATTGCCGCATCGCGCAAGTAACGCCCGCGCCCGCCGAGGGCAAGATCGCCTGGAGCGGCGCCTGCAAGGACGGTTACGCAGAAGGTAAAGGCACGCTGGAATGGAAGTCCGGCGAGGACCGCAGCCCGTGGAAGATCGAGGGCGCCCTGGCGCGCGGCGAGATCAGCGGCGAAGCCACCCGGACCAGCAAGGGCGGCACCTACATCGGCACTTTCCGCAACGGCGTGCCGCACGGCGCCGGCTATTTCAGGACCAGCGGCGGCTACCAGTACGAAGGCGGCGTGGTTAACGGACGCCGCGAAGGAAAGGGCACGATGGTCGACCCGGACGGTTCGCGCTACGACGGCGACTGGAAGGACGGCGAACGCTCCGGCAAGGGCAAGGCCACTTTCGCTCTTGGCGGCAGCTACGATGGCAGCTGGTACAACGATCAGTTCAACGGCAGGGGCAAGATCGTCTACGCGGGCAACGGCCACGTCTACGAAGGCGATTTCCTGGACGGCCGTCCGGTGAACGCCAAGCCCCTCATCAAAGAGGAAGCGGCCCGCTTCAGCATGAAACGCGCCAATGCGGCCACCGGCTCGAAACTGAGCGACGAAATGGCGTATACCTACCTTCCCCCGGCGGCGAAATGGGAAGACCTGACGCCGGGCCAGCAAGACCTGGTCAGGGCCTCCTATCCGGCGCTGGAACCGGGAGACGAGCCTCCTTATCCGCTCAAAGGCTCGCGCGTCTTCCTCGAAGAAGTATCCAAGGTCTCCGGCCTGTTCCCCAACTTCAAGGGCAACGTGGCGCTCTACATCACCGTCGACGCCAAGGGCGCGCCGACCAAGGCCCAGACGGTCGGGGTGACGATCGCCGACCTGAATCGCGCGCTGTCGGTGGTCGCGCTCTCCAAGCGCTTCAAGCCAGCCCTGTGCCGCGGGCAGGCTTGCGAGATGATCTATCCGATCAACCTGAATCTGAACGCGGAGTGATCCTCCGGTTCAGGACACAGCGGCTTCGAGCAGGGTCAGGGTCTGCCGCCCGGTGTCGAGGCTAGCCCTGACGCCCATCGGCAGGGTGAACTGGTTGCGGATATGGCCGATCGAGTAGCCGCTCACGGCCGGGACGACCAGGGGCTTGAGGTGCAGGTCGAGCGTCTGGTCGAGCGTCAGCGAAATCTCCTCATGGTCGGGGCCGCAGTTGTCGCAGATGCCGATCATCAGGGCGGCCGCCTTGTCGAAGCCGAGCGCCAGGTCGAGCTGGGTCATCCAGCGGTCGATGCGGTAGGGCGCTTCGTTGACCTCTTCCAGGAACAAGATGCAGTCGCGGTAATCGCACGCATAGGGCGTGCCCGCCAGGGCCGCCACCAGCGACAGGTTGCCGCCCATGAGCGGCCCGGTAGCCACGCCGGCGGTCACGGTGCGGATGCCGTAGTGCGGCTCGCTCAGCGCGCGCCTGGCGTTCTCCTCCGCCATCGGGATCGTGTAGGTGGGCTGCGGATCGGTGAGCACGGCCATCATGTGCTCGCGCGAGTAATCCGACATCGTCGACGAAGCCACGGGTCCGTGGAAAGTCACCAGGCCGGTGCGCTTGGTGATGGCCAGGTGCAGGGCCGTGATGTCGGAGTAGCCGAGCAGGACTTTCGGGTTCTTGCGGATCAGTTCGTAGTCGAGGCCGGCCAGCAGCGAGATGCAGCCGGAGCCGCCGCGGATCGGCCAGATGGCTTTCACCTCAGGATCGGCGAACATGGCGTGCAGGTCGGCCAGGCGCTGTTGCACGGAGCCGGCGTAGTTGCCGAATACCGAGCGCAGGTAGGCGCCGGTCTTGACCCTGAAGCCGAGCGATTCGATGTTGCGCACGGCTTTCTCGATGGAGCGGTCGTTGGTGTAGCCGCCCGGGGCGATCAGGCCGACGACATCGCCCTGGCGCAGGCGTGGGGGTTTGATGAGCTGTTTCATGGGGCGATGGGGCGAGCGGCGGCGAGCGGCGTAAGCAGCGCCAGGTAGCGTAGCGGACAAGGTGGCTGCGACAAGGGCGCCGAAGCCGCGGCGGTCGATCTTCATGGACGCTTACCAACGTCGTCCCGGCGCAGGCCGGGATGACGTTCGAAGGTTGTGGGACATAGCGACTGTAGCCACTACTCCTCTTTCACAATAAAAAACGGCCCGCGCCGAAGGCGCAGGGCGCCTTGCGGACGACGGGCCGCCAACGGGGCCAATCAGAAGAACTTGTAGGTCGCCATCAGGGTGAACGAGCGGCCACGCGGGTCGGCCACGCGTGGTTCCCACGAGCTGCCGGCGCCGGTGTTGGCGTCGTAGGTGATCGCGAACGGCGGATCCTCGTCCAGCAGGTTCTTCACGCCGGCGGTCAAGGTCAGGTTCTTGAAGCCGGTGTAGTTCACACTCAGGTTGTAGATCGAGTAGGCGTCCACTTTCGGGTTGTACTCCGACGGCGTCACACGGCCGTTGGCCACGCCCGGCAGCACCTGGTCGTTATACCCCGAGCGGTAGATGTTCTGCAGCATGCCGCTCCAGTTGCCGTACTTGTAGGTCGCGTAGGCGCTGTGCTTCCACTTCAGGCCCAGGTCGCCGGTGAACAGGAAGCGGCCCACTTCGCTCTGGCCGAAGGGCGCGCCGGCGGCGACGCGCGATTTCTTCTCCAGCAGGCGCGAGCCGTCGATGCCCAGGCCCCACTGCGAACCGGTGCTGAACTTGCCGTTCAGGCGCGCGCCCACTTCGACGCCGCGCGTAATGCGCTCACTCGTATTCACCCAGCGCTGGTCGATCTGCAGCAAGGTGCCGTCCGGCGCGCGCAGGAAGAAGTCCTTGAAGTAGTCGTAGTTCGCCACCATGGTCTGGACGTTGAACGAGTCGATCGTGTTCTTCCTGCGGATTTCCCACAGGTCGGCGCTGGCCGAGAAGAAGTTCGCCGGCTCGAAGACGACGCCGATGCTGCCTTGCTTCGCGGTCTCGGGTTCGAGACCCAGACGGCCGCCGTTCACGGTTTCCGGATTCACCACAGCGCAGCCCGGCTTGGTGCTGTCGGCCTTGCCGCCCGGGCAGCTGGCCGGATCGGCGATATCCCTGCTGGAGTACGGCGACACGGTGCGGCCATTGAACAGCTGGCTGAACGACGGCGCGCGGAAGCTCTCGTTGTACGAGCCGCGGAACATCAGCGAAGCCAGCGGCTGGTAACGGAAGGAGACCTTCGGATTGGTGGTGGCGCCGAAGTCCGAGTAATCGTCGCGGCGCAGGGCGATGGTCAGTTCCAGCGCCTTGGTTACCGGTACCAGAACCTCGGTGTACACGGCCTTGATATCGCGCTTGGCGCCGCCGATCGCATTGACGTCGTCGAACGGGGCATTGAGGATCGCACGGCGGCTGGCGAGATCGCGCTCGTCGCCGTTGAACTTGTATTCCTCGCGGCGCAGGTCGGCGCCGACCGCAGCCATGACCGAGCCGGCCGGCAGCTTGAAGATCTCGCCCGAGACCGCCGCATCGAACTGGGTCAGGGTCGAGGTGCCGCCGTACAGCACCACGCCGGCGGCGGAAGTGGCCTTGATCAGGTCAATGGCTTCCTGCGACTGGGTCTGGCCCGGCATCAGGAAGGGATTGACCTTGCCCGAACCCAGCGCGGCAGCCAGCTGCGCCGTGTAGTTGTAGCCGCTGCCCAGGGTCGATTTCGATTCGCTGGAGGCGCGCGACAGGCCGACACGGTAGTCGAAGGTACGGCCGAACAGGGTCAGCGGACCGTCGGCGCCGACCAGCACGCGGCCAGCCTTGGTTTCGGTCTCGATCTCGCGGTTGCCGCACTCCATGCAGCGCCAGCGGTAGGCGATCGGCTTGCCGTAGTTGGCTGCGACGTTCGGGAAGACCTTGACCAGGGCATTGTAGACGTCGTTATAAGCCGCGCCGGTGCTCGGATAGAACGAGCTTGCGCCGAAGGTCGCGGCGTTCGGCGAGATCTGGTTCGGCGAGAAGCGCTTGGACACGTCGACGCGCGAACCGAGCGCCTCGGCGAACAGCTGATGCTGGCCCACGTTGAAGGTGGCGCGCGCCAGGGCATTGGTGTTCTTGACCGGCTGCTGCAGCACGGCCGCGCGCCCGGTATCCCAGGCGCAGCCATAGGCGGCGCTCGGCGTATCCCACAGCTTCTCGTCGTAAGGACCCATGCCGTCGATGCTGTTGCAGCCAGGGCCGCCCGGCAGGTCCAGCAGGCTGATGCCGTTGAAGGTGGTGGCGCCGCTCAGCAGGTTCGGTCCCACCGTGGTGGAGAAGATGTTGGCGTGCGGTGCGCCGCGAGTGTCGACCGACACGCCGCGGTTCGGCTGGAAGGTGTTGACGAAGTCGCGCTGGTCGCCGCGCAGGGCCTTGTTCTCGCTGTGCGCGAAGGTCGCCAGGACGTTCCAGCCATCGTTGTCGAGGTCGCCCCAGCCGCCGGTGAGCGTGGCGCGGCCGATTTCGCCGCCGCTCGCTTCGGCGACGTCGATGAAGGACTGGGCTTCCAGGCCCTTGTAGTTCTTGCGCAGGATAAAGTTGATCACGCCGCCGATCGCATCGGTGCCATAGGTCGAGGAAGCGCCATCCTTCAGCACTTCGACACGCTCCACCGCCGCCATCGGGATCGAGTTCAGGTCGACCGCCGAGCCGCTCATGCCGTGGGTCGCCACGCGGCGGCCGTTGAGCAGGACCAGGGTCGAGTCGGCGCCCTGGCCGCGCAGGTTGGCGGAGGACGCGCCGTTCCTGCCGCGCTGGGAGCCCGAGGTCACGTCGGCGTTCGATGCCAGGTTGTCCGAACCGTTGGCGTTCACGTTCAGGGTCGCAATCAGCTGCTCGGCGGTCACGATACCCTGGTCTTCCAGCTGCTTGCGCGAGATGATCTCCACCGGCAGCGCACCTTCCTTGGCGATGCGCTTGATGCTACTGCCGGTGATCTCCACCCGTTGCATCCCCTGCACCTGCGGCTGCTCCTGCGCTACCGCCGGGCTCATCACCCCGATCAGGGCGATCAAATGTGCCAGCTTCTTTACCTTCACGCGTTTCTCCTAATATTTCCCTTGGTCTGCGAACCCGGAACCGGGTCTGCTCCATGCGCAATGTCTTAGCATTCCGCCATTTTTATTGATTCAGGGTACGCCCAACAATTTGGGCCTATCCAATGAATAATCCGGAGGCCAGTATAACTAAGGGGAATGTTTTCTTTAGGAAAAACTCACTCTTTCCCTTATTTCGCTCTGGAGCTACGTGCTCTTTCCGCAACATCGACATCCAGATAACGCCAGGTCGTGAATTCCACCGGATGGCGTTTGTAGTTTTTCAACCACGGATGACGCAAATCGCCCGACAGGACATGGGTCAGCGGCACCCAGGGGTTGTAGGCGTGGATCAGCTGGTTCATCTCAAAATACAGCTTCTGGCGCGCCGGGCCGTCGCGTAACAGGCGCGCCTGCTCGTAGCGCTGGTTATAGGCCGGCAGGTTGAAGCGCGCATAGTTGGCGCGTCCCGCGTTGGGGCCGTAGAGCAGCTGGTAGAAGTTGTCGCCGTCGGGGAAATCGGCGATCCAGTTACTTTCGAACATCTGCACCGTGCCCAGGCGCGACGCCTTGATGATCTCGGTCTTCTTGTCCGACTTGAACACCACGCGCAGGCCGATGCTGTTCAGGCACTTGCGCCACAACTCGTCGCGCAGGCGTCCGCCGACGGTGGCCTCGCTGTGCATGGTCAGGGTCAGCGGCTTGCCGTCCGGGGCGCGGCGAAAGCCGTCCGGGTCGCGCCGCGTGTAGCCGTGGCGGTCCAGCAGCGCGTTCGCCAGGAGCGGATCGTAGGGCACCGGGCTGCGGTAGTTCGGGTCGTAGCCCAGCACGTTGGGCGGCAGCGGCGATTCGGCCTTGATCGCGAAGCCTTTCTTGAGCAGCGCGATGTCCTCGGCATTGTTGTAGGCCATCGAGATCGCGCGCCGCAGCGCCACCTTGTCCTTGCCGTAGCCGCCGACCACCGGGTCGTTCATGTTCATCCACATGTAATAGGTCTGGAGCACCGGGAAGCGCGACAGCACGATGCCGCGCGCCGCCAACTCCGGCTTGAGCTGGCCGTCGCGCACCACCATGTCGGTCATCGACTCGGGAATCTGCTCCAGGTAGTCGTATTCGGCGTTCAGGAAGCCCAGCATGCGGCCCTGGAATTCCTCGGCGATCTTCACCTCGACCCGGTCGACCCGCGGCAGGCGCTTGCCTTCCAGCGCGCCGGCGATCGCCCGGTCTTCCGGGTTGTCTCCCGGCGTGGCGTGGAACACGGCCGTCGAATCCGGATTGGCCAGCAGGACGATGCGGTCGCTGCGCTTCCAGTCGCCGATCATGAAGGGGCCGGTGCCGACCGGATGGTTGCCGGCCTGGCCCGGATAGGCCTCGATCACTTCGCGCGCCACCACGCCGGTGGCGGCGGTGGCGAGGTAGAACAGGAAGTTGTTGTCCGGCGCGTTCAGGCGGATGCGCAGGGTATGGCGATCAAGCGCCTGCAGGCCGGCGACGGGAACATCGTGGCCGAAGCGCTTGCGCAGGACCTCGTCGCCGGCGATCTTCCCTTCGAACATATAGGCCCAGGGCGACTTGAGCGTGGGGTCGTACAGGCGCTTGATGCTGTAAACGTAGTCCTGGGCCGTCACCTCGCGCCGCGCGCCCTTGAAGGCCGGATCGGGCGTGAACAGGATGCCGGGGCGGATGCGGAAGGTATAGGTCAGCCCGTCCGCGCTCACCTCAGGCAGGGCTGTGGCCGTGTTCGGGCGCAGTCTGGCCGGGCGCGCCAGGTAGTCGTAGCGCAGCAAGGGGTCGAACAGGTTTTCCAGCAGCGACAGGGTGGCGTTGTCGGAGGCGACCGCCGGGTCCAGCCCGGTCTCGCTGGTGGACAGGAACATGCGCAAGACCTTCTCTTCCCCGGGCGCTGCCTGAGAGGCGGCGCCGCACAGCAGTGGTAGCAACATGGCAAGGGTAGTCAGGCGGAGTTTCATGGCGGCGGGTCCTCGAAAGCGTTGCGTATCATATGCGCGCCTGCGCGGGCCAGGCAAATGCGATAGCGCGGCAGCGCAGGCTTATAACTTTTTCGCATGGCGCGGCTGCATTCTTTCATCGTGGCAGCACGAACTCGGCCTATACTCTCCGCTGCACAATCTGCTGTACCTCTGCGGCGACCGACTCATGGCACTCAATTACATCTGGACCGGCTTCTTCCTCGTGGGCTTCATTGCGGCGCTGGCGCAATGGCTCTTCCTTGGCGATACAGAGATCTTCAAGCGCATCATCGACGGCACCTTCGACTCGGCCAAGTTGGCGGTGATGGACATCGCCCTGCCGCTGGCCGGCGTCATGACCTTCTGGCTGGGGATCATGAACGTGGGCGAGAAGGCCGGGGCCATCCGGGTATTCGCGCACGTCATCGGCCCCTTCTTTTCGCGCATCTTCCCGGGCGTTCCGCGCGACCATCCAGCCAACGGCCACATGGTGATGAACTTCTCGGCCAACATGCTGGGCCTGGACAACGCCGCCACCCCCTTTGGCCTGAAGGCGATGGAGAGCCTGCAGTCGCTGAATCCGAAAAAGGATGAAGCCACCGACGCCCAGCTGATGTTCCTGGTGATCCAGACCTCGGGCCTGACCATCATTCCGCTGGCCGTCATGGCCCAGCGCGCGGTGCTGGGCGCCGCCAACCCGGCCGACATCTTCATCCCGACCCTGATCGCAACCTATACCGCCACCATCGCCAGCATCATCGCCGTCGGCCTGCGCCAGCGCATCAACCTGCTCGATCCGGTGGTATTCGGCTGGATCGGCGGCACCGCCGCGCTGATCGCCTCGATCGTGTTCAGCTTCACCTACTTCCTCGACAAGGCGCAGATCCAGCTGGTCTCGAACGTGATCGCCAACCTGGTCCTGTTCTCGGTCATCGCCGCCTTCATGACAGGCGCGGTCATCAAGAAGGTCAACGTGTTCGAGAACTTCATCGAGGGCGCCAAGGCCGGCGTCGAGACCTCGATCAAGATCATTCCCTACCTGGTCGGCATGATCGTCGCCATCAGCGTGGTGCGCAATTCCGGCGTGCTGGGCCTGATCGTCAGCGGCTTCGCCTGGATCTTCAATGCGCTCGGCCTGCAGACCGACTTCGTCGGCGCCCTACCCACCGCGCTGATGAAATCCCTGTCCGGCAGCGGCGCGCGCGCCATGATGATCGACGCGATCAAGACCTACGGCGTGGATTCCTTCGTGGGCCGGCTGTCCAGCATCCTGCAGGGCGCGTCCGACACCACCTTCTACATCATCGCGCTGTACTTCGGTTCGGTCGGCATCCGCAAGACCCGCTATGCGGTCAGCTACGGCCTGCTGGCGGACCTGATCGGCATCATCGCCGCCATTTTCGTCGCCTACCTCTTCTTCGGTTAAGGAGTCCCATGCTGCGCCGCCTAGCCCTTGTCGCCGCCCTGTTCGCCGCCCCGGCCTTCGTCCACGCCCAGCTGCCGGAACCGGTGGCCCAGGTCCTGGCCCGGAACGGCCTGCCCCAGGATGCGCTCGGGGTGCTGGTGCTCAAGGGCGACGCGGTGGTGCTGTCGCACCAGGCCGGCCTGCCGATGCAGCCCGCCTCCACCATGAAGCTGGTGACCACGCTGGTGGGCCTGGAGCGCCTCGGCCCCGTGTTCCGCGGCCGCACCGAGCTGCGCACTACGGGCGAGATCGAGGGCGAGGTCCTGCGCGGCAACCTGATCCTGAAAGGCGGCGCCGATACCGACCTCTCGGGCGAAGCGATCGAAACCATGCTGCGCGCCCTGCGCTACCAGGGCGTCAGGCGCATCGAGGGCGACCTGGTGCTGGACCGCCAGCTGTTCCAGCCGGCGCGCCAGGACCTCGGCGCGCCGCCTTTCGACGAGTCGCCGGAAGCCTATTACAACGTGATTCCGGACGCCCTGCTGGTCAACAAGAACATGGTGCAGGTCGACATGCGTTCCACCGCCAGGCGCCTGCAGCTGCGCATGCAGCCGGAGCTGGAGCGGGTATCGATTGGCTCCGACATGACCCTGGTCGATGCCGACTGCGCCAAATGGGAGGACGGCTGGAAGCTGCCCGAAGCGGTGCGCGGCAAGGACGGGCGGATCCGCATTGTCCTGCACGGCACCTTCCCCAGGAACTGCAACCGCAGCTACAGCATCAACGTGCTGGACCGCGACGACTACGTCGGCCGCCTGGTGCGCCAGACCTGGACCGCGCTGGGCGGGCGCATGAGCGGCAAGACCGTCGAAGGCGTGACGCCGCCGGAATCGGCCCTGCTGGCCGAGCACAGCTCGCGCATGCTGCCGGAGCTGGTCCGCGACATCAACAAACCCTCGGACAACGCGCTGGCGCGCACCCTCTTCCTGAGCCTGGGCAGCCTGCAGGCCGACCCCGCCAGCGGCAGCACCGCCCTGCCGCCCCCGCTTGAAGGTGAGACCACCTTCGTGCGCGCCGACGCCGCCGTGCGCGAATGGATGCGCAGCCAGCGCATCGACGACACCGGATTCGTGATCGAGAACGGCTCGGGCCTGTCGCGCATCGAGCGCATCAGCCCGAACCAGATGGGCTACCTGCTGCAGGCCGGCCTGCGCAGCCCGTGGGCGCCGGAATTCCAGGCCAGCATGCCGATCGTGGCGATGGACGGCACCATGCGCCGCCGCCTGCACGGCAGCCCGGCGGCCGGGCGCGCGCGCCTCAAGACCGGCACCCTGCGCAACGTGACGGCGCTGGCGGGCTATGTGCCGGATGCGAACGGGACTCTGTGCGTGTTCGTGGCCATGGTCAACAGCGAGCAGGCGGGGAATGGCAAGGGGCGCGCGGTGCTCGATGCGCTGGTGGATTGGGTGGCGCGCTCGGGAGCGCCTGCTCAGGAAGTGCAGGCTGCGCCGTAATTGTTGACCTTAGCGGTACGCTTACAAACTTGGGTTCCGGCCTCCGCCGGAACGACGGTTTTGAAGTTGGCGACTACGAAAGTGTCCGTTTGCCCGCTCCCTCAGCACGTCGTTCCGGCGAAGGCCGGAACCCAAGTTTCTTAGCAACTCGACACATCAACAAAAACGCCGGCCCAGCCGGCGTTTCACGTTAACCACCCTAAGCACATCCTTTAAAGATCAACGACTTACGCGAAGCTGACGCCGAAACCGCACTAATATTTATAACAGTAAAAGAGTTTGAACACGATGTTGCAAATGAGTTAGCTTTCGTGAGATTTGAGCAAGGTCAAAGCTGTCAGAATGCGCAAACAACCTATCTGCATACGCCGATTTCCCACGTTTCCGCGGTTCCGCCACCACCACCGATTGCCATGCACACCCTTTCGCTCACTGGTGAGTTCGTTCATCCCGCCACGGAATCCGCCTTCCTCGAACACCAGCTGGCGCGCACCCGCGCGCTGCTCGGCTTCACCCTGCTGTTCTGCACCTTCTTTTACCTGTGCTTCTTCGTCACCGACGTGGCGGCGCTGGGCATGGACACCGCGCTGGCGGCGACCTTCCCCGCGCGCCTGCTGGTAGCGCTCACCGCAGGCAGCTGCGCCTGGCTGGCCTACCGCCGGCCGCTGTCGGTCCGCACCACCTGGCTGGCCGCCACCGTCGCCGAAACCGTGGCGCTGGCGAGCTTCATGCACATCGCCGTGCAGCGCCCGCAGGAGTTCCACTGGCACGCGATGTCGCTGGCGATCATGCTGGTCGTGATCTACCTCTACATTCCGAACCGCCTGAGCCACGCGATCGTGCTGGCGGGTACCGCCACCGGCGTGTTCCTGGGACTGGTGCTGCGCCTGACCGCCATGTCCTTCGCCGACATCCTGACCATGGGCCTGCTGCTGGTGCTGGTGAATACCTTCGGCGCGCTGGCGGCGCGGCGCTACAACCACGTGTCGCGCGAGGAGTTCCGCCTGCAGACCGACCTGAAGGAAGTCGCCGAACGCGACCACCTGACCGGATGCTACAACCGGCGCTACCTGCACCAGCACCTGCTCGGCCTGGAACTGTCGCGCGCGCGGCGCTTCGGCCGTCCCCTGACGGTGGTGCTGTGCGATATCGACAACTTCAAGCTGATCAACGATAACTTCGGCCACACCAAGGGGGACGAGGTGATCAAGGCCTTCGCGGACCTCCTGGCCGGGGCCACGCGCGACCAGGTCGACACGGTGGTGCGCTATGGCGGCGAGGAGTTCCTGCTGATCCTGCCCGAGACCGATCTCGCCGGCGGCGAGCACCTGGCGGAGCGGCTGCGCGAGGCCTTCGCGGCGGACCGCCTGCTGCTCGGCGATAACGCGTTCGGGCTGCGCACCACCGCCAGCTTCGGTGTGGCCTGCTTCGATTTCGCCAACTCCCAGGTGAGCTACAACCTGCCGGACCTGATCTCGGCGGCCGACAAGCTGATGTACGAAGCCAAGCGCAGCGGCCGCAACCGCGTCGAGTCGATGGAGCTCAAGTAGGCTAGTAGCCTTTTTTCTTCAGCAGCTCGATCTCGGCATCGCCATCGTCCATCAGGCGCGGCCCGATGTCGGCGGTGCCCAGCCCCAGGCTGCGGGCCATGGACAGCAGCAGGCTCTGGCCGGGCACGTCGCGGCTCGGGGCCAGCTGGTAGACCGGGTCGGCGAAGGCCTCGTCCGGCGTGACCAGGCTCCAGTCCATCTCCTTGAACTGGGCGATGACGTCGTCCAGCCACAGCGCATTGATCAGGTTATGGTGCAGCAGCAGCACCTGCGGGATGTCCCTGCCCTGCAGCCTGCGCGCCAGATCGCGGTAGGCCAGCGCGCGCTGCTTCACGTGGTCGAGGTAGGCCTGGCGGATCGGCGCCAGCTCGGCATCGGTCGCATCCGGCTTGCGGTCCAGGACCTCGATCAGCTTGTCGTTCAGGCGCCAGTCGCTGGTGTCGAGCGTGACGTAGCCGTTGCGGTAGCCATGCTCACGCAGGAAGGCGCGCATGCCGTCGCGCTTCTCAGGCGTGTTCCCTTCCCGCAGGTAGGTGAAGCGGAACCACTTGCGGTAGCCCGGCAGGGCCGCGATGACGCGGTCGCAGTCGAGCAGCTCCTGCTGGTACTGCGCCAGGCTCACCTTCGCGTTGTTAAGCGAGGGATGGGTCATCGTGTGGTTGCCGATCAGGTGCCCGGCCCGGCTCCAGGCCTGGGCCAGCGCCAGGCCTTCCGGACGGTCGGCGCCGTTGCCGGCGGTGACGAACAGCGCGGCCTTGAGCTTGTGCTTTGCCAGCGCGGCCAGCATGGCCTCGTTGCGCGCCTGCGGCGACAGGCGCGGCGTGCTTGCCAGGGTAGGTCCGTCGTCGAAGCTGAAGGCGACCGGCTGGGCGTGCAGCGGCGCCGCCGCCAGGCCGAGCGCAAGCAGCGCGGCGCGCACCAGGCCGGCAAGAGAAAACGTCATCAGAGCACGCGCCGGAAAGTGCGGCGCACCAGCTCGCGGTCGCCGCAATCGAAATGCCACCACTCGGTGTTGATGCCCAGGAAGCCGGCCTGCAGCATCGCTTCGCGCAGCAGGCGGCGGTTGGCGACCTGCTCCTCGGTCAGCTGGCCGGCCTGCAGGAAGCCTTCCTCCAGCGCCGGATGCGAGAGGTTGGTCATGTCGTCGAAGCCGGTGCCCATGTCCAGCTCCCGCCCCTGCGCGTCGAGCAGGGTGATGTCGAGCGCCATGCCGTAGGAGTGGATCGAGCCGCGTTCCGGGTTGGCCAGGTACATCTGCAGGCCAGTGCCTTCCAGCGCATCCCATAGCTGCTGCTGCACGCGCTGCGGACGCAGGGCGTCCAGCACCAGCGGGGTCAGGTCGGGACGGCGCTCGGCCAGCCAGGCGACCACTTTCTCGAGGGCGCTGGCGGCGTCGACGTGCAGCCAGGCGCAGTCGTAGGGCGAATACAGGTCGCGTCCGACGAAGTTGTTGTCCGTGGCGTAGCGCAGGTCGACCTGGATGCCGGCGATGCTGCTCAGGTGGCGGAATTCGGGGCTGCCGGCGATCTCCTCGCTGGCCACGCTCAAGCTCATTTACGTACAACCCTTTTCAAGACAGGCGCGCGCGGTCGCGCCGATACAATTGGCCAGCTCGCGCGCCCCGTGCGAGAGCGGCGAATGGCTGGCGGTCAGCAGGTACAGGTTTACCGCGATGTCCGGCTCCCACGGACGGCAGATCACCTTGGCCGGCGAGGCCGAGGCGGCCGTGAACGGGTCCAGCACGGCGGTGCCGGCGCCCGCTTCGACCAGCGAGCGGGCGATCTGGTAGGTCTGCACGACGGTATTGAACACCGGGTGCACGTCGGCCGCTTCGCAGGACGCGGTCATCAGTTCGCCGAGCGGGTCGCCGTCGTTCAGGCCGATCAGTTCGCCCTTCAGGGCGGCGGGAGAAACCGGTTTGCCGCGCTCTTCCTCGCCCCAGGTGCCGATCGGCGCCATCACGGTCAGCAGGCCGTGCGCGATCGGCTCGGCCACGATGCCGGGGTGGCGCGGGTCCTGCAGCGACAGCGCCAGGTCGGCTTCGCCCAGGCGCAGCACGTTGACGATCTCGCTGGTGTGGTGGGTGGCCAGTTCGCAGCGGGTCTGCGGGAATTCGCGCCGCCACTGGGTCATGGCGCCGGGCAGCACGCTCATCGCGATGGTCGGCGTCGACACCAGGCGCACGGTCTCCACCGCGCGTCCCTTGAGGCTGGCGGCCAGGCGGCGGATGCCCTGCAGGTCGCGGTTGAGCTTTTCGGTTTCCGCGAACAGGCGGTGCGCTTCCGGCTTCGGATACAGCTTGCCGCGCACCCGCTCGAACAGCGGCATGCCCAGCTGCAGTTCGGCGTGCTGGAGCACCTTGGTCACCGCCGGCTGGGAAATGTGGAGAACCTGGGCGGCACCGCTGATGGTGCCGACCTGCATGATGGCGTGGAAAACTTCGATATGACGCAGGCGCATCGCTAATCCTTCAGTGAGAGCCGCGCAAGACGCGGATTTTCCGAAGGATACAGCGAAATGGCGCGCACCGCGACCGTCACGGCGTTGTCACCGGCGAGGGGCCGGCAGGCGCCGGCACGGGCGGAGGCGGCGGGGCGGCGGGCGCCGGGGCCGTTTCGGGAACCACCGGCGTGGGCGCGACCGGCACGGGCGGCGCCGGGACGCTCGGCGCGGTCAGCGGCGCAGGCGACGGTGGTACTGGCGGGACGGCCGGCGTCGGCGGGACCGGCGGCACCGGCGCAGTCGGGACCGGGAACACCGGCAGCGGCGCATTCGGCGGCGTGGTCAGCACTTCGAGCAGGGTCGCGGTCTCGGCATCCGGGTTGCCGGCATAGTCGGCCGGGCGGTATTTCATCTGGAAGGCGGCCAGGGTGGTGCGGGTCGCCTCATCCAGCACGCCGGTCTGCGGCAGCGAGAAACCGTGCATGACCAGCTTGCGCTGGAACCAGCCGGCGTCCGGCAGGAAGGCGTCGAAGGCTGGGCGCACCAGGGCCACGCGCGCGGCGTCAGGCCATTTCACCAGGCCTTCCTGGGCCAGGCGCTGCCACGGGAACAGCGGGCCAGGGTCCTGCTTGCGCAGCGGCGCGATGTCGCTGTGGCCGAGGACGTTTTCCGGCGCCACGCCGTGGCGCTGCACGATGTCCTTCACCAGCCCCACCAGGGCGTCGACCTGGGTTTGCGGGAAAGGCGCGAACACGCGGCCGTTCGGGGTGTCCTTCCAGCCGGCGTTGACGATCTCGATGCCGATCGAGCTGTTGTTGAGCTGGGTGTAGTTCTTCCAGCTCGAGTTGCCGGCGTGGTAGGCCGCGCGGGTTTCGTCCACCAGGCGGTAGATCACCGGCTCGGGGTCGTCGGTCAACAGGTAGTGAGCGCTCACCTGCTGCTCGGTCAGGATCTTGATCGAGGACGGCTTGTCGGCCACGGTGTAGTGCAGCACCAGGAAGCGCACGCGGCTGGACTGGCCGACGGAGTTGTAGGTGGTGTCGTAGCGCGGTCCGGTGGCGCAGCCGGCCAGCAAGGCGAGGGTAAGGGCGGCGATCAGGGTTTTCATGGTTCTTCCTGGTTGGTCTAGTCGATGCCGGGCAGCGGCCCGGCCGCCAGGCGCGCGGCGGCGTGGTGGGCGCGCAGGCCGGTCTGGCTGAGCGGGGTGTCGGGCGGCAGCGCGGCGCGCATGGTCTGCACGATCACGGGATGCAGCTCGGCGGCGCGGCCGGTCAGGGCCACCGGGCGCGGGCCGAAGCGGCGGATCATGGCCAGCGCCAGGCGCGCCAGTTCCTTGCCCGCTTCGCGCAGGATGCCCGCCGCCGCCGGGTCGCGCTCGGCGCTGGCGGCCACGGCCAGCGCCAGCTTGCCGACTTCGCCGCGCTCGCTGTGGTAGATGAACTGGCGCGAATACGACCAGTCACTGCCGCCGATGTGCTGGAACACGGCCTTGGCCATCGGCGAGGCTTCCCAGCTGCCGGGGTATTCGTCTTCGTTGCGCCAGATGTGGCGCAGCGCCTCGCGCGCGATCCAGAAACCGCCGCCGCCATCGTCGAGCACCACGCCGCGCCCGCCGGCGCGGTGCAGCTCGCCGCTGGCGTCGATGAAGGCGCCGATCGAGCCGGTGCCGGCATAGACCAGGTAGCCTTCGCCGGGACTGAAGCTGGCCAGGTAGGCGATCTCGATGTCGTTGCAGAGCGTGACCGCGCTGGATTCGATGCCGAGGAAGCCGGCCAGCCAGCGCGCCAGCTGTTCGCCCTCGCCGCCGAAACCGGTCATGCCGGCGCGGACGGCCGCCGGGCGGCCGTGCTCCAGCACCGCCTGGGCCATGCCGGCGAAGGTGGCGCGCACCGTGCCGCGGCCTTCGCTGCTGGCCATTTGCAGGGCGGACAGGCCGTCCACCGTGCCTTCGGCCACGATGTGGCCGCCGGGCGCGGCCAGGGCCCAGCGCGTCTGGGTGCCGCCGGCGTCGATGCCGAGGCCCATGCCCTCAGCGGCGTGTTGTGCGTGTGTTTGCATGACCGTCAAGTTTACGCTCCCGGCGCGCCATGGCGCGAATGAATGCTGGCGCTTGCAGCATGAGCCAGGGTTATGCCTGCGAAGTGCAGCCCAATCATCTCAGGACTTGTTCCAGACCTGCACCCGCGCGCCTTCGACGCCCAGGCGGTCGACGGCGCTGACGAACACCGCGTCGGCCGCGCCAAGCTTGTCGTCGTCCGGAATGGTCCAGTCCACGCGCGAGGCCGGGGCCACCGCGAACCGCCATTCGTTGCCGTGGCGCGCCCAGATCGCATACAGGGCGTTGGCCTTGCCTGCCTTCAGTTTAAGCTGGAGCGCGTTCTTGCGGCGCTCGGCCGCCACCAGCGGCGTGCCCGGGGCGTCGCCGCCGAGCCAGGGCGTGGCCGGCACCAGGGCCGGGCCGGTATAGCGGGTCGCGCGCAGCTGGTCGCTGATGCCTTTGCGGTTCTGCATCAGGGCCGCCATGCTGAAGTGGACATGGCCGCTGGCCGCCGGGCGGGCGCGCGTTACGCTGATCTGCTGCAGCACTTCTTCCGGCTGGTAGTCCTTGGTGGGCGCGCCGATGCGGCTGGTGAACAGGCCCGGCCACATGTGGCGGCCCTTGGTGTTCTGCGAAATCCAGTAGTCGAGCAGCACGTCGTAGGCCTGGCCGGGCTGCGAGATCGGCCAGTACAGCTGGGGCGTGAAATAGTCGAGCCAGCCGTTCTGCAGCCACAGCTCGGCGTCCGCGTACAGCTTGTCGTACTGCGAGAAGCCGGTGATGCCGGGAGGACGGCGGTCCGGCCGGCCCAGGCCGAAGGGGCTGATGCCGAAGCGCACCCAGCTCTTTTCGCGGCGGATGCCGTTGTAGATGTTCTCGATCAGGCGGTTGACGTTGTCGCGGCGCCAGGAGGCGCGATCCAGCTTGCCGCCGCTCGCCACATAGCGGTCCCAGGCCGGCTGGTCGGGGAAGTCGAGTTCGGCCTTGCCGGTCTTGCCGTCGAGGGCCGCCGCATTGCCCGCCACCTCGGCCGGCGTGGCCTCGATCGGATAGGGATAGAAATAATCGTCGATGTGCACGCCGTCGATGTCGTAGCGGCGCACCACGTCCAGGATCACGTCCAGGGTCTGCTTCGAGGCCGCTTCCTCGGCCGGGTCCATCCACATGAATTTGCCGTAGCGCTTGACCGCGGCCGGGTTGGCGTTGGTGATGTGGTTGGGCGCGGCCGGAGAACGTGCGCCGTCGTGGCGCGCGCGGTAGGGATTGAACCAGGCGTGCAGCTCGATGCCGCGCGCATGCGCTTCCGTGACCCAGAACTTGAGCGGGTCGTACCAGGGCTGTGGAGCCTTGCCCTGGGCGCCGCTCAGGTATTCCGACCAGGGTTCGATCTTGGAGGCGTAGATGGCGTCGGCGGACGGGCGCACCTGCAGCACGATGGCGTTCAGGTTGAGCGCCTTGGCGCGGTCGAGGATGGCCAGGGCTTCGGCCTGCTGCTGGGCCGCGGTGAGGTTCTGCTTGCTCGGCCAGTCGATGTTGGCGACGGTCGACACCCAGGCGGCGCGGAATTCGCGCGGGGCCGGCGGCGGCTGGTCGCCCCCCGTGACCATGGATGCGTCCGCAGGCGCGGGCGCGCCGGGCTGGGTGCTGGATGCGGTGGGCTGGGTGGTGCAGGCGGTGAGGAAGCCGCCGAGGGCCAGGGCGCCGGCCACGCCGGCAAGCGCAAAGGCGCGTTTTTTCAGGTCAGGCTGCACATCGGCTCCTTATTCTTTTCATTCTAGACTTTGACGAACCAGCGCTTGCGCCACATGAGGTACGCAACGGCGAACATGCAGGCATTGAAAGCGATGGCGTATAACAGGGAGGTATTCACCGGGCCAAGCGGCAGCGCCTTGATCGGCGCGTAGAGGCTGCGGCCGAGCGAAAGCTGGCTGCCGTCGGGCTGGGCCAGCTTGATAAAGCCCAGCATCTTGGCCACGAAACCGGAGAAGGCGAAGATGAACAGCGCGTTCATCCCGTAGATCAGGAAAGGCTTGCTCCAGGCCGCCGCGCGCTCGCGCAGGGCCGCGTGCGGATTCGCGTCCAGCAGCCAGTAGGCGGCGCCGAAAGCGAGCAGCGCCCAGCCGCTCATCAGGAGGCAGTAGGACGGCGTCCACAGGCTTTTATTGATCGGCATGAGGATGGCGTCGAGGGCCGAGCCCAGCGCCAGGCAGACCAGGCCGCCCAGCAGCAGCCACACCACCTGCTCGATGCGCGGTAAGGAAGACAGCAGCAGGCGGCCCGCCAGCACGCCGGACAGCTGGCTGCACAGGGCCGGCAAGGTCGACAGCAGGCCTTCCGGATCCCAGGTCCTGGCCTGCACCCACAGGTGGCCGTCCAGCAGCATGCGGTCGATGTAAGCGCCGAAGTCCCGGCCCGGCTCCAGCACGCCCGCGCCGATGCCGGGCACCGGGACCAGCAATTGCAGCACGCTGTAGATCGACAGCAGCAGCGCGATCGCCGCCAGTTGGCCGCGCCAGCCCAGGTAGACCACCAGCGGCGCCGCCAGCAGGGTGCACAGGGCGATGCGCTGCAGGACGCCCGGAATGCGCACGGTCTCGAGGTCGAAGCGCGGGATCAGGTTCAGCAGGAAGCCGATCAGGAAGATGATGGCGGCGCGCACGGCCAGCTTGCGCAGCAGCTGTCCCTTGTCGGCGCCGCCCGCCGCCAGGCGTCCCAGCGAGAGCGCCATGGCGACGCCGCCGATGAACAGGAAGAAGGGGAAGATGGTGTCGGTGAAGGTCCAGCCGTTCCACTTGGCGTGCGCGAGCTGGGGATACAGGCTGCCCCAGTCGCCGGGATTATTCACCAGCACCATCGCGGCAATGGTGAAGCCGCGGAAGGCGTCGAGCGATGTCAGGCGCACCGGGGCGGTGGTCATGGTCCTGCGCGGTCCCGGTTTACTTCTTGCCGAATTCGGGGTCGATCTTCACCAGCGCCGCCATGATGAAGGCCGGGATCGTGGCCAGGCAGGTCCAGATGAAGAAGTTCTTGTACCCCAGGTATTCCTGCAGGTCGCCGCTCCACATGCCCGGCACCATCATGCCCAGCGCCATCAGGCCGGTGCAGATCGCGTAGTGCGCGGTCTTGTGCGGGCCGTCGGCCACCATGATCATGTACATCATCATGGCGGTGAAGCCGAAGCCGTAGCCGAACTGCTCGATCGCCAGGAACACCGAGACGGTGGCCAGGCCGGTCGGCTGGGTCTGCGACAGGTAGACGAAGACCAGGTCCGGCAGGTGCACGGCGAACACCATCAGCCACAGGCAGCGCTTCAGGCCCAGGCGCGAGATCAGCCAGCCGCCGGCCAGGCCGCCCAGGGTCAGGGCGATGATGCCGACCGTGCCGTAGGCGATGCCGTACTGCGCGGTGGTGAGGCCCAGGCCGCCCTTCTCGACGGGGTCCTTGAGGAAGGGAGCGACCAGCTTGAGCAGCTGCGCTTCGCCCAGGCGGAAGGTCAGGATGAAGCCGAGGATCAGCCAGATGTCGCGCTTGCCGAAGAAGGCGCCGAAGGTGCCGAAGAAGTCGCGCAGCGGATTGCTGGTCGTCGGCACGGCACGGTCGCTGTCGGGCTTGGGCAGGACGAACTGGTGCCAGGCGAAGGCGGCGAAGAACAGGCCGGCCATCACGAAGAACACCACCGACCAGGCCTGGTGCACGTCGCCCAGGCTCACGGCCAGGGTGCCGGCCAGGACCACCAGCGGTCCCTGGCAGGCCAGGGTGGCGAGGCGATAGAAGGTGGAGCGCACGCCCACGAAGGCGGCCTGCTGCTGCTGGCGCAAACCCAGCATGTAGAAACCGTCGGCCGAGATGTCGTGGGTGGCGGAAGCGAAGGCCATCACCCACATCACGGCCAGGCTGACCATGAAGAAGGCCGGCAGGTGCAGCACCAGTCCCACCGCCAGCAGCGCGGCGGCGATCGCCAGCTGCAGCAGCACGGTCCAGCGGCGCTTGGTGCCGACCATGTCGACGATGGGCGACCACAGGGGCTTGATCACCCAGGGCAGGTAGAGCAGGCTGGTATAGAAGGCGATGTCGGAGTTCGAGACCCCCATGTCCTTGTACATGATGACCGACAGGCCATTCGCCACCACGTAGGGAATGGCCTGGGCAAAGTACAGGGACGGAATCCAGGTCCAGGGGCTGCGCCCGGTGCTGTTCGCTTGCGAAGTTTGCATGACTCTTTCGTGTGCCGGGCGGGAGGGTGCGCGGGAAGCCGCGCGCACCTGGTTAGGCGAGCGCCTGGCGCACGCTGCCGTGCGCCGCTTCCAGCAGCGCTTGCGCCTGCTCGACACTGGTTTGTTTGGACAAGGCCACGATCGCGGTCTTGACGTGGAACCCGCACTGCTCCAGCACCTCGCGCGCGGCCGCCTCGTCGGCGCCGGTGGCGAAAGTGGTCAGGCGGATCGCACGCCGCACCAGCTTGGCGTTGGTAGCCTTCAAGTCTACCATTAGGTTGCCGTAGACCTTGTTCAAACGCACCATGAGGGCGCTGGAAAAGGTGTTCAGGGCGATCTTCTGCGAGGTGCCGGCCTTCAGGCGGGTGCTGCCGGAGACGACTTCCGGGCCGGTGTCCAGGGTCACGCCGATCTCGGCTTCGTTCGCGACCGGGGCGTCGGTATTGTTGGCGAAGCCCACGGTCAGGGCGCCGGCGGCGCGTCCGGCCTGCAGCGCGCCGAGCACGTAAGGGGTGCCGCCCGAGGCGGCGATGGCCAGGACCACGTCGTCCGGGCCCACGTTCACGCTGCGCAGGTCGGCCGCGCCCTGGTCGAAATCGTCTTCCGCGCCTTCCACCGCCACGAACATGGCGTCGCTGCCACCGGCCAGCAGCGCCACCGCGCGGCCGTGCGGCCAGGAGAAGGTCGGATACAGTTCGACGCTGTCGAGCACGCCCAGGCGGCCCGAAGTGCCGGCGCCCACGTAGATCAGGCGTCCGCCCGCTTCCATGCGCGGCAGCGCGGCGTCGACAGCAAGCGCGATGCTGGGTGCGGCGGCGCGCACCGCGTTGACGGCGTTGATCTGGTCGTCGACGAAGACATTGACCAGGTCCGACGTGGCGTACTGGTCGAGGGCGGCGTGCGCCTGGGAGGGGGTTTCGGTTTTCAGCATGACCGTGGTTGTTGAATGCGCAGTAATCGATAAAACCAGTGTAATACCAATCCGGCAAGCGATCTTATGAAAGGATCGGCTGCGATCATGCCAATAAGTTATGTGGATCGTCTGAGCTCGGCCACGAAGTCGTAGTGGTCGCTGCGGCAGTACGAGTGCGTCAGCTCGACCGGCTCGCCTGATTCCAGGTAGCCGACCCGGGTAATGAACAGCACGGCCCGCCCTTCCGGGATATCCAGGCGCTCGGCCAGGTCGGCCGGCGCGTTCATGGCGCGGATGTGCTGCAGCGCGCGCACCGGCAAGTGGCCGGTCTTGGCCAGGTGGGCGTAGAGCGAATCGATCACACCTTCGGGGCGCGGCAGCACGGTGGCCGGGATCACGCTGACCTCGTAGGCCATCGGCAGGTCGTCGGCCAGGCGCAGGCGCTCCAGCCGCGCCACGCGGGTGCCCGGCGACAGGCCCAGCGAGAGCTGCTCGTCGGCGTCGGCCGGCAGCACCTCGCGCCGCAGCCAGTGCGAGCCCGGACGGTAGCCGCGCTGCTGCAGCTGTTCCGAAAAGCTCGACAGGTTGGACAGGGGCTGCTCGATGCGCGGCGCGATGTAGTTGCCCGAACCGCGGCGGCGCACCACCAGTCCCTGGTCCACCAGCTGGTCGATGGCCTTGCGCGCGGTGACGCGCGAAACATCCAGCAGCTCGGACAAGGTGCGTTCGGACGGCAGCGCCTGGTCGGCCTGGTAGCGCCCGTCGCGCACGTCTTGCGCGAGCTTGCGCGCCAGCTGCATGTAGAGCGGCGAGTTGTCGTCCAGGTTGACCTGGAAACCGGTGCTGGGGGGTGTCATGGACATGGAACGAGTGTAGCGGCTGTGCCGGGCGCTGGATCGGCCGGCCTCATGAAAAAATCTTGTATGCGCATGTGGCGGAGTTATGAGCATACCACTTGATGCCAATGCAAAACGGTTATGGCCGCGTGACGGCTATTCATTTGGCAAGGATTCCGCGCTGTCCGTATGCTCATCCGGGTGAACGCATCAATACGGAGACGGGAATGAACCAGGGCAGGCGGTCGGTGCTGGGAATGGTGATGCTGGGTGCGATGGAGCCGCTGTTCGCGGCGCCGCCGGCCATGGCCGGTCTCCAGCGCCGGCTCGATAGCGAGCTGGCCGCCATCGTCGACGATCCGGCCATGCAGCTGGCCAGCCTGTCGGTGCTGGCGATCCGCGCCGGCCAGCCGGTCTACGAAGGCGCTTTCGGCCGCCGTAGCATCGGCCCGGACCGCCCTGCCACGCCGGAAACGCTGTACCGGATCGCCTCGGTCTCCAAGCTGCATACCACGCTCGGCCTGATGCGCCTGGTCGAAGACGGCAAGCTGGACCTGGACGCCGACGTCTCCGGCTACCTCGGCTTCCCGCTGCGCAATCCGCATTTTCCCAAACAGCCCATCAGCCTGCGTCTGATCCTGAGCCATACCTCCTCGCTGCGCGACGACGGCGGCTATTCCTGGCCGAACACGACCGCGCTGAAAGACGTGCTGGCGCCGGGAGCGGCCGCGATGTGGTCGGCCAAGGCGGCGCCGGGCGAGTATTTCACATACTGCAACCTCGGCTGGGGCATCATCGGCACCGTCATGGAGCGGGTGACCGGCGAACGCTTCAACGCGCTGATGCAGCGCCTGCTGTTCAAGCCGCTCGGCGTCGAAGCGGGCTACCACCCGTCCGAACTGTCCCCTGGCGCGCTGGCCAACCTGGCCACCTTGTACCGCAAGCGCACTACCGATACCGAGATCTGGAACGCGGCCGGCCCGTGGATCGCCCAGGTCGACGACTACAGCGCGAAACCACCCGCAAGCCTGGCCGGCTATGTGCCGGGCGTGAATGCCACGCCCTACAGCCCGACGGGCGGCCTGCGCATCTCGGCGCGCGGCCTGGGCGTGGTCATGCGCATGCTGATGCAGGGCGGGATGCACGGTAACACCCGGATTCTCAAGCGCGAAACGCTGGAGCATATGTTCGCGCGCCAGTGGACCTACGACCCCGCCCGCGGCAACGGCGCCACCCTGGACGGTTTTTATCAGGCCTGGGCCCTGGGCAACCAGCAGTTCCCCGACCGTCCCGGCATGCGCCTGGTCGAAGGCGGTTTCGACGCCATCGGCCACCTGGGCGATGCCTATGGTTTGCGCTCGGTGTTCGCTTTTGAGCGCGCGACCGGCAACGGCATGGTGGTGCTGGTGGGCGGCAGCTCGGCCGATCCGGAAACGCAAAAGGGCAGCTACTCGGCCCTGGCGCGCTTCGAGGAGCGCATCCTCACCGCCCTGTACCGGCAGGCGATCGTCGGCCAACAGAACTGAACGGGCGTCCAAATGCGCGCATATATCTCGGTTATGAGCGCTCGCTCAGCATTCATTGGCTTGTGCGCGGCCAAACCCCTAAGCTCACCCTCCGAATCTGAAAAAATGAGTTTGAAATGCAGCACATAATCGTCATCGGCGGCGGCGTGGTCGGCCTGACTTCCGCCTGGTGGCTGGCGGAGGCAGGCTATGGCGTCACCTTGCTCGAGCGCGCGCCCGAGGTGGGCAGCGGCGCCAGCTACGGCAACGGAGGGCAGCTCAGCTACCGCTACGTCTCGCCCCTCGCCGACGAAGGCGTGCCGCTCAAGGCGCTCCAGTGGCTGTTCCAGGAGAACGGCCCGCTGCGTTTCAAACCGGAAGCCGACCTGCGCCAGTACCGCTGGCTGGCCAGCTTCCTCGCCCACTGCCGCGCCGACGTCAACCGCCGCACCACCGCCAAGCTGCTCGAACTGGGCGAACTGTCGCGCCAATCGATGAAGCAGCTGGAAGTGAAAGTGCCGCTCGAGGACTTCGACTGGCGCGACGCCGGCAAGCTGGTCGTGTATCGTTCGCGCGACATTTTCGAGAAAGCCGCGGCCAAGGCCGGCGCCGGCCAGATCTGGTCGCCGAAGGATTGCGCCGAGCGCGAGCCTTCGCTGGCGGCCGCCGAGCCGCTGCTGGCGGGCGGCATCTACAACGCCGGCGAAGCGGTGGCCGACTGCCATGCCTTCTGCCAGGCGCTGGGCGTCCAGCTGCGCCAGCATCCGAACTTCAAGGGATTCGTTCATGGCGAGGCGCGGCGCCTGCGTGCCGAGAAAGGCCGCGTTACCGGCATCGAGACCACTAGCGGCCTGTTGACGGCCGACGCCTATGTACTGGCGGCCGGCATCCAGAGCCGCGACTTGTCCGACAGCGTCGGCATCCGCCTGCCGCTCTACCCGCTCAAGGGCTACAGCCTGACCGCGCCGATCCGCACGGACGATGTCGCGCCCGAGATCAGCGTCACCGACTTCGAGCGCAAGGTGCTGTATGCGCGCATCGGCGACAAGCTGCGGGTGGCGGCCATGGTCGATATGGTGGGCGAGGACCTGCGCCACGATCCCAAGCGGGTCGACAGCCTGACGCGCCAGGTGCGCGAGACCATGCCGCGCGCGGCCGACTATTCGAAAGTGTCGGTCTGGGCCGGCCTGCGCCCGGCGACGCCGAGCAGCGCCCCGATCATCGGCGCCACGCCCTACGACAACCTGTGGCTGAACGTCGGCCACGGCCCGCTGGGCTTCACCTTTGCCTGCGGCACCGCCGCGCTGCTGGCCGGGGCGATGCAGGGCAAGGCGCCGCCATTTACGCTAGATGGGCTGACCCTGAAGGCCTGAAAGCCGGCAACCGAGCGGCATCGGCGCCGTGCCGATTCGGCAGGCGGCAGCTCCTGTTCGGGCGAAATCGCGGATAATTGCCGCCATGTCTACCCGTCCTGCCTCTTCCGCTGCCTGCCCATGCGGCGGCGCCTCGTTCGACACCTGCTGCGGTCCTTTCCTCTCTGGCGCAGCCCTGCCGGCCACGGCAGAAGCCCTGATGCGCTCGCGCTATACCGCCTACGCGCTCAAGGACGAGCCTTATTTGTTGTCAACCTGGCATCCCAGTACCCGGCCGACCGAGCCCATCATCGATGAAAAAGAGCCCATCCGCTGGCTCGGTCTTGAGATAAAATCTGCTTTACGTTTACGTCAACGTAAAGTAAATTTGCCGGACCATCCAGACAGCGACACGGTGGAATTCGTGGCCCGCTTCAAGATCGGCGGACGCGCGCACCGGCTGCACGAAGTGAGCCGTTTCCTGCGCGAGCCCGATCCCGCCGGCGGCGCCCCGCGCTGGTTCTACCTGGACGGCAGTTTCCCTGACAAAGAATAAAGCAGAGACATTTAGAGGACGGCCATGCCCCAGATCGAGAGCAAACTCAACCCGCGCAGCGAGGACTTCAAGACCAACGCCGCAGCCATGCAGGCGGTCGTGGACGACCTGCGCGCCAAGGTCGCCCAGATGGCCAAGGGCGGCGGCGAAGCCGCGTCAAGCAAGCACGTCGCGCGCGGCAAGCTGCTGCCGCGCGACCGCGTAGAGAATCTGCTCGACCCGGGCACGCCCTTCCTCGAGTTCTCCCAGCTAGCCGCCTACGAAATGTACGAAGGCGCCGCGCCGGCAGCGGGCATCATCACCGGCATCGGCAAGGTCGCCGGCCAGGAGTGCGTGATCGTCTGTAACGACGCCACCGTCAAGGGCGGCACCTATTACCCGATGACGGTCAAGAAGCACCTGCGCGCCCAGGAGATCGCCGAGCAGAACAACCTGCCCTGCATCTACCTGGTCGACTCGGGCGGCGCCAACCTGCCGAACCAGGACGACGTGTTCCCGGACCGCGATCACTTCGGCCGCATCTTCTACAACCAGGCCAACATGTCGGCCAAGGGCATCCCGCAGATCGCGGTGGTGATGGGTTCCTGCACCGCCGGCGGCGCCTACGTGCCGGCCATGAGCGACGAATCGATCATCGTCAAGGAACAGGGCACCATCTTCCTGGGCGGCCCTCCCCTGGTGAAAGCCGCGACCGGCGAAGTCGTGACCGCCGAAGACCTGGGCGGCGGCGATGTCCACACCCGCCTGTCGGGCGTGGCCGACCACCTGGCGCAGAACGACCTGCACGCGCTGTCGCTGGCCCGTAACATCGTCTCCAACCTGAACCGCAGCAAGCCGGTCCAGGGCGTGGTCGCCGAAAGCGTGGAACCCAAGTACGCGCCGGAAGAACTCTACGGCGTGATCCCGGTCGATACCCGCAAGCCCTTCGACGTGCGCGAGGTGATCGCGCGCGTGGTCGATGGCAGCGAATTCGACGAATTCAAGGCGCGCTACGGCACCACCCTGGTGTGCGGCTTCGCCCACATCTACGGCATGAAGGTCGGCATCATCGCCAACAACGGCATCCTGTTCTCGGAGTCGGCGCTCAAGGGCACCCACTTCATCGAACTGTGCTGCCAGCGCAAGATCCCGCTGGTCTTCCTGCAGAACATCACCGGCTTCATGGTCGGGCGCAAGTACGAAAACGAAGGCATCGCCCGCAACGGCGCCAAGATGGTGACCGCGGTCGCCACCGCCTCGGTACCGAAGTTCACCGTGATCATCGGCGGTTCCTTCGGCGCCGGAAACTACGGCATGTGCGGCCGCGCCTTCTCGCCGCGCTTCCTGTGGATGTGGCCGAACGCGCGCATCTCGGTGATGGGCGGCGACCAGGCGGCGTCGGTGCTGGCGACCGTCAAGCGCGACGGCATCGAAGCCAAGGGCGGCCAGTGGTCGGCGGACGAAGAGAACGCGTTCAAGCAGCCGATCAAGGACCAGTACGAGCACCAGGGCCACCCCTACTATGCCTCGGCGCGCCTGTGGGACGACGGTGTGATCGATCCGGCCGACACCCGCATGGTGCTGGGCCTGGGCCTGTCGGCGGCGCTGAACAAGCCGATCGAAGACACGAAGTTCGGCGTGTTCCGCATGTAAGGAGATGAACATGGACTATCAAACCCTGACCGTCTCCATCGCCGACAAGCTGGCCACCGTCACCCTGAACCGTCCGGACCTGCGCAACGCCTTCAACGAGCATTCGATCGCCGAGCTGGCGCTGGTGTTCGATGAACTGGGCCGCAACGAACTGGTGCGCGCCATCGTCCTGGCCGCCAACGGCCCGGCCTTCTGCGCCGGCGCGGACCTGAACTGGATGAAGAAGATGGCCGGTTATTCGCACAGCGAGAACCAGGAAGACGCCATGCGCCTGGCCGACATGCTGCGCACCATCTACCTGTGCCCGAAGCCCACCGTGGCCAAGGTGCAGGGCGACTGCTACGCCGGCGGCATGGGCCTGGTGGCGGCCTGCGACATCGTCGTGTCCGCCGATACCGCCTGCTACTGCCTGTCCGAAGTGAAGCTGGGCCTGATCCCGGCCACCATCTCGCCCTATGTCATCAAGGCCATGGGCGAGCAGGCCGCGCGCCGCTACTTCCTGACCGCCGAACGCTTCGACGCCGCCGAAGCGCTTCGCATCGGCTTCGCCCATGAAGTGGTGACGGCGGATGAACTGGACACCACCGTGGCCGGCATCGTGAAAAACCTGGTCAACAACAGCCCGAACGCCGTCATGGAAGCCAAGAAGCTGGTGCGCGAAGTGGTCGGCGCGCCGGTCACCGATGCACTGCTGGCCGATACCGCCAGCCGCATCGCCGCCATCCGCGCCTCCATGGAAGGGCGCGAGGGCGTGGCTTCCTTCCTCGAGAAACGCAAGCCCTCCTGGCTGAACTGAAGTATTGGAAGAATCATCGTGAAGCAGCACACCTCCTCCGACTGGATCGCACGCAGCCTGCGCAGCGTCTGGCATCCCTGCACGCAAATGCAGCACCACGAGGAGGTGCCGCTGATCGCGGTCAGCCACGGCAAGGGCCCATGGCTGTACGACCATGAAGGCCGCCGCTACCTGGACGCCATCAGCTCCTGGTGGGTCAACCTCTTCGGCCATGCCAACCCGCGCATCAACGCGGCCCTGAAGGACCAGCTCGACCGCCTGGAACACGCCATGCTCGCTGGCTTCACCCACGAGCCGGTGATCGAGCTGTCGGAACGCCTGGCCGAGCTGACCAATTACGCGCTGGGCCACGCTTTCTACGCCTCGGACGGCGCATCCGCGGTCGAGATCGCGATGAAGATGAGCTTCCACGCCTGGCGCAACGCGGGCTACCCGGCCAAGCAGGAATTCGTCTGCCTGCAGGGCAGCTACCACGGCGAGACCATCGGCGCCCTGGCCGTCACCGACGTGCCGCTGTTCAAGGACGCCTACGGGCCGCTGCTGCGCGCTTCCCACGTGGTGCCGGCGCCGGATGCGCGCAATGCGAACGAAGGCGAATCGAGCCAGGACGTGGCGCGCCGCGCCATCGAGGAAGTCAAAAAGCTGTTCGAGGAACGCGCCGGCAAGATCGCCGCCATCATCGTCGAGCCGCTGGTGCAGTGCGCGACCGGCATGGCGATGTACGACCCGCTCTACCTGGAACTGCTGCGCGAGCTGTGCGACCAGCACCACGTGCACCTGATCGCCGACGAGATCGCGGTCGGCTGCGGGCGCACCGGCACCTTCTTCGCCTGCGAGCAGGCGGCGATCTGGCCGGACTTCCTGTGCCTGTCGAAAGGCATCAGCGGCGGCTACCTGCCGCTCTCGCTGGTGCTCACCAAGGACGAGATCTACCAGGCCTTCTACAGCGAAGACATCACGCGCGGCTTCCTGCACTCGCACTCCTACACCGGCAATCCGCTGGCCTGCCGCGCTGCCCTGGCCACGCTCGACATCTTCCGCGACGACGATGTGCTGGCGCGCAACCGCGAACTGGCGACCAAGCTCACCATCGCGCTCGCCCCGCTGGCCGAGCACGAACGCGCGCGCCACTTCCGCCAGCGCGGCATGATCTTCGCGTTCGACGCGGTGGAACCGGATACCCGGCGCGCTTCGACCTTCTCGCGCCGCTTCTTCTCCACCGCCGTGGAAAACGAGCTGCTGCTGCGCCCCATCGGCCGCACCGTCTACCTGATGCCGCCCTATGTGCTGGACGACGAGGAAGTCGCCGGCCTGGCCGCGCGCACGCAGAAGGTGTTCGAATCCGTGATCGCGCCATGAACCTGATCGCGAACATCGACCGCAAGCTCGGCCAGCTGGCCGAGCAAAGCCTGGTGCGCCGCCTGCGCGTGGCCGACAGCGCCTGCGCGCCGAACCAGATCGTGGACGGCCGCGCCATGCTGGCCTTCTGCAGCAACGACTACCTGGGCCTGGCGGCGCACCCTGCGGTCATCGAAGCATTGCGGGAAGGCGCCAGCCTGTACGGCGCCGGCAGCGGCGCCTCGCACCTGGTCAGCGGCCATAGCCGCGCCCACGCGCTGCTGGAAGAACGCCTGGCCGACTGGATGACGCCCTGGCTGGTGCAGCCGCGCGCGCTCTACCTGTGCACCGGCTACATGGCCAACCTGGCGATCCTGACCGCGCTGGGGGCGGATGCCGACGCCATGATCTTCTCGGAAGCGCTCAACCACGCCTCCCTGATCGACGGCGCGCGCCTGGCCAAAGCCGGCGTCAGCGTCTATCCGCACGGCGACGTGGAAGCGCTCGAGCGCCAGCTGCAGGCCTGCAGCGTCAGCACCAGGATCGTGGTTACCGACAGCGTGTTCAGCATGGACGGCAACCTGGCGCCGCTGCCGCAATTGCTCGAGGTATGCGAGCGCCATGGCGCCTGGCTGGTGATCGACGACGCCCACGGTTTTGGCGTGCTGGGCGAACAAGGCCGCGGGGCGCTCGAGCACTTCGGGCTGCGCTCGCCCAACCTGGTCTACATGGGCACCCTGGGCAAGGCGGCCGGCGTCGGCGGCGCCTTCGTCGCGGCGCACAGCAGCGTGATCGAATTCATGGTCCAGCGCGCCCGTCCCTACATCTACACGACCGCCGCGCCCCCGGCCCTTGCCCACGCCCTGCTCGCCAGCCTTGATATCATAGGCGGACCCGAGGGCGCGGATCGGCGCGCTCAGCTGGCTGCCCTGGTGGCGCACCTGCGCGACGCGCTGCGTCTCAAGCACTGGCAGCTGGCGCCGTCGAACACGGCGATCCAGCCGGTCATCATCGGCAGCAACGACGACGCGCTGCGTGCATCGAGCGCCCTGCACGAGCAGGGCCTGTGGGTGCCCGCGATCCGCCCGCCGACCGTGGCCCCGGGCACCGCGCGCCTGCGCGTGACCCTGAGCGCGGCCCACGGCCACGACGAGGTCGCGCGGCTGGCGCGCGCGCTCAACGAACTGGAAAGAGCCGCGACATGAAAAACCTGAACGAACCCGAACAGCCAGTGGCCCCGCCGCCGGTGGTCACCGCGCCGCCGCGCATGCTGGAGCCGGCGCTGGAGCCGCTGCCCGAGCCGCGCGCCGCCGACATCAAGCCGCCGCGCTTCTGCTGCTTCGTCACCGGCACCGATACCGAGATCGGCAAGACCCTGGTCTCCGCCGCGATCCTGCACAAGCTGGTGCAGAGCGGCCGCCGCGCCTGCGGCATGAAACCGATCGCCGCCGGCGCCGACATGATCGGCGGAGAGCTGCACAACGAGGACGCCGACATGCTGGCGGCCGCCGGCAACGTGCATCTGCCCTCGTCGATCACGACGCCTTTCATGCTGCGCGAGCCGGCCGCCCCGCACATCGCCGCCGCGCTCGAAGGCGTGAGCATCGACCCGGTGCCGATCATCGCCGCCTATGCCGAGATCCAGGCCGCCTCCGATGCTGTGGTGGTCGAGGGCGTGGGCGGTTTCCGCGTGCCCTTCAACGACGACTTCGACAGCGCCGACCTGGCCGCCCAGCTCAACCTGCCGGTGATCCTGGTGGTGGGCCTGCGGCTGGGCTGCATCAGCCACGCGCTGCTGACTGTGGAAGCCATCGTGGCGCGTGGCCTGGTGCTGGCCGGCTGGGTCGCCAACACGGCGGACGCCGACATGCGCTTCATGCAAGAGAATATCGACGCGCTGGCACAGCGCATCCCGGCGCCGCTGCTGGGCCATGTGCCGCGTCTTGAACACCCCACGGCCGCCGCCGCGGCCGACTACATTGACCTCGCGGGACTGCCGGGCTGGCCGTCCTCGCGGGTCCAGATCTAAAAGGAATTCCCATGTCCCAAACTAACACCGTCGCCCTGCACCGCCCGACCGCCGCGATCAAAGAACGTCCCGACGCCACGTGGCCGCTGGCCGATGTGCTGGCGCTGTTCGAGCTGCCGTTCCCGGAACTGATGCACCGCGCCCAGACCGTGCACCGCGCCAACTTCCCGGACGGCGACGTCGAGCTGGCCACCCTGCTGTCGATCAAGACCGGCGGCTGCGAAGAAGACTGCGGCTACTGCCCGCAGGCGGCGCGCTACGACACCGGCGTGGAAGCCAAGAAGATCCTCGACATCGACACCGTGCTGGACGCGGCGCGCCAGGCCAAGGCCAGCGGCGCTACCCGCTTCTGCATGGGCGCGGCATGGCGCAGCCCGAAAGAGCGCGACATGGAAAAGGTCGAGAACATGGTGCGCGAAGTGAAGGCCCTGGGCCTGGAAACCTGCGCCACCCTGGGCATGCTGGAAGAAGGCCAGGCGGAACAGCTGAAGAACGCCGGCCTGGACTACTACAACCACAACATCGACACCGCGCCTGACTTCTACAACAACGTCATCTCGACCCGCGAATACCAGGACCGCCTGGACACCCTGGGCCGCGTGCGCAACGCCGGCCTGAAGGTCTGCTGCGGCGGCATCGTGGGCATGGGCGAGACGCGCGAGCAGCGCGCCGGCCTGATCGCCCAGCTGGCCAACCTGAACCCGTATCCGGAATCGGTGCCGGTCAACCACCTGGTGCAGGTGGAAGGCACGCCGCTGCACGGCGTCGACAAGCTCGATCCGATCGAATTCGTGCGCACCATCGCGGTGGCGCGCATCACCATGCCGCAGGCGCGGGTGCGCCTGTCGGCCGGCCGCCGCGAACTGGGCGAAGCCGTGCAGGCGATGTGCTTCATGGCCGGCGCCAACTCGATCTTCTACGGCGACAAGCTGCTCACCACCGGCAACCCGGAAGCGGACGACGACCGCGTCCTGCTGGAAAAGCTCGGCCTCAAGACCCGCGCGGCCACGCTGGACTCGGTGCAGAAGGAAGCCTGCGGCTGCTGATGCATCTCTTGCGCGGCCGGGAGACATGGCCGCGCACTCTTCCTCCGAACAACCATAAGCGAAAGACCTAGACGCATGTTCACCAAGATCCTCATCGCCAACCGTGGCGAAATCGCCTGCCGAGTCGCCGCCACCGCGCGCCGCATGGGCATCCGCACCGTGGCCGTGTATTCGGAAGCCGACGCCGGCGCCAAGCACGTGGCGGTCTGCGATGAGGCGGTCCTGATCGGCCCTGCCGCCGCCAAGGACAGCTACCTGCGCGGCCAGAAGATCATCGAGGTGGCCAAGGCCACCGGCGCCCAGGCGATCCACCCGGGCTACGGCTTCCTGTCCGAGAACGCCGAGTTCGCGGAAGCGGTGCAGGCGGCAGGACTGGTGTTCATCGGCCCGCCGGGTTCCTCGATGCGCGCGATGGGTTCCAAGTCGGCCGCCAAGCAGCTGATGGAGGCTGCCCGCGTGCCGCTGGTGCCGGGCTACCACGGCGACAACCAGGAGCCGGCGTTTCTCCGCCAACAGGCCGACCGCATCGGCTACCCAGTGCTGCTCAAGGCCAGCGCCGGCGGCGGCGGCAAGGGCATGCGCGTGGTCGAGCGTTCGGAAGACTTCGAAGCCGCGCTGGCCTCGTGCAAGCGCGAAGCGATCAGCTCCTTCGGCGACGACAAGGTGCTGGTGGAGAAATACCTGATCCGCCCGCGCCACATCGAGATCCAGGTGTTCGCCGACACCCTCGGCAACTGCGTCTACCTGCACGAACGCGACTGCTCGGTGCAGCGCCGCCACCAGAAGGTGCTGGAAGAGGCGCCGGCCCCGGGCATGACCCAGGACCGCCGCGCCGCCATGGGCGAAGCGGCCGTCAACGCCGCGCGCGCCGTGGGCTACGTGGGCGCCGGCACGGTGGAGTTCATCGCCAACCAGGACGGCTCCTTCTATTTCATGGAGATGAACACCCGCCTGCAGGTGGAGCACCCGGTCACCGAAATGATCACCGGCACCGACCTGGTCGAATGGCAGCTGCGCGTGGCCGCAGGCCAGCCGCTGCCGAAGAAGCAGAGCGAGCTGGCGATCCACGGCCATGCGATCGAGGCGCGCGTCTACGCCGAGAACCCTGAAAAGGGTTTCCTGCCGTCGATCGGCACCCTGCGCCACATGGACACCCCGCGCGCCGTCGAGTTCGAGCTGGGCGCGGACGGCGCCAACCCTGCCGCCGTGCGCGTCGATTCGGGCGTGCGCGAAGGCGATGCGATCTCGCCCTTCTATGACCCGATGATCGCCAAGCTGATCGTCTGGGGCGCGGACCGCACCCAGGCCCTGGCGCGCCTGTCGCAAGCCCTGGCCGAGTTCCGCATCGTCGGCCTGGCCACCAACATCGCCTTCCTCAAGCGCCTGGTCGAAGGCGAAGCCTTCTCGACCGCCGACCTGGACACCGGCCTGATCGACCGCCATGGCGCGGCCCTGTTCCCGGCGCCGTCGGCCGCCCCGCTGGGCGCGCTGGCCCTGGCCGCCCTGTCGCTGTCCCTGGGCGAAACGGTACGCGGCGCTGCCAACCCGGCCGATCCGTGGTCCCAGGCGCGCGGCTGGCGCATGAACGGCGACTACCGCCGCGTGCTGTCGCTGGCGGACGAAGGCGGCAGCTACCAGGTGGGCCTGACCTACCGCCACGACGGCTGGGAAATCGACCTCGACGGCCAGCGCCAGCGTGTGGAACTGGTCGCCCAGGACGGCGCCGAGCTGTCGCTGCGCGTGGGCGAGACCTCGCTGCACGGCTGCGTGCGCAGGGATAGCAACGTCAGCGGCGAGCTGTTCCACGTATTTACCGGTGGCCGCCATTACACCCTGTCGTACAATGACCCGATGGCGCACGCCGGCGAGCAGGAAGCCGCGGGCGGACGCCTGACTGCCCCGATGCCGGGCAAGGTGGTTGCGGTGATGGCCTCGTCCGGCCAGGAAGTGAAGAAGGGCGAGCCGCTCGTGATCATGGAAGCGATGAAGATGGAGCACACGATTTCCGCGCCGAGCGACGGCCTGGTGGAAGAAGTGCTGTACCAGGTCGGCGACCAGGTGGCGGATGGCGCGCCGCTGTTGGCATTCAAGGCGGCGTAACACAACCCTAAAAATAACAAGGGGGAGACATGCGCATACTGCTGTACCGGGGTGACGGCGTCATCGAGCCGTGGGTGCGCGAATTCGCAAGCATCATGCCGCAGGCCGAAACGGTGGCCTGGAAGGAGGGCGAAGTCCTCGCCCCCTGCGACTATGTAATCCTGTGGAACCCTGCCCCGGCCCTGCTGGAGCAGCTTTCCCTGCAGTCCCAGCTCAAGGCGATCTTCCTGATGGGCGCCGGCGTCGACGCCCTGCTCAAGTTCGGCGAAGCCCTGCCCCAGGTGCCCCTGGTGCGCCTGGGCGACGCCGGCATGGGCGTGCAGATGGCCGAGTATGTGGCGCACGCGGTGCTGCGCTACTTCCGCCGCTTCGACGAATACGAGCAGCAGGCCAGGCACGGCGCCTGGCATCCGCTGCCGCAGATCGCCAAGGAAGACTTCCCGATCGGCGTCATGGGCCTGGGCAGGCTCGGCATGCCGGTGGTCGAGGCGATGCGCCATTTCGGCTTTCCGGTGCTGGGCTGGAGCCGCACGCCCAAAAGCATTCCCGGCGTCGAGACCTATGCCGGCATGGAGCAGCTCGAGCCCTTCCTGCGCGGCACCCGGGTGCTGGTCTGCCTGCTGCCGCTGACGGCGGAGACGGCCAACCTGCTCGACCGCCACAACCTGGGCAAGCTGCAGCCGGGCGCCTACCTGATCAACGTCTCGCGCGGCGCCATCATCGCCGAGCCGGACCTGATGACCTTGATCCGTTCCGGGCACATCGCCGGCGCCACGCTGGACGTGTTCCGCCACGAGCCGCTGCCGGCGCCGCATCCGTTCTGGAACGAGCCGCGCATCAGCATCACCCCGCATATTTCGGCGCTCACCGTGCGCCCTGACGCTGTCCACCAGATCGCCGAGAAGATCGCGGCGCTGGAGAACGGCCAACCGGTCGGCGACGTGGTCGACCGCACTTTAGGATACTGAAATGATTCAACAACCCGGCCTGCCGAAGAAGGTCAAGATTGTCGAAGTGGGGCCGCGCGATGGCCTGCAGAACGAGAAAGAGGCGCTGTCGGTCGATATCAAGGTGGAACTGGTCGAGCGCCTGGCGCGCGCCGGCTTCGCCAACGTGGAGGCGGCGGCCTTCGTGTCGCCCAAGTGGGTGCCGCAGATGGCCACCAGTGCCGAGGTCATGGCGCGCATCGAGCGCCTGCCCGGCGTGATCTATTCGGCCCTGGTGCCGAACATGCAGGGCTTCGAGCTGGCGCTGGCCGGCAAGGCGGACGAAGTAGTGGTGTTCGGCGCGGCCTCGGAAGCCTTCTCGCAGAAGAACATCAATTGCTCGATCGCCGAGTCGATCAAGCGCTTCGAGCCGGTGGCCAAGGCCGCCAAGGACCATGGCCTGCGCCTGCGCGGGTCGATCAGCACGGCCTTCGGCTGCCCCTACCAGGGCGAGGTGCCGCTGGATGCGGTGGGCGACGTGGTGGCGCGCATGCGCGACCTGGGCTGCGACGAGATCGATATTGCCGACACCATCGGCGTGTCGACGGCCCGCAAGACCCAGGCGGTGATGCTGCGCGCGGCGCAGGAATTCCCGATCGAGAAGCTGTCGGGGCATTTCCACGATACTTACGGGCAGGCGCTGGCCAACATCTACGCGGCGATGGAAGTGGGCGTGGCGATCTTCCACTCGTCGGTGGCGGGGCTGGGCGGTTGCCCGTACGCCAAGGGCGCGACGGGGAATGTGGCGACCGAGGATGTGCTGTACCTGATGCAGGGGCTCGGGATCGAGACGGGCGTGGACCTGGATCAGATCGTCGATGCGGGCTTGTTCATTTCCGAGAAGCTGGGGCGCAAAAGTGTGAGCCGGGCGGGGAATGCGCTGGCGGCGAAACGCGCCGGTTGAGTTCCCGGTACGCACGCAAACTTGGATCCCGGCCGGGATCCAAGTTTTTTCGCGCAGCCGCGAAAAAGAAAAAGGCCGACAACTTTCGCTGTCGGCCTTTTCTTTGAATCTTGGTCGGAGTACAAGGATTCGAACCTTGGACCCTCTGGTCCCAAACCAGATGCGCTACCGGGCTGCGCTACACTCCGAGAAGACAGATAATAGCCCGTCGGCGTGACCTGGTCAAGGTTTCGCGGCAAAATACCCCGAAATGTCGCATTCTTCGACACAGATGAGGTGACCGCGAGGTGACCATACAGTGACTTTCACAGCATCCTACGCCAACCGGCGGCTGTTCTTCGGTATCGCCGTGTCGCTGACCGTGCACCTGCTGTTCGTGCTCGGCTACCGCGGCCTGGGACCTGCGGCGCCTGTGTTTGCCCTCGCCGAACCGGCGCCGATCGCCGTCACGATCCGCCCTCCCCCTCCGCCGGAACCGCCGCAACGCCTGGCGCCGCCGCAAACACCGGCCGCTTCCCGGCCCGCGCGCACCGCGCCCCGGAAAAAAATCATCGCCGTGCCAAAAACGCCAAAAAAAGAAGCAGAGGCCCCCTTCATCGTCCAGCAGCCGGAAACGCCGCCCGAGGACGCCCCCAAATTCGACATGGAAGCCGCGCGCCGGATTGCACGCGAGAACGCGCATCTGCGCGATCCCGGCAAGGAGGGAACAGCGCTGGCGCAATTTCCGGAAGAACCGCTACAGACGGAATCGAAGCTGGCACGCGCCATCAGCAAGGCCAAGCGCCCGAATTGCAAGGACGGCATCCCGGGAGGCCTGCTGGCGCCGCTGTACCTGATGATGGACAAGAAAAACAGCGGCTGTAAGTGGTGAACGCCGCGTTTCTTCCTACTCGCCCTTGATCTGCAAAGCGCGCTCGTACAAGGCGTTCTTCTTGCGCCCCGTGATCTGCGCCGCCAGGTTCGCCGCCTGCTTCACGCTGCACTCGGTGAGCAGGATCTGCAGGATGCGCTCCGCTTCCGCATCCTGTTCGTCGGTCTCGGCCACCGCGCCTTCCACCAGCACGACGAACTCGCCGCGCTCGCGGTGCTGGTCGGCCTTCACCCAGGCCAGCGCCTCGCTCAGCGCGCAGCGGTGCACTTCCTCGAACAGCTTGGACAGCTCGCGCGCGAACACCACCTGGCGCGTCGGCTCGAAGGCCTCCATCAGGGCTTCGACGCAATCGACGATCCGGTGCGGCGCCTCGTAGAACACCAGGGTCGAGGCCTCGCGCACCAGGGGCGCCAGGGCCGCCTCGCGCTGCCTGGACTTGGCCGGCAGGAAGCCGACGAAGTGGAAGCGGTCGTTCACCAGCCCGCTCGCGGACAGCGCGGTAATCGCCGCCGACGGCCCCGGCAGCGGCACCACGTTCAGCCCGGCGTTGCGCACCGCATCGACGATGCGCGCGCCTGGGTCGGACACGGCCGGCGTGCCCGCATCGGAAACCAGGGCCACGCGCTGGCCCGCCTGCAGGCGTTCGACGATCTTGTCCGCCACCTCGCGCTCGTTGTGCTGGTGCGCGGCGATGGTCTGCTTGTTCAGGCCGAAGCGCTGCAGCAAGGCCCCCGTCTTGCGCGTGTCTTCACAGGCTACGACGTCGGCCAGCGCCAGCAGGTGCAAGGCGCGCAGCGTGATGTCGGTGACGTTGCCGATCGGTGTAGCCACGACATACAGCGTTGCGGTAGGATAGGACTGCTGGGCCGCCTCGCCCATGACGGGAAGCCGGGCGATGTCGATGGTCTGCTGTTCTGCCATAAAAAGAGGTTCCGATGCTGAAGAAGAATAATTTCAAGGGCCTGCGCGCCGCGATCACTGCCCTTGGCGCCATGAGCGTAGCAGGTTTGCTCACCGCCTGCGGCAGCACACCCTTGCCGCCCGATACCGGCTGCGGCGTGCCGGGCGGATTGTGCGCGCCCAGGGCGCCGGTGACAAGTGCGCCGCCTGTCGAACCAAGCTATACCCCGCCGCCCCCTGCCGACGCGGGCACGCGCACCAGTCCGGTCGAACTGCCGCCGCGCGCCGACGGCACAGCGGCCGCGCCGCTGGCCGGCGGTCCCGGCGCACGCATCGCGCTGCTGCTGCCGCTCGAATCGCAAGCCCTGGCGCAGCCGGCCGAAGCGCTGCGCGCCGGCTTCATGGCCGCCTGGGAACGCGACCGCGCGGGCGTCACGGTCAACGTGGTGCCCACCGGCGACTCCACCCAGGCCACGCTCGACGCCTACGCGCGCGCCGCCGACCAGAACGACATCGTGGTCGGCCCCCTGGCCCGTTCCGCCGTGGCCGCGCTGGCGTCCAGCGGCAGCCTCCGCAAACCAACGATTGCCCTCAATCACCCGCAAACCGGCGGCCCGCTGCCGCGCCAGATGCTGGTCATCGGCCTGTCGCTGGAAGACGAAGCGCGCCAGGTCGCCGACTGGGCCGCCGCCGAACAGCCGGGCGGCCGCGCCCTGATCGTCACCGGCCCGGCCGCCTGGCAGCAGCGCCTGTCCGGCGCCTTCGCCGCGCGCTGGTCGCAGCTGGGCAACACGCATGCGGTGGCCGAACTGCCGATCGCCGACGGCTATGTCGACGGCAATGCATTGGCCGACCTGCGCGCACGCCTGCAGGCCGAGCCGCCGCAGCTGGTCTATGCGGCGCTCGACGCGGTGCAGCTGCGCCAGGTGCGCAGCGCGCTCGGCACCTCGCTGCCGACCTACGGCACCGCCTCGGTCAACCCGGGCCGCGATCCCGGCGCCGCCGCGCCGGAGCTGGCCGGCGTGCGCATCCTCGACCTGCCCTGGGCCGTGCAGCCCGATCATCCTTCGGTCAGCGTCTATCCGCGCTGGAGCGGCAACGAGGGTGTCGACACCCAGCGTCTGTACGCGCTCGGCATCGACGCCTTCCGCATCGCGCGCGAGCTGGCCCTGCGCCCGGGCAGCGTGTTCGAGGTCGACGGCGTGACCGGCCGCCTGAAGATCGACATGGGCGGCGCCACGCCAAGCTTCCGCCGTGATGAAACCGGCGTCGTCTATCGCGACGGCGGCGTGTTCGAACAAGCGGCTTTCGGGCGCTGACATGTGGCTCGGGCGCCTGTCATTACGGCAGGCCCAGGGCCAGGACTGGGAACAGGCCGCCCTCGCCTACCTCAAGCGCCACAAGCTGACGCCGGTCGAGCAGAACTTCCGCTGCAAGGCCGGCGAAATCGACCTGATCATGCGCGACGGCGCTTCCCTGGTATTCGTCGAGGTGCGCCAGCGCAGCGGCGCCGGGCACGGCGGGGCCGCCGCCAGCATCACTCCCGCCAAGATCCGCCGCCTGACCCGGGCCGCCCAGGTCTACCTGTTGCGTTTTCCCGTCACTCCACCCTGCCGTTTCGACGTGATTGCCATCGACGGCGAGCGGATTTCCTGGCTGAAGGACGTGATCAACTGAGTCATTGAAATGTAAGCAATTTTTACCATCATTGCCCGCCCGTGCTTGCCACTGCACTATAATCGTCGGCTATGAACACTCAACGCATCCTCGCTCACTTCCAGGAGAGCGCCGACCTGAAGATGAAGTCGGCCGCGGCCCTGTCCCCATCCATTTCGCAGGCGGTCGAACTGATGTTCTCCGCTCTGTCCAACGGCAACAAGATCCTGGCATGCGGCAACGGCGGTTCCGCCGCCGACTGCCAGCACTTTGCTGCCGAACTCGTCGGGCGCTTCGAGCGCGAGCGCTTCCCGCTGCCGGCGATCGCACTGACCACCGATACCTCGATCATGACGGCGGTGGGCAACGACTACAGCTTCAAGGAGATCTTCTCGAAGCAGGTGCAGGCCTTCGGCCAGGCGGGCGACGTGCTGCTGGCGATTTCGACCTCGGGCAACTCGGCCAACGTGCTGGCGGCGGTCGAGGCGGCGCTGGAGCGCGAAATGCGCATCGTAGCCTTCACCGGCAAGGACGGTGGCGCGCTCGGCAAACTGCTGACCGACGCCGACGTGCACATCAATGTCCAGCATGCCCGCACCGCGCGCATCCAGGAAGTGCACCTGCTTGCCATTCACTGTATTTGCGACGGTATCGACGTCGCGCTGTTCGGAGGAGATGAGAATGCGTAATGCGCGCCGGCCCATGGCCGTGCTGTTGACCAAAGTTGTCCTGGGTTCCGCCCTGCTGGCTTCGCTGCAGGGCTGTGTCGCCCTGGTCGCGGGCGGCGCCGCCACCGGCGTGATGGCCTCGCTGGACCGCCGCACCCTGGGCATGCAGACCGAAGACAAATCGATCACGGTCAAGGCCGAGCTCAAGATGCCGCAGATCACCGGCGAGAACGGCCACGTCAACGTCACCAGCTACAACCGCCGCGTCCTGCTGACCGGCGAAGTGCGCGACGAAGCGATGAAGCAGGCGGTCGAGCGCGAAGTGCGCGCCATCGCCAACGTGGTCTCGGTGATCAACGAGCTGGAAATCGCCGGCCCGTCGAGCTACACCTCGCGTTCCAACGACGCGCTGATCACCACCAAGGTCAAGGCCAGCCTGGTCGACATGAAGACCGTGTCGGCGAACTCGTTCAAGGTCACGACCGAGCGCGGCGTGGTCTACCTGCAGGGTCTCGTCACCCCGCGCGAAGGCAATATCGCCGCCGACGTCGCCAAGGGCGTGTCGGGCGTGAACCGGGTCGTGAAGGTCTTCGAGTACATCAGCGAAGAAGACGTCAAGCTCCTGGACAAGAACGCCCAGCCGGCCCAATAAGCTGCAATGAGCGAAACCTGAAACATCGGCAGGACTATAATGGTCCTGCCGTTTTTTTATCCGCATCGACCATGACCGCTCCTACCTCTTCCCGTTCCTGGGTCAAGCCCGCCGCCATCGCCGCGGTGGTGCTCGCGCTGGCCGGCGTCGGCTATGCCTCCTTCAGCAGCAGCACGCCGGCGCCCGACGTCACCTTCATCGGCATCGATGGCGAGAAGATCTCGACCGCTTCGCTGCGCGGCAAGGTGGTGATGGTGAACTTCTGGGCCACGTCCTGCGTCACCTGCGTCAAGGAGATGCCGGCGATGGTCGAGACCTACAACAAGTTCAAGGGACAGGGGCTGGAGTTCGTCGCCGTGGCGATGCAGTACGACCCGCCCAACTACGTGCTGAACTTCACCGAGACGCGCAAGCTGCCGTTCAAGGTGGCGATCGACTCCGCCGGCGACATCGCCAAACAGTTCGGCGACGTCAGCCTGACACCGACCACCTTCGTGATCGACAAGCAGGGGCGGATCATCAAGCGCTATGTCGGCGAGCCGGATTTTTCGCAGCTGCAGGCGCTGCTGCAAAAAGAACTGGCTGGTTAAGCCTTCGGATACAGCAGCATCTGGGTGCAGCGGAACAGGGCGATGGTCTTGCCGCTGGCCTGGTCGGTGACCGTCGCATCCCATACCTGGGTCGTGCGGCCGCAATGAACGGCCGTGGCGACGCACGTGATCAATCCTTCGCGCGCGGTGCCGAGGTGGTTCGATTTCAGTTCGATGGTGGTGAAGCTCTGGGCGCCTTCCGGGAGGTTGCTGATGCAGCCGTAGCCGGCGCAGGTATCGGCCAGGGTCACGACGCTGCCGGCGTGCAGGTAGCCGTTGGGAGCCAGGTGGAAGGGTTCGACCTTCATCTCGGCCGCGACCTTGCCGGGGCTGACTTCGAGGATGCGGATGCCCAGGTGGCCGGGGAAGAAGGCGGAGCCGAACTGGTTGAAGGATTCGGGGGTGTGCTTGGTGGTCACGATGTGTCGCTCGTTAGTGCAAAAGCGGGATCGTACACGGTGTCGGTTGTTTACGCTGGAGGGTGCACTCGAATCTGTAGGCTGCTCTTCGAAACTTGGGTTCCGGCTTTCGCCGGAACGACGGTCTTAAGGCGGACCACTAGCGGTTGAGTCGTCGTTCCGGCGAAGGCCGGAACCTAAGTTCGCAGAACAGCCCGGAAATCTTAACGCCTCCGGCGCCCGCCCCCTTCCCCACGCCTCTGCCTCGCCGCCGCATTCTGCTGCTGCAACAAGGAATCCACCCTCTCCGACGCCTCGCGCGCCAGCTCCTGCGCCTGCTCGATACTCGGAAAGAACTCCGGCTCCCGATACCCCAGCCACGCATACGCCGAGTACATGCGGCAGGTATCCTCGACCTCCTGCAAGTTCATGTAGAACAGCTGCTGCGGATGCGGCGTCAGCTTGCACACCTTTTTCTTGGCCAGCGACAGCGCCCAGTGCTCCCAGGCGCTTTGCAGCATCGGCACCTTGGTCGAAATCGGCACCAGCGACAGCATGAACTTCTCCGCCACCGACAGCGGCAAGGTATCGAGCCATTCGGCGCGCTCGTTCTGCTCCTCGGTGATGCGCGGATAGAAGAAGCCGTCCGGTACGTCGATGTTGTGCACGAAGCGCTTGAGCAGCTTCACCAGCGAGGTCTCGCCGGTCACCGACGAGATCCGGTGCAGCTGCTCCAGCGAAGGCGCCACCGCGAAGCCGGTGGCCGGCACCGGCGGGATCTTTTCCTTCATCAGCGAGCGCATCACCGAATGCGTCTCGTCGTCGTAGCCCGCGACAAAGCCTTCCTCGTGCACGCCGTAGCGCCCTGCCCGGCCGGCGATCTGCTTGGCCAGCGCGGCGGAGATCTCTTCCTCCTCATAGCCGTTGTACTTGACTGCGGTGGTCATCACGATGCGCGCGATCGGCATGTTCAAGCCCATCGCCAGCGCATCGGTGCCGACCACGATGTCGGCCTGCCCTTCGCGGAAGCGTTCGGCCTGGGCCCGCCTCACCTCCGGCGACAGGTTGCCGTAGACGGTCGCCACCGACAGGCCCTTCTCGGTAATCATGTCGCGCCACATCAGCACGTCGCGCCGCGAGAAGGCGATCACCGCGTCGCCCCGGCGCAGGTTGGACAGCTTGCGCACAGGCGAATCTTCCATCGCCAGCGGCGCCATGCGCTTGAGGACGTGCACTTCGAGCGGCACCTCCAGGCGCTCGGCCAGGGCCTCGATCGCGCGCCGCGCTTCCGGGGCGCCGACCAGGTAGACGGTGGCTGCCGGGGCGCCGCACACGGCCGTGGTCCAGGCGGCGCCGCGGTCGCGGTCGGCCAGCATCTGGATCTCGTCGATCACGGCGACTTCGACCTGGCGCTTGGTGTCCAGCATCTCGACCGTGCTGGCCACGTGGGTCGCGCCTTCCGCCAGGCGGCGTTCCTCGCCGGTGATCAAGCTGACCTTGATCTCCTCGCCATGCGGACGGGCGGCCTGCAGGCGCTCGTAGTTTTCGAGCGCCAGCAGGCGCAGGGGCGCGAGATAGACGCCGCTGGAAGCCTTGGCCAGCGCTTCCATCGCGCGGTGGGTCTTGCCGGAATTGGTGGGCCCGAGCAGCGCGATGAACTTGCGCGGCATGCGGCTGGCCACCTCGAAGGACTGCGGATACTCGGCCAGGTTGATGCTTTCCTTGGTGCGCGCGGCGTGGCGCTCTTCCTGCTCGCGTTCGACCGCATGGGTCAGACGCTGCGAAATGCGCTGGAACACGAATTCGGCCGGCTCGGAGGTTTCCAGCTCGTCGAGCACGTCGAGGAAGAGCATGGGGTTCCAGCCGAATTCGTCGGCGTCCTCGGCGATGTCCTGGACGAATTCCTCGGTCTCGGCATGCAGGCGCGCGATGGCGTCCTCAGAGGTGCGTTCCTCGATCAGCTCGCGGCGCGCCAGCAGGTCCATCTTGCGCCACTTGCTCGGCTTGGCCAGCACACCGCGCGCCGGCACCAGGCGGTAGGGCACGCGCAGGCCTTCGTAGCGCACTTCGCCGGAGAATCGCAGGAAGACGCGGCCTTCCATCTTGACCAGCTCGATGCCGCGGCGATCCAGCTCGAGCTCGCGCTCCAGGTAGGCGTCGTCGTCTTCGGTGTTGTCGGAAGGGGGATGGTCTCGGTGCTCACTCATGGTCGTTTGAACGATGTCTTCTTGTTATCAACTATAGCGTGGATGCGGCAGGCGCAGCGTTTCGATGCGGGGAGGAAAAAAGGGTCTCACACACCGCCATGATTGTTCCGTTAGCGCAAAAACACGTCGTCCCCGCGAAGGCGGGGACCCAAGTGCTGCCCGCGCTAACGAAACGCTGGCAAACTTGGGTCCCCGCCTTCGCGGGGACGACGTTGGAGGCTGCTGGTGGGTTAAGCGGCGACGCCTGCGTCGTGCGCCTGCTGGTCTGCGTGGTAGGACGAACGCACCATCGCGCCCACTGCGGCGTGCACGAAGCCCATCTCGTAGGCCTTCTCTTCGAACATCTTGAAGGTGTCCGGGTGCACGTAGCGGCGCACCGGCAGGTGCGAGTTCGACGGCGCCAGGTACTGGCCGATGGTCAGCATGTCGATGTCGTGCTCGCGCATGTCGCGCATCACTTCCAGGATCTCTTCGTCGGTCTCGCCCAGGCCCACCATCAGGCCCGACTTGGTGACCGCGCTCGGGTACATCTTCTTGAAGTCGCGCAGCAGCACCAGCGAGTGCTTGTAGTCGGCGCCCGGGCGCGCTTCCTTGTACAGGCGCGGCACGGTTTCCAGGTTGTGGTTCATCACGTCCGGCAGGCCGTCGGCGAAGATGTTCAGGGCCTTTTCCAGGCGGCCGCGGAAGTCCGGCACAAGCACTTCGATCTTGGTGTTCGGCGACAGCGCGCGGGTCTTGGTGATGCACTCGACGAAGTGGCCGGCGCCGCCGTCACGCAGGTCGTCGCGGTCGACCGAGGTGATCACGACGTAGGACAGGCGCAGGTCGGCGATGGTCTTGGCCAGGTTGCCCGGCTCGTTGACGTCCAGCGGGTCCGGACGGCCGTGGCCGACGTCGCAGAACGGGCAGCGGCGGGTGCACTTGTCGCCCATGATCATGAAGGTCGCGGTGCCCTTGCCGAAGCATTCGCCGATGTTCGGGCAGCTGGCTTCCTCGCACACCGTCACCAGGTTGTTGGCGCGCAGGATGTCCTTGATCTCGTAAAAGCGCGAGGACGCGGTCGCCGCCTTTACGCGGATCCAGTCCGGCTTCTTCAGGCGCTCGGTCTCGGCGATCGGAATGATCTTGATCGGGATGCGCGACGTCTTGCTGGCGCCCTTCTGCTTTTCGCTGGCGTTGTAGGCGGAGGCGGCGGCGTTGCCGTTATCGATTTCGGAAGTCATTGGCGTATGCCCTCAGGGCGTTCAGTTGGTTTGTTCGGTGACGGGCTCGGTGCTGCCGAGGTCGCTGGTGGCCAGCTGGCGCACCAGTTCGCGCGCCAAAGCCTGCTGGACGTCGGCCAGCGGCGCTTCGACGCCCATCGTGCGCATGTCGACCGTGGCCAGGCCGGAATAACCGCAGGGGTTGATCCACGTGAACGGCGCCAGGTCCATGGCCACGTTCAGCGACACGCCATGGTAGGTGCAGCCGTTGCCGCGCACTTTCAGGCCGAGCGCGGCGATCTTGGCGCCCTTGCGCGGACCGTCCGCCATGTAGATGCCCGGTGCGCCCGCGACGCGTTCACCCGCAAGATTATACGCCGCCAGCACATCAATCACCGCTTGTTCGATTTTCGCAACAAATTGGCGGGCGTACAGCTTGCCGCCCGGCTTGTTGCGGCGCAGATCCATGAGCAAATAGATAACGACCTGGCCGGGACCGTGGAAAGTCACTTCGCCGCCGCGGTCGGTCTGCACTACCGGAACGTCGTGCGGCGCCAGCACGTGGGCGCGGTCGGCGCCCAGGCCCAGGGTGAAGACGGGCGGGTGCTCGACGATCCACAGCTCGTCCTGGGTGTCCGGCGTGCGCGCATCGGTGAAGGCGCGCATGGCGGCGAAAGTGGGTTCGTACTCGGCGCGGCCGAGCTCGCGGATGATCGGCGTGGCGGGACGTGTCGTTGACATGAAGGTATCAAACGGGAATATGGACGGCCCCGTCATTATAAGCCAGCGCGATTCCCTGCGCCGACGGGGCCGCTTTTCCAGCCTGATCCTTAGAGAACCATCTTCACCATGTGGTGCGAGGACAGGGCGCGATAGACGTCGTCCAGCATCTCCCGGCTGGTGGCGCGCACGATGCAGGTCAGGCCCGTGTAGTTGCCCTTGGCGGAAGGACGGCTCTGCAGCTTGCCTTCGTGGAAAGTGGGGTCGTACTTGACCACGACCTCGATGATCGTCGCGGCGAAATCCGCGTGCGTCGCGCCCATCACCTTGATCGGGAAGTCGCTCGGGTATTCGATGAGGGATTCTTTCGGGTCCATGGTCCTAGTCCTGTCTTTTAAAGGTGGCATTGTAGCCAAAGCCATAGATGGTGCTGGATTGACGAAAAAAAAGGCCGGCTGATTGCCGGCCTGAACTATTCCCATTCCTTGGGGGACATAGCGGGACATACACATCGCTTTGGACCGGGAGGACAGCCCGCCGCGATGAGTCAACTGTAACGAAACAGTTCCCGCAACTCGACCGGGATGTGACGAGCTGCAGTTTTCGCGGCATGAACGGGAAAACTGGGCCTGGCACGCTTGCGCGCTCTCAAACCACCACGCATGCGCAACCCTAGAGTGGAAGCTTGCCAAAGGAGCCAGACATCATGATGCGCGCATTGATCCTCAAGGGCGATCCCACCTCGCACGGCGGCGAAGTCCTCGAAGGGAACGAATTCATCCGGGTCAACGGCCGGCCGGTCGCCCAGCGCGGCCACATGACTTCCTGCCCCCGGTGCGGCGGCGAATTCCCCATCGTCGAGGGCATCCGCTCGCACTGCATCGGCGGCATCGGCGCCGCGCTGGAAGGCATGAAGACAGGCTGCGGCGCCGAACTGATCGCGACCACGACCGCCGGCTGCATGCTGCTCGACGACGGCGCGGGCAGGGAGGCCGGCTAGGCGCGGCTGCGCTTCAACGGTCCTGGTGGCGTCCGCGCCCTTCGTCAGTGTATCCACGCTGTTCGTTACGGGCGCGGGCCGCTGCGGGCACCGGGGACGGCTCGGCCTGCATCGGCATGGCGCGCGGCGGCGGGGCGACGGCCTGGGGCGGCGGCATGCTCGGACGTGGTGGCGGAGCGACGGCCTGGGGTGGCGGCATGCTCGGGCGTGGAGGCGGAACCGCCGCCTGGAGCGGCGCCATCTGCGGAGGCGGGGGCGCAGCTTGCGCGACCGGTGCGGGCGCTGCCTGCACCATGGGCGCCGGCATCGCAGCCGGCTGCGGACGCTGGCGACGGCTCTCGAAAGCGCTGCGTGCCTCGTCGCGTCCGCTCTCACGTCCGCTTTCGCGCCAGTTCTCACGCCCGTCGTCGTCGCGCTCCATGCGCTGCCAGCTGCGGACCGGCGCCGGTTGGCGCTGCGTCACCGGCGGCTGCGCAGCCGGCGGGACAGGGGCCACCAGCGGCGCAGGGGCGGGGAGAGGAGCGGGCGCCGGCGTGACGATGCGCCCCTGCTGCGCGAAGCCGGAGACCGGCGCGGCGCTCGTCGATTGCTGCTGCGGATGCGTCGACAGCACAGGCGGACGCTGGCCGCGGGCGTAGCGTTCGCGCTCGCGCTCGCGCTCGCGGCCATTTTCGCGGGCCTCGCGCTCGGCTTCCCAGCGCTGGCGCTCGGAACGATCACGCTCGAGCCGGTCCAGGCCGGTGCGCTCGCGCACAGCCAGCGGCGGCGGCGGGGCGCCGGTGGCAGTCCCGGGCGCCACCAGCGGCGGGGTAGTCGCCTTCGGCAGGCTCGACACCACGACCGGGCCGCGCTGGCCGAACTGGGCCTGCGGCACCACGGTCAGGCCGCGATGCCGGTAATCCGGGCGGCGGTCCGGCCCGGTCTGGTCGCGCGTGCGCCAGCCATGCGAATTCAGGCGGCGCAGGCGCTCGTCCGACAGGCGGTAGCCCGGCACGAAGCGGTCATGCGGCCCGAGCGGATACCAGCCCTGGGCCGGCATCCGGCGCGAATGGAAGTGCAGGTTCCAGTCGCCGCCGCCGACCCAGCCCACCAGGGCCGGCGCCCACACCGGGCGGTGCTTGTGGCGGCCGGGCGCCCAGGCCCAGCGGTTTTTCACGTGCACCCAGCGGCCGTAGTGGAAGGGCGCATAGCCCCAGGGCGCGTTGTCGACCCAGGTCCAGCCCCAGGGCGCGATCCAGGTCCAGCGGCCGTCGCGGTAGGGCACCCAGCCGGCGGCCACGCTCGGTATCCACAGGTGGCCGTAGTCCGGATCCTGGCTCCAGCTGCCGTAGCGGTCCAGCTCTTCGTAGCCGGTCATCTCGGTGGTGACGTAGCGCGCGGAGACCGCGCTGTCCTGCTGCCTGTCGCGCGTGAGCGACCAGTCGTCGAAGACGTCGCGGCGCGCCTGCAAGGTGCGCACGTCGTCCTCGCGCACCTCGGCGCTGCGGCCGGCACGCACCAGCAGGCTGGCGCCGGCGCCTTCGACCTGGGCCTCGCCGTCGAACACGCTGACCAGGCTGGTGTCGCGCACGCGCTCGGCGTCCACGCGCAGGCGGCCCGGGCGGTTCATCCGGACGCGCGCCTGCGGCGTCGTGAGTTCGAATTCCGGCGCCACGTCCTCGCTCACGATGCGCACGCTGGCGCTGCCGTAGTGCAGGCGCAGGCGCAGGCTGTCGTCGTCCAGCTCGGTCACTTCGAGGGAGCTGTCGCCGTCCAGGCGCACCGAGGTCGAGCCGATGCGCAGCTCGGTGCGCGCGCCGGGCGCGGTGGTGACCAGGTTGCGCGAGGTGACCGGCCAGTTGACCAGGGCGTCGCTGGCGGCTTCGTTGACCTCGCCATTGATGGTGACCTTGCCCTGGGTCAGCGACACGCGGCCGACGCGGCCGGGCGGCTCGGTCTCGAGCAGGTCGTCCTGCGCCACCGCGAGCGTGGAAAACACCGCCAGGGCAAGCGCGGCAGCGGTCTTGGTCAAACGGATGGTCATGGCGGGCTCCAGCGAAAACGCGGACGGAAGGTGTCCACCTGATTACAACGCAGGCGCTGTTTCAGGGACAACAGGCGTTACAGAAAGTTGCACCTGGATCGTGACAGAAACCCGCGCGCGTCACAATCGCGCCATCTCCATCAAGCCGGCTGGCCGCCGCGCTTGACGAAGAACAGCATCGAGCCGATCACCATCAGCACCGCGCCGAAGACGCGGTTCTGCAGCTGCATGGCGCGCGGATCGCGCAGGAAGCGCTGCATCGAGGCCGCCAGGGCGGCGTAGCCATGCATCACGATGGAGTCGATGGTGACCATGGTCACACCGAGGATCGCCAGCTGGGTCAGCAGCGGCGCATCTTTCGAGATGAACTGCGGCAGCACCGCCACCATGAAGATGATGCCCTTGGGATTGGTGGCATTGGTCAGGAAGCCCGTCAATACACGCTTGCCGAGGGAAGGGTGGGCTTCCAGGCCTTCGGTGCTGGCCATCGGGCCGCTCGACGGCGCCGCGCGCCACTGGGCGATGCCCAGGTAGATCAGGTAGAGCGCGCCGACCACCTTCACCACCGTGAAGGCCAGCGAGGAAGCCAGCAGCAGGGAGCCCACGCCGGCGCCGGCGATGATCAGCACCAGGATCAGGCCCAGCTGCAATCCCAGCACGGTGCCGCTGGCTTTCTTGAGGCCGTAGGCGAGGCCGTGCGACATCGACAGCACGGCGCCGGAGCCGGGCGAAATGGCGATCAGGGTACCGGCAATGACGAAGGCGATCCAGGTAGCGAAGCTCATGCTGCGGCGGGAGAAAAGGGGAAACGGAGTGAAGGGGAGATGATACAGCGGGGAGGAGAAAACCAGCTAGCGCGCGCGGCCGCCATGGAGCGGGGCCGCGGCGCGAGCCGTGGGGTACTGCTTACTTCTTCTTCGGATTGACGGCGGCCTTCAGGGTGGCGCCGGCAGCGAAGCGCGGGGTCTTCGACGCAGCAATCTTGATCACTTCGCCGGTGGCCGGGTTGCGGCCCTTGCGTGCGGCGCGCTTGGTCACCGAGAAGGTGCCGAAGCCGGTGATGCCGACCGTGTCGCCCTTTTTCAGGCGCTCGGTGATGATCTCGATGATGGTGTTCACAGCGTCGTTTGCGGCAGCGCCGGACATCTCGGTGCGCTTCGCGAATTCCGCGATCAGTTCGCCTTTTTTCATAGGTCCCTCCGGGGTTTAAAAGAGCGGGAAGATTAGCATAAATATTGCTCTGTGTAATCTCGCTCTCCCGAAGGAGGCCTTATGCGGCGCTGGTTTCTGCCATCGGACCACCCAAACGGTTGCGCAAGGCGGCATTAATCAGGGTCTGGTAGCCGGTGCCGCAGCGCTCGGACAGGTTGCGGAATTCCTTCAGGACTTCGTCGTCGAGGTAAATCGTGATGCGGGTCTTGCGTTTGGGCGGACGGCTACGGCGAACCGGTGCTGCTTGCAGGGTCGAATCGGTGTTCATGGCATCTCCTTCATTGGACGAGGCTGCAGTACCGCAGCCCACTGCTCGCACTATACGTATGCCAGCGTCGAGCTGCCCATCAAAAGCGACGAGATGCAGATTTCCGGGACTGGAATGCAAAAAGCCGCGCTGAACCGTGCGACTGGCCCCCTGTCGTCGGTTAATATGATGCGAATTTGACATTTCGGGAGCGTGACTCATGGCTGGGGGAAGTTTGCTGGCACTACTGGACGACATTGCGAGCGTCCTCGACGACGTAACGGTGATGAGCAAGGTCGCCGCCAAGAAGACAGCCGGCGTGCTGGGCGACGACCTGGCGCTCAATGCCCAGCAGGTGACCGGCGTGAATGCCGACCGCGAACTGCCGGTGGTGTGGGCGGTCGCCGTCGGCTCGCTCAAGAACAAGGCGATCCTGGTGCCGGCGGCGCTGGCCATCTCGGCCTTCGTTCCCTGGCTGATCACACCGCTCCTGATGATCGGCGGCGCCTTCCTGTGCTACGAAGGCTTCGAGAAGCTGGCGCATAAATACCTGCACAGCAAGGCGGAGGACGAGCAGCACCACGCCGAACACGTGGCGGCCCTGTCCGACCCGGCGGTCGACCTGTGCGAGGTCGAAAAGGACAAGATCAAGGGCGCGATCCGCACCGACTTCATCCTGTCGGCGGAAATCATCGTGATTTCCCTGGGCACCGTGGCAGGCGCCCCGTTCGGCCAGCAGGTGGCGGTACTGGTCGCGATCGCGCTGGCGATGACGGTGGGCGTGTACGGCCTGGTGGCGGGCATCGTCAAGCTGGACGACGCCGGCCTCTACCTGAGCCGCAAGGCGAGCAGCGCCGCACAAGGCCTCGGCAAGCTGCTGCTGGCGCTGGCGCCCAGGCTGATGAAATTCCTGTCGGTGGTCGGCACCGCGGCCATGTTCATGGTCGGCGGCGGCATCGTCGCCCACTCGCTGCCGGCGCTGCACCACTTCTCGGAAGGCGTGGCGCACTCGGTGGAAGGCGTGCCCGCCATTGGCGGCGTGCTGGCGGCGATCGCCCCGACCGTGGTCGACGCCCTGGCCGGCGTGCTGATCGGCGCCGCCGTGCTGCTGGTGGTGACCATCGTGCAGCGCATGCGCGGCAAAAAGGCTGCCGCTCGTTAATTAAGCAGCAGTCTACGCAAACAGCGTCGGCGGCTAGACTGCCGACGCGTTCAGTTTCCCCAGCCGCAAGGCCGCCATCCCATCCCTCACCGCCCACGCCAGCGCGCCCAGCGCCATCGCAGTAAGCACCCAGCTCCCCCATCCATGATCGACCGGCGCCAGCCCGGCCGGCAAGCCGCGCCAGGCCAGCAGCGCCTGCCCGGTCAGCACATACATCGCGCCCAGGTTCATGAACAGGAACAGGTGCAGCACCCGCTCCGTCACCGGCAGCACGCGCACATCGCCCTCGATCACCAGGTCGCGCGCCGACACCAGCACTTCCAGGACGAGCAGCGCCACGATCCACCACACGAAGGGACCGTGCCACTCCCACCAGGCCAGCGACAGGAACAGCAGCGCGAACAGCAGTTCGCGCGCGCTGTGCATCCTTTCCTCGCCGGCCGCTTCCGGCCGCGAGGGCAGCCTGGCCAGCAGCTCGTGGTTGAGGAACACGTCGATGCCGCCGATCACGCCGTGAACAATTAACGCATAGACATACGGCGGCACGTTTTTTCCTTCTGTTCTAGACTTTGTAGGTCTCGCTGCGGCGGCTCAGCATGGCGCCGACGGCCAGTCCGATGGCGAAGCCGCCGTAGACCACGGCCAGCGAGGGCTTGGACAGGCGCTTCTCGTAGCCCGGGTGCAGCGGCTTGGGCGTGATCTTGTAGTCGGTGAAGGCGGCCAGGGCCGAGGTCGCGGCGGCCGCGGCCATGGTGCCGACCGGGCTCTTCTTGTCCAGCACGGTGCCCGCGAAGCGCTCGAACACGAAGGACCAGAAGGTGGCGCTGGCGTGGTGGATCAGGTAGCCGGGCACGGTGTAGCGCAGCGACAGGCCGTCGCGATGTGCCGCTTTCTCGCCGTGGACGTAGTGGCTGACCGCGTTGGTGGGCGCGTACGGGCTGCCGGTTTCCTTCTTGCCCATCAGGGCCAGCGCCGCGGTCGAGAGAATGCTGGATGCGGTGCCGGATACCAGGGCGCGCTGTAATGCCGAGTTTTGCATGGGACCCTCTTTTTGATGACGTGAAAGGAAGCATGGATGCGGATCTTGCTGACGGGAGCAAGCGGTTTCATCGGACGGCACCTGCTGCAGGCGCTGCTGGCCGAAGGCCACCAGGTCGTGTGCGCAATGAGGAAGCCAAAAAGCGACAGCGATCCGCGCATCACGACTATCCATGCTGACTTCGCCAACGATACCGAACAATCCACCTGGCTGGCGCGCTTGTCGGGCATCGACGCCGTGATCAACACGGTCGGCATCTTCCGCGAGAGCGGCAGCCAGACCTTCGAGCGCCTGCATACGGAAACCCCGCGCGCCCTGTTCGCCGCCTGCGCCGAATCGCACGAGGTGCAGATGGTGATCCAGCTGTCGGCGCTGGGCGCCGACCACGAAGCACAGACGCGCTATCACCTGTCCAAGAAGGCGGCGGACGACTACCTGGCCTCGCTTCCCGTGCGCGCCTGGATCGTCCAGCCCTCGCTGGTCTACGGCCCGGAGGGCGCCAGCGCGCGCGCCTTCCGCACCCTGGCCAGCATGCCCTTCACCCTGCGTTTCGGCAGCGCTCCCCAGCTGGTGCAACCCATCCACATCGACGACCTGGTGGCCGCCATTGCTGGCCTGCTCAGGCATCGCCTGACGATTCCACCGGAACAGGGCACGGCCATGCGCGTGCCGCTGGTGGGGCCGCAGGCCATGCCCTTCACCGACTACCTGGCGGCGCTGCGCAAGGCCATGGGCATGGGCCGCCTGCACGTGCTGCCGGTTCGCGGTCCACTGGCGCGCCTGGCGGCCAAGGCGGGGCGCCTGCTGCCCGGCGCGCTGCTGGACGAGGACGCCCTCAGCATGCTGGACCGCGGCAACACGGGCGATCCTTCGCTGGCCACGCGCCTGATCGGCCACCCGCCGCGCCCCGTCTCGCAGTTCATCACCAACCCGGGCGCGGAGCGCACGCGCGCCAAGCTGGGATGGCTGCTGCCCATCTTGCGATACAGCATCGCGGCGGTGTGGATCCTGACGGCCATCGTGTCCTACGGCCTGTATCCGGTCGAGGACAGCTATGCCTTGCTGGCGCGCAGCGGCATTCCGGAAGCGCTGCAGCCGCTGATGCTGTACGGCGCCGCCACCTTCGACCTGATCCTGGGCCTGGGCATCCTGTTCCTGGGACGGCGGCGCTGGCTGTGGCTGGCGCAGCTGGCCCTGATCGGTTTTTATACGGTCGTCATCGCCTTCAAGCTGCCGGAATTCCTGCTCCACCCTTATGGGCCGCTGACCAAGAACCTGCCCATGCTCGCGGCCATCTGGCTGCTCTACGAACTGGAGGAAAAGTAGATGGAATACGTCGTCGTGAAGTGGCTGCACATCCTGTCCTCGACCTTCCTGTTCGGCACCGGCATCGGCTCGGCCTGGTACATGCTGTTCGCCAACGTCAGCCGCGACGTGCGCGCCATCGCCGTGGTCGCCAGGTACGTGGTCGTCGCCGACTGGCTGTTCACCGCCACCACGGCCATCCTCCAGCCCGCCACGGGCTTCTACATGATCCACCTGGCCGGCTATCCGCTGCACAGCAAGTGGATCATGTGGTCGCTTGCCCTGTACGTGATCGCGGGCGCCTGCTGGCTGCCGGTGGTGTGGCTGCAGATCCGCATGCGCGACATGGCGGCGGAAGCGGCCAGGGCAGGCGGCGAGTTGCCGCCGCTGTACTGGCGCTATTTCCGGATCTGGGTCACGCTCGGGGTGCCGGCCTTCCTGGCCTTCGTGGTGATCTTCTGGCTGATGGTAGCCAAACCGATGTAGTGCTAGCTTTTCCTCAACCGAGAAAGGAATACCGATGCGGGCTTACCAAATACTTCCTGGCGCAAACATCGACGGTCTGCAATGCGTCGACTATCCGGACCGCGAGCTGGGAGCGGGCGAAGTCCGTATTCGCATGCACGCCGTCTCGCTGAACTACCGCGACTTGATGGTGGCGAGCGGCAACTACCTGGTTACCGTCGACGATCCGATCATCCCCTGTTCGGACGGCGCCGGCGAGGTGCTGGCCACCGGCCCCGGCGTCACCCGGGTCCAGAAGGGCGACCGCGTGGCCGGGTCCTTCTTTCCGCTCTGGCTGGATGGTGCGCCCAGTCCGGAAAAGATCCGCCATGCCCTGGGCGGCGACATCGACGGCATGCTGGCCGAGGAGGTCATCCTGCACGAGGATGCGCTGGCCAGGATTCCTCCCGGCCTGGACTTCCTCGAAGCGGCGACCATGCCCTGCGCGGCGGTCACGGCCTGGAATGCGATCTTCGTGTCGAGCAATCACATCAAGCCGGGCGATACGGTATTACTGCTGGGCACGGGCGGCGTCTCCATCCTCGGCCTGCAGCTGGCCAGGGCGGCCGGCCTGCGCACCATCGTCACCTCCTCGAGCGACGACAAGCTGGCGCGGGCGCGCGAACTGGGCGCCCACCACACCATCAACTACCGCAGCATTCCCGAGTGGCATGACGAAGTCCTGCACCTGACCCACAACATGGGCGCCAACGTGGTGCTGGAAGTGGGCGGGCAGGGGACGGTGAACCGCTCGGTGTCGGCGGCCGCGATGGGCGGCACCATCGCCATCATCGGCGGCGTAAGCGGTTTCGGCGGCGAGGTGAATCCGGCCTCGCTGCTGGCCACGGCCAAGCGCATGGTCGGCATCTACGTCGGCAGCCGCATCATGCTGGAAGATGTGATGCGCTTCGCCGACACCACTGGCGTCAAACCGGTGATCGACCGCGTGTTCCCGTTCTCCCAGGCCCAGGAGGCCTACCGCTACATGGAATCGGGCTCGCACTTCGGCAAGGTGGTGATCGATGTCACCAGTCAGGGATGACCAGCGGCGGCTGATTATTTTTTCAGCGGCACCAGTTCGATCTCGAACAGCTTGGGCCACAGCTTGCCGGTGACGAACAGGCGCTGGCTCTTGCCGTCCCAGGCGATGCCATTGAGCACGGCGTCGGGACTGCTGGTGCCGCGCTGGTCTTTCGGCAGCAGGCCGGTCAGGTTGATCCAGCCGATCACCTTGCCGCTGTCCTTGTCGATGCGGGCGATGACGTCGGTGCCCCAGATATTCGAATACAGCTCGCCGCCGACCACTTCCAGCTCGTTGAGCTGGTTGATCGGCGTGCCTTCGGCAGTCACCTGGATGCGGCGCAGTTCCTTCATCGTCTTGGCGTCGAGGATGCGGATGAAAGAGCTGCCGTCGCTCATGTACAGGTGCTTGGCGTCGTTCGCCAGGCCCCAGCCTTCGCCCACGTACTCGAACTTCTGCTTCAGCTTGAAGCTTTTCAGGTCGAACACATAGCCCACCTGCGAGGTCCAGGTCAGGCCGATGAGCTGGTTGCCGACCGCGGTCGCTCCCTCGCCGAACACCTCGGGCGGCAAGTCCTGCTTCTGGACCACCTTGCCGCTCTTGAGTTCGACCTTGCGGATCGAGGACTTGCCGTTCTGGCCGGTGCTTTCGTACAGGTAACCATCGCGGAAGAACAAGCCCTGGGTGAAGGCTTGCGGATCGTGGGGGTAGGTGTTCTTGACGACGAATCCGTAGACCGGAATGGCAGCCTGCGCGGCGCTGGCCAGCGCGGAGGCGAGGGCAAGAGTGGTGAACTGTTTCAGCATGGCGTGCTCAGGAATGGCGGCAGGTGACTGTATCACACGTAGGCCAGCATCCGCCCGCAAGTGATCACGGCGATCCACAGCAGCAGCGACAGCGCCGCCTGCAGCCTGGCCCAGGCCGGGATGCCGTCCCGCCATTCGGCGGCGCGGCGGTAGGGACCGAGATGGAACAGCAGGGCGTTCACGCCCGCCGCGGCGATCAGGCACAGCTTGAGCAGGAAGACGGGATTGCCCAGCATCTCGAGCGGTTGGGTGGAAAACATCAGCAGCCCGGTCGGCACCACCAGTAAGAGGCTGCCCACCGACCAGGGCAGCAGGTGGCGCGCCAGCGCCTGGACCGGCAAGTCACGGCCGAAGCCGAGCACGCGCAGGTCGAACATCGCCACCGCGCCCACCAGCACGGCAAAGCCGAGGATGTGCGCGGTCTCGACGATGGGATAGAGCCAGGCGTGGCCGCGCATGGCGGCCGCCACCGGTGTGGACGCGACCCAGGCGGCCGCGTCCTGGTATGGCATCAGCGCAGCTCCGTGGTCTTGCTGCCGATGGTGATGCGTTCGGCGCGCAATTCGTCCGGTTTGTTGCGGTTCTGGTAGCCCACCACGGTGGCCTTGCCGCCGGTGGCCAGCATGTCCTTGGCCAGGCCCCGGTTTTCCATGCGTCCCGGCGGCGCCAGCACCACCAGCCAGGTCTTGTCGGCCGTCTTCAGGCGCACGTAGCCGTGCGGCTGCATGTAGCCGGATTCCTCGATCGTGCCGGTCAGCTGCAGTGGCTTGTCGGCATCGTATTCGCTCCATCCATGGTGGGCGGAAGCGGTGGCGGCCACCAACGTGGCCAGCAGGAACAGACGTTTCATGGGCACACTCCGGTTGAGGACAGTGCCGACGATTGTACGCCCGTTATTCACTCATGCGCACGAAGTACGCCCAGGTTGTCCAGGTAGTCGCCGGCGGGCCGGGCCACCACGATCTCGCCCTGCGCCACGGAAATGCCGACCAGGGCGCGGATGTTGATGTCGTGCGTCACCAGCACGAGGTTGGCCTTGCCCGCATAGTCCCCGGTCCTGGCCTGCACCTCGGCCACCTTGGCGCGGCGGCGTCCGTCGTCGTCGTTGAACATCGAATCGAGCATGGGGGCCGGCTCGGCCTTGCCGAACACCAGGCGGGCGGTGTCCAGGCAGCGGCACCAGCGGCTCGACAGCACCGCGCCGATGGGAATGCCGTGGCTGCGCAAGGCGTCGCCGATGCGGCGCGAGTCGCGCCGGCCGGCCTCGGACAGGTTGCGCTGGGTCGCGCAGCGCTCCAGCACGAAGCCGGGCGGATCGCCGATGCCGGGATCGGTGGCGGCGTGGCGGATCAGCAGCACATGGCCGCCTGCGCGCAAGCGCTGCCACAAGGCAGTCTCCGCTGGCGCTGCGCGCAGGGGAAAGCTGGCGGCGGCCAGCAGCGCCAGGAAGGGTCGTCGTTGCATGTCTGCCTCGTTCGGCAAGCGATGCCGGATTATCGCGCCGCCGTGCTTCGGAAGGGCGCACGCTTTTGCATGCGCATGGCGTGTACACTGCCTGGATAGCCGAAACGGGGAGAACAGCATGCTGATGCAACGCTCGGCAACCGGCGCCGACCTGGCAGCGCTGTGGGAGCTGCGCACCCGCGCGGTGCGCGCCACCTGCGCCTCGCATTATCCGCCCGACGTGATCGAGACCTGGTGTGCCACGCCGCCGCCCGCCGCGCTGCCGCTGCGGGTACGGGCCGGCGGGGCCGTGGTGGCGGAAGAAAACGGACAGGTGATCGGCTACGCCATCCTCAACCAGGACACGGGCGAGGTCGATGCCGCCTTCGTGGAGCCCGCGCACCAGGGCCGCGGCATCGCCCTCCGGCTGATGCGCGAACTGGAAACCATGGCGCGGCTGCGCGGCCTGGCGCGCATGTTCCTGTCCGCATCGCTCAACGCGGTGCCGTTCTACGAGCGCGCGGGCTTTGTCCCGGTGCGCGAAGAGGTCTATCCGCATCGCAGCGGAATCGGGATCCGTTCGGTGTTCATGGAAAAACGCTTGCCGCAGCACGCATAGACCGCCTTATGCAGGATGGCTGGACCGCCGGCAGCGGCCACCCTACACTGGCGGTCCTGCCACCTGATTCGAGCGCCATGCCCCGCCTGCCGACCCCTGCCGCCATCCTGCTTGCCGCCATCCTTCCTTGCCTGCCGGCGCAGGCCGCGTGCGATCGCGTGGCGGCGGACCTGGACAGCATGACGAGCGCCGACCAGGCGCTGCGCAAGCGCATCAACCACCTGGAGGGAAAGACGCCGGCCCAGGAGAAGCTGATGGAGCATATCCGCATCGTCGACCGCGAGAACACGCGGCGCCTGAAGGCCATCGTCGCGCAATGCGGCTGGCCGACCAAGGCGAAATACGGGGAGCAGGCGGCCGGCGCGGCCTGGCTGCTGGCCCAGCACGCCGATCATGACCTGCCCTTCCAGCGGCAGGCGCTGGCGCTGATCGAACAGGCGGCGGCCGACAGCGGGCAGCCGCCGGACCAGCTGTTCGCGCTGTTGTCCGACCGCGTCGCGGTCGCCGAAGGGCGTCCCCAGCGCTACGGCACCCAGCTGATGGCGCCGGCCGGCAAGCCCTGCGCCTACGATTTCCAGCCGATGGACGACCGCGCCAAGGTGGAGGAGCGGCGCAAGGCGATGCGCATGCCGCCGCTCGAGGACTACCGCAGGATCCTGCTGCAGATGCAGCACTGCCCGATCGACGTGGTCACCGGCAGGCCGAACGACGACTACCATTACGCTCCGCCGATCGGGGCCGGCCGTTAAATCACGGGAATCGGGTTCGCGGCAATGTAGGCGTTGAACTCGTTGACCAGCTGGTGCTCGTTCGGACCGGCGTTGTTCCGCATCGGCTGGGCGGATTCGACCACCACTTCTTCCTTGTCTCCCGCCAGCGCGGCCATGGTCTGCTCGATGAAGGCGGCCAGCGGCATGGCGCGCGGGTCGTCGCTCTTGACGATCAGGTCGGTGTTCACCCAGGGCGGGGCGATTTCCTGCAGCCTGACCGAGGTGTCGCGCAGCATGAAGCGCTGCGACAGCGTGTACGAGTGCAGGGCCGCCTTGGTGGCCGAGTAGACGGCGGTCGAGGCCAGCGGCACATAGGCCAGCACCGAGGTGTTGTTGATGATGGTGGCGCGCGGCTGCTGCTTGAGGTGTTCGATCAGGGCGGAACTCATGCGGATCGGGCCGAGCAGGTTGGTCGTGACGGTGGACAGCATGGTGTCTTCGTCGATCGCGCCGGCCGCATCGTCGAAGGGCATGATCCCGGCGTTGTTGACCAGGACGTTCAGCTTGGGGAAATCCCGGGTCAGCTGGGCGGCGACGCGGCGAATGGCGGCCGGATCGGCGATGTCGAGTTCGACGGCGTGCATGCCGGGGTTGGCCTCGACCACCTCGTCCAGCAGCGCCTTGCGGCGGCCCGCGATGATGACGGTGTTGCCCAGCTTGTGGAAGGCTTCGGCCAGGCCGCGGCCGATGCCCGAGGCGCCGCCGGTGATGAGGATGGTGTTGTCGGTAAGTTGCATGCTGTTCTCCGTGTGGGTTGTTGATGTGAACCAGTCTACGGAGGGCAAACATGTCTCGTTGGTCGAATATCCCTCGAATTCGGACATTGTCGCCAGCGTTTGAGCGTCGTTCACGCGAAGGCGGGAACCCAAGTTTCCCTGCGCTGCTAATAACGCCTGAAGTATCGCTACCACTGAGCGACGAACTTAGGTTCCCGCCTGCGCGGGAACGACGATCCAAGGCCGCGTAAACAAAAACGGCGTGCATCGCTGCACGCCGTTGACGACTTCGATCGATGATCAGATGAAGGTAAAGGTCATCTCTTCCGGCAGGCGCGACTTCGGCAGGTGCGCATTGAAGTCGGCCTCGGACGAATACCCGAAGCTCACCAGCACCAGGCTGGCCAGCCCTTTCTCGTTCAGCCCGAACTCCGCGTCGAGGATCTTCTGGTCGAAGCCTTCCATCGGCGTGGCGTCGATGCCGAGGGTGGCCGCGCCCAGCAGGGCGGTGCCCAGCGCCAGGTAGACCTGCTTTTCCAGCCACTGGGCGACGTCCTTGCCGCCGTAGCGATGCTGGTGCACGTAGCCGCGGCGGCCCGCGTCCTGGCCGGCGCGCGCGGCGGCGTCGCGGAAGCGGCCGTCGCGTGCTTCCTGCTCGAGCAGATTGTTCAGGTGCGCTTCATCCATGTCGATGCGCGAGCACAGCACGATCACGTGCGAGGCATCCTGGATCTTTGCCGCGTTGTAGGAATAACCACCCTGCGCCGCCTTGGCGATGCGGGCGCGCCCTTCCGGCGTATTGGCGACGATGAAGTGCCAGGGCTGCGAATTCACCGACGAGGGGCTGTGGCGCAGCAGGCTGTACACCTTCTGCATCACGTCTTCGGGGATGCGGCGCTGCGCGTCGTAGGCTTTGGCGGTATGGCGCTCCTTGGCGGCCGACAGAATATCCATGCGTTGGTCCTTGCTACAAAAAGAAAATGGTAAGCGATCTGGCGATTACGCGTAGGCGAGCACGATTTTCCCGTGCGCCTTGCCGCTTTCGACCAGCGCGTGCGCGCGGCGCATGTTGGCGGCGTTGATGTCGCCGAAATGCTCGCTCAGCGTGGTCCTCAGGCTGCCCTGTTCGACCATCTGGGCCACGCGATTCAGCAGTTCGTGCTGGCGGATCATGTCAGGCGTCTGGAACATCGAGCGCGTGAACATCAGCTCCCAGTGCAGCGAGATCGACTTGCGCTTGAGCGGCATGGCGTCCAGGGTCTCCGGATCGTCGATCAGCGCGAACTGGCCCTGCGGCGCCAGCACCTCGACGATCTCCGCGTAGTGGCGGTCGGTGTGGGTCAGGCTGACGACGATGTCCACCGCCTCGAATCCCAGCGCGGCCAGCTGCGGCTTCATCCGCTTGCTGTGGTCGATCGTATGGTGCGCGCCCAGTTCGCGCACCCATTGCTGCGTGAGCCCGCGCGAGGCAGTGCCGATGACGGTCAGCCCCGTCATGCGCCTCGCCAGCTGGGTCAGGATCGAACCGACTCCGCCGCCCGCGCCGATGATCAGCAGGGACTTGCCTTCGCCGCCGCATTCCGGCACCTTGATGCGGTCGAACAGCAGTTCCCAGGCGGTGATCGAGGTCAGGGGCAGCGCGGCGGCCTGGGCGAAATCGAGATTGGCCGGCTTGCGGCCGACGATGCGCTCGTCCACCACCTGGAACTGGCTGTACGAGCCGGGACGGGTGAGCGAGCCGGCGTAGAACACCTCGTCGCCCGGCGCGAACAGCGTCACCTCGGCGCCAACGGCGCGCACGATGCCGCTCGCATCCCAGCCCAGGACACGCGCTTCGGTGACTGCGGCGCCGCAGCGCACCTTGGTGTCGACCGGATTGACGGCGACGGCGCGCACTTCGACCAGCAAGTCGCTGGGGCCGGCCAGCGGCATGGGAAGATCGGCATCCTGCAAGGCTTTCGGATCCTCGATCGGCAGGCCGTGCTGGGTGTAGACGATGGCTTTCATGGGTGTTCTCCAGTGCGATTGAATGCGATGGAGGCGATTCTAGGGAACGGCCGAGCAGGAAAACACCGGCATGGCAGAATTACACTTTCACTGTCAGCGTGAAAATCAACGCTGCTTTCACCATCAGGAAGAACATGATCCGACTCGACGACCTGGCCTTGTTCGTGCGCTCCGCGGCGCTGGGCAGCTTTTCGCAGGCGGCGCGCGAGGTGAACCTGCTGCCGGGACAGGCCAGCGCGGCCATCCAGCGCCTGGAGCGCGAGCTCGACATCCGCCTGTTCGCGCGCTCGACGCGCAGCCTGCGCCTGACCGAGGAAGGAAAACGCTACCTGCCCTACGCCCAGGACGCGCTGCTGGCGCTGCGCGAAGGCCGGGAAGGCATGCGCGGAGAGGACGCGGCGCTCAGCGGCACCCTGCAGATCGCGGCGCCCTCGGACTTCGGCCGCAACCTGCTGCTGCCCTGGATCTCGGCGTTCCGCAGCCATCACCCCGGGCTGGACATCCAGCTGCTGGTGTCGGACCAGGTGGCGGACATCTTCCGCGATCCGGTCGACATCGCCCTGCGCTACGGCCAGATCGACGACGCCAGCTTCATCGCCCTCCCGGTGGCGCCGGAAAACCGGCGCGTGCTGGTGGCTTCGCCCGCCTATCTCGCACGCCACGGCCGTCCACGCTCGCCGCTCGACCTGGCCACCCATAGCTGCCTGGTGTACCGGCTGCGCGGGCGCAGCTACGACCGCTGGTGCTTCCCGGCGACGGACGAGGTGGTGCAGGTGAGCGGGCCGCTGGTGAGCGACGATGCCGACGTGGTGCGGCGCTGGGCGGTGGCGGGAGAAGGCATCACCTACAAATCCTGGCTCGACGTGCACCAGGACGTGCTGGAAGGGCGCCTGGAGGTGCTGCTGCCGAAGATGCCGGGCGAGCCCACGCCCATGAACCTGGTGTGCCCGCACCGCAAGCAGTTCTCGCCGGCGGTGAAGCTGCTGCACGCGCTGGTGGCGGAGCGCTGCCGCCCCATCACCGCGCAGCTGCTGCGGATGCTCGGGCAGTAATTCAGCCTGCGCGCAGCAGCAGCAGCGCCAGCAGCAGCATCAGGCTGCCGGTGAAGGCTTCGATGCCGCGCCAGACCGCGGGCCGCGACAGCACCGGCGCGCAGCGGCGCGCGCCGAAGCCGAGCGCCGAGAACCACAGCACCGAAGCCGTCATCGCGCCCAGTGCGAAGGACAGGCGCTGGGCGGAGGCGAAGCTGCCGCCCACGGTCCCCAGCAGCACCACGGTATCGAGGTAGACGTGGGGATTGAGCAGGGAGATCGCCAGCACCGTGGCCAGCGCCTTGCCGAGGGTCTGGACGTGCTGCCCGTCCACGCTGAGCGCAGCCCCGCCGCGGGCACTGCTGGAGAAGCAGCGCAGGCCGTACCAGACCAGGAAAGCCGCGCCGCCGTAGCGCGCCACGCCCACCAGCACGGGCGAGGATTCGACCAGCGCACCCAGGCCGGCCATGCCGAGGGCGATCAGGATCACGTCGATGACGATGCAGGTGGCGACCACCGGCAGCACATGCTCGCCGCGTACGCCGGTGCGGATCACGTGCGCGTTCTGCGCGCCGATCGCCATGATCAGGCTGGCGCCGAGGCCCAGCCCCTGTAGAAAAACCTGTTGGGAAAACATGCGGCCTCCGTGGGAAAGCCATCACTATCCCTGTCCGCCGGCCTAGATTCAATTATATTCATGAAATCTAAACCTCCTTAAGCAGAACTGAACCATGAAGCTCGACGCGCGCCGCAGCGCCGCCTTCCTGGCCGCCGTCGATTGCGGCAGCCTGGAGCTGGCGGCCAGCCAGTTGAACATCACGCCCTCGGCGGTCTCGCAGCGCATCTCGGCGCTGGAACAGGACCTGGGCACGCCGCTGCTGGTGCGCAGCCGCCCTTGCCGTCCGACCGGGCCGGGCACGCGGCTGGTGCAGTACCTGCGCCGTTCTACATTGCTGGAATCGGAGTTCCTGGCCGAGATGGGCATGGATCCGGGACCGGTGCGGGTGGCGCTGGCGGTCAACAACGACACCCTGGCGACCTGGCTGCTGCCGGTGCTGGCGCCGGTCCTGCTGGAAGAACAGCTGCTGGTCGAGTTCCTGCTCGACGACCAGGGCCACACCTTCGGGCTGCTGGAACAGGGTCGGGTGGTGGCTTGCGTGACGGGCGAGTCGGCGCCGCTGCACGGCTGCACGGCCAGCGCGCTGGGCGTGATGCGCTACCGGCTGGTGGCCTCGCCGGCCTTCGCACGGCGCTGGTTCCCGGACGGCTTCTCGCGCAGCGCCGCGCTGCATGCGCCGGTGATGGTGTTCGACCGCAAGGACCCGCTTCAATCGAGCTTCCTGCTGCAGCACTTCGGACTGCCGGAGGGCGCCTATCCCTTCCACTACGTGCCGGCCAGCGATCCGTATGTGAATGCGATCCGCGCCGGCCTGGGCTACGGCCTGCTGCCGCTCGAACAGTGCGCGGCGCTGCTGGAGGCGGGCGGGCTGGTCGACCTGACGCCGCACCTGCATGTGGACGTGCCGCTCTACTGGCACGCGTGGCGCATTCAGCCGCCGCGGCTGGAGCGCATGGGGACCGCGCTGGTGAAGGCGGCGCGCGAGGTGCTGCTGCCGATCGGCCACCACTGAACGGCGCCCCACAGCAGTTCGGGGATCAGGAACAGCCAGAGCATGGGGAGCGGGTCCTGGAGCATGGCCCAGGCGAGCCACAGGGAAAAGACCAGGCGGGCGGTGGCGTCGAAGCGGCCCAGTTTCAGACTGGGTGTGATGAGGCGGAAGACGGACCAGGTGAGCACCAGGGTGCCGAGCAGGATCGCGAGCAGGAGGTGGATGGTTTCGAATCCGGGCAGTGGACCGGCGCCGAGCCACTGGTTGAGGTGCGAGAGCTGGGCGTAGAAGTGGGCGAAGGTCCAGGGAGTGGCGAAGGGCGCGATCACGATGATGTCGTAGAGGGCGCTGGCGCGGGTGAGGCGGAGGTAGGTGTGGAGTGGGAGCATTCGGTCATGCTCGCACTGTTGGGCGTTGGGGCTATTGAGGTGTGCTTAGGAACTTGGGTTCCGGCCCGCGCCGGAAGTCGTAGGCGCCAGTGGCGCGTACGACGGCCTTACGGTTGGCCACTAGCGCTCGATCCGTCATCCCGGCGAAGGCCGGGATCCAAGTTTGCTCGCACGTCACCGGAATAAAGAAAGGGCTTAGGTTCCGATCCGCCCACCGTCATTCTTCGTGATGACAATCGTCGCCGAGCGCGGGCGCTTCCCCGCGCCATACCCCGCATTCGCCGGCCACTGGCTGGTGTACTTCGCCGGATCAGCCACGTTCGCCGAGGAGGTGTTCTCGCCCGGATGCTGGATGTTCACGAACAGCGCCTTGCCATCCGGCGTTTCGGCGATGCCGGTGATCTCCGACCCCACCGGCCCCACCAGGAAGCGCTTGAGCGTATCGGCCGTGGCGGCCTTACCGACGAAGGTATCCACATTCAAGGTCGAACCATCGGCGCGCGGATAGCTCAGGGTGACTTTCTTGCCGTCGCCCACCTGCCCCGGCACGCCGGCCAGCATCATGCAGTTGGTGACGTCGGTGTAGGCGCCGTCGTCGGTCTGGAACCAGCAGATGCCGGTGGCGGTGCTGAAAGCCAGGCCGTCCGGGCTGGAGAAGTCCTGATCGGCGGTGAGGCCGGACAGGTTGACCTTGTCGGCGGCGGCAGCCGCTTCGGCGCCGAACAGATACACGTCCCAGGTGAAGCTGGTGGCGGCGGAACCGGCGGCGCCTTCCTTGACGCGCAGGATGTGGCCGTTCGGGTTGCCGTTCTGCGCCGTCGTGCCCTTCATGTCGGTGTAGACGCGCGGGTTGGCGGCGTCGGGTGCGGACTGGCTGGCGCTGCCCGGTTCCACGCGGCGGTTGCTGTTGTTGGTCAGCGCGAAGTAGATCTCGCCGTTGGCCGGATTCACCGAGCACCATTCCGGACGGTCCATCCTGGTCGCGCCGACCGCGTCGCCCGCCAGGCGTACATTGACCAGCACGTCGGCCTGGTCGGCGAACTTGTAGTTGGCGTAGGCGGCGATGGCAGCGTTGGTGATCGACAGTTCGATCCACTGGCCACTGCCGTCGGCGGCGAATTTGGCGACGTACAGCTTGCCGTTGTCCAGGTACTTGTCGCCGGTGGCGATGCGGTCCGCCGCGCTGGCGTCGGCGGCGCTCCAGAGCGTGTTCGACACGTACTTGAAGATGTATTCGTTACGCGAGTCGTCGCCCATGTAGACGGCCAGCGGCTTGCCCGCTTCGACCTTGCCGAAGGCTGCGCTTTCGTGCGCGTAGCGGCCCAGCGCGGTGCGCTTCTTGATGGCGCGGGTCTTGTCGTAGGCGTCCATCTCGACGATATAGCCCATGCCGTTCATCTCGTTGCGGTAGTCGTCGCTGCCGTTGGTCGAAACGCCGGTTTTGCTGATATTCCAGCGCGCGTACTTGTCGTCCGCGCCCCCGGTTTCCCAGCCGTGGCGCGACGCGGCGCCCTGGTCGCGGCCATAGCGCTTGAGCGCGGCCACGCTCTTGTCGGCGCGCGCGGCGTCGTCGGTGGCAGCGCGGGTGAAGTAGCCGGACCAGTTCTCCTCGCCCGACAGGTAGGTGTTCCACGGGGTCTTGCCGGTGCCGCAGTTGTTCAGGGTGCCGCGGATCTTGGTGCCGGTGGGCGAATACTTGGTGGTCACGAGCACATTGCCGCGCACCGGGCCGGAGAGCTCGACCTCGGTCTGCTGGTGCACGCGGCGGTTGAACGCGGACTCCTTCAGGTATTCCCACTTGCCGGCGTTCTTGCGCACTTCGACCACGGACAGGCCGTGCAGGGCCATCTCCTTGTCGACTTCCGCCGCGGGACGCGGCAGGCTCATGGTGCCGCCGTTCGCATGCAGGAAGAAGGACGACAGTTTTTCGTCGGTGGTCGCTTCGTGGTTCATCGCCAGCAGGCCGCGGCTGTTCTCGCTGGTCGAGGGGACGCCAGTGCTCGACAGCGGGAAGAATTCCATGCCGTCGTGGTGGTCGCCGGCGCGGTTTTCCATATCCGTATCGGTACCGTCGTTCTTGTAGGCCGGGGTGGCAGCGGTGAGCGGATCACCCAGTGCGTACAGGACCGAGGCGGTGTAGCCGGCCGGGACCACCACGGCGTCCGCCAGGCTCTTGGACACGGCGGTAAAGCCCAGCAGCTTCTCGGCCGGTGGCGTGGTGCCGGTCGGCGGAGCCGGCGCGGTGACGGTGTCGCTGTCCGAACCGCCGCAGGCGCTCAGGCCCATGGCGCCGAGGAAGGCGGTGGCGGCCGAGGCGGCGCCGCCGCGCAGCAGGCTGCGGCGGCTCAGGCGGGCGTTGAGGACGGTGCTGAAGTGCTCGTTCGACGATGGGTTGGTATCGATATCGTCATGGTCGACAGGGATGCGGGCAAAGTCGGTCGGCTTGTTCACGAAGTGGATCCTGTTCGGTGGTGGTAAAAGTCCGAACATGGTAGAGAGTCAAGATGACCACTTTGTGACGCCTTCGTAACAGATTGATGACACAGTCCGTGTTTACGCAGGACGGTGTCCCAGGCCGATGCAGGCCGCACCCATCAGCGCCAGCCCGACACCCAGGTAATCGGTCCACACCGGCTTGATGCCGTCGACCACGGCCAGCCAGGCCAGGGCGGTGGCGATATAGACCGCGCCATAGCTCGCGTACACCCGGCCGCTGGCCGCCGGATGCAGGGTGAGCAGCCAGACGAAGGCCGCCAGGCTGAGCGCGGCGGGCAGCAGCAGCCATGCCGGGCCTTTGCCGGTGAGCCAGAGCAGGGGAAGGTAGCAGCCGAGCAGCTCGGCGATGGCGGTCAGGAAGAACAGGCCGAGCATGCGGCTGGTTGCGAACAGGTCGAAGGTCATTGGGCAGGATCGTGGACGGCGGAATGCCGCCGTGATCCTATCACCTGCCCTCAGTAACGGCCCAACTCCCGCACCAGGTCGGAACGCAGTTCGGCGATCGTCGGCGTGATGCCCTTGTCGCCGGGCGTGTAGAAGATGCCGGGCAGGACGCGGTCCTGCTCCAGCTGCGGCAGCAGGTCTTCCAGCAATTCCTCGATCGAGAAGGCTTGCGCGTCGTAGCCGTCCCATTCGTATTCGGCGCACAGGCTGGCGTAGTCGCTTGCCGGCCACATCGGAAACACCAGGGTGCCGTCGTCGGTCTTGGCCAGCGCCCAGCCATCCTGGTACAGCCCCCAGACTTCCTGCGCGTCCGCGACGCGCTTGATGAAGTATTCGTAGCGCTCCGGGCCCGGCAGGGTGACGACCGCCGCCAGTTGCTGCGCGCCCAGCTTGATCGCCGAAATAATCCTTTCGCTCATCACCATTCCTGTCGAACCAGGCGACATGCCCGTAAAGTCTCAGCATACGACAACATGGCGGTTCGGCGCAGAATCTAGCGTGCGCGCCCTTGGGAGTGACGCGGGGAAACCCTACAGGACATGCAGGCCGTAGCGCACGTCGCGCCGGTTGGCCGTCTGCGCGCCCTCGACCAGGAAGGCGTCCCAGCCGAGCCGCACCGCCGGCCCCGTCTCGCGCAGGGCCGCGCTGCGCACGTCCAGCGCGCGCAGCTCCAGCTCGATCTCGTAGGCCAGGGACACGCCGGTGAACATCGACAGCAGGCTTTTCAGGGCCCTGGCCGCCATGCCGCCGGGCAGGAAGGCGTCGAAGCGCGCGCGGTCGAGCGGCCCGACCACCAGGCGCAGGCGCAGGTCGCGCTGCCAGACGCGGGCGCCGGCGATCGCGCGCGCCCCGAGCACGGCATTGCCGTCGCCCAGCATGGTCTGCTGGGGCAGCGGCACCGCGTACCAGTCGCCCACGAACTGCTCGACCATGACCGGCTGGCCGAAGTATTCGGACAGCACGCGCCCGATCTGCACGGCGGAAGCGGGACGCTGGCGGATGCTGGAGGCAAAGTAGCCCAGGGTTTCGTCCAGCACCGCGCCGTGTTCCGGGCTGGCCAGGCGCGCGCGCAGCGAGGCGTCGCCGACGCCGGCCAGCGCCAGCAGCAGCGGCAGGAAGGCGTCGCGCCCATCGAGCTGGTACTGCTGCGCCAGGCGGTACTTGCGCCAGGCCGCATAGAACAGGGCCAGCGAGCGGTTCGAGAAGGTGTCGAGGAAGGCGCGCGGTCCCTCGTCCTTGTCTTTATCGGAGGCCTGGTGCTCGGCAAGACGCTCGGTGTAGTGGGCCGGCAGGACGCCATTCCCGCCCAGCAGGCCCATGAAGGCCGGGGTAATGCGGATATGACGCAAGGCGCCGGATTCCAGCGCCGTTGCGAGCGCCGCGGGCTGGGGCTGGATGTCGCGCGGTTCGATCTGGACCGCCTCGAGCTGGCTGGGCGGGAAGCGCAGGGAGGTCGAATTCTGGAAGCGCAGATGGCGCGCGACGAGGTCCTCGCCGGTCCGGCCACGGCGCCGCAGCCAGGTTTCCAGCAGGCGCACGGCCTGGAAGAACTCGAAGCGCCAGGGCTCGCGGCACAGGCGCTCGATTACAGCAGGCTGAGGTCCCCGCTTCGCGGTTCGCATGTGAGCAGCTCCTCTCCGGTTTGGCGCGACACCATCACCAGCCGCGTGAAGCTGTTGGCGTGCACGTACAGCGCAAGAAAGCGCTCGACGATGTGGGCGAAGGCGTGGATGCCGCTGCCGACAAAGGCTTCCTCGTCGATACTCAAACGCACCTCGACGCCGCGCACCAGGCAGTTGAAGGGATTCCCCGCCATCCAGGCGCTGGCCGGCTGGTAGTCGATGGCCGCGACGCCGCCGATCTGGCGCTGCGAGGAGGGTGAGCGTGGCAGGTCGTGCAGCGCCAGCATCTCGCGGAAGGCCTCGACGCCGCCATCGGCCAGCGACAGGTGGTTCAGCGACAACAGCGAGATCAGGCGCCAGTGGGCGTTGCGTCCGCTCGGGAAGCGCCAGGAGGCGGTGGGTTTGCGCAGGAAGGAAATCTCCTTCACGCTCGATCCGCCTTCCAGTAACAGGTCGCCGCCCGGCTGGCCGTAGCTCAAGGCGCTCGGCAGGTCGCGGTTGGTGCAGGTGAGTTCGACGCTGAGCGTGTCGGTCTCCACGGCGGCCGGATCGAAGTCGATGTCGACGATGGACACCTGGGTTTCGAAACCCGGGCTTTTTTCCAGCAGGCTTTCGTCGCGCCGCATCGCCCAGTAGTGGCCATGTTCGCTGGGTGTCTGCGCATGCCGCAGCGAATAGAAAGGGCGGAACTCCACCACCGACTCGCCCTGCGGCGTCTGCCGGATCAGGCGCAGCGCATCGATCGACACCACCTCGTAGGCATAGGCGCGGCGCGCATCGGCCAGCACCGGGTAGCTCGCCGTCGTGTGGGTCAGCTGGATCGGCTCGCCGCGCTGGCGGAACAGGTTGACCACGGGCGTGCAGCCCAGCAGGACGTTGTTGGTCGAGAGCGTGCCCAGCATGCGCGCCAGGTTCGAATCGGCGCGCATGCTCGACAAGGCCAGGTGCAGCGTGACCGCGCGCGCGCCCGGCGGCAGGGCCTTGGCCAGCGCCGCCAGGTCGATGTCGAAGAAGTTGAATTTCTCGGGGAAGCAGAAGTATTCGGTGAGCAGCCGGTAGGCGGTGTGCGAGCGGGCGGGGAAGTCGATCAGGGCCTCGTCGTCCTCGAAGCCGGCCGGCTTGACCGGAATGGAGGGCAGCGCCGCCCAGCGTCCGCTGCCTGGCAGCTCGGCGTAGGCGGCCACGCTGCGCATGAAGAGGGCGTCGCGCAAGGCCGCGCAGAACGAAGCTTCGCCGTCGATGAAGACGCGCAGCGTATCCACTCCCAGCTGGCCCACGCCGCCCTGTTCTGCGGTGGCGGCCAGGGTGAAACTGATGCTGGACGACGCGCCGGCCGGCAGCCGGACCGCATCGGGGGCGTCGATGATGGCGGAGAAGCTTGCGCGCGTGAGCGCCAGCGGCGCCACCGCCACCGGATACACGGTGCGGAAGGTACAGGCCACGCCGCGCACGGGGCGGGTGGTGAGCTGGGTGCCGCGCGCGATCGTGCTGGCCGCGGTCTGCTGCTTGGCCGCGGCGGCGACATCCAGGCGCGCGATCGAGCAGGATGGAAAAGGACGCAGGTAGTGCGGATACAGCACCTCGAACAGCGCCTCGGTGAATTCCGGGTAGTCGTCGTCGAGGCGCTTGGCGATGCGCGCGTTGAGCAGGGCGAAGGATTCGATCATGCGCTCGGTGTGCGGGTCCTCGCACACCTCGCCGCTGATCAGGAGGCGTCCGGCGATCTTGGGATAGCGCTCGGCGAAGTCGCGCAGGTTGCGGCGCAGGTAACCCAATTCGCTCTCGTAATAGGGCAGCAGCTGTTCCACGCTTCAGGCTCCCCTCGCCGTCGCTGCGGCCTGCTGCGGCTTGGCGCGCCCCGGCCTCCTGATGCTGTACTGGAGGGTGGAAGGCTGCAGCACGGCGTCGAAGTTGACCGGTTCCTGCGACACGCTCACCGCCAGCACGGCCGTGATCGAGAAGCTGAGGCGGTTGACCGACTCTTCGCGCACCTCCAGCAGGGCCTTCACGTCGCGCAGGCGCGGTTCGTGGCAGGCGATGGTCTTCTCGATGCAGCTGCAGATATAGGCGCGGTCGGAAGGACTGGACAGCGAACGGTCCGCAAAGTCGGTGAGGCCGTAGCTGACCATCGACTGGCTACATTCCGGGAAGTCTTTGAGCGCGTCCTCGTCGAGGATGGAGCGGGTGTTGAGCAGCGCCTCGAGGTCGCGCGCGACCATGTCCTTCAAGTCCTCGGCGGACAAGCGTGGATGGGCGCTGCCGTTTGCGTTGCCGCCATGGGCCGCGCCACGCAGCGGCACGCCCAGCAAGCGGTCGAATAGTCCCGGCGTAAAACCATTCATCGTGCCTCCAGAAAAGAAATCGCATGGTGCCACGTTGGCTGTCGCAAATATTTGATCAAATTCACATAGGCATCTATCACGCGTTGCTATTGTTTCCGAGCAAAGTTCCGCCAACCGCAAGACGTGAGGAAAGCCAGCACATGACGAGCAAAGTTCTCTGGGGCGAAGGCCTGCTGTTGCGCCCACAGCATTTCCAGCGGCAGGACCAGTACCATGAGCACTGCCTGCACAAGGGCATCCGGGCCGTGCATCCGTATGCGTGGGGGGTGGACAAGCTGGAAGTCGACCGCGACGCCCTGGGCAGCAGCGTGCTGCGCATCCTCGAGCTGTCGCTGCGCTTCCAGGACGGCCAGCTGGTCGAAGCGCCGGGGCCCGACGCGCTGCCCGACACCGTGGACCTGAGCCAGCTGGAGGCCGCCCAGAGCGTCACCTATTACGCCGCCGTGCCAGGGCTCAAGCCCTTCACCGGCAACTTCGTCCAGCCCGGCCAGACCGACAACACCGCGCGTTTCAGGCAAGTAAACGAAGAGACGCCGGACCTGTACACGCAAGCCTCGCCGGTGCAGCTGGCCTACCTGAAAACCACGGTGCGCCTGGTCTCGGAGTTCGAGCCGCGCGACGCCTACGTGCACTTTCCGCTGCTGCGCCTGCGCCGCGCCGCCACCGGCGGCTTCGAGCTCGATATGGGCTTCGTGCCGCCGGCCTTGTCCATCGGCGCCTCGCCGGTGCTGTTCCTGCAATTGCGCCGCCTGCTCGATGCGCTGCAGGCCAAGGTCGGTGCGCTGTACGGCCACCAGCGCGAACCGAGCCGCAACGTGGTCGAATTCCGCTCGGGCGACATGTCCTCGTTCTGGCTGCTGCACACGGCCAGCTCCGCGTATGCGGCGCTGACCCACCACTTCCACCATCCGGCCCTGCATCCCGAGCGCCTGTTCGCGCAGCTGCTGGACGTGGCGGGCGGCCTGATGACGTTTTCGAAAAGCTGGACCCTGGGCGATTTGCCCTCCTACCAGCATGCCGATCCAGGGCCGGCCTTCGCCAAGCTGACCACCATCATCCGCGAGCTGCTGGACACGGTGATCTCGTCGAAGTACTTCGCCATCGCGCTGAACGAGACGCGGCCCTGCTACCACCTGGGCATGCTCGACTCGGGCAAGATCGACGAGGACACCACCTTCTATGTCGCCGTCTCGGCCGATATCCCGGCGCTGGAGCTGGTGGACGTGGTGCCGGTGCGCTTCAAGGTCGGCGCGCCGGACGATGTGGAAAAGTGCGTGCTGTCCGCCCTGCCTGGCGTGCGGCTGCAGCATGCGCCCCAGGTGCCGGCGGCGATTCCCGTGCGGCCGGACACCTGCTACTTCGTGCTGGAGTCGAAAGGGGCGATGGCCGAGCGCATGCTCAAGGCGCAGTCGATCTCGATCTACGTCCCGGCGGGCATGAAGGAGCTGAAGCTGGAATTGCTGGCGGTCGTGGCCTGAAGCGCGGATATGATCTCATCCACTCCCGCCGAACAAGCGAATGTCGGCGGGAGAACGAGGTCGTCAACGCCGCGCTACGAAATCATGGCTTACCTATGTTATCCACTTGTCAGATCGACGAAATCAATTTCGCACCACAAGCAGTGAGATCGTTATCGTAGGCATAGGGCCGGCCCTTGTGTTTAGCTCCAGCACCGTCCGGCCTGATGGCAAACTTCCCTTTGCATTTGGGGCACAGTGTCATGTCGTCTTCAAGTGCAGCCTCCATGCCCATCACGACAGTACCTGAGGACACCGAAATAACCTGACCACCGTGGTCCGTTTTGTCATTCATGCGAATTACGCCACGCCCCTCATGCTTCATATAGCCTCCTGACACAGATTGATGAGTTAACCGCTGACGAGCAAAATTTCCTGCACTATTTGTCGTTTTCCGTACCTGCCTCCAAAAGATGCCACTTCAACTCCGTACTCTCCAGCGGAAGCATCCAGTCGCGCTTCGGGTCAGGGAAGGCTTGCCCCGCCGTTATCCAGCGCTGCCGCCAAGCTTGGTTGACTTCTTGTTCAAGTGGATGACCCGGCGTGATCCACGGCTGCCACGTCCCCGTGACCGGACAACGCTTGTTACCCGTACATTCCATAGGAGGCGCCAGGCGTGGAACTGGCCGCGATAACCTGAGCGCTGTGCGCGGCGCAACTGCGCCACCGTCGTTGCGTACGGTGAGAACACGTTGCCAGACGATACCGGCGATGGTCTTCGAGCCCATTCCGTCCGGGAAGCGCAGCTGCTCGAACGCTTCGCCCTTTACGTAGAGACCGGGTCCGATGCCAGTCAAGAAAGTACGCACTTCGGCCGCTTCCTGCGGCGCTGTCGGTTGCCAATAGCCTGCAACAGGCGCTTGGAGCGCGGTGGTTGTTTCATTGATGGGCCGGAACACATAGGCGCTGTCGAGGAAATAACGGCCCTTTCTTAATGAAGCTTCGGTAGATGCCGGAGTATCTGGCGCAGGCACGACGGCCATGGCTGCCGCGAGCAGGCTTTCGCGCTTGCCATCCCAAGGTGGCAAGGATGCCGGAGGGAGGGGCAGAATCTTGTCGAGGTTTGGGAAGCGGCGGTCTGGATTGAATCCGAGTGCGTCGCGGAGCATGGCGTAACGCTGCGCGCGCGCCTTGTCGATGAAGGGCACGAACATGTTTGCCAAGTCGTCCGGGTGGTCGAACTCGTACCACAAATAGATCGCGCAGAACTGACATCCCCCCTTTACGCCTTCGTGGAGGGCGCGCATTACGCGCTCGCGGGTTGCCGGCGTTTCGCTGCCGGTTGGCATGCCGTCCGCCCCCCTAGGCAGTTCATACATCGGTTTCATCTCCACCGCGGCCGGGCCGTAACCTTGGGCGAGCGCGCATTCGAACATCTTGATCGCGATCGGGATGTTGCCCCAGTAGCCGGGCTTGAGGTTGTCTCCGCCTGCATCCATTTTCTCCCCGAGGAAGGCCATCGATTGCGGATTGCCCATCTGGGCCGCCTTCTGGAAAAAGGCATACGCGCGGTCGGGATCGCCACGCACGCCGGTACCGTTGAGGTAATAGGTACCCATCCTGTCGTAGGCAGCCGGAATACCCAGCTCGATGGCTTGCGACACCAGTGCCACCGCCTCACTTTCGCCATGCGGTGGATCGCGGCCTTCGACGTACAGGCTGGCCAGGTTTAGCATCGCCTTCCAGTGATGCCGTTCGGCGGCCTGGCGGGTCAACTGAACGATTTTCTTGTACTCGCGGTCTTCATAGAATGTCGTACGATCTTCTAACGCTCGCGCTTCGAGGAACCAGTCGTCTGCCTGGGCGTCGATGGGCGGCACCTTGCTGGCTTCAGTCTGGCACTCGAAGGAAGCAATGTGCGGATCGAAAGGCGGCAGTTCTTGCATGTATCCGGGGAGCTTCTTCTTGTCCATGTCGCAGGCCGTTAGAAAAATAAGCGTGATCAGGAAAATTGCCAGATGACGGCAACGCAACGGGGAAACAGCGGCAGAGGTGACCATGATCAACCGAAGCGCATGGTCGAGCTTCGGCTATCGTCCAGTGGGACGATGAAGCCTTCCATCTGCTTCTTCTTCGGACTAGTTGGCGGCGCCTTTTGTCGATTCTTGTTTTCGTTCATCAGCGTTATCCAATTAAAGAATGTTTCCTTAATTTCCTGCTGCGTTGCGTTTCTTCCGTTATTTCTTTCGGTCGCGAGCTGCGTCCAAATTCGTTTTCGCAGTTCAGTCGCATGGCGCGGGTCGTTTGTGGCAAGGTTGATCTCGCTGTCTACCGCCATGCTGCGCTGGTTCAGGTTGGCGCTGCCGAGCGTAAAAAATCCGTCGTCGATCAGCAGCAACTTGGAATGGATGTAGATTTCGCGGTAGCGCCACTGGCGCCTAGCCTGGTTGAACTCGCAGGCATTGAGCACGGCCACGCACACCTGCAGGCCATAGATCTCTTCGAGGATGAGTCTGGAAGGCTTGTCGATCCTGTTTGCTGTCGAAACCACGTCTGGCAAGGTTTCCTCTGTCGCCCGCATACCGTTCACGCCCCTGAATGCGTACTGCCTGGCGGCTGCCGCATCGCGCCTGGCCTGTTCATTCGCCTCTTCAATCATCTTGACCTGTCCGGTCATGCCGTCCTGCTGGCCCAGCGTCGCCAGCGTATCGAAGGTACGCGGAACCATCTGCGCCTTTTCAGGCGCTGGAATGACAACGAAGACGTACATCATCGGCAGGTCTTCCTTGGTTTTTCCAATCTTCGAGCAGTTGCGGTTCCAGCCGGCGATCACCTTTTTGCGGATCGCCAGCAGATGCTCGGCCCAGTCCTGATACTGGAAATACTGGTTTTCCATGTACAGGTAGCCCGTCCCCGCAGCTGCGACGCGGGTCGCGTTGAAGTAAATGTCCTTGATTGTGAAGTCGTCCTCCTCTGGCTGCGTCCTGACGATCTGCACCGTCGAGTCGCCGGGGGCGGCCTTACGCAGGAGAGCGGAGGGTGGCGTGGTACACACGTACGGCTTTGCGGGGGTAGCGCCACCTGCACGCTCCCAGGCCCGCTCGAAATTCTCATGGACGGCTATGAGCGCCCGGCCGCCCTCGATGCGGCAGGCATAGTCGCGGTAGGGTTTCAAGGTGTCAAAATCGAAGAGGTCCTTGACGCCCTCCGCGCGCTCCTGCTTTGTCTTGGCGCCGCCTTGTTCACGCAAGGGATTCTCGACGCAATGCTCCGGGGTATCCCAGTAGTCGGTGAGGGAGTTCAGGCCCATGACGTAAGCCACCGCCTTCTTGCCGTCGTCGTAGGCAAAGTCGATCAGGATCGGCTTCTGATGATGGGTGCCGCCTAGGGTGAACAGCTTGCGTTCTACGGCGTCGGGCTGTCTCGCTTCATGGTCAAGCGACTCGCCGATGCTGCCGGAATCGCCATCGCGTGTGCGAATGCTGATGCCCTGCAGCCGTCCTGCGAACGCCGCCTTGTACCAACTGCAGCAATACTCCTCCCTGGCCATTGCCGCCAATTTGTCGCCGGGAATATTCCATTCCTTTTTATGGCGGTTTTCCCGGGCATGTTCGCGTATCAGCTGCAGGCTTCGAGCCGCGTTGAGTTGCTGGACTGCGATATCACCAGTCTGGATGGTCCAGGGATTCTTTCCGTGAGTATGACCCGGCATGTGCTTTTGCACCTTGCCGCCGCTGTAGCTATACCAAACCAGCAGGCGTACCCGCACGCCGCGCCTTCCCGCTGCAATTAAAAGATCGCCATAGGTCTCGGCACGAGGCCAGTTGTAACCGTTACGCACCAATTCCATGCCCGGATCGAAACCCCAGCACACCAGGTCAATGCTTCCCTTCGCAGCTGCGATGTCCCTGGCGATGGCCGCGAAACCATCTTTCCCGCAGATATGCACACTGAGCTTGTTGTTGTGAGTAATGGGATGGGTTGCGTTTCCCTTTTTGTTCTTGTCTTCCACAAACCATTGAATGGTGGATGTCGCCTTACAACTGACCTCGTCGATATGGACCTGTTCGGTTCGCAGATATTTTTCAGAGCTCATGATGTTCCCTGTTCTCTTCGCAGCTGTCAGGAATAGGTACGGCCTTCCAGCGATCCGTCCAGTGCGCGTGCCCCCTCATTCGAAAGAAGCTGCTCGCGGTGCAAGGCTTTGTCCGTAGGATCAAACTTCTCCCAAGCTTTCAGGTCGAACTTATCGCCGTTCGCCAGCTCGACCGTGTATTCCTGGGTGCCGCTCGCATGCTCGATGGCGATACGCCCAAGATCGTCGGTGATGCCCTCGTCGACCTGGCTGCCGTTCTTGTAGAGTGCGTAAGGGACGTTCGCGAACGCGCGTCCATTTCCAGCATGCGTTTGCAGCATGAAGAGCAACTGCTTCTGACCTTCCGGCGGCTTCGGCTCCGTAATCGTGATCTTGTGCTCCACCGATGGCTGCGGCCGGTTCTGGGGCGCGAGGGTCTCGAGGTTGCCGTGAAATAGCGCCGGCTTGGGCGCGAAGACCTGCATGCGGTCGGTGATTTCGACCATGGCCCCGGGGCCGTGCAGCCGCACCCCTTTCTTCCCTCTGATGTCGACCCAGTCGGATTGGCTGATCAAGGACAGGACCTTATGGGCGATAAGCTGGATATCGTCGTCATGCGCCTGCACCGTGATCTTGCCGGACGCCGCAATCAGCTTCATGCCCGCCTTGTGGACGAACAGACGGAAGGTCTGCTTGACGCTCGCAAACAGGCTGTCGCCCGTTGCTATCGAGAGGCTGCGTCCGGCAGTGAGCGCCGTATGCTCGGCGCTGGCGATGTGAGTCGACTGCGCCGAGCTCGTCTCGATTCCTGCTGGACTGGCCAGGATGAGGTGGGGTTGGGAAAGTTCGGGGAATTGTTCGCCGGCGCCGCGTACCTCTTCATTCTGTGCCTTCAACACGTCCACGACGTCGTGTTGCTGCCCGCCTTCCTGGGCCAGGCCCTGCAACGCGGCCGTGGCTTGATCGTCGTGCAGCTTGTGTGCGGCATCCAGTCGCTTTGCCGTTTCCCCCATATCCTTGATCGGCCCGCGGGCGCCCTGTCGCGCTTCGGTCGTGATCAGGAGCCCTTTGGCGGCACGCGCCACGCCGTGCCCATCGGTACGCAGCTCCCAGCCTTCGCCACGCGCATCCTTGCGGCCGGCGGTGTCCTCGATGCGCGTGATGTGGCCGAGCGACAGCTGGCTGCACTGGTGGTCGCTTTTGAGCTGCACCTGGATCTGTTCTTTCGTATCGTCCAGGACGAGATGGTTGCCGCGCCTGCCGCCGCCCAGCTCCCGGCTGCGTAGGCCAGCCAGCGACTGCTGCTGTGGCAGTGACCACGGCGGCATGTGGGCCTGGTTGTAGAGCGCGCCAAGGATCAGGGGATGGTCGATGTTCCCATTGGGATAGACAACGGCCACTTCCTCACCCACGCGTGGCAGGCGGATCTGCCCGAATTCGTCGCCGGCGGCCGGGCTCAATACCCTGATCCATGGCGAGCTGTACTCGTCGTACTTGCCCAGCCGGTCCCAGTGGAACTGCAGCTTGACGCGACCGTAGCCATCCGTGTGGATGTCGGCGCCGGCCGGGCCGACGACGATTGCCGTGTGCAATCCCGTATAGATCACAGGCTCGCTGTTGTAGTGCAGGCCAGGACGCCACCGGATATCCTTGCGGATGCAGGTGAAGCGGTTCTTGTAGTGCGACGGTACGCTCGGGCCGACCTGGTAATTATTGGATATCTCATGGTCGGCGGACAAGATCAAGTAGAAGCGGTCCTTGATACTGCCACGCGATTCGCGGTCGTATTTCCCTGAGCGCGACTCGGCGCTGAAGTGGCCGCCGAGCTTGAAGGTGCGGCCGGGCAGTACACATCGCTCATTGCCCGCTGCCTCGAAATACCGAGTGTCCTTGTCTGCTTCGTCCATGCGCCGCGCCGCCAACTGTCCACCATCGCCGTACAGGCGAAAACCATAGGCGCCAAGATCTTCGTGGATCTCGTAAGCAGGGGAGTCGCCTTGCCGGTTCATGGAAAGCGCGTCGACGTGTTGGACTCTAGGATTCTTGTAGTCGAAGCTCGTGAGGGTGGTCTGGCCCGAGCCGAGACGCCGGATTGCGGCCCACTCATGGATGCCGTCGTCCTCGCGCGAGCCGCTCTGATCGTGGAACGAGATCACGTACGCTTCCTCGCCGATCGGCTCAGCCAGCAAGCTGTTGTCCGAAATGATGAGCTTGTGGCGGCCGAATTCGTGCTCGTACCAATAGTGCAGTCCAAGCGCTTCCCAGCGCCGGTGCAGGTGGTTATAGTCGGTCTCGTTGTACTGGTTGGCAACGGTGAGCTGCGGATCTTCGCCAGTCAGGCGCATGTCCCAGTCGGCTTGGCGGTAGTGCTTGAGGGTTCCTTCGGTAATCTCGCGCACGGTCTTGTTATGGAACGAGACGCAGTCTTTGCGCAGCCGGGCGAACGCGAGCCAGGGTTCGAACACCATCTGGTAAAAGGCGAAGCCACCGTCGCTGCGCAGGAAACGGAATTCGGTGATATAGCCGTTGAAGTAGCGTAACGATCCATCCTCCCGCACCAGGGAAATGGTCGCCATTTTTCCAATGACGGTTTTTAGCGGAATGCGTGGATCGTCGGACAATAACTCAGCCACACCCCGGAAGCAGCGGGAAATCGCCTCATGAAAAACCAGCTTGTTCGGCAAGAGAATCGCGGGCGGGCCATCCTCGCAAGGAAAGTCCATTCGCATGAGCCGCTTGTGCTGGGATGCATCGCTGAACGCCGAGAGCGCAGCTGAGACTTCCTGACGTTCGCCCATTGTTTGCCTCCGGTTGGCCGCTGGCGTGGCCGTAGTCGCAAAGAAAAAGTTAGCGGCTACCTTACCCTGATGCTGTCAATATGAAACTGAACAGGATCAACATTGGACTCGACATTGCGAAAGACTTAAGGCGGGGTCTCGGCGAAGCTCGCCGAGCTGCTTGCTCTCTTGCTTGGATTGCCACATACATATTGGCGCCGTTAAATGAAAAAGGGCCCCGACACAAAGTGTCGGAGCCCATAGTCAGTCAGTCTCTATTTATACGTGTTAGCAGAGCAAACTGTAGAAAACTTATTCCACCGTCACCGACTTCGCCAAGTTACGCGGCTTGTCCACATCGGTACCGCGCGCCAGCGCGGTGTGGTAGGCCAGCAGCTGCAGCGCAGCCACGTGCAGGATCGGCGACAGCTCGCCGTAGTGCTCCGGCAGGCGGATCACATGCAGGCCGTCGCCCGAGGTGATGCGCGAGTCGACGTCAGCGAACACGTACAGCTGGCCGCCGCGGGCGCGCACTTCCTGCATGTTCGACTTCAGCTTTTCCAGCAGCGCATCGTTCGGGGCGATCGTGACCACCGGCATCTCTTCGGTTACCAGCGCCAGCGGGCCGTGCTTCAGCTCGCCTGCCGGGTAGGCTTCGGCGTGGATGTACGAGATTTCCTTGAGCTTGAGCGCGCCTTCCAGGGCGATCGGGTAGTGCATGCCGCGGCCCAGGAACAGGGCGTTTTCCTTGCGTGCGAATTCTTCGGCCCAGGCCATGATCTGCGGCTCGAGCGCCAGCACCGAGGACAGCGCGACCGGCAGGTGGCGCATCTGCTTGAGGTGCTCGGCTTCTTCCGCGTCGCTCAGGCGGCCGTTGACTTGTGCCAGGGTCAGGGTCAGCAGGAACAGCGCAGCCAGCTGGGTGGTGAAGGCCTTGGTCGAGGCCACGCCGACTTCGACGCCGGCGCGGGTGATGTAGGCCAGCTTGCACTCGCGCACCATCGCGCTGGTGGAGACGTTGCAGATGGTCAGGGTGTGCGGCATGCCCAGGCTGCGTGCGTGCTTCAGCGCGGCCAGGGTATCGGCCGTCTCGCCGCTCTGCGAGATGGTCACGACCAGGGTCTGCGGGTGCGGCACGCTGTCGCGGTAGCGGTATTCGCTGGCGATCTCGACGTTGACCGGGACCTTGGCGATGCATTCGATCCAGTACTTGGCGGTCAGGCCGGCGTAGTAGCTGGTGCCGCAGGCCAGGATCAGCACGCGGTCGATTTCCTTGAACACGCCGTAGGCGCCGTCGCCGAACAGTTCCGGCATGATGCCGGTGACGCCTTCCAGGGTGTCGCCGATGACGCGCGGCTGCTCGAAGATTTCCTTCTGCATGTAATGGCGGTATGGGCCCAGCTCGGCCGCGCCGGTGTGGGCGTGCACGGTCTTGACTTCGCGCTCGACCGAGCGGCCTTCGGCGTCGACGATCCAGTAGCGGGCCAGTTGCAGGTCGACCACGTCGCCTTCTTCCAGGTAGATGATCTGGTCGGTGGTGCCGGCCAGCGCCATCGCGTCCGAAGCGACGAAGTTCTCGTTCTCGCCCACGCCGACGATCAGCGGCGAACCCTGGCGCGCGGCGACCACGCGGTGCGGCTCTTCGCGGCAGAACACGGCGATCGCGTAGGCGCCGTGCAGGCGCTTGACGGCTTGCTGCACGGTGTCGAACAGGTCGCCGTTGTACATGTGGTCGACCAGGTGGGCGATGACTTCGGTGTCGGTCTGGCTCTGGAACACGTAGCCGAGGCTGGTCAGCTCCTGGCGCAGCTCGTCGTGGTTTTCGATGATGCCGTTGTGGACAAGTGCGATGCGCGCGGTCTCTTCGTTCGGCGAGAAGTGCGGGTGGGCGTTGTGCGACGCCGGCGCACCGTGGGTGGCCCAGCGGGTGTGGGCGATACCGGTGAAGCCGTCCAGGCGCGCTTCGCGGACCTGGGATTCGAGGTCGGCCACGCGCGAGGTGCTGCGCGAACGGGTCAGGCGGCCGTCGAGGTGGACGGCGACGCCGCAGGAGTCATAGCCCCGGTATTCCAGGCGCTTCAGGCCTTCGATCAGGACGGGAGTGATGTTGCGCTTGGCGACTGCACCGACGATACCGCACATGGCTTCTACCTCATTAAAAATTGTTAACTAAAGCTATGCTAGGGCAACTGTCGTGAAATAAGCTTTCAGAATCCACCTGTTTTTGTTAGATTATTTCATGACCCTATATTGATGAAATTTTCTTTCATTTCATCGAACATATTTTAATAATATTTCACGGCGATGACAGAAGAACCCATCCTCGACGAACTAGATCGTCGCATCCTGAACACACTGCAGACTGATGCATCGCATACGAACGCCGAACTGGCGGAACTGGTGCATGTCTCGCCGCCTACTTGCCTACGCCGCGTCAAGCAGTTGACCGAGGGAGGGGTCATCGAGCGCCAGGTGGCGATCGTGAATCCGGACAAGGTCGGCGCCCGGCTGACGGCCATCGTCGAGATCACGCTCGATGTGCAGGCTGCCGAGCGCATGGACCAGTTCGAGAAGCTGGCGGCGCTGGAAAGCGCGGTGATGCAGTGCTACCGTGTGGCGCCGGGGCCGGATTTCGTGCTGATCGTGCAGGTGCCGGATATGCCGGCGTATCACGCGCTGGCGCATCGCTTGTTCACATCCCACGCGAATGTGCGGAATGTGAAGGCGTATTTTTCTACGCATCGCAGTAAGTTTGATACGCGGATTGCGGTTTGATTGAGAGCTAATTGCTACTCATGCAAACTTGGGTTCCCGCCTGCGCGGGAACGACGATGTAGAGGCTGAGCCTGAGGCTCGACTGTGGATAACTATGTGGAAGACCCCTTTGAAAACCACAGGATAAGCATGTGATTACCCTGTGTTTTTCTTGTGTTTTTCCTGTGATTACCCTGTCGGTATCCGGTGGATTACTTCTTCACCTTCACCGGGCGCTTCCAGTTTTCGATGGTCATTTGTTTCGGGCGCGAGATGGTCAGCTTGCCGGCCGGTGCGTCCTTGGTGAGGGTGGTGCCCGCACCCAGGGTGGCGCCCGCGCCCACGGTGACCGGGGCCACCAGCTGGCTGTCGCTGCCGATGAAGGCGTCGTCCTCGATCACGGTGCGGAACTTGTTGGCGCCGTCGTAATTGCAGGTGATGGTGCCCGCGCCGATGTTCACGCGCGAACCCACGGTGGCGTCGCCCACGTAGGCCAGGTGGTTGGCCTTCGAGTGCGCGGCGACGGTGCTGTTCTTGATCTCGACGAAGTTACCCACATGGACGTCCTCACCCAGCTGGGTGCCCGGACGCAGGCGCGCATACGGGCCGATCTGCGACTTGTCGCCCACCACGGCGTCTTCGATGTGGCAGAAGGGCTTGATCTGGGCGCCCGCGCCGATCCTGGCGTTCACCAGCACGCAGTTCGGTCCGATCGTGACGCCGTCGGCAATTTCCACGCGGCCCTCGAACACGCAGCCGACGTCGATCACGACATCGCGGCCGCAAACCAGTTCGCCGCGCACATCGATGCGCGCCGGATCCATCAGGGTGACGCCTTTTTCCAGCAGGGCAGTGGCGATATTCAGTTGATGACGACGCTCCAGCTCGGCCAGCTGGACCTTGCTGTTGACGCCGGCCACTTCCCACTCCGCCGACGGCTGGGCGGACACGACCGGCACGCCCTCGGCTACGGCCTTGGCGACGATGTCGGTCAGGTAGTACTCGCCCTGCGCATTGTTGTTCGACAGCGATTCCAGCCAGCTCTTCAGGCGGCTGGTGGGGATGACCATGATGCCGCTGTTGATCTCGCGGATCGCGCGTTCCGCCTCGTTGGCATCCTTTTCCTCGACGATGCGCACGATATTGCCGTTCTCGCGGACGATGCGGCCCAGGCCGAAGGGATTGGCCTGCTCGACGGTCAGGATCGCCAGCTTGTCCTTACCGGCGGCCTCGACCAGGCGCTGCAGCGAATCGGCAGTGGTCAGCGGTACGTCGCCGTACAGCACCAGGGTGGGTGCGTTTTCATCGATCTGCGGCACGGCCTGCATCACGGCGTGGCCGGTGCCCAGCTGCGGCTGCTGCAGGGCGGTGTCGATCGCGGCGCCGGTGGATTCTGCCAGCTTGGCCACCATCTCGGGCACCGCTGCGCCCCCGTGACCATAAATCACGCATAATTTGCTCGGCTTGAGGCTGCGGGCGGTGTCAATGACATGCTGCAACAGTGGCTTCCCAGCCAGCGGATGCAGAACTTTTGGCAGTGCGGATTGCATGCGCTTACCCATGCCGGCGGCGAGGATCACTACGTTCATAAGCCGTTCTCGAAAAAGTTGAAAATATGAAAAATTTTAGCACGCCAGATTCCTTGTTCCGGCGCACATTTGCCCTGTTGGCCATTGCGCTGCTGGCGCTGGTGGCGGGCTGCAGCACGATCCGCTTCACCTACAACCAGGGCGACACTTTACTTTACTGGTGGTTGGATTCCTACGTCGACTTCGAAGGTACCCAAGCCGACGTCGCCAAGCGCGACATCAATAAGTTATTCCAGTGGCACCGCCAGACCCAGCTCAAGGATTACGCTGCCTTGCTGGGAACTTTCCAGCGAGAGCTGGGCGGCACTCCCACCCAGGCCGTCCTGATCACCGGCTACCGCGAGATGCGCGTGCGCGGCGAGCGCCTGGCGCTGCACGCCGTGCCCGAGATGACCACCCTGGCGATGTCGATCACACCGGAGCAGATCGGCAACATCGAAAGCAAATTCAACAAGAAGAACGAAGAATACCGCCGCAAGTTCGTCACCGGCGACGCGGAAAAACGCCAGAAGGCCCGCTACAAGAAATCGATGGAGCAGTTCGAGCTCTGGTTCGGCAATTTCACCAGCGAGCAGGAAACGATCATGCGCCGGGCCTCGGACGCGCGTCCGCTCGACGCCCACATCTGGCTGGAGGAACGCCAGTGGCGCCAGCGCCGCATCCTGGCCATGCTGCGCAAGGTACAGCTGGAGAAATTGAACCGCGAACAGACGACGGCCCAGGTCCAGGCCATGCTGCGCGATATCTTCGGCCGCCTCGAGTCGCCCGAGCGCAAATCCTTCTACGACAACTACATCGACCAGACCACGAAGTACATCCTGACCGCGATCCGCACGGCGACCCCGGCGCAAAAAGCCCATGCCCAGCAGCGCATGCAAGGCTGGATCCAGGATTTCCAGGCCTTGGCGGCCGGCAAGTAGCGAGAAAAAGGGGAGCGGGGCCCATGCTATAGTGCCGCCCATGCAGAAAAAGTCCCACCCCAAGCCCCATGGCGCGCCGCGCATGGCGCAGCACCAGGTCCGCATCATCGGCGGCGCCTGGAAACGCAGCCTTCTCCCCGTTGTCGACGCCCTTGGCCTGCGCCCGACGCCGGACCGGGTCCGCGAAACGGTCTTCAACTGGATCAACCACCAGCTCGGCGGCGACTGGGAAGGCGTCACCGTCCTCGATCCCTTCGCCGGCTCCGGCGCCCTGGGTTTCGAAGCGGCCAGCCGCGGCGCCGCCTCGGTGACGATGATCGACAACCATGGCCCGGCAGTACGCCAGCTCGAAGCGAACCGCGACAAGCTCAAGGCCGGCAACATCACCGTCTTGCGCGCGGACGCCGTCACGATGTTGCGCGACATGGCCGCGCGCGGCCAGCGCTTCGATGTGATCTTCCTCGATCCGCCTTATCAACAAGAACTCCTGGCCAAGACCTTGCCCCTGTGCCCGGCGCTGCTGAAGGAGGACGGCATGGTCTATGCCGAAGCCGAAGCGGCCCTGCCCCTGGAAGAAGGCGAGGACAGGCCGGAATGGCTGGGCGGCTGGGAAGCGGTACGCGCCGATAAAGCCGGCATGGTCTATTACCACCTGCTCAAGTTGCACAAAAACAAAACCTAAGCGACGATTCTGCACAAGAATTGAGCAAAAGCCGCCCCACCCTGGGGCGGTTGCCGGTTTTTCAGGCATAATGCGCCTTTAACAGGGCATTCTCAGGAGCCGCAATGGTTGTAGCCGTTTATCCAGGTACGTTCGATCCGCTGACCCGCGGCCACGAGGATTTGGTGCGTCGTGCATCCGGCCTGTTCGACCGTCTGATCGTCGGCGTTGCAGACAGCAAGAACAAGCGTCCATTCTTTACGCTCGACGAACGGCTCGAGATCGCCAAGGAAGTGCTGGGCCATTATCCGAACGTGCAGGTCGAGAGTTTCTCGGGACTGCTCAAGGATTTCGTGCGCGAGCACGATGCCCGTGTGATCGTGCGCGGCCTGCGCGCGGTATCGGATTTCGAATACGAGTTCCAGATGGCGGGCATGAACCGCTACCTGCTGCCCGATGTCGAAACCATGTTCCTGACCCCGTCCGACCAGTACCAGTTCATTTCGGGCACCATCGTGCGCGAAATCGCGCTGCTGGGCGGCGATGTGTCGAAATTTGTCTTCCCCTCGGTCGACCGCTGGCTGCAAAAGAAAATCGCCACCATGGCGGCCGCACCGAAAGCCTGAGCGAGAAGTAGCATGGCCCTTTTGATTACCGACGACTGCATCAATTGCGACGTGTGCGAGCCCGAGTGCCCGAACGAAGCGATTGCTATGGGCGAAGAGTTCTACCAGATCGATCCGAACAAGTGCACCGAATGCGTCGGTCACTTCGACGAGCCGCAATGCCAGCAGGTCTGCCCGGTGGCCTGCATTCCCCTGCATCCCGACTGGCGCGAATCGCGCGAGCAACTGCTGGCCAAGTACGAGCGCCTGACTGCCGCCAAGACGGCGGCCTGATTACAAGACCGGCTCCCAGTCGCCGGTCTCCTCGCTTTTCCTGTATTTCCTCTTCACCGCGGTCTTCCACGCCACCATGTGCGCGGTCCGTTCGCGCGCCTCGCCGCGTTCCGCCACTTCGTCCCACACCTCGTTGAATACTGCCTGGTAGGTCTCCAGCGCATAGTCCGGCAGGCCCGCGCGCACGTGCGGCGGCAGCTCGGAAATCGATCGATAGGGCATGCTATGCTCCTTTCATGGATGCTCAAGACGACGATCTGGCCGGCAAGCTCCCCCATTCAGTGCACGAGAACCTCGGCACGATTGCGGAATTTCACGAGCGCAAGAAGGAGCAGTTGTCCCCAGCCCAGGCCTTTTTCGAGCGGGTGAGCCTGGTCCTGGGCACGCCGGCCTATGTCGCCGCCAATCTCGTGTTCGCAGTGTGCTGGATCGCCTGGAACCTTGTCGCACCCAATATCGGCTTCACGCAGATCGACGAGCCTCCCTTCTTCTGGCTCCAGGGCCTCATCGGCCTGAACGCCTTCATCATTTCCACCGCCGTGCTGATTCGCCAGAATCGCATGTCCAAGCTCGCCAACCACCACGCCCATGTCGACCTGCAGGTCAGCCTGCTGGCGGACGAAAAGACCAGCAAGATCATCCAGATGCTCGAAGAGCTGCGCCGCGACATGCCCGGGGTCAGGAACAAGGTCGACGAGGAGGCGGATGAGCTCGCCCAGCGCACCGATACGGAGGCGGTGATCACCGCCATCGAGCGCGAGTCAGACGGCATCAACTGCGAACGCAAATAATTCCCTGAAGAGCTGTCCTATGAACCGGCTAGGGTCATGCCCACGCCGGTTCTTTCCTTCGTCCGTCGTCTTTACCGGAAGTAATTTACAACGACCTATTGAATGTGAAATTCGTGTAATAGGTATTCTTCTGATTTAATTGATGCGCCAAAATAGGGACAACGTCTCCAAATATATCAATTTTTCAGGAAGCGATAGAAGAACAGCCGACTTACAAGATCTTCGCTTAACAACGATATTTTGTCGCTCTTTGATCACGCATTCATACGCGAACTCGCATTTTTGTATCAATCCCTGAAAATCCCAATATCTACTCTTTGTGATATTTGTTAAATCGAATACCCAAGAAAACCCCGGTGACGAAGAGTCACCCATGCATGCGCCCGGAATGGTCGGCATATCAGAGGAGAAAACGAAAGGGATATAGCCGCGGCATCGACTTCGGCGGCAGACGGGGAAGGCGGACGAAAAAAAACGCGGTATCCGTTTCCGGACACCGCGCTACACGGAGAAATCGGGAGTGCTGGTGGCGCTTAGTGGCGGCAGGCCATGGCGCGTACTTCGGCGGCCTCGACCTCGTTCAGGCCCGCAGCCCGGCGTTCGCGCGCCAGCGCATCGCGCTGGGCCTGGCGCGCGGCCAGCTCGGCCTTGGTGCGGCGCGGGCGCACGGTCAGGAACAAGGCGCGGCCGATGCCGACCAGCAGCGGACGGAAGAACATGGCCGTACCACCCAGCAGCGCCAAGGTCGCAGTAGTGCGGAACACCTGGCCGTAAGGCAAGGTGGCGGCGGTCTGGAGTAGGGTAGTTGCAGCGGACATGATCTAGCTCAATATGGTATGGTGTGAAATATAGTGCAACGCAACATATAAATCTAATTCCGTTTGTTGATAGTGCTTATACTGTTTGTGAATGATTTGATGTACACTTGTGTGCACACAACAGTCCTCCCCGAGTTCCCATGAGCTTCCTGACGCTTGACCTGAACCTGCTGCGCGTTTTCGACGCGGTGATGACCGAGCAAAACCTGACCCGCGCCGCCGGCCACCTGGCGATGACCCAGCCGGCAGTCTCCAACGCCATCAAGCGTTTGCGGGAAAGCCTGGGCGACGAACTCCTGATCCGCACCGCCTATGGCGTCAAGCCGACGCCGCGCGCCGAAGCGCTGTGGCCGGCCGTGCGCCAGGCCCTGGCGGCGCTGGAAGCGGCCGTGATGCCGGAAACCTTCGACGTTTCCAAGGCCCAGGCCACCTTCCGCATGGCGATGGCCGACGCCACCGCCGCGCTGTGGCTGCCGTCCCTGATGCGTTCGATCGAAAGCGAGGCGCCGGGCGTGAACATCCGCATGGTGCCGCTGACCACGCGCGAACCGCGTCCCATGCTGCTGCGCGGCGACATCGACCTGGCGGTGGGCTTTTTCCCGGGCGTGGCGGCCCAGCTGTCCTACGAGACCGGCTCGCCGATCCGCCACGAGCGCCTGTATTCGGGGGTCTATGTGTGCGTGATGCGCAAGGACCACCCGCTGGCCAAGGAAAAGCTGGACCTGGACACTTATTGCAAGGCCAACCACCTCCTGGTGAGCTTCTCGGGACGGGCGCACGGCCTGGTCGACGAAGCGCTGGCCCAGATCGGCCGCGAACGCCGCATCCTGCTGACGGTGAATCAGTTCTTCACGGCAGGGCGCGTGGTGGCGAATTCGGATCTGATTACGGTGCTGCCGAAGCACCTGATGGTCTCGACCGGCATGACCGATGTGCTGGTCTGGCGCGAGCTGCCTTTCCAGCTGCCGGCCGTGCACCTGGACATGCTCTGGCACGAGCGCGACGGCCGCAGCCCGGCGCACCGCTGGCTGCGCAAGAACCTGGAAAGTATGGCGGAGAGCGCATCGCCGAAGACGGGCGCGCGCAAGGTGGTGTAATGCCCTGGTGCGCGGGGCTGGGGCCAGCTCCCGCGCCCGGTCTGCTCAACGAATGGGCAGCTTGGTCGTGTTCTTGACTTCTTCCATCACCGCATAGGTGTGCGTCTCGCGCACGCCCTTCTGCAGCAGCGTCTTGCCCAGGAATTCACGGTAAGCCGCCATATCCTTCACGCGCGCCTTGACCAGGTAGTCGAAACCGCCTGCCACCATATGGCATTCCAGGACTTCCGGGATCATCTGGACGCTCTGTTTGAATGCATCGAAGACTTCAGGAGTGGTACGATCCAGTACGACCTCGATGAACACCAGCAGCGAGACATCCAGCAGCTGGGGATTGAGCTGGGCCGTATAACCCTGGATATAACCGGACTCATGCAGCTTGCGCACGCGTTCCAGGCAGGCGGCGGGGGACAGGTTGACCCGTGCGGCCAGTTCGACGTTGCTTATTCGCCCGTCATTCTGCAATTCGGCCAGAATTTTCTTACTGATCTTGTCCAGCATCGGTCTCTCTCCGTTATAAATATTATTCGGTCAGATTGTCGCACCAAAAACTATCTTTTGCTAGTCTGTCGTAAAAACAGAATTAATCCAGAAGATTTCCTTCTACAATCGAATCATTTCACCGTGTCATGACATGCGCCGGCCAGCTCCCCAGCGGTACGGCGCTTTTGCTGCGCGCGGTGGCCCGTTTCCTCCCTTTTTCGATTGAAGACCAGCCATGCAGATTGCCGCTTCCCCGGCCTCCACCTTTGTTCCGTTCGATGCGCTCCAGGCCGAAGTCAAGCGCGACCAGTCGCCGCTGCGCGCAGCCATCACCGCCGCCTACCGCCGCGATGAAACCGAAGCCGTGCAATGGCTGCTGGCCCAGGGCGCCAGCGCCAACGGCGATGCCTACATGCTGGCGCACCGCCTGGTCTCGAGCGTGCGCGAAAAGCGCACCCGTTCCTCGGGCGTGGATGCGCTGATGCACGAGTTCTCGCTGTCGTCGGAAGAAGGCGTGGCGCTGATGTGCCTGGCCGAAGCGCTGCTGCGCATTCCGGACAGCGAAACCGCCGACCGCCTGATCGCCGACAAGATCAGCAAGGGCGACTGGCGCAAGCACCTGGGCGAATCGCCCTCGCTGTTCGTCAACGCCGCCACCTGGGGCCTGCTCATCACCGGCAAGCTGGTGAGCACCAATAGCGAAAAAGGCCTGGGCTCGGCCCTCACCCGCATCATCGCCAAGGGCGGCGAACCGCTGATCCGCAAGGGCGTGGACCTGGCGATGCGCATGCTGGGCAACCAGTTCGTCACCGGCCAGACCATCGAGGAAGCGCTGAAGAACAGCCGCGAGAACGAAACCCGCGGCTACCGCTACTCCTACGACATGCTGGGCGAAGCCGCGCTGACGGAAAGCGATGCGAAGAACTACTACGCTTCCTACGAAACCGCGATCCATGCGATCGGCAAGGCCTCGAACGGCCGCGGCATCAAGGACGGCCCGGGCATCTCGATCAAGCTGTCGGCCCTGCACCCGCGCTACAGCCGCGCGCAGTACGCCCGCGTGATGGGCGAACTGCTGCCGCGCGTGCGCAGCCTGGTCCTGCTGGCCAAGCAGTACAACATCGGCATCAACATCGACGCCGAGGAAGCCGACCGCCTCGAGATCTCGCTCGACATGCTGGAAGCCCTGGCTTTCGACCCTGAGCTGGCCGGCTTCGAAGGCATCGGCCTGGTGGTCCAGGCTTACCAGAAGCGCTGCCCCTTCGTGATCGACTTCGTGGTCGACCTGGCCAAGAGGAGCGGCCGCAAGTTCATGGTGCGCCTGGTGAAGGGCGCCTACTGGGACGCCGAAATCAAGCGCGCCCAGGTGGACGGCATGCCGGGCTATCCGGTCTACACCCGCAAGGTCTACACCGACGTCTCCTACCTCACCTGCGCACGCAAGCTGCTGGCCGCCACCGACGTGATCTACCCGCAGTTCGCGACCCACAACGCGCATTCGCTGTCGGTGATCTACACCTGGGCCAAGGCCGACGGTGTCAGCAACTACGAATTCCAGTGCCTGCACGGCATGGGCGAGACCCTGTACGACCAGGTCGTCGGCAAGAACAAGCTGGACAAGGCCTGCCGCATTTACGCGCCGGTCGGTTCGCACGAGACCCTGCTCGCCTACCTGGTGCGCCGCCTGCTGGAAAACGGCGCCAACTCGTCCTTCGTGAACCAGATCGTGGACGAAAACGTCGCGATCGACACCCTGCTGGCCGATCCGTTCGAGCAGGCGCGCGCCGCCGGCGCCAAACCGCACCCGGCCATCGCCCAGCCGCTGAACATGTTCGGCGCCGAGCGCAAGAACTCCGCCGGCTACGACCTGGTCAACGAAAACGTCCTGCGCCAGGTCACCGAAGGCCTGGCCCAGCAGCGCCAGCACGCGGCCGGCCCGCTGATCGCAGGCGGCGTCGAAGGCAGCGGCACCGCCAATGTCGTCAACCCGGCGCAATCGGCCGACATCGTCGGCACCGTGCGCGAAGCCTCGCGCGCCGACGTCGAGACCGCGCTGGCTGCCGCGTCAGGCTTCGCGGCCGAATGGGCCGCCACCAGCGCCGACGCGCGCGCCGCGATCCTGGAACGCACCGCCGACCTGTTCGAGCAGAACGGCGTCGAACTGATGGCCCTGGCCGTGCGCGAAGCCGGCAAGTCGCTGCCGAACGCGATCGCCGAACTGCGTGAAGCGGTCGACTTCCTGCGCTACTACGCCGTGCAAGCCCGTACTTCGGCCGCCGAGGGCGCACTGGGTCCTGTCACCTGCATCAGCCCTTGGAACTTCCCGCTGGCGATCTTCACCGGCCAGGTGGCCGCCGCCCTCGTGGCCGGCAACGTGGTGCTGGCCAAGCCGGCGGAGCAGACCCCGCTGATCGCCCACCGCGCGGTGGAACTGTTCATCGAAGCGGGCGCCCCGCGCGCAGCGCTGCAGCTGCTGCCGGGCCGCGGCGAAGTGGTCGGCGCCGCGCTGACCGCCGATACCCGCATCAAGGGCGTGATCTTCACCGGCTCCACCGAAGTGGCGCAGCTGATCAACCGCCTACTTGCCGCGCGTGCCGAAAAAGAAGGCATCGACATTCCGCTGGTGGCCGAAACCGGCGGCCAGAACGCCCTAATCGTCGATTCGTCGGCGCTTCCGGAACAGGTGGTGCAGGACGTCCTGAGCTCGGCCTTCGACAGCGCCGGCCAGCGCTGCTCGGCGCTGCGCGTGCTGTTCCTGCAGGAAGACATCGCCGACAAGACCATCAAGATGCTCAAGGGCGCGATGCAGGAACTGGTTGTGGGCAGCCCGGACCGCCTGGCCACCGACATCGGCCCGGTGATCGATGCGGAAGCCCAGCGCAACCTGCTGGCCCACATCGAACGCATGAAGGCCACCGCGCGCAGCCACTTCGCGCTCGAGCTCCCAAGCTCCGTGACCGGCTACGGCACCTTCGTGCCGCCGACCGTGCTCGAAATCGCCTCGCTGGCGGAACTGAAGCAGGAAGTCTTCGGCCCGGTGCTGCACATCGTGCGCTACCGCCGCGCCGAGCTGGCGCAGGTGATCGACACCATCAACGCCACCGGCTACGGCCTGACCCTGGGCGTGCACTCGCGTATCGACGAGACCATCGACTTCATCGTCGAGCGTGCGCATGTGGGTAACATCTACGTGAACCGCAACATCGTCGGCGCGGTCGTGGGCGTGCAGCCCTTCGGCGGCGAAGGCAAGTCCGGCACCGGCCCGAAGGCCGGCGGTCCGCTCTACCTGAAGCGCCTGCAGCGCGCCGCGGCGCCGCTCATGCAGCACCAGCGTACTCCGGAAGCGGGCCTGGAAGCGCTGCTCGGCTGGCTGCGCAGCAGCGGCCACCAGGACATCGCCACGCTGGCCGAAGGCTACGGCCGCTCGGCGCTGCAGGGCGTGACGATCGACCTGCCGGGTCCGACGGGCGAGCGCAACCAGCTGTCCTTCACCCCGCGCGGCACCCTGCTGTGTGCGCCCGCCACCCAGGCCGGCCTGCTCAACCAGCTGGCCGCCGCGCTGGCGACCGGCAACCGCGCCCTGGTGCTGGCCGGCTCGCAGGAGCTGATTCCGGCCAAGCTGCCGGTGCTGGTCAAGGAGCGCGTGCGCTTCGTCGGCGAGGCGGAACTGGGTGCGGAAGACTTCCAGATCGCGCTGCTGGAGACCGGCCTGGCCGGCTCGCTGCGCTCGCAGCTGGCTGCGCGTCCGGGCGCGATCGTTGGTATCGTGGATACCAGCGCCAGGGAGCCGGTGGCCCTGTGGCGCCTGGTGACCGAGCGCGCGGTGTGCGTCAACACGACCGCGGCTGGCGGTAACGCAAGCCTGATGACGCTGGGCCTGTAAGAATCGATGTCGGACGCGTGGATGGGTCTCCCCCATCCACGCCAAATGAGCATAGAGTAGGAAGGGTAGAAGAGACGGTTTTACAAAAAGAGCTGCAAAATGTGCCGCAACAAGGCCGGGGGCACAAGCTCCGGCCCTGGCAAGGACAGCTCCTTACACATGGAGGTAGACATGCTGGTTGGCGTTCCAAAGGAAATCAAGAACCACGAATACCGGGTTGGCCTCACGCCCCCGTCCGTACGCGAACTCACCGCGCGCGGGCACCAGGTGCTCGTGCAGAAGAACGCGGGCGCGGAAATCGGCCTGCTCGACGAGCAGTACGTGGCCGCCGGCGCCAAGATCGTCGACACGGCGAAGGAAATCTTCGAGCGCGCCGAAATGATCGTCAAGGTCAAGGAGCCGCAGCCCGGCGAATGCGCGATGCTGCGCCCGAACCAGGTGCTCTACACCTACCTCCACCTCGCCCCCGATCCCGAACAAACCGCCGCGCTGGTCAAGTCCGGCGCGATCTGCATCGCCTACGAAACCATCACCGGCCCGGGCGGCGGCCTGCCTTTGCTCGCCCCGATGAGCGAAGTGGCGGGACGCATGGCTATCCAGGCCGGCGCCAGCCACCTGGAGAAGTCCAAGGGCGGCATGGGCCTGCTGCTGGGCGGCGTGCCGGGCGTGGAAGCAGGGCACGTGGTCATCATCGGCGCGGGCGTGGTCGGCACCAATGCGCTGCAGATGGCGGCCGGCCTGGGCGCGCGCGTGACGGTGCTCGACAAGAACGTCGACCGCCTGCGCCAGCTCGACCTGGTCTACGGCAACCGCATCTCGACCCTGTATTCGAACGCGCACGCGCTGGAAGAAAGCGTACTCTCTGCCGACCTGGTGATCGGCGGCGTGCTGGTGCCGGGCGCCGCGGCGCCGAAGCTGGTTAGCCGCGACATGGTCTCGCGCATGAAGAAAGGCTCGGTCATCGTGGACGTGGCGATCGACCAGGGCGGCTGCTTCGAAACCTCGCATGCGACCACCCATGCCGATCCGACCTTCGTGGTCGACGGCGTGATCCACTACTGCGTGGCGAACATGCCGGGCGCGGTGGCGCGCACCTCCACCTTCGCCCTCAACAACGCCACCATCGGCCATGCCGTCGCGCTGGCGAGCAAGGGCTGGCGCCGCGCACTGGCGGACGATGTCCACCTGCGCCACGGCCTGAACGTCTGCCAGGGCAAGGTCACCTACGAAGCCGTGGCGCGCGACCTGGGCTACGACTACGTGCCGGCCGAATCGCTCCTGGCCTGAAGCGGCGCCTCGGCCAGATCCCGGCACAGGCGCCGGGTGATGTGAAAGGCATACTGCGCGGCGACCGATTTCACGAATCGCATGAAATCGGGCGCCGCGTTTTCATTGGCGTTGTCGGAAATCGCGCGGATCACGGCGCAGGGCACGCCCAGCTCATGGCACACCTGCGCCACCGCGGCGCCTTCCATTTCCACCGCCACCAGTCCGGGAAGCGCGCCATTCATCGCGTCGATGCGGCTCTTCTCGTTGACGAACTGGTCGCCGCTCGCCACCAGGCCGCGGTGCACGCGCGGACGCTGGAGGCGGAATTCGCGCCTTTCTCCTTCGCTGACGGCGTCCAGGAAGTCCAGCTCGAGGAAATCCTGGGCCGCGCCAACCAGGCGCATCGACAGCTGCTGGTCGGGCTGGAAGTGGGTCTGGCCGGTCAGCGGCACTTCGAAGCGAGGGAACAGGGGACTTGCATCCATGTCGTGCTGGACCAGCGATTCCGCGACCACGATATCGCCTACCTGCACCGTTTTATCCCCGGCGCCGGCCACGCCGGTAAAGAGGATGTGGGTAACTCCGAACTTCTCCACAAGCGTTGTGGCGGTCATGGCTGCCGCAACCTTGCCAATTCGCGATAAAACGCACACAGCGTCGATTTCCCACAGTTGTCCAGCAACGTAGTCGCGCATGCCATGGATGAGCCTGGAGGGCCCTCTCATGGCTTCCACGAGCCCCACCTGTTCTTCGTGCAGTGCGCTGATGATCCCTAATCGCATGGTTTTTCGTCTTTTTTCTCTTTAAAGCGGTTTGCGGAAGTACACCACGCGTTCGGTTTCCTCGAATCCCAGCGCCAGATGCATGTCCTGGCTTGCCTTATTTTCGAGCAAAGCATCGGAAGCCATTTCACTGCAGCCCTGTTCGCGCGCCCATTGCTGGGCTTTTTCGACCAGCAAGCGGGCAATGCCTTGCCTGCGGCAGTCTGGAGCGACGTACAAGCCTTCCAGGAAGCCGACAGGAGAACTGTCGGTGCCGTTGACGTAGTCGCTCCTGAGCGCGATTTCCACCAGTCCCTGAGTTTCGCCGGCATCGGAGTAGGCCAGGAACTGTGCATAACGCTGCGGTTGTGCACAGCAGTCCTGCATTTCAGCCAGATGCTCGCTGCTTTCTGCTGGCCATAAGGCCACGCGCAGCTCGAGCCAGCCTGCTTGTTCAGGGCTTGTACAGCGCTTGATGGTGGTCATGGAGAGACTCAGTGTGGTGACGTAGCCTTGAAGATTAGCAGAAGCATATCTTCTGGCAGCTGTTCACTGCGTTTTTGCTTCTGTTGTTTACCTAAAGAATGTGTATACAAAGTTGGTAGTGATAGTAAACGGCCAAGCGTCTGTGGATAACAACGGTTTACTCCACAGTATCAAGCGCTTACATGATCGTTTACCTGCTGAACAAACCTTGCGTCCAGCTTGCACGAAACTTGGACAAAAAATGCCGGAGTCTTCAAATCGATCGTTCTGCACATCTGATCCTGTGGATATTCATCAGCTTTTCCACAGCCGGGATGGCGGGTCGGCAGTTTTAGCGTTGGTGGATCAGTGCCGGCATCGTTTTGTCGACCAGGATGGAGACAGGACATCCGAGCTGTTCAGCTGAACTCTGTTTTGCAGATCACAGGTTTGTAAGACCTTGCTTCTTTTTTTGGCAGACGGTTTTCGGCAGAGAGTTCGCAGCTGGTTTTTGAATGGGCTGGCTGGATTGGAAAAGCGGAAAGGTTTTGTTGTTGTATCTAAAGGTATGTATACAAAGCTGGTAGTGATAGTAAACGGCTCATCATTTGTGGATAAGTCCAGTTTTTTCCACAACATCAAACGTTTACGGTCGCGTTAACCTGCAGGACAAACCTTGCTTTTGCATTGCAGGAAACTTGGATAGAAATTGGATGGGGTGCGTAAACCGCTGCTTCTACACATTCGATCCTGTGGATATTCATGGGCTTTTCCACAGAGCGCATACGGACGGGGACGTTTTTGCCTGCAAAACGGGCTCTGCCTGGGCAGGCCGCGAAGCTGACAAAGGGGCGCCAGCGGGTGTGCGAAGTTGCAACAGCCCGGGCAAAAAAATTTTTTTTCTGAAGCTCGTCGGGTTTACAACCAAGATCTGTATACCACGTTGGTAGTAGTGGTTAACGCCTGCCCAGTTCTGTGGACAAGCTGGTTAACGCTCCAAAAATCAAACGTTTACGTTCCGGATAAGCCGGTGCACTGCCGCGCAAAGTTCCTGGTGGCAAATCTGGACAAGATTTTTGCCTGTGCAAAAAAGCCGAGTTTTGCACAAACGATACCTGTGGATATCAAGTCGGTTATCCACAGATGGGCTCTAGACTTCCGTTTACGATCTGGTAAGCTCCACTCATCGAACTACGGTCGGAGGCATGTTGGACCTCGCTGCACTGTCGTACCTGCTCGCTTTTTGCATGCCGGAGCCCGGCGGCATGCCCATTCGAGCGCTGCGATGAGCATGGAGTCCGCAGGCGACTACGACTACATCATCGTCGGAGCCGGCACCTCCGGCTGTGTGCTGGCCAAGCGGCTGACCGAGCGCCAGGATCTCAAGGTCCTGATCATCGAAGCGGGCGGCAAGGACGACTACCTGTGGATCCATATCCCGGTCGGCTACCTGCACTGCATCGGCAATCCGCGCACCGACTGGCTGTTCCGGACCGAGCCGGATGCGGGCCTGGGCGGACGTTCGCTGATCTACCCGCGTGGCAAAGTCCTGGGCGGCAGCTCGTCGATCAACGGCATGATCTACATGCGCGGCCAGAAAGCGGACTACGACCGCTGGGCCGACGTGACCGATGATCCTTCCTGGCGCTGGGACCAGGTGCTGCCGCTGTTCAAGCGCAGCGAAGACCACCATGGCGGCGCCAGCGACATCCACGGTGCCGGCGGCGAGTGGCGCGTCGAGCGCCAGCGCCTGTCGTGGAAGATCCTGGACGCCTTCCGCGATGCGGCCGAACAGGAAGGCATTCCCAAGATCGCCGATCTGAATGCGGGCGGCGGCCAGGGGTCTGCCTATTTCGAGGTCAACCAGCGCCGCGGCATCCGGCTCAATACGGCGCGCGCCTTCCTCAAGCCGGCGGCCCAGCGCGAGAACCTGACCGTGATGACCGGCTGCCACGTCGAGCGCTTGCTGTTCGAGGACACGGAGCAGGGCAAGGTCTGCGTCGGCGTGCAGTTCACCGGCGGCGGCCGCGCCTTTACCGCCAGGGCGCAGCGCGAAACCCTGCTGGCGGCGGGCGCGATCGGTTCACCGCAGATCCTGCAATTGTCCGGAATCGGGCCGGCGGCCCTGCTTCACGAACACGGCATCGCGCCATTGGTCGATGCGCCGGGCGTGGGCGAAAACCTGCAGGACCACCTGCAGCTGCGCATGATCTTCAAGATCAAGGGAGCGCCGACCCTGAATACCCGGGCCGGCAACTGGTTCGGGAAAGCCTGGATCGGTCTCGAGTACGCCTTGAGGCGCAGCGGTCCGATGTCGATGGCGCCGTCGCAGCTGGGCGCGTTCGCCTGTTCGCGGCCCGGATTGGCGGCGCCGGACCTGCAATTCCACGTCCAGCCGCTGTCGCTGGATAAGTTCGGCGACCCGCTGCACCGCTTTCCCGCCTTCACGGCGAGCGTGTGCAACCTGCAGCCGACCTCGCGCGGGCATGTGCGCATCGCGTCCGGCGACAGTTATGCGGCGCCGAAGATCACGCCGAACTACCTGAGCACCGAGGCCGACCGCAAGACCGCCGCCGCCGCGCTGCAGCTGACGCGCCGCATCGCGGCCGCGCCCGGCCTGGCGCGCTACCAGCCGCAGGAATACCTGCCTGGTCCGGCTTATCAGACGGAAGAGGAGCTGGCGCAAGCCGCCGGCATGATCGGCACCACGATCTTCCATCCGGTGGGTACCTGCCGCATGGGCAGCGCCGGCGATCCGCTGGCCGTGGTCGACAGCCGGCTGCGGGTGCGCGGCGTGCACAAGCTGCGCGTAGTGGATGCCTCGATCATGCCCTTCATCACCTCGGGCAATACGAATTCCCCGACGATCATGATTGCGGAGAAGACCGCGACCGACATCCTCTCCCGGATGGAAGAGCCGCGTGGATAACTCTGTGCATAAATAGCTGAATAGCACGGGGATTGCCTGTGCAAAACTGCACACCCACCTTGCGCAGGTTCAAAGCAACAAACACGCACACTGTAGCGCTGGCGTATTGTGAGCCTCCAGCCTAGTATGTATTATTACTTGAGCAATGTTGCCTTTGCAGTAGCACGTGGGAGAACCAATGGCGGATGTCATCCTGGAGACAAGGGATCTGACCAAGGAATTCAAAGGATTCACGGCAGTTAGCAACGTCAACCTCAAGGTCCAGCGCGGCCATATCCATGCGCTGATCGGCCCCAATGGCGCGGGCAAGACCACCTGTTTCAATCTCCTGACCAAGTTTCTGGTCCCGACTTCCGGGCAGATCCTGTTCAATGGCAAGGACATCACCGGCGCCCGGCCCGCCCAGATCGCCCGCATGGGGGTGATCCGCTCCTTCCAGATCTCGGCTGTTTTCCCCCACTTGAGCGTGCTCGAAAACGTGCGCATCGGCCTGCAGCGCCGGCTCGGCACCAGCTTCCATTTCTGGCGCAGCGAGCGTTCGCTGGAGAGCCTGAATACGCGCGCGATGGAGCTGCTGGCCGAGGTCGGCCTGGACGGCTTCGCCCATGTGTTGACGGCCGACTTGCCGTATGGCCGCAAGCGGGCGCTCGAGATCGCCACGACCCTGGCCATGGAACCGGAACTGATGCTGCTGGACGAGCCCACCCAGGGCATGGGCCATGAAGATGTCCACAGGGTTACCGAACTGATCAAGAAAGTCTCGGCAGGGCGCACCATCCTGATGGTGGAGCACAACATGAGCGTCGTGTCCGGCATCTGCGACCGCATCTCGGTGCTCCAGCGCGGCGCCGTGCTGGCCGAAGGCAGCTATGCCGAAGTCTCGCGTAATCCACAGGTGATGGAAGCGTATATGGGCAGCAGCGACGGCCATTTGCAGGGAGCGCACTGATGACCCCCGCACTGGAAATCCGCGACCTGCACGCCTGGTACGGCGAATCGCACATCCTGCACGGCATCGGCCTGAGCGTGAACCCGGGCGAAGTCGTCACCCTGCTGGGCCGCAACGGCGCCGGCCGCACGACCACCCTGCGCGCCATCATGGGCCTGACGGGGCGGCGCAGCGGTTCGATCAAGGTCAACGGCCTTGAAGCCATCGCCCTGCCGACGCACCGCATCGCCCACCTCGGCATCGGCTATTGCCCGGAAGAGCGGGGGATATTTTCGTCCTTGTCCACAGAGGAAAACCTGCTGCTGCCGCCGCGCCTGAAAGGAGCGGAAGGGGGCATGAGCGTGGACGAGATCTACGAAATGTTCCCCAACCTCTACGAACGGCGCAACAGCCAGGGCACGCGCCTGTCGGGCGGCGAGCAGCAGATGCTGGCGGTGGCGCGCATCCTGCGCACCGGCGCGCGTCTGCTGCTGCTGGACGAGATTTCCGAGGGCCTGGCGCCGGTCATCGTGCAGGCCCTGGCGCGCATGATCACGACGCTCAAGTCCAAGGGCTACACCATCGTCATGGTGGAACAGAACTTCCGCTTCGCCGCACCGCTGGCGGACCGGTTTTACGTGGTGGAGCATGGCCAGGTGGTCGAGACGATCGCCGCGGCCGAACTCGATGCCAGGATGCCGGTGCTGACCGAGCTCCTGGGTGTGTGATTTTCCAGAACAGAACGGAGACAAGAAAATGAAACTACGTGCCCTCACTGTGGCCGTCGCTGCCAGCGCCGGCTTTGCCCTGCCTGCCCATGCCCAGATCTCGGGCGACGTGATCAAGATCGGTTTCATCACCGACCTGTCCGGCGTGTATTCGGACATCGACGGCAAGGGCGGTATCGAAGCCATCCAGATGGCGATCGCCGACATGGGCGGCGCCATCAACGGCAAGAAGATCCAGCTGGTCACGGCCGACCACCAGAACAAGCCGGACGTCGCCGCCTCCAAGGCGCGCGAATGGTTCGACCAGCAGGGCGTCGACCTCCTGATCGGCGGCACCAATTCCGGCGCCAGCCTGGCCATGGCCAAGGTGGCGGCCGAGAAGAAGAAGGTCTTCATCGCCATCGGTTCGGGCACGGCCCAGCTGACCAACGAGCAGTGCACGCCCTACACGGTGCACTACGCCTACGACACCGTGGCGCTGGCGCGCGGCACCGGCGCGACCATGATCAAGCAGGGCGGCAAGTCCTGGTACTTCCTGACCGCCGACTACGCCTTCGGCCAGTCGCTCGAGAAGGACACCGCCGACGTGGTCAAGGCCAACGGCGGCACCGTGCTGGGCAGCGTCAAGCACCCCCTGTCGGCCTCGGACTTCTCGTCCTTCCTGCTGCAGGCGCAGTCGTCCAAGGCCCAGGTGCTGGGCCTGGCCAACGCCGGCGGCGACATGATCAACGCGGTCAAGGCGGCCAACGAATTCGGCCTGACCAAGAAGATGAAGATCGCCGGCCTGCTGGTCTTCATCAACGATATCCACACCCTGGGCCTGAACACCACCCAGGGCATGTACCTGACCGACGGCTGGTACTGGGACCAGAACGCCGACACCCGCGCCTGGTCGAAGCGCTATTTCGCCAAGATGAAGAAGCAGCCCTCGATGCTGCAGGCGGGCGATTACTCGGCCGCGACCCAGTTCCTGAACGCGGTCAAGGCCACCGGCACGGACAACGCCGACAAGGTCATCGCACACATGAAGAAGACCCCGATCAACGACATGTTCGCCAAGAACGGCACCATCCGCCCGGACGGCCGCATGGTCTACGACATGTACCTGATGCAGGTGAAGAAGCCTTCGGAATCGAAGTACCCGTGGGATTACTACAAGGTCGTCGCCACCATCCCGGGCGACCAGGCCTACACCAAGAAAGCCGAAACCAAGTGCTCTTTGTGGAAGTAAGCCAACCCGGCTATTTCCACCGTTGTTAGCGTTTGATTCGTCACCCCCGCGAAGGCGGGGGCCCAAGTTTCGCAGCTCAGCCAGACCCCCATGGAAATCTTCGGCATCCCCTCCCAAGCCCTGATGAGCCAGCTCCTGCTGGGCCTGGTCAACGGCTCCTTCTACGCCATGCTCTCGCTGGGCCTGGCCGTCATCTTCGGCCTGCTCAACGTCATCAACTTCTCGCACGGCGCCCTGTACATGGTGGGCGCCTTCGCCGCCTACATCGGCGTCACCAGCTTCGGCCTGAACTACTGGATGATGCTCCTGCTGGCCCCGCTGCTGGTGGGCGCCTTCGGCATCCTGGTCGAGCGCAGCATGCTGCGCTGGCTGTACAAGCTGGACCACCTGTACGGCCTGCTGCTGACCTTCGGCATCACCTTGCTGCTGGAAGGCGTGTTCCGCTCCTTCTTCGGCGTCTCCGGCCAGACCCTGGACGTGCCGGAACAGCTGGCCGGCGCCACCGACCTCGGCTTCATGATCCTGCCCAACTACCGCGCCTGGGTCGTCGTGGCCTCCATCGTGGTCTGCCTGGGCACCTGGTTCGTGATCGAAAAGACCCGCCTGGGCGCCTACCTGCGCGCCGGCACCGAGAACCCCAAGCTGGTCGAAGCCTTCGGCATCAACGTGCCGCTGATGGTCACCCTGACCTATGGCTTCGGCGTGGCGCTGGCCGGCCTGGCGGGCGTGCTGGCGGCGCCCGTGATCAACGTGACGCCGCTGATGGGCTCCAACCTCATCATCGTCGTGTTCGCCGTGGTGGTGATCGGCGGCATGGGCTCGATTCTGGGCTCCATCCTGACCGGGCTGGCGCTGGGCGTGATCGAGGGCCTGACGCGGGTGTTCTATCCGGAAGGGTCGGAAGTGGTGGTGTTCGTCGTGATGGTCATCGTATTGCTGCTGCGCCCGGCCGGGCTGTTCGGCAAGGAAAAGTGAAGAGGGCGCCATGAATAAGAAATTCCTGTACCTGATCGCCCTGGCTGTGGCGCTGGCCGCGCCCTTCTTTGCCTATCCGGTGTTCCTGATGAAGCTGCTGTGCTTCGCCCTGTTCGCCTGTGCCTTCAATCTCCTGATCGGCTTCACCGGCCTGCTGTCCTTCGGCCATGCCGCTTTTTTCGGCAGCGCCGGCTATGTGACCGGACACCTGCTGACGGTCGTGGGCCTGCCGACCGAGCTGGGCATCGTCTGCGGCGTGCTGGCCAGCAGCCTGCTGGGCCTGGTGATCGGCTCGCTGGCGATCCGCCGCCAGGGCATCTACTTCTCGATGATCACCCTGGCGCTGGCCCAGATGGTGTATTTCGCCGCCCTGCGTTCCCCCTACACGCATGGCGAGGACGGCCTGCAGGGCGTGCCGCGCGGCCGCCTGTTCGGCGCGCTCGACCTGTCCAGCGACCTGACCATGTACTACGTGGTACTGGCCCTGTTCGTGGCCGGATTCGCCCTGATTGTCCGCACCGTGCATTCGCCCTTCGGCCAGGTGCTCAAGGCGATCAAGGAGAACGAGGCGCGCGCCGTCTCCCTGGGCTACGAGGTCGACCGCTACAAGCTGCTGGCCTTCGTGCTGTCCGCAGCCCTGGCAGGGCTCGCAGGAGCCACCAAAACGCTCGTATTGGGCTTTGAGACGCTGACCGACGTCCACTGGACCATGTCGGGCCTGGTGGTCCTGATGACGCTTGTAGGGGGCATGGGAACGCTTGCCGGGCCCATCCTTGGCGCCTTCCTCATCATTGCCCTGGAAAACAAGCTGGGCGACCTGGGCGCCTGGCTGTCGGAGTCGCTCGGCATCGCGTGGTTCGGCAGCCTGGGCGAATCGGTGGGCATGGTCACCGGCTTGATCTTCATTGTCTGTGTTCTATTGTTCCGGCGTGGTATTGTGGGGGAAATCGGTGCTCTGCTCAGTAAGGGGCGCAAGGCGAATGCCTGAGCGCTACTCTCCGTGCAGGAGCGCCGCCACTGCTTGCGCCGGGAGAGAGCATGGGTGTCGAGTCGCACCAGGTCACAGTCAATGGTCTGAACATGCATTACGTCAGCATGGGCGAAGGTCCGCCCGTGCTGCTGCTCCACGGTTTTCCTGATACCCATTCCATCTGGCGCAAGCAGATCCCGGCGCTCGCAGCGGCCGGGATGCGCGTCATCGCGCCCGACATGCGCGGCTATGGACAGACCGATGCGCCTTCCAGCACCGGCGCCTACGCCATCGAATTCCTGCGCGCGGACGTGCTTGGCCTGATGGATGTGCTCGGCATCGAGAAGGCGGCCATCGTCGGCCACGACTGGGGCGGGCTGGTCGGCTGGCAAGTCTGCATGGATGCGCCGCACCGGGTGGAACGCTTCGTCGCCATGTCGACCGGCCACCCGGCGGCGATCGCCAACGCGGGCGTGGAGCAGCAGATGCGTTTCTGGTACATCCAGGGCTTCCTGATGCCGGTCGTCGCCGAGCAGGCGATCATGGCCAACGACTGGTTCTTCATTCGCCAGCTGACGCGCAACAAGGAACAGCAAAAATTGTGGCTGTCGGCGCTGGAGCCGGAAGGGCGACTGACCGCCGCGCTCAACTACTACCGCGCCAATCTCAAGCTGGGTTCGTCGCGCCGCTGGGGGCCGGTCGAGGTGCCGGTGATGGGTATCTGGAGCGACCGCGATCCTGCGCTGGGCGAAAAACAGATGCTCGATTCGGCGGAATACTGCCGCGCGGGCTTCCGCTACGAGCGCCTGGACGGCGTGGGGCACTGGATGCAGCTGTCCGCGACGGACAAGCTCAACGCGCTCCTGATCGACTTCCTCCTCAACTCATAGCGCGGCGGCGTAGATCGCCCGCGCATGTTCGCGGCTGAGTTCGCGCGGGTTGTTTCCCAGCAGCCGGGTTTGCAGCATCGCATCGTCGGCCAGGCGGTCGAGATCGCTTTCCGTGATGCCGACCTGGCGTAGACTCGTTTCGATTCCCGTCATCCTGGCTGTTTGCTGCGTCGCAGCAATGAGGGCCCGCGCGCGTGCTTCGTCGCTACCGCTGGCTTGCGGGACGACGATGTCCGCCAGCTCCGCATAATGCCTTTCCGCATCGGGCAGGTTGAACTCCAGTACGTGCGGCAGGACCAGGGAATTCGACAAGCCGTGCGGCACATGGAAGATGCCGCCGATCGGATACGCCAGCGCATGCACCGCCGCCACCGGCGCGTTCGAGAACGCCTGCCCGGCCAGGCAGGCGCCAAGCAGCATCGCCTGGCGGACCTGCAAATCCTGGCCGCGTTCGCAGGCCGGCAGCAGGTTCCGCGACAGCAGGCCGAGCGCTTCCCGCGCCAGCGCGTCGGATAGCGGATTTTTCTTGTGGCGGCTGGTGTAGGCTTCAATGCCGTGCACCATCGCATCGATGCCGGTTGCGGCGGTGACCTTCGGCGGCAGGCCGAGGGTCAGGCTGGCGTCCAGTACCGCAAGGTCCGCGTACAGCTGGGGCGCCACGACGCCGGTCTTGGTCGTGGCGCCGGTGGTGACGATGGCGATGTTGGTGACTTCGGATCCCGTGCCGGCGGTGGTCGGCACCTGGACCAGGGGCAGCCGCTTGCCTGCCACCTTGCCGATGCCGTAGATCTCCGGCAGCGCCTGGCTCCCCTGTGCCAGCACCGCCACCAGCTTGGCGACGTCCATCGAACTGCCGCCGCCGAAGCCGATGATCAGGTCGGCATCGTGCCGGCGTGCCGCTGCGACGGCGGCCAGTACGACGTCTTCCGGCGGATCGGCGACCACGTCAGAGAACACCGCGGATTGCATGCCATGCCGCACAAGATCCATCAGCGCCGCTTGCATCAGTCCGGTGCGCAGGAAGCCGGCGTCGGTGACGAGCAGGGGACGCTTCGTTCCCGGGAAACGCTCGGCGAGCAGGTGGCCCAGATTGGCGCTGGCGCCCGGTTCGGACAGGATGCTGGCGACGGTGCCGAAAGCGAAGGCGGTCATGCTGGTCTCCATGGGTGTGGTGCTGGAAGCTTACCGCATCCGCGCCCCTCGTTGGTCTTGCGCTCGAGAACTTCGCTTGCCGTAAAATGCAGGCTCTGCACCAATCCGAAAGTTCCCCATGATCGATTTAGTTTGGCTCGGCGGCGCCGCGTTTGCTGCCGGGCTGGTCGACGCCGTTGTCGGTGGCGGCGGCCTGATCCAGATTCCCGCCATCTTTTCCATCCTGCCGAAAGAAGCGCCGGCCACGCTGCTTGGCACCAACAAGTTCGCCAGCATTTTCGGCACCAGCGCCGCAGCGATCAATTATTCGCGCCGGGTGCGGGTAGCGTGGAGCACTGCGGCGCCGGCGGCGCTGGCCGCTTTCGCGTTGTCCTTTGCCGGCGCCTGGACTGTCACCCGCGTACCGGCCGACTTTGTACGTACGCTGCTGCCGATTATCCTGGTGGCGGTGGCGATCTATACGTTCAGGAAGAAGGACCTCGGGGCAGTGCATGCACCTGTGCATAGCGGCCTGGCCGAGCGCTATTGGGCCATCGGCATTGGCGCGGCGATCGGTTTCTACGATGGCTTCTTCGGTCCAGGTACCGGCAGCTTCCTGATCTTCCTGTTCGTGCGCTTCTTCGGCTTCGACTTCCTGAGCGCATCTGCGGCGGCGAAGATCGTCAATGTGGCATGCAATTTCTCGGCCTTGCTGTGGTTCGGCTATAGCGGCCACCTGTTGTGGCAGATCGGCTTGATGATGGCAGGCTGCCAGATCGCCGGCTCCCTGATTGGGACCAAGCTGGCGCTGAAGCACGGTAGTGGTTTCGTGCGCAAGCTGTTCTTGTTCGTGGTGACGGGACTGATCCTGAAGACCGCCTACGATGCTTTCACCAAGATCGGTTGGTAGTCGGACTGTTCCACGTGAAACAATGAAGCCGGGATCGTCCCGGCTTTTTTGTTGATTGTTTCACGTGAAACCAAAATGCTCGAAAGCCAATAACTGCTGAGTATTGTTTCACGTGGAACAAAATTTCGTCGTTTTCGGACCGGTTGAGGGTCCCGCAAGAAAAAAGAATCTATAATCGCGCATTAGTCTCCTCGCTTTACTCCCATCATGCTATTTCCTACTGAATTCGACGTGATCGTCGTCGGCGGCGGCCATGCCGGTACCGAAGCCGCACTAGCGTCCGCACGCACGGGGCAGAAGACCTTGCTGCTCACGCATAACATCGAAACCCTGGGCGCGATGTCCTGCAACCCGTCCATCGGCGGTATCGGCAAGGGCCACCTCGTGAAGGAAGTGGACGCCCTCGGCGGCGCCATGGCTATCGCCACCGACGAGGCCGGCATCCAGTTCCGCATCCTGAACTCGTCCAAGGGCCCGGCCGTGCGCGCTACCCGCGCCCAGGCCGACCGCGTCCTGTACAAGGCGGCGATCCGTGCGCGCCTGGAGAACCAGCCGAACCTGTGGCTGTTCCAGCAGGCGGTGGACGACCTGATGGTGGAGGGCGACCGCGTGGTCGGCGCCGTCACCCAGATCGGTCTGCAGTTCCGCGCCCGTGCTGTGGTGTTGACCGCAGGCACCTTCCTCGATGGCAAAATCCACGTCGGCTTGCAGAATTATTCGGGCGGTCGTGCCGGCGATCCGCCCGCATCCTCGCTGTCGGCGCGCCTGAAGGAACTCAAGCTGCCCCAGGGCCGCCTGAAGACCGGCACGCCGCCGCGCATTGACGGCCGCAGCATCGACTTCTCGGTGCTGGCCGAACAGCCCGGCGACCTCGATCCGGTGCCGGTGTTCTCGTACATGGGCAATGCCGCCATGCACCCGCGCCAGGTGCCGTGCTGGGTCACGCACACCAACGAGAAGACCCATGACATCATCCGCTCCGGCCTGGACCGCAGCCCGATGTACACCGGCGTGATCGAAGGCGTGGGTCCGCGCTATTGCCCGTCGATCGAAGACAAGATCCACCGTTTCGCCTCCAAGGAATCGCACCAGATCTTCCTGGAGCCGGAAGGCCTGACCACCAACGAGTTCTATCCGAACGGGATCTCGACCAGCCTGCCGTTCGACGTGCAGCTGGACCTGGTGCGCTCGATGCGCGGCCTGGAGAACGCCTTCATCCTGCGTCCCGGCTATGCGATCGAATACGATTACTTCGACCCGCGCGGCCTGAAGGCCTCGCTCGAAACCAAGGCGATCAAGGGCCTGTTCTTCGCCGGCCAGATCAACGGCACCACCGGCTACGAAGAAGCCGCGGCCCAGGGCCTGCTGGCCGGCCTGAACGCCGCGCTGCAAACCCAGGGCAAGGACGCCTGGACGCCGGGCCGCTCGGAAGCCTACCTCGGCGTGCTGGTCGACGACCTCACCACCCAGGGCGTGGCCGAGCCTTACCGCATGTTCACCAGCCGCGCGGAATACCGCCTCTCGCTGCGCGAGGACAACGCCGACATGCGCCTGACCGAGATGGGGCGCAAGCTGGGCGTCGTCGACGACGCGCAATGGGCAGCCTTCGAGACCAAGCGCGAATCCGTGGCCCGCGAGCTGGAACGCCTGCGCTCCACCTGGGTCAACCCGCGCATCCTCGCCGCCGCCGAATCCGAGCGCGTGGTGGGGCAGGCGATCGAACGCGAATACAACCTGGCCGACCTGCTGCGCCGTCCAGGCGTCGAGTACGACACCCTGATGAGCATGACCGGCAACGAAGGCCAGCCGCTGGCCGGCCCGGGTGTCGAGGACCCGGCCGTCAAGGAACAGGTCGAGATCCAGATCAAGTACGCGGGCTACATCGACCGCCAGGCGCGCGAAGTGGAACGCCACGAGCACTACGAAAACCTGAAGCTGCCGGAGAACCTGAACTACCTGGAGATCGCGGCGCTGTCGATCGAAGTGCGCCAGAAGCTGGACAAGCAGCGTCCCGAGACCCTGGGCCAGGCGTCGCGCATTTCGGGCGTGACCCCGGCGGCGATCTCGCTGCTGCTGGTGCACCTGAAAAAGCGCGGCGCCAAGGGCTTCAGCAACGCAGCCGTGGAGCAGGCCGAATGAGGGGATTCGACCGCGCCGCGCTGGCGCAAGTGCTGGCCCAGGGCATCACGGAGATGCAGCTGGACGTACCCGAGGCGCAGCAGCACCAGCTGATGGATTACGTCCAGCTGATGTATAAGTGGAACTCGGTCTACAACCTGACCTCGCTGCGCGACCCGATGCAGATGGTGACCCACCACCTGCTGGACTCGCTCGCGGCCGTGCCGGCATTCAAAGGCGCGCGCAATGTGCTGGATGTCGGGGCAGGGGGCGGATTGCCGGGCATCGTGCTGGCCATCTCAAGGCCGGACATGAAAGTGTCGATGATCGACACCGTGCACAAGAAAACCGCCTTCCTCACGCAGGTGAAGGCGGAGCTGGGCCTGGCCAACGTCACGGTCTACACGAAAAAAGTGCAGGAACTCGAGGTGAGCGACAAATTCGACGTCATCACCTCGCGCGCTTTCGCCGACCTGTCGGATTTCGTGGAGTGGTCGGGCCACCTGCTGGACGAGGGCGGCCAATTCATCGCCTTGAAAGGCGTGGCCCCGAGCGAGGAACGCGAGCGGCTGCCAGGCGAATGGAAAGTGACGGATTTGCAGCCCCTGCAGGTGCCAAGGCTGGGAGCCGAACGCCATCTCGTTTTCATCCAACGAAATGGCTAAATCATATTAACTGTATAAATCGTTTATACCGTTTATACCTTATAAATCATTCGAATGGTTTGTACGGTATGAACGGTATATCGTCTTGTTGTCGCATCCACGGAAAAGAATAGATGGCGAAGATATTTTGCGTTGCGAATCAAAAAGGGGGAGTCGGGAAGACCACTACCTCCGTCAACCTCGCGGCAGGCCTTGCGAAGCTGAACCAGCGTGTGCTGCTGGTCGACCTTGATCCCCAGGGCAACGCCACGATGGGGGCGGGCATCAACAAGGCCGAGCTGGAAGGTTCCATCTACCAGGTGCTGCTGGGGGAGCTTGACGTCGCCGCCGCGCGCCTGCGTTCGGAGGCCGGCCGCTTCGACGTGCTGCCCGCCAACCGCGAGCTGGCCGGCGCCGAAGTGGAGATGGTGGCGCTGGACAACCGCGAGCGCCGCCTGAAGGACGCGCTGGCCAAGGTCGACGCGGACTACGATTTCATCCTGATCGATTGCCCGCCGGCGCTGTCGCTGCTGACCCTGAACGGCCTGTGCGGCGCGCACGGCGTGATCATCCCGATGCAGTGCGAGTACTACGCGCTCGAAGGCCTGTCGGACCTGGTCAACACCATCAAGAAGGTGCACGCCAACCTGAACACCGACCTGCGCATCATCGGCCTGCTGCGCGTGATGTTCGATCCGCGCATGACCCTGTCGCAGCAGGTATCGAGCCAGCTGGAGCAGCACTTCGGCGACAAGGTATTCAAGACCATCATCCCGCGCAACGTGCGCCTGGCCGAAGCGCCGTCCTACGGCATTCCGGGCGTGGTGTTCGATCCGTCCTCCAAGGGCGCGCAGGCGTACATCGCCTTCGGCGCCGAGATGGTCGAGCGCATCAAGACAATGTAATCAAGAGAGCTAGAACAACATGGCAAGCAAAAAACTGAAAGGACTCGGCCGCGGCCTCGACGCGCTGCTGGGCGGCGACAGCGAACCGGCCTTGGCGCCGAACAATCCGTCGGCACTGCCGGTGGCGCAGATCCAGGCCGGCAAGTACCAGCCGCGCACCCGCATGGACGAAGGCTCGCTCAGCGAGCTGGCCTCCTCGATCAAGACCCAGGGCATCATGCAGCCGGTGCTGGTGCGTCCGCTGCACGACGGCTCCGGCTCCGGCGCCCGTTACGAGATCATCGCCGGCGAACGCCGCTTCCGCGCCGCCCAGATGGCCGGCCTGGAAGAAATCCCGGTGCTGGTGCGCGACGTCGACGACCAGGCCGCCGCCGCGATGGCCCTGATCGAGAACATCCAGCGCGAAGACCTGAATCCGCTGGAAGAAGCGCAGGGCATCCAGCGCCTGATCTCGGATTTCAACTTCACCCACGAGCAGGCCGCCGCCGCCGTCGGCCGTTCGCGCAGCGCCGTGTCGAACCTGCTGCGCCTGATCAACCTGGCGCAGCCGGTGCAGACCATGCTCATGGCAGGTGACATCGACATGGGCCACGCCCGCGCCCTGCTGGCGGTGGACAGCGCAAGCCAGATCACCCTGGCGAACCAGGTGATCGCCAAGCGCCTGTCGGTGCGCGAGACCGAGAAGCTGGTCGCCCGTGCGATCGAAGAGCAGAACGCGCCGGCCGCCGCGCCGCGCGCCAAGGAAAAGCCGGGCGACATCGTGCGCCTGGAAGAGGAGCTCTCGGACAAGCTGGCGACCCCGGTCATGTTCAAGATGGGCGCGAAAGGGAAGGGGCAGCTGATCATCGACTTCGCCGACCTGGATATCCTGGACGGCGTGCTGGCGCGCTTGCGCACCTGATCGCCCTCCCGCCTGTTTCATTATCACAACAGCACATCACCGGCCCGGCGGATCAACCGCCGGGCGATGCTTCAAACACCACTTCCCCCAGGGAAATCTCCCCTGTCAGACACACAAGATCTGCCCGTCTTTCCCCCTGCCGCATCCCCTTACCAAGCGGTAAATTGTTAACTCGGCAGTCAACAGCAGTCTTTACTTAAGTAACTGAAAAGATTGCACAATCTCCCATTCAGACGTGACAGTTTCGCCATCTATACGTCTCAGTTATAACTTGCGAATCGTTTGACTCACGTCCGTATAACCACTTATAATCCCGCTGATTCATGTAATTACCACATCGCAAATCGTCCACATGCGCGGGCGCGAAACTAGAAAAAAATGCTGCGCATCGTTTCCCTGCAGTTGATCGCAACGGTAGTCGCCGGCCTCATCGCCGCACTGCTGGGGGGATGGCCTGCGATGTTTTCGGCAGTACTGGGCGGTTTGTGTTGTGTCGTGCCCAACGGAATTATGGCGGTACGCCTGTTTGCCGCATCAACGAAAGCGGGAGGGGCAAACCCCTTCACGTTTTTCATCTGGGAATTTATAAAGATTGCAATGACGCTGGCGCTCCTGGGCGTAACGGCGTGGCTGTACCGCGATCTGAACTGGCTGGCCCTGATGGGCGGGTTCATCGTGGCACTGAAAAGTTACATATTCTTATTATTTAGGCAACGATAATGGCGAATCCAACCGAAGGCGCAGCACACGCGCCCACCGCTTCAGAATACATCCGGCACCACCTCGGCTTCCTGTCGAACCACCATCAGGAAAGCCCGATCGACTTCTCGATCCTGCACTACGACACCATCTTCTGGTCGGTGCTGATGGGCGTCATCGGCTCGCTGCTGATGTGGATGGCGGCGCGCCGCGCCACCTCGGGCGTGCCGGGCCGCTTCCAGGCCGCTGTCGAGATGGTCGTCGAGATGGTCGAAGACCAGTCGAAGTCGATCGTCCACGGCGACCGCAGCTTCATCGCTCCGCTGGCGCTGACCGTGTTCGTCTGGGTCGCCCTGATGAACTCGCTGGACTTCCTGCCTGTCGACATGTTCGCCAAAGGCTTCGAATGGCTGGGTCTGACCCATGTCTTCCCGTACCACCGCGTGGTTCCGACCGCCGACATCAACGGCACCATGGGCATTGCCCTGGGCGTGCTGGTCCTGATGATCTACTACGGCATCAAGATCAAGGGCCTGGGCGGCTGGCTCCACGAACTGTTCGCAGCACCGTTCGGCATCGCCATGGCGCCGTTCAACCTGCTCCTGAACGTCATCGAATACGCAGCAAAAATGGTGTCGCTGGCAATGCGACTGTTCGGCAACATGTTCGCCGGCGAGCTGCTGTTCCTATTGATCGCTTTGCTTGGCTCGACCTTCACCGTCTTCGGTATCGTCGGTCATGTGATCGCAGGCTCGATCTGGGCGATCTTCCACATCCTGATCGTGTTCCTGCAGGCATTCATCTTCATGATGCTGACGCTGGTGTATCTCGGTCAGGCCCATGAAGGCCACTGATCGGCGCCGCAAGCATCGAACAAGATAGTGGTTGTAACGAAGTTGTAGTTTTTAATCTAGTTTTTAAATTAACTTTTTGGAGTAATCATGACTGACGTTTCTTTTGTTGCACTGGCTTGCGGTTTGATCATCGGCCTCGGCGCTATCGGCGCATGTATCGGTATCGCTCTGATGGGCGGTAAGTACCTGGAAGCCTCGGCACGTCAGCCTGAACTGATGAACACCCTGCAGACCAAGATGTTCCTGCTGGCTGGCCTGATCGACGCGGCATTCCTGATCGGCGTTGGTATCGCAATGATGTTCGCATTCGCCAACCCGTTCACCGGCTAAGACCTGGCGGCTTGAAGTCTTGAAGGGCCGAACCAACTCTGGTTCGGCATCCGTGTTTCTGTAAGAAGGAAAATACCGTGAACATCAACGCAACGTTGTTTGTCCAGTTCGGGGTCTTTTTCATCCTGGCGCTGTTCACCATGAAGTTCGTGTGGCCGCCACTGATGAAAGCGCTGGACGAGCGCGCCGAAAGGATCGCGAATGGTCTGGCAGCAGCCGATCGTGGCAAGGCCGACCTGGCCGCCGCCGAGAAGCGCGTGCAGACCGAACTGGCTGGCGCCCGTGACGAAGTCCAGAAGCGCATTGCCGACGCTGAAAAGCGTGCTGCCCAGATCATCGACGCAGCCAAGCAGACCGCTACCGAAGAAGCCGCCCGTATCGTCGCCGCCGCCAAGGCCGACGCCGAGCAGCAAGTGACCCGTGCCCGCGAAGAACTGCGCGGCCAGGTGGCGACCCTCGCCGTCCAGGGCGCCGAGCAGATCCTGAAGCGTGAAGTGAACGCAGCGGCCCACGCCGACCTGCTGTCGAAACTGTCGACCGAGCTCTGATCATGGCAGAACTCGCAACCGTCGCCCGCCCCTACGCCGAAGCGCTGTTCCGTGTCGCCCAATCCGGCGACATGGCCGCGTGGTCGGCCGTCGCTTCGGAACTCGGCCAGATCGGCGCGAATTCCGAAGTGCAGGCCTTCGCCAGCAACCCGAACCTCACCCACGCACAGCTGGCGGACACGATTGCGTCCCTGGTCAAGTCGCCGCTGAACGCTGAAGCGAAGAACTTTATCGCGATGCTGGCTGAAAACGGCCGCATCGCCCTGCTGCCCGAGATCAGCACCCAGTTTGCTGCCCTGAAGAACGCGAGCGAAGGTGCTGCCGACGCCACGATCTACAGCGCCTTCGAGATCTCGGCTGACCAGCTCTCGCAGCTGGTTGCTACGCTGGAAAAGAAATTTGGCCGCAAGCTGAACCCAACGGTAACAGTGGATCCTTCGCTGATCGGTGGTGTGCGCGTGGTCGTTGGTGACGAAGTGCTCGATACCTCGGTACGCGCCAAGCTGCAACAGATGCATGTTGCGCTGGTGTCGTAAGAACATCGCACTCGCCGGCGTCCCGCCCTTGCCCTACGCATCAAAAAACATTATTGGAGTTAGCAAGCATGCAACTTAACCCATCTGAAATCAGCGAACTGATCAAGAGCCGGATCCAGGGCCTCGAAGCATCCGCTGATGTTCGCAATCAAGGCACGGTGATCTCCGTCGCCGACGGTATCTGCCGCATCCATGGTCTGTCGGACGTGATGCAGGGCGAGATGCTGGAATTCCCCGGCAACACCTTCGGTCTGGCGATGAACCTCGAGCGTGACTCGGTCGGCGCCGTGATCCTGGGTGCTTACGAGCACATCTCGGAAGGCGACACCGTCAAGACCACCGGCCGCATCCTGGAAGTGCCGATCGGTCCGGAACTGCGTGGCCGCGTCGTCAACGCACTGGGCCAGCCGATCGACGGCAAGGGTCCGATCAACACCGCCCTGACCGCGCCGATCGAAAAGATCGCTCCGGGCGTGATCGCCCGTGAATCCGTCTCGCAGCCGATGCAGACCGGCATCAAGTCGATCGACGCGATGGTGCCGATCGGCCGTGGCCAGCGTGAGCTGATCATTGGCGACCGCCAGACCGGTAAATCGGCTGTCGCAGTCGACGCGATCATCAACCAGAAGGGCCAGGGCGTCACCTGCGTGTACGTCGCAATCGGCCAGAAGGCATCGACCATCAAGAACATCGTCCGCTCGCTGGAACAGCACGGCGCGATGGAGTACACCATCGTTGTCGCCGCGTCCGCTTCGGAATCGGCTGCGATGCAGTACATCTCGGCCTACTCGGGCTGCGCGATGGGCGAATACTTCCGCGACCGCGGCGAAGACGCGCTGATCGTGTACGACGACCTGTCGAAGCAAGCTGTCGCATACCGCCAGATCTCCCTGCTGCTGCGCCGTCCGCCGGGCCGCGAAGCTTATCCGGGCGACGTGTTCTACCTGCACAGCCGCCTGCTCGAGCGCGCAGCGCGCGTGAACGCCGACTACGTCGAGAAGTTCACCAACGGCGCCGTCACCGGCAAGACCGGTTCGCTGACCGCACTGCCGATCATCGAAACCCAGGCAGGCGACGTCTCGGCCTTCGTGCCGACCAACGTGATTTCGATTACCGACGGCCAGATCTTCCTGGAGACCTCGCTGTTCAACGCCGGCATCCGTCCTGCGATCAACGCCGGTATCTCGGTGTCGCGCGTCGGTGGCGCAGCCCAGACCAAGGTCATCAAGGGCCTGTCGGGCGGTATCCGTACCGACCTGGCGCAGTACCGTGAACTGGCTGCGTTCGCGCAGTTCGCATCGGACCTGGACGAATCGACCCGCAAGCAGCTGGACCGTGGCGCCCGCGTCACCGAACTGCTGAAGCAGCCGCAGTTCTCGCCGCTGTCGACCTCGCTGATGGCCGCATCGCTGTTCGCCGTCAACAAAGGCTACCTGGACGACATCGAAGTCAAGAAAGTGCTGCCGTTCGAGCACGGTCTGCACAACTTCCTGAAGTCGAGCCACGCTGCGCTGCTGTCGAAGATCGACGAAACCAAGCAACTGGACAAGGACGGCGAAGCTGCGCTGGCCGCCGCCATTGCTGATTTCAAGAAATCCGGCGCATATTAATCGACGAGCCGGCGCCGTGTAAGCACGGCGCCGGTGCGCGGAAGGAGTAAGGACTCATGGCAGTAGGCAAAGAGATTCGTGGCAAGATCAAGAGCGTAGAGAATACGAAGAAGATCACCAAGGCGATGGAAATGGTCGCCGCATCGAAAATGCGCAAGGCGCAGGATCGCATGCGCGCCGCCCGTCCCTATAGTGACAAGGTTCGTAACATCACCGCCAATCTTGCCGGCGCAAACCCGGAATACACGCACCCGTTCATGGCGCATGCCAAGGACGTGCAGGCGAAGGCCGTGGGTTTCATCGTCGTCACGACCGACAAGGGTCTGTGCGGCGGCATGAACACCAACGTGCTGCGCCAGGTGACGCAAAAAGCGCGCGAGATGGAACAGGCGGGCAACAAGGTCGAAGCGGTTGCCATCGGCAACAAGGGCCTTGGCTTCCTGAACCGCATGGGCATGAAGGTCGTCTCGCAGGTGACCCAGATCGGCGATACGCCGCATCTGGACAAGCTGATCGGACCGGTCAAAGTGATGCTGGACGCGTATCAGGAAGGCAAGCTCGACGCTGTCTACCTGTGCTACACCAAGTTCATCAACACGATGAAGCAGGAGCCGATGGTCGAGCAGCTGCTCCCGCTGCCGGCGAAGCACCTGGAAAAGGATGCCGGCGGTATCAGCTGGGACTACATCTACGAACCGGAAGCGCAAGTCGTCATCGACGAGCTGCTGGTGCGTTATGTCGAGGCGCTGGTGTACCAGGCCGTGGCCGAGAACCTGGCGTCCGAGCAATCGGCGCGCATGGTGGCGATGAAGGCAGCGAGCGACAACGCCGGTAGTGTCATCAGCGACCTGAAGCTGGTCTACAACAAGACCCGCCAGGCAGCGATTACCAAAGAACTCTCCGAGATCGTTTCCGGCGCAGCAGCCGTTTAACCGATCACGTAAAAGAAATTAACTATATATCTGAAGGAACGAAAATGGCTGATGGCAAAATCGTTCAGTGTATCGGCGCCGTGGTCGACGTGGAATTCCCGCGTAACGCCATGCCGAAAGTGTACGACGCACTGAAAATGGAAGGTTCGGAACTGACTCTGGAAGTCCAGCAGCAGCTGGGCGACGGCATCGTCCGTACCATTGCACTGGGCAGCTCGGAAGGCCTGCGTCGCGGCATGATCATCCAGAACACCGGCAACCCGATCATGGTTCCGGTCGGCACCCCGACCCTGGGCCGCATCATGGACGTGCTGGGCAACCCGATCGACGAATGCGGTCCGGTCAGCCACGAGCGCATGGCATCGATCCACCGCGATGCGCCTGCCTACGACGAGCTGTCGCCGTCGACCGACCTGCTGGAAACCGGCATCAAGGTGATCGACCTGGTCTGCCCGTTCGCCAAAGGCGGCAAGGTCGGCCTGTTCGGCGGCGCCGGCGTCGGCAAGACCGTCAACATGATGGAACTGATCAACAACATCGCGAAGGCGCACTCGGGTCTGTCCGTGTTCGCCGGCGTGGGTGAGCGTACCCGTGAAGGTAACGACTTCTACCACGAGATGGCGGACGCCAAGGTCGTCGACCTGGAAAACCCGACCAACTCGAAAGTGGCGATGGTCTACGGCCAGATGAACGAACCGCCGGGCAACCGTCTGCGCGTCGCGCTGACCGGCCTGACCATGGCGGAAGCTTTCCGTGATGAAGGCAAGGACGTTCTGTTCTTCGTCGACAACATCTACCGCTACACCCTGGCCGGTACCGAAGTGTCGGCACTGCTGGGCCGTATGCCGTCGGCGGTGGGCTACCAGCCGACCCTGGCCGAAGAAATGGGCCGCCTGCAAGAGCGTATTACCTCGACCAAGACCGGCTCGATCACCTCGATCCAGGCCGTGTACGTCCCTGCGGACGACTTGACCGACCCGTCGCCTGCTACCACCTTCGCCCACCTGGACTCGACCGTCGTTCTGTCGCGTGACATCGCTTCGCTGGGTATCTACCCGGCAGTGGACCCGCTGGACTCGACCTCGCGCCAGCTGGACCCGCTGGTCGTCGGTGAAGAGCACTACAACACCGCGCGCGCCGTGCAGGGCACCCTGCAGCGCTACAAGGAACTGCGCGACATCATCGCGATTCTGGGCATGGACGAACTGGCGCCGGAAGACAAGCTGGTCGTCGCACGCGCTCGTAAGATGCAGCGTTTCCTGTCGCAGCCGTTCCACGTCGCTGAAGTGTTCACCGGCTCGCCGGGCAAGTACGTTTCGCTGAAGGACACGATCAAGGGCTTCAAGATGATCGCTTCGGGCGAACTGGACCATCTGCCGGAGCAGGCCTTCTACATGGTCGGCACCATCGAGGAAGCGATCGAAAAGGCCAAGAAACTGGCTGCTTAAGCCGGATTCTTTACCTGAAGGACAGACATGGCAAACACTATTCAAGTGGACGTGGTCTCGGCCGAAGAGCAGATCTTCTCCGGCCAGGCTGAATTCGTCGCGTTGCCGGGTGAAGCGGGCGAGCTGGGTATCTACCCGAAGCACACCCCGCTGATCACGCGCATCAGGCCGGGTGCTGTGCGAATCCAGGTGGCCGGTGGTGGCGAAGAGTTCGTCTTCGTCGCCGGCGGTATCCTCGAAGTGCAGCCGAACGGCGTGACCGTGCTGGCCGACACCGCGATTCGCGGTAGCGACCTGGACGAAGCGAAGGCGATCGAGGCCAAGAAGCAGGCCGAAGAGCTGATGCTGAACAAGGAATCGAAGATCGACTACGCGAAAGCCCAGGCCGAAATGGCCGCGGCGATCGCGCAGCTCGCGGCGATCCAGAAGCTGCGTTCGAAGGGCCGTTAAGCTCTTTCGTGCAGCATCGAGAAAAGGCAGCCCCATGGGCTGCCTTTTTTATTGGCGTCCACGCCCTTCATGATAGTCGTCCTGGCGCCAGCGCCAGTCGAGGAAAACATCAGGAGGCAATGCGGCAGTCCTGCTCTCGGCGGGACAAAGAGCCATCTCGAACGGATGACGGGGAAAAGATACTGCCGCGTCGCAAACCAGCGCTACGCGGCCAATTCAAATAGATCTATCGCTGGGATACCAGCGTAATTAACCTCTTTTTTCGTCTTTTTTCTTGCGGCTGAAATAAGCCAGCATAAAAAAGAAAAAGATGGCGGTAGAAACCGCGATCGAATCGATTGCGAGGGAATTATTCGTTAATGTCCGATAAAGGAATGGGAAAACAATTGCGTAAATAACCGCCGCGATCAGCGCTTGTACATATTTATTCTGCATACCTGTTCCTTTCAATATGGAGCGGCCACGCGGACCGCTCCATACTAATATAGCCTACGGCGGGCTATTACGAGAAGCTGATTTTCAGGCCGCCGGCGATGCCGCCGCCGATTGCGCCCAGGCCAGCGCCTGCGAAGCCGCCCAGCGAGCCGCCGATGGCGCCGCCGATGGCGCCGGCAGTTGCACCGCCCCAGTCCCAGTCCACGGTCACGGTGAAGGAAATGGCTGCGCCGTTAACGCTATTGATCTCGTCAAAAGTCAGTTCTTGCATTTTATTGTAAGTCTCCAAATTACCCGGCGCGTTATTGCAGCCGGTGAAATCATTCTACTGTGAGAGATTTATTCAATGAGAGTAAGATACGTATCGCAATCAATTTTATTCATGGAGGATTATTGACCGCTCCTTCACTTATTTATTCTAAATGCGAATGAATATTCGCCAATAAATGGATTCCTTTCCGAGAGTCTGGGAATAAGATCTACTGTTGGTTGCGCCGGCTGTTTTCAGGGTCGAAGCTGACCTACTGTTACCGCGCGCACGTTGAGGCAGCGTGTTTCAGCGTAGGATGGGCCAGTGCCGGTCCGGGCACGCCACCTCCGAGTCGACATGGACAAGCACCCACCGCATCGCGAACAACAGCAAACGCCGCAAGATGTGTCGTTTGGCCGCACGCTGTACCGCTTCCTCTTCTTCGACTGGCTGTTCCGCGACGTGAACGCCGCGCGCAACCTGTTCGAACGCCATGCCGCGCGTGAGCACAACCATCGCATGAGCCGCTACCTGCCCGTCTACATGCGCCGCTGGTCGGTGCTGGCGGCCTGCGACTTCACCCTCGGCTTCCTGTTCGAACGGGTGATGCAGGCGACCGTGCTGTCGGCATGGTTCTTCACCTGGTCGTGCGTGACCGTGACCGGCATCGCCCTGATGACGGTGATGTGGCTCCTCCTCGCCGCCAAACTGCCCTGAGGTAGCAGGATCGCGCCTGCCGGCGGCCAGCCGGCCGTCCCGTGAATCCGACCACTCGACCCACCGGAACGACCGTTTATCCGGCCGCGATTGCCGCTGCCCGCCCGGGCGTCCTACATTGATCGCTCAACAACATAAAGAAAGGGATCCGACCATGCTGCTCCGTACCGCCATCTGCGCCGCCGTGCTCCTGCTATGCCAGCCGCACGCCGCCTTCGCCCAGGATGCTTCCGCCCCCGCCGCGGGCGTGCAGGACCTGGCCGGCCGCATCGACGGGGTCATCGCGCCCCACTTCAAGGCCGACGCTCCCGGCGGCACGGTCGTCGTGGTCAAGGACGGCAAGACCGTATTGCGCAAGGCCTACGGCATGGCCGACGTGGGCAAGGGCGCCAGGATGACGCCGGACATGGCGCTGCGCCTCGGCTCGATCACCAAGCAGTTCACCGCGGCCGGCATCCTGATGCTGGCGGAAGAGGGCAAGCTCTCGGTCGACGACGACATCACGAAGTACCTGCCGGACTATCCCACCCAGGGCAAGAAGATCACCATCGAACACCTGCTGACCCACACCTCGGGCATCGTCAGCTACACCAGCCAGCCGGGATTCAGGGCCCGCATGACCCAGGACCTCAGCGTGGCGCAGATGATCGACTCCTTCAAGAACGAGCCGCTGGAATTCGAGCCGGGCAGCCGCTACCGCTACAACAACTCGGGCTACTTCCTGCTCGGCGCGATCATCGAAAAGATCTCCGGCCAGCCCTATGCGAAATTCGTCGAGCAGCGCATCTTCGTGCCGCTGGGGATGACGCATACCGCCTACGAAGGCTTCGAGCGCAGCAAGGACCCGACCGCCGCCGGCCATACCGCGGCCGAGAATGGCTACGCGCCGCCGATCCGGGTCAGCATGAGCCAGCCTTACGCGGCCGGTGCGCTGGTGTCCACCGTGGACGACCTGGCGCGCTGGGATGCCGCCATCGGCAGTGGCAAGCTGCTCAAGCCGGCCAGCTGGAACAAAGCCTTCACCTCCTACCGCCTGAGCGACGGCAAGGAAACCAACTACGGCTATGGCTGGGAAGTGACGCAGCTGCAGGGCGTCCCCGCGATCGGGCACGGCGGCGGCATCCCCGGCTTTTCGACCTATGCGATGCGGGTGCCGGAACAGAAGCTCTACGTGGCGGTCCTGACCAACAGCGACAGCGGCCCGGTGAATCCGGGCATGGTGGCGCGCAAGGCGGCCGGCGTCGCCATCGGCAAGCCCTATCGCGACTTCAAGGAAGTGGCTCTCGAGCCGGCGGCGCTGGACGCCTTCAACGGCAGCTACGAAGTCGAGAAAGGCGTGCAGCGCGTGTTCCGCCGCGACGGCGACAAGCTGGTGATGCAGCGCACCGGCCGTCCTCCGGTCACGGTGAAGGCCTTCTCGCCGAACGGCTTCTTCCTTCCCAATTCCCTGGAGTACTTCGAGTTCGCGCGCGACGACAAGGGCCGGGTGACCCAGGTGACCCAGCACTACGACGGCGGCGTCCTGGTCCAGCCGCGCACCGGCGACGCCCCGGCGCCGCGCGAGGCGGTCAGGATCGCCAGCACGGCCTTCGACAGCCGCGCGGGTCGCTACGAGCTGCGCCCGGGCTTCGTGATGGAGCTGACGCGCGAAGGCGACCGCTACTTCGCGCAGGCGACCGGGCAGCGCAAGCTCGAGATCTTCGCGGCCAGGGACGACGTGTTCTTCTCGCGCGAGGTCGATGCCGAGATCGCGTTCGCCAAGGGCGAGGGGGATGCGCCGGTGCTGGTGCTGAAGCAGGGTGGCCGCGAGCTGCGCGGCGCACGGCTGCAGTAAGCGCTAACTGCTGGCTGGAGGGCGGCTCAGCGCGGCGCGCGTGCCTGCTCTCCCGCCAGCCTCAAGGCCACCTTGTGGCGGAAATAATCTTCCTTCACATAGCGGTACAAATTCGCTCCCGGGCACACGGTCTTGTCCGAGTAGTCCCGGTGGCTGCGGATTTCGTCCAGCGGCACCCCGTACTTCGCCGCCAGCATCGCCATCACATCGACGACCGCATCGAGCTGGCGCTGGTTCGGTTCCACTTCCTCGAAATTGCCGACCACCTCGATCAGGGCGTGCCCGGCCGGGTCGTACTCGGTATTGGTGTCGCCCGCGAATCCGATGGGACGCGCCTCGTACACCCGTCCTTCCAGATCGATCACGTAGTGGTAGGGAATGTCGATCCAGCCCTTGGTGGTGCGCGACCAGGTCTGCAGCCGGCGCAGGTAGGCTTGCGGATCGGTACCCGGCAGGAAGGGTTCGCCCTGGTGGTGCAGCGTGATCTGCGTGATCCGATGAGGACGCGCCTTGGCCGCATCCGCCGGGGTACCGCCCCAGGCGGCCACGGGAACGATGGCGCGTTCGACGCCGGCCAGCGGCTGCTGGGCATGGGCAGGGGCAGCCAGGACGGCGGCAAGAAAGGAGAGGGCGAACAGGCGCATGGGACGGCTCGATCGGGGACGAATCCGCATCTTTTCACGTTTGCGCGCGCCACGCCAGCGCTGATGCAAACCTGATAAGCTAACAGCGAACCCTGAACTACTCCGCATCCACCATGAGAAGCATTGCCCAGATCCTCAACGACAGCAAGACCATCGCCATCGTCGGCCTGTCGAACAAACCCGACCGCGCGAGCTACGGCGTCGCCGAATACCTGAAGGGCCACGGCTACCAGGTCATCCCGGTCAACCCGAGCTACGCGGGCCAGACGATTCTCGACGAGACGGTCTACGCCACCTTGCAGGAAGCCGCCGATTCCCTGGCCGCCAACGGCCAGCGCATCGATATCGTCGATTGCTTCCGCAAGTCCGAAGACATCCCGCCGATCGCGCGCGACGCCATCGCCGTGCGCGCCGGCTGCCTGTGGATGCAGCTCGACATCGAGAACCAGGCCGCCGCCGACCTGGCGCGCGCCGCCGGACTGGACGTGGTCATGAACCACTGCATCAAGATCGAGCACCGCAGCCTCCAGGCCTGAGTCCAGCCGTGCGCAAGGTGCTGCGTTACAATCGTGGCACCTTTCTTTGTGGGACCTCCACCATGACCAAGATCCTTGCCTTCGCGTTGGCCGCCCTGGCGGCCGCCAGCGTCACCCAGCCGGTGCGCGCGCAGACCGCCGCGGCGCCGCTGAGCGTCCGTCCGGCGAGCTGCCCGGCCGTCCTCAAGCACAACTTCAAGCGCCTGCAGGACGAGGCGCCGCAGGACCTGTGCCAGTACGCCGGCAAGGTGGTCCTGGTGGTGAACACCGCCAGCTACTGCGGCTTCACCAAGCAGTACGAAGGCCTGGAGAAGCTGCACGCCAAGTACGGCGGCCGCGGTCTCGTGGTGCTGGGCTTCCCGTCGAACGACTTCGGCAAGCAGGAACCGGGCAGCGCCAAGGAGATCGCCGACTTCTGCTTCAACACCTATGGCGTGAAATTCCCGATGTTCGCCAAGAGCGTCGTCTCGGGTCCGGAAGCCAATCCGCTGCACGCCGAACTGGCCAGGATCACCGGCAAGGAACCGAAGTGGAACTTCACCAAGTACCTGATCGGCCGCGACGGCAAGGTGCTCGAGCATTTCCCGAGCAAGGTCGCGCCGGAAGATCCTCAACTGGTCGGCAAGATCGAGCAGGCGCTGGCTAACTAAGTCACAATCACGGCGCGCAGCGGGCCGCGCAAGGCATTGCACACGACGACGTCGTCGGCCTGCTCCAGCATCTCGCGCGTGATCACGCGCTCGCTCGCCTGCCAGGCGGGCGCCGCCAGCATCACGCCGCGCATCACGCCCGGCAGCAGGCCCGAGGACAGGGGAGGGGTGAACCATGCCTCGCCGAAGCGCACGAACACGTTGCTGCGCCCGCCTTCCGTCAATTCCCCACGCTCGTTGAAGAACAGCATATCGAAGGCGCCTTGCGCCTCGGCCGCCTTCCAGCCCGCGTCGTAGCGGCTGCGGATGCTGGTCTTGTGGCGCAGGAAGATGTCGCTTGATTGCGTCGGCTCGGACGCCAGCACGACCATGACGGGTTCGTGCAGTTCGCTGATCGCACCGGATTGCAATTGCAAGCCCCTGGCGTGCGAGTTCGACAGGCGCATGCGGTGCAGCTGCCCATGCGGCAGGGCCAGGCAAGCCTCGACCAGCATGCGCCGCGCCTCCTCGCGCTCGAAAGGCAGGCCGAACCAGGCGCAGGAGCCGGCGATGCGGTCCAGGTGCTGCTCCAGGTGGCGCGGCCCGTCGTCCCAGGACGCGCGCAGGGTTTCGAAGATCTCGAATTCGTTGTGCAGCCCGGTCAGGAAGCGCGCCTTCAATTGGCACTCGGCGAATTCGGATTGCGGATCGCTGTCGTAGACGATGCCGGCGCCCACACCCAGCTCGCCCTTTCTGGCCCCACCTTGTGCGCCATTTTCCGGCGCCTGCAAGGCCAGCGTGCGGATCGGCACCGACAGGCAGAAGTCGCCAAAAGGACGGCCATGGCCATCCCGCGGCGGATCGAACCAGCCGATGGCGCCCGTGTAGATGCCGCGCGCATCCGGTTCCAGTTCGTGGATGATTTCCATCGTGCGCCGCTTGGGCGCGCCCGTGATCGATCCGCAGGGGTAGAGGGCCGCGAACAGTTCAAGCAGGCTGGCGTCCTCGCGCACGCGCGCCTGCACCGTGGACGTCATCTGCAGCACGGCGCCATAGCGCTTCACCTCGAACAGGGCCGGCACCTGCACGCTGCCGGTCTGCGCCACGCGCCCCAGGTCGTTGCGCAGCAGGTCGACGATCATCAGGTTCTCGGCGCGGTTCTTGGTGTCCTGCGCCAGCGCCTTCGCGCGCTCCTCGTCGACCGCCGGGTCGCCGCTGGCGGGCGCCGTGCCTTTCATCGGCCGCGCCAGCAGGGTGCCAGCCTCGTGGCGCACGAACAGCTCGGGCGAGAAGGACAGCACCGCGCCGCCGTCCGGCAGGGCGATCAGCGCGCCGTAGGGCACCGGCTGGCGTGCGCGCAGGCGGGTGTACAGTCCCATCAGCGGGCCGAAGGCGTCGAAACGCAGGCGGTAGGTGTAGTTGACCTGGTAGGTGTCGCCGGCCGCGATGTAGTCGCGGATCCGGTTGATCGCATCGGTGAAGCTGGCTTCGTCGACGTTGGCCTGGATGCCGGCCACGCCGGCCGCTTCCTGGCCGGCGCTGCGGGTCGCCAGCCAGGCCTCGACCTGGGGCGCCGTCATGCGTTCGCAGTGCGAGAACAGCAGCACCTGCGCCAGCGGCCCGTCCAGCGGCCTGGCGGGCAATCCCTGCAGGTGCGCGCCCAGCTCGTAGCTCAGGAGCGGGACCGCGTACAGGCCGTTGTTAAGGGCTTGCTGGAGCTGATCGAGCAGTTGCGGCCACCCCGCGGCGTCTTCGCAGCGCAAGCTGCCCGCGTGGCCGTTGTACAGCCGTGAGCCCGCCTCCTGCGTGGCGCTGGCGTCGTCCAGCAGCGCGAAGACTTCCGGGGTGTCCATGTTTTATGCGGCGAGCAGCAGCGACAGCTGCAAGGTGGTGCCTTCCGCCGGATTCTGCTTGAAGCCGCTCTTGGCGAAACGGTGCCAGCGGCCGGTCACATAGCTCACCAGGAGGCCGGCGCGCGCGGCGACATCGGCTTCCTGGCCGTGGCCCTGGGTGACGGCCACGCGCAGCGCCTGCTTGAAGGCCAGCTCGATCTTGTCGTAGAACTGGTTCATGCGCGCCTGCAGGCGCTCGTCTTCGCCCACCAGCGCGTCGCCGATCAGCACGCGCGTCATGCCCGGATTGCTGGCGGCGAAGCCGAGCAGCATCTGCAGGATGGCGTGGGCCTGCTCGACGCCGCCTTCCTCGCGCTCGCTGATCTGGTTGATCAGGCCGAACACGGTGGACTCGATGAATTCGATCAGGCCCTCGTACATTTGCGCCTTGCTGGCGAAATGGCGGTACAGCGCCGCTTCCGACACCGACAGGCGCGCCGCCAGGGCCGCCGTGGTGATCTTTTCTCCCTTCGGCTGCTCGAGCATCGAGGCCAGGGCCTGGAGGATTTGCAGCTTGCGCTGGCCTGGCTTGGTGCTTGCCATGGATTCCCTAGTGATTGTTGTGATGTTTAGCGCAACCGGTGCAGGCGTGCAGGAAGTTGCCGTACGGATTTTACTTTGACATCGACGTAACCGGGGCGTTTCAGGGTCCGCGGCAGCGGCGCGCGGCCAATCGGATCGCTCATGCGCAGGTATTGGGTGACCCAGACCGTGCGCAGGCCCAGCTGGCTGGCGCTTTTCAGGTTGGCCAGGGTGTCCTCGACCAGCACGCAGCGTTGCGCGGCCACGCCATGGCGGCGCAGCAGGCGGCGCAGCATCAGCTTCGAGGGCTTGGGACGCAGCTGGCCATGCACGTGCATGTTCTCGATCGCGATGTGATGGCTGAAGTGATTGTGCAGCTTCAGGCGGCGCACGATCTCGGTCGAATAGCGGGTCGGCGCATTGGTGAGCAGGATCTTGCGGCCCGGCAGGCGGCGCAGCAGGCGCCCGAGACCGCGCTCGGCGCGCATCATGCGGTCCAGCGGGCCGATGTCGTGGGTCTCGTGCAGGAAGTCGGCGGCGCGCACCTTGTGGTGGCGGATCATGCCGAGCAGGGTGGCGCCATAGCGCTTCCAGTAGCCCAGTCGGGCGGCATCGACGGCCGCCTGGTTAGCGGGCATGCCGTTCTCGCCCAGTACGCGGGCGATATAGATGTTCATATTGGCGCTGATCGCCGGGAAGATGGCGTACGAGGCGTCGTGCAGCGTGTTGTCCAGGTCAAACAGCCAGACCGGCGCGCGGAGGGTCGTCGAAGTAGCCACGATGTCAGCATGAAGCAGGATGGTTGCAACATGCGATTATAGCCATCCGGACGCGACTGCGCAGCGGGACAGATAAACGATGAGGGAAAGAAGAGATGGTGCCCTTGACGTGGATTGAACACGTGGCCTCTCCCTTACCAAGGGAGTGCTCTACCACTGAGCTACAAGGGCTGGTAGAAATTCGCGGCTTTTTCTGCCGCGAATGTTTAGTGCGACCGGATCATAGTGCCAAAAGCCTGTTCCGTCAAGACTTCGAGCAGCAAACTGTGTTCGATACGGCCGTCGATGATGTGCACGGTATTGACGCCCGACTTCGCCGCGTCCAGCGCCGACGAGATTTTCGGCAGCATGCCGCCCGAAATCGTGCCGTCCGCGAACATCTCGTCGATCTCGCGCGCCGACAGGTCGGTGACCAGCTTGCCGTTCTTGTCCTGCACGCCGGCGATGTTGGTCATCATGATCAGCTTTTCGGCTTTCAGGATCTCGGCGATCTTGCCGGCGACGACGTCGGCGTTGATGTTGTAGGCCTGGCCGTCCTGGCCGAAACCGATCGGCGAAATGATCGGGATGAAGGCGTCGTCCTGCAGCGCCTTGACCACGGCCGGGTTGATCGCTTCGATCTCGCCGACGAAGCCGATGTCGAGGAACTCGCCCGGCTTGTCCTTGTCCGGCATCGCCATGCGGCGTGCGCGGATCAGGCCGCCGTCCTTGCCGGTCAGGCCCACGGCCTGGCCGCCGTAGTGGTTAATCAGCATCACGATGTCCTGCTGGACTTCGCCGCCCAGCACCCACTCGACCACTTCCATGGTCTCTTCGTCGGTGATGCGCATGCCCTGCACGAAGGTGCCCTGCTTGCCGATCTTCTTCAGCGCGTTGTCGATCTGCGGACCGCCGCCGTGTACCACGACCGGATTCATGCCGACCAGCTTGAGCAGGATGACGTCGCGCGCGAAGCCGTGCTTCAGGCGCTCGTCGGTCATGGCGTTGCCGCCGTATTTGATGACGATGGTCTTGCCGTGGAAATTACGGATGTACGGAAGCGCTTCGGCCAGAATTTGCGCCTTGATCTGAGGCGAGACCTTGGTCAGGTCACTGGTCTGGTCGTCGGTCTTCAAGCTGGTCAGATGAGCGTTCATGGAGGGTCCGAAAATAATGTCGCGAGATTTTACAGGCAAAAGCCGTGCAATTAGCGTAAAACTTGTGCAGATTATAGGGCGTCTTGTTGTATTTTATGGCAGTCCGCTCCAGAGGCTCGCCACCGTGAATCCAGGTCTTTTCAAAAAATCAAGTGTTTTGTCCGTTGCAGGGGCAGCGCGATGAGCGTCTGCACCCGCTGCGGCGCCGAATTCGGCTGCGCCATGGCCGACGGCGCGGCCGAGCCTTGCTGGTGCACCGCGCTGCCGCCCGCCGTCCCTGTTCCGCAGGAAGCCGCGGGCTGCTGGTGCCCGGCCTGCCTGCGCGCCCACATCGAGGCTGTCAGCCTGGCGCGCGAGCGTCAGGCCGGCTAGCGCCGGGTGCGGAAGAAGCGCAGCATTTCGCGGCTCGCGTCCGGTCCCCTGCCATCCGTATAGCTGCCGAGCGCATTTCCGCCGAACCAGGCATGGCCGGCGCCGTGCACCACCCAGTGCTCGGCGTGCACGGTGCCGTCGTGATGGCGGTGCACGGTGCGCGTATAGGCATGGCCGTCCGGCACCCGCCCCGGTTCCACCGCCGGCCGCCGCGGCAGGCCGCGCGCGACCTGGGCCACCAGTTCCTCGCCGTTCGACGGATGCACGGTCGTGTCCTGGTCGCCGTGGAAGACGATGATCGGCAGCGAACGGTCCGGAGCCTGGCTCCGGCGGAATTCTCCCTTCATCGCCGCCAGCGCCGAGGGCAGGTCGCTGGCCGAGGCGAAAGGCAGGCCCGAGTGCACGCCGACCGCCGCGTACAGCTCGGGATAGAGCGTGCCCATGATGGTCGCCATCGCGCCGCCGGCCGACAGGCCCGCCACGTAGACCTGGGAGGCATCGACCGCATGGCGCGCCATGACGGCGTTCGTCATCCCGGCGATGATCGAGGGCTCCCCCTGGCCGCGCTGCTGGTCGATCTCGTTGAACCAGTTCCAGCAGCGCGAGGGATTGGCCTGCTTGCTCTGGGCCGGGTAGAGCACCAGGAAGGCCATCTCTTCGGCCAGTGCGTTCATGCCGGTGCCCTTGGCGAAATCCTCCGGATCCTGGGTACAGCCGTGCAGCATCACCAGCAGCGCTACCGGTTCCCCCGTGTAGCTGCTCGGCACGTACAGCTTGTAGTCGCGGCTGCCGGCCTCGTTGGCATAGCTGCCGTCGACGAACTTGCCCGGCAGTATATCCCGGCCCAGGAAGGGCGCAGGCATCGTCACCGCCATGTCGCGCATTGCCGCGCGCTGCATGGCGGTCGCATTCTTCATCGCCTCTTGAATCACGGCGCCCGTTCCTGCTGGTCCCTTGCGCATCAGTGTGCGGGTTGCGGCGCGCACCTGGGCAAGCAATCTCCTGTTCAGTTTCATGAGCTCTCCTTGTGCGGTGCATGAGATCAATCTCGGCCCGCAGGCTTACACGAACCTTTCAGGGTGTTGCCGGACGGCCCAAGCGAATCAGGCGCATCCCTCGTGCTTGCGTTACTCTAGGAACATGAATCCCAGCTTCCAACCTGGCCATCGCTTCGAATGGCAGTACACCGTGCCCGAGCGCGCTACCGTGCCCGAGCTTTACCACGATACCTTGTTTTGCAGAGAGATGCCGGACGTGTTGGCCACGGGCTATTTGGTCGGCATGATGGAACTTGCCTGCCTGCACGGGATGATGCCCTTCGTCGACTGGCCGCGTGAGCAGAGCCTGGGCACGATGGTGAGTTTCCAGCACCTGGCGCCGACGCCGCCCGGCATGACGCTCACCATTCGCGGCGAAGTGCTGGAAGTCGAGGGACGGCGCGTGCGCTTCCGGGTCGAGGCCTGGGACGAGGTGGAAAAGGTGTGCGAAGGCACGCACGAGCGCTGCCTGATCGATACCGAACGCTTCGCGCAGAAGATGAAACTCAAGCAGGCCGCCTACGAGCAGCCTTCCACGTAATCGACCGAGGGCTTGAGGCCGGCGCGGACCCGCTTGAGCTTGTTCTTGCTGGTTTCGAAGATCAGCGACTTGCCTGTCCCTTTGCGCAGGATGAGGTATTTGCCATGCTCATCGTATTTGTGCGGCTCGACGCGGGCATGGGGATGGCGGCGCAGCACTTCTTCCGGCTGCATGGCTGCCGTCACACCTGCGCTGTTGGGCACGATGGTCCTGGCGTCGGCGCGCGTGATGCGGCCTTGCTCGACCATGAAGCTGACGCGTGGATAGCGCTTGAAGCGCACGATCGAGCAGGCGGGATCGCGCGGCCTGAGCGTGGCGCGCTGGCCGAGGCGCTTCTCGGCCGTGGCCAGGCGGTCGCCGAAGCGGATCTTGCCGTAGCCGTCGGGACTGAGTGTTTGTGCATTGGCCGTGGCGCAGGTGAAGAGGGCGGCGAGCAGAAAACGCAGAGGCATCGGAAGACCTTTCTGAGGCGTCGGGAAAACCAGTATAAAGCCGCGCCCGGCGAATCCGGCAGCCGCCGTCCGGACGCGCGATAATGCGGCTTCATCCTATTCGCTTTCATTCCCAGCGCATGAACCAAGATTTGCCTAGTCCCGTCCCTTCGCCCTGCATCAACGTGTGCCAGATGGCGCCCGACACCGGCCTGTGCCGCGGCTGCCTGCGCACCATCGACGAAATCGTCGCCTGGGGCACGGCCAGCGAGGACACCAAGCGCGCCGTGTGGGCCGAGATCCGGCGCCGCGAAGCCGAGATCAAGTGGGACTGACGTGAACCTGCCGCCCGCCATCCGCATCCTGGAGCGTGGCTGGCTCTCGTCCAATAGCGTCCTCCTGCTCGGGCCGGAGGACGCGGCGCTGATCGACAGCGGCTATGCGACCCACGCCGGGCAGACCCTGGCGCTGGTGCGTGCTGCGCTCGATGGCCGCCCGCTTGACCTTCTGCTCAACACCCACCTGCATTCCGACCATTGTGGCGGCAATGCGCTGCTGCGCGCCGAACTCGGCTGTGAGGTCGCGATTCCCGCACTCGAGGCCGCCAAGGTCGCCGCCTGGGACGAGGACGCGCTCAGCTTCCGCGCCACCGGCCAGCAGTGCCCGCGCTTCGCTTTCGACGCCACGCTGGCGCCGGGAGACAGCCTGGTCCTGGCCGGCCTGCGCTGGGACGTGCTGGCCGCGCCCGGCCACGATCCCCATGCGTTGTTGTTTTTTTGTGCACAGGACGGCGTGCTGGTGGCCGGGGATGCTTTATGGGAAGATGGGTTCGGCGTGATCTTTCCCGAGCTGGCGGGCGAACCCGGCTTCGACGAGGTGGGCGCGACCCTCGACCTGATCGCCGGCCTGGATGCGCGGGTGCTCATTCCCGGCCATGGCGCGGCCTTCACGGATGTGGCGGGCGCGCTGGCGCGGGCAAGGAAACGGCTCGACTACCTGCGCGCCGACCCGCTGCGCAATGCGCGCAACGCGGTCAAGGTGCTGCTCAAGTTCCTGCTGCTGGAGCGGCAGGCGATTTCCTTGGGGGCGCTGCCGGCCTTGCTGGCGTCCATTCCGCTGGTCGAGCGCGTGCGGCAGGAACAATTCGGCATGCCGCCCGAGGAATTGGCCCGCTGGGCCGCCGGGGCGCTGGTGCGCGCCGAGGCGGCGCGCGTGGACGAGGGCATGCTGCGCGACGTTTAGAGTCGAAGTTCTAGCACGGTCGTTCTTTTTTCGCGGCTATAATGCCTGAGGATTCCGATCAACCGACCACCGAGAGCCATCCATGACGATGCCCCCCGTGCTGCAAAACCTGTCCCTTCCCGTCATCGCCTCGCCGATGTTCATCGCCAGCGGCCCCGCGCTGGTGGCGGCCCAGTGCAAGGCCGGCATCGTCGGCTCCTTCCCGGCGCTCAACGCGCGCCCGGCCGAGCTGCTCGACACCTGGCTGACGGACCTGCAGCGCGAGCTGGCCGATTACCAGGAAGCGAACCCGGGCGCCAGGGTCGGCCCGATCGCGGTCAACCAGATCGTGCACCAGTCGAACGACCGCCTGGCGCATGACGTCGAGGTGTGCGTGAAGCACCAGGTGCCGATCATCATCTCCTCGCTGCGCGCGCCGCCGAAGGAGATGCTGGACGCGGTGCACAGCTACGGCGGCATCGTGCTGCACGACGTGGTGTCGATCCGCCACGCCGAGAAGGCGCTGGAAGCGGGCGTGGACGGCCTGATCCTGGTCGCGGCCGGCGCCGGCGGCCACGCGGGCGCGCTGTCGCCGTTCGCGCTGGTGGGCGAGGTGCGCAAGTTCTTCAATGGTCCGGTGGCGCTGTCGGGCTCGATCGCGACCGGCGATGCGATCCTGGCCGCGCAGGCGATGGGCGCGGACTTCGCGTACATCGGTTCGCGCTGGCTGGCGACCAGGGAGTCGAACGTCACCGACGCCTACCGTGAGGCGATCGTCACCTCGAGCGCGGCGGATGTGGTGTACACCAACCTGTTCACGGGCGTGCACGGCAACTACCTGAAGAAGTCGATCGTGGCGGCGGGGCTGGATCCGGAGAACCTGCCGGAATCGGACAAGAGCAAGATGAGCTTCGGCTCGGGCAGCGCCAAGGCCTGGCGCGATATCTGGGGCGCGGGGCAGGGCGTGGGCTTAATGGACGACGTGCCGACCGTCGCGGAGATGGTGGAGCGCTTGAAGAGGGAATACATGGCTGCGCGGGCGCGGCTGGCGCTGTAAGCCAACAACCTCTAGCCTCAAAACCGTCATTCCTGCCACTGGCAGCAATGACTCCCGGCGAAGGCCGGGATCCAAGTCCGTTGCGCAGCCACTGAGCATGCAAGACTTGGGTCCCGGCCTTCGCCGGGACGACGTTTACGCGCAGCGGGTTTTTATCCGGGCTGCTTGAGGTCTTCCTGCCGGATAATCCACAGCCCCGGCAGATTCCTCCAATACCCGTAGACATCCATCCCGAACCCCACGACAAAATCGTTCGGCACCGTCAGCCCCACCAGGTCCGCCTGGATCGGCTTCTTGCGCCCCAGGTCCTTGTCGGCGAACACCGCCACGATCACCTCGGCCGCGCCCATGTCGAGCAGGCGCTGCTTCACGTGGGCCAGGGTCTCGCCTTCGTCGAGGATGTCGTCGACCACCACGATGGTGCGGCCGGCCACGTTCTGGCGCGGGATCACCTTCCACACGATCTGCCCGCCCCTGTCCTCGTCGCCGTAGCGGCTCACGTGGATGTAGTCGAACTCGAGCGGGAAGTCGAGCTGGGGCAGCAGGTGGCCGGTGAATACCACCGCGCCGCCCATCACGCCCAGCACCAGCGGGAAGGCGGGATCGCCATCCTTGCCGAAGCGTTCGTTGAGCCGGTCGGCGACATGCCGCACTGCGGCCTGGACTTGTTCCGCATTGACGATCTCGCGCGCATTGGCCAGCAGCGCACGCGCGCGCTCGTCATGGAACTCTGGCATAGGGATTTCTTGCATGGTCATACAGGTCTAGTGGTGGCCGGGCCATTATGCGCCAAGCCCGGCGGAGGCGGTGTTCCGCTTGGAACAGGTCCGGTCAGGAGGCGTTATTGCGCAGTTCGTTAATCTCTTGCTGCAGCTTGCGCGTCAGCTTGGCGAACACCAGCTCGTAGGAACGGCGCAGCAGCGCGGCCGCTTCCCCGTCATCCATCGAGGCGTCGCCCGCCACATACACCCACTTGTGGCGCGCCAGGTAGGGCGCGGGAATGATCCCCGGACGGTCGGTCAGTTCCAGGAAGCGGTCGTCTTCGACCTTGAAGCTGAAACCCTCGGCGGGCGAGCTGGCATTGGTGGCGGCGAACATCTTGCCGCCGACCGAGAACACGATGTCGTGGTCCCACTTGATGTCCTCGGTACAGCCGGGGAAGCTCCGGCATACGTCCTTGGCCGCTTCGAAATCCATGTGCGTCTCCTGTTGCTGCCGGCGTCATGGCGCCAGTCTCGTGATGGTTTGAGCCATCATCTTAACCCCTCGCGGCCGGATTCCAAGGATTTTGATGTCTTGGCGCAATAATCCGTCGCGCCACGTTCCGGGAATTGCGGCGTATCATACGTGCTTGGAAAACAACCCGATTCTCCGACCCATGTCCACCAACGACACCCGCGCCGAACGGCTGGCCCAATTGCGCAGCGCCATGGCGCGCCACGGCATCGACGCCTGCATCATCCCGTCGAGCGATCCGCACCTCTCGGAATACCTGCCCGGCCACTGGAAGGGCCGCGAATGGCTGTCCGGTTTCACCGGTTCGGTGGGCACCTTCATCGCCACCGCCGGTTTCGCGGGTGTCTGGACCGACGGGCGCTACGTGACCCAGGCCGAAACCGAGCTGGCGGGCTCAAGGATCCAGCTGATGAAGATCCCGAGCGCGGCGAGCCAGATCCACGTCGACTGGCTGGCCGCCAACGTGCACGCCGGCGGCACGGTGGCGGTCGATGCGCGCGTGCTCGGCCTGGCCGGCGCGCGCCTGCTGCAGGAAGCGCTGGGGGCGCGCGGCGTCAAGCTGCGCACGGACATCGACCTGCTCGAGGAGGTCTGGAGCGAGCGCCCGGCGCTGCCGCTCGACCCCGTGTTCGAGCACCTGCCGCCGTTCGCGACCGTGGAACGCCACGAGAAGCTGGCCGCGGTCCGCGCCGCGATGGAAGCGCATGGCGCCGGCTACCACTTCATCTCGACCCTGGACGACATTGCCTACTTGTTCAACCTGCGCGGCGCCGATGTCAGCTTCAATCCGGTGTTCCTGGCGCATGCGCTGATCGGCCGCGCCGACGCCACCCTGTTCATCGGCGAAGGCAAGGTGCCGCACGAGCTGCGCGCGCGCCTGGAGCATGACGGCGTCCACCTGGCGCCTTATGCCAACGCCGCGCACGCGCTGGAGTCGCTGCCGGACGGCGCCACCTTGCTGCTCGATCCGCGCCGCGTGACGGCCGGCATGCGCGCCGCGGTGGCGCAGGGCGTGCGCGTGGCCGAAGCCGTCAACCCGACCACCTTCGCCAAGTCGCGCAAAGTCGAATCGGAAGCGGCCAACGTGCGCGCCACCATGGAGCAGGACGGCGCGGCGCTGTGCGAGTTCTTCTCCTGGCTCGAGCCGCTGCTGGCCAACGCCGATCGCGCGCCGGTAAGCGAAGTCGACATCGACACCCAGCTGACGCAGGCGCGCACGCGGCGGCCGCATTTCATCTGCCCGAGCTTCTCGACCATCGCCGGCTTCAATGCGAACGGTGCGATCATCCACTATCGCGCCGCGCCGGAATCCTGCGCCACCATCGAAGGCGACGGCCTGCTGCTGATCGACTCGGGCGGCCAGTACCTGGGCGGCACCACCGACATCACGCGCGTGATCCCGGTCGGCACGCCGTCCGACGCTCAGAAGCGCGACTACACGCTGGTGCTCAAGGGCCTGATCAACCTGTCGGCCACGCGCTTCCCGCGCGGCATCCGTTCGCCGATGCTGGACGCGATCGCGCGCGCGCCGATCTGGGCGGCCGGCATCGACTACGCCCACGGCACCGGCCACGGCGTGGGCTACTTCCTGAACGTGCACGAAGGTCCCCAGACCATCTCGCCGTCGGCGCTGCCCGAAGCGCACACCGCGATGGAGCCGGGCATGATCACCTCGATCGAGCCGGGCATCTATCGTCCGGGACGCTGGGGCATCCGCATCGAGAACCTGGTGCTGAACCGCAGCGTCGAGACCACCGAGTTCGGCGAGTACCTGGGCTTCGAGACCCTGACCCTGTGCCCGATCGACACCCGCTGCCTCGACATGAGCATCTTGCGCCCGGATGAAATCGCGTGGCTGAACGACTACCACGCGACCGTGCGTGCGCGCCTGGCGCCGCATGTCGAGGGCGCCGCGCGGGACTGGCTGATGCTGCGCACGGAGGCGATCTGATGGCCGGCGGACGCTCCACCCGCGCCAGCTCGGCGGTCGAACGGCTGAAGAAGCGTACCGGGAACATGGGCTATTCAATGGCCCGTACCGGCGACGGCCTGTTCTTCCTGTCCGAAGCGCCGGGCGCGCCGCCGCTGTGTGCGCCGCTCGAACTGGACGACTTCGTCGCCTTCGTCAACGGCCTCGGCCCGCAGGAAGTGAAGCGGATCAGCAAACACGATCTCGCCTTCGAGAAGCAACTGGTCAAGAAGAAGCCCTAGGCGCCGCCATGAACAAGAACGAATTGCTGGCCACCTACTGGTCAGGGCCCGAGATTTTCACCAATGCGCTGATCCTGCTGCACCTGGCGGGGGCGCTGGCGCTCGGCCTGCTGGTCGGCTACGAGCGCGCCTACCACGGGCGCGCGGCCGGCATGCGCACTTATGGCCTGGTGTGCATGGCCTCGGCGGCGCTGACCATCCTGGCCGGCTATCCGGACTTCTGGTACGGCGGCGGCGCCTCCGGCTTCCTGGCCCCGGTCGACCCGACCCGCATCATCCAGGGCGTGGTGACCGGCATCGGCTTCCTCGGCGCCGGCGTGATCATGCGCGAAGGCTTCAACATCAGCGGCCTGACCACGGCGGCCTCGATCTGGGCCTCGTCGGCGATCGGCATCCTGGTCGGCGTCGGCTTCTACCTGGCCGCGATGGGCCTGGCTTTCTTCGCCTCGATGATCATGATCTACCTGAACCGCCTGGAGAGCTTCCTGCCGGCGCGCCACGCGGTGGCGGTGCGGGTGCGCTTCAAGCCCGATTTCCTGCCGCGCGAAGAGGGCCTGCGCCAGGCCGCGCTGGAGCGCGGCTACGAGATCGCCGGCAGCTCGCTCACCATCAGCAGCGAGAACGGCCGCCAGGAATGGCGCTTCGTGGCGCTGGCGCTGTCGCGCAAGTCGGGCGCGCCGCTGCACGCGCTGGCCGGAGAGCTGGCCGCTTTCGAAGGCGTGGAAGGCTTCCAGGTATCGCACGCCCGTAATTGACATCGAATAACAATACTCTCCAAAACCGGAACAGCCATGGAAGCAACAGACGTACAAGCCCAGGACGTACTCGATTTCTGGTTCCTGCCGCCTTCGCACGAAGGCCACGGCAAGCAGCGGCCAGAGTGGTTCCGCAAGGACGACAGGTTCGACGCGGCGATCCGCGAGCGCTTCGGCGCCACCATCGCCAAGGCGGTGGCGGGCGGCCTGCGCGAATGGGATGCGCTCGGCCCACGCGGCGTGCTGGCGCGCCTGCTGATGCTCGACCAGTTCACGCGCAACGCCCACCGCAACACGCCCGAGTCCTTCGCCGGCGACACGCTGGCCCTGGCCGCCGCACGCCAGCTGGTGGACTCCGGCGGGCACCTGGCACTGTCGCCGGTGGAGCGCTCCTTCGCCTACATGCCTTTCGAGCACGCCGAGGACGCGCGCATGCAGGAACAGGCGGTGGAGCTGTTCACCGCGCTGTCGAACGAGCACGCGGGCTTCGCGGAGACGCTCGACTATGCGCACCGCCACCGCGGCGTGATCGCGCGCTTCGGCCGCTTCCCGCACCGTAATGCGATCCTGGGCCGCGCCTCCACGCCGGAGGAAACCGAGTACCTGCGCCAGCCCGGCTCGGGCTTCTGAGGTGGCGCCTGCATTGAACCTGGCCGGCGCCGGCCACGTCGGGCGCGCGCTGGGCCGCCTGTTCCATGCCAGCGGCGTGTTCGCGGTCCAGGACGTGCTGACCCGTTCGGCGGACAGCGCGCGGCAGGCGGTGGACTTCATCGGCGCCGGTACGCCCGCCTCGACGCTCGCGGCCATGCGCCCGGCGCGTGCCTGGCTGCTGGCCGTGAACGACGACCAGATCGCGCCTGTGTGCGCGGCGCTGGCCGCCGCGCATGACCTGAAGGGCGCGGTGATCTTCCATTGCAGCGGCGCCAAGGCCTCCTCCGAACTGCAGGCGGCGCGCGACGCCGGCGCCCTGGTGGCGAGCGTGCACCCGATCCGCAGCTTCGCCGATCCCGACAAGGTGGCGCGCGAGTTCGCCGGCACTTTCTGCGGCATCGAAGGCGATGTGGAGGCGCTCACGCTGCTCGAACCGGCCTTCGCGGCGATCGGTGCGCGCCTGGTGGAGATCGATCCGGCTGCCAAGACCGTCTACCACGCCGCCGCCGTGTTCGCCTCGAATTACCTGGTGACGGTACTGGATGCGTCCCTGCGCGCCTACCAGGCCGCTGGCGCGCCCGAAGAGGTGGCGCGCGAGCTGGCGCGGCCGCTGGCCGAGGAAACGCTGGCCAACGTGTTCCGCCTGGGGCCGGCCGCCGCCCTCAGCGGCCCGGTGGCGCGCGGCGACTTCGCCACCGTGGCGCGCCAGCAGGCGGCGCTCACGCAATGGGACGCGCCCACCGGCCAGCTCTACGAAGCACTGGTGGCGCCGACCACCGACCTGGCCCGGCGCAAGCCGAAGCAAACCTGAATCGCAAGGAGAACATATGGTGTTGACCGCCTGGGCCTCGCTGGCCGTGCTGGGCGTGTATTTCTGGACCTGGGCGAACGCCGCCCGGGCTCGTGCGCGCTACGACGTGCCGGCGCCCTCGATGGAGGGCCCGGAAGGCTTCCTGCGCGCCCATCGCGTGCAAATGAACACCCTCGAGCAGCTGCCGCTGGTGCTCGTGCCCCTGTTCCTGTGCGGCGCCTTCCTGGGCGACGTCTGGGCCGCCGCGGGCGGCCTGCTGTGGTGCGCCAGCCGGATCCTGTACGCGCTCGGCTATGTCCGCGATCCGGCCAGGCGCGAAATGGGTTTCATTCTTGGCATGCTTGCCTGTGCTGCATTGATTGGCGGCTCAGTTGTGGGCTTATTGCTGCGCTAGAGTCAAGAAACTACAGAGAAAGATCGACAAAGTTCCCAGAGGGCAATAAGCTAGGCTGCTAATCACACAAAACATGGTCCGCGCGCCAATCGGAAAGCTTGCCGGCGCGGACCCTGGAGAAGGAGAACACTATGTTGTTTCTGAAGAGCACCAGCGTTACCAAGGCCCCAGGCATTTACGAAGTCGATGTCGCGGCCAAGCCGCCCGGCAAGACCTTTGGCGTCTTCATGGCGACCGACCCGGACAATCCGCCGCAGTCCATCCTTGCCGGCCTGGCGGAACTGGGCTTCCGCAATATCCACGAGCAGCGCTACGTCCACAAGGACAAGGGCAAGGTCCTTGACCTGCATTTCCAGAAAGACGGCACCGACCTGTTCGCCGGCTGGAAGTCGGAAGAGTGCACGGCCAACCTGGCCGCCCTCGATGCGCTGTTCGGCAATGTCGGCATCAAGCTCGCTCCGCGCGTGATGAGCCTGGCCGAAGCCTACCGTTAAGCGGCGACGTCGATGTGATACAGCGCCCAGGGACAGGCGCCGAAACGCTCGTTGAGCGGGCGCTTTGCCATTTCCGGCACCCGGTCGGCGTCGTACACCGCCCATAAGGGGCCCAGCCCGCCCAAGGGCATAGTCTTGCCGTCCAGGTGGGTGGCGACGATGAGCTTCCAGGCGCGGGCCTGGCGCATCTCCAGCGCCGCCGCATAGCCGTCCACCGCCCGCAGCACCACCTTGGCTGCATCGCCCGGCCGGGCGCCCCCCTGCGCCAGCACATCCGCCAGCAGCGGACCGCGCAGAGTATGCGGCTTGCCGTCGTATTCGAGGGTGGGGCGGATCGTCTGCGCGGGCAGGGAAGCCAGCGCGGCGAAATCCATGGCATAGGCTTGTGCGAAGTCCAGTTTCTGCTTGTGCATCATCTGGTCGAGCGCCGGATCAAGCGCGCCACGATTGCTGCGCCCTATGGCGCCGGTGATCGTCAGCAGGGCCGGGCCTTGCAGCGTGGGCTTGGCCGCGGCAAAGACGGGCGCGGCGCCGGCCAGCGCGGCGGCGCCGAGGAAGTGGCGTTTGTCCATGCGAGAATGTCCTTCCTGGGAAAGCCGCCATCATAGCCTTGAACATTGCACTATGGATTTATTTAGCGCAGGCCCCGGCCTGATGCCGATCCCGTTGCCGGACGGCGAACTCGGCTGGCTGCAGCAGCTGCCGCTGCCCTGGCCGAACGGGGATGTGCTGGCGCGCCTGATTCTCGAAACCGCCTGGCGCGAGGAAACCGTGGTCGTGTACGGCAAGCGCCACCTGCAGCCGCGGCTGAGCGCCTGGTATGGGGATGCCGCCTACCGCTATTCCGGCCTGAGCCTGGCGCCGGCGCCGTTCACACCGCTGCTGGAGGCCATCCGCGCCAGCGTCCAGCAGGTCACCCGATGCGAGTTCAACAGTGTTCTGCTGAACTACTACCGCAACGAACGCGACAGCATGGGCATGCATGCCGACGACGAACCCGAACTGGGCCCGGCGCCTGCAATCGCTTCCCTGAGTTTTGGCGCCGAGCGCACGTTCATCCTGCGCCACAAACAGACGAAAGAGACCCTGCGCCTGCGCCTCACGGACGGCAGCCTGCTCCTGATGAGGGGATCCACGCAACAGAATTGGTTGCACGGAATCAACAAAACGGCAAAACCGATTGGGCCGCGCGTGAATCTAACTTTCAGGAAGATCATTTGATCTTCTTTCTTCTTGCGCTATCTGGTATGTATTTTATCTGACCGCAAAGTCAGAACGTTACATCCGCTTACAGTTTTTACGGGTTTGGCAACGCTTTCATTTTTTGTCAATGCTATCTTGGCCCTATTGCGATTCATTGGGAATCGCGAACCAAGTAACAAGAAGAGGATCCGTAATGAACAAGCTTATCGTTGCACTGATCGCGTCCGTCGCGGCGATGTCCGCCGCTCATGCCCAGCAAGACACCCCGCGCGCCTATGTCGGCGTGGGTGTGGCCAGCGCCGACCACCAGAATTCCCTGCCGGGCGCCACCAGCGTCGATGCCGACGGCTACAAGGCCTCGGGCAAGATCTTCGGCGGCTATGACTTCAACCGTACCTGGGGCGTCGAAGCCGGCTACACCGATTTCCGCAGCTCGAACGTGACCTATTCGCTCGGCGGCGTGCCGGGCAGCGGTGAAACGAAAGGCCATTCGCTGTATGTGGCGGGCAAGGCGAGCATGCCGATCAACGAGCAGTTCCTGGCGTATGCCAAGCTGGGCGTGTCGCGCAACAAGAACGAGCTCGAGACCGTCAATGCTGTGATGAACCGCAGCCACAGCAAGACCGAGGCATATGGTGCGCTGGGGCTGCAGTACAACATCAACCAGGATGTTTCCCTGATTGCTGAGTACGAGCGCTATGGCAAGAGCAAGGACTTCGGCGCGAAGCCGAATGTGTGGACGATCGGGGCGAAGTACAGCTTCTGATTGGACTGCGGTTCAAGCGAAAAAGGCCCTGCGGGGCCTTTTTCTTTTTTGAGCGGATGCAGACATGGTCGTAAGAGTCACCCTCAACTTCCCCGTCGTCCCCGCCTTCGCGGGGAGTCATTGCCGCCAGTGGCGGGAATGACGTTTTGAAGTGAGTGGTGCTAACGGAGCTAAAGCCGCGCCAGCACCATTCCCTGCGGCCTTGTCACCCACGGCGGCACGATCAGCTCCGCCTCCGGCTGCGCATGCCCCGCCGACAGGAACCGGTGCAGCGACGACCACGGCCACTCGCGCGGCGCCACGCAGTGCCCATGGCGTACGGCATCCGTGTGCACGTAGTCCACCAGCGCCTTGTAGTCCTGGTCTTCCTGCACCCGGTAATGCCGGTAGTGCCGCTCCCACACCGCCCCATCGCTTGCATCCGCCATGCCGGCCTTGCGCAAGGCTTTCGAGAATGCGATCTTGACCGCGCGCCAGCGGCTGGAGCAGTCGTGGTCGCCCGGGGGCAGGGTCCAGATCGTATGCGCGTGGTTCGGCAGCACCACCCAGGCGTCGACGTGGAAGGGCTTGCGCACGCGCGCCAGCCGCATCGCTTCGCCAAACGCGGAAATGTGCTCGGTCAGCAGGGCGCTGCCACGGTCTAGAAGGCGCACCGTGAAAAAGAACGTCCCGCCAGGGACGCGGTTGTCGCGGTAATCTGTCATGGGTATGTTTAACGCCCGGCAGCCGTAGCGACGGCAAGGCAGGACCAGGCGCTTGCACGGCCTCGTCCTCGGGAATTCTACACACGAAGCCACGATCCCCACGTTCCGTTTCCGGGCGTAAAAAAGCCCGCGCAGTGACTCCCTGCGCGGGCTTTTCTTTAGGAAACAAGCATTTAGGTCGTCAGTGGCTTGTAGCGGATACGCTTCGGCTTGGCGCCTTCCTCGCCCAGGCGCTTTTTCTTGTCGGCTTCGTATTCCTGGTAGTTACCGTCGAAGAAGGTGACTTGCGAGTTGCCTTCGAAGGCCAGGATGTGGGTCGCGATGCGGTCCAGGAACCAGCGGTCGTGCGAGATGACCATCACGCTGCCGGCGAATTCCAGCAGGGCGTCTTCCAGCGCGCGCAGGGTTTCCACGTCCAGGTCGTTCGACGGTTCGTCCAGCAGCAGGACGTTGCCGCCTTGCAGCAGGGTCTTGGCCAGGTGCAGACGGCCGCGTTCGCCGCCCGACAGGTTGCCGACCACCTTCTGCTGGTCCGCGCCCTTGAAGTTGAAGCGGCCCAGGTAGGCGCGCGACGGCATCTCGAAGCGGCCGACGCTCAGCATGTCGGCGCCGCCGGTGACGTCCTCGAACACGGTCTTGTTGTTGGCCAGCTCGTCGCGGCTCTGGTCGACCAGCGAGACCTTGGCGGTCTTGCCGATCACGACTTCGCCGCTGTCCGGCTGTTCCTTGCCGGCGATCATCTTGAACAGGGTCGACTTACCGGCGCCGTTGGGGCCGATGATGCCGACGATCGCGCCCGGCGGCACGGTGAAGGACAGGTTGTCGATCAGCAGGCGGTCGCCGAAGGCCTTCGAGACGTTCTTGAACTCGATGACTTCGTTGCCCAGGCGCTCGGCCACGGGGATGAAGATCTCCTGGGTCTCGTTGCGCTTCTGGTATTCGAATTCGCTCAGCTCGTTGAAGCGGGCCAGACGGGCCTTGGACTTGGCCTGGCGCGCCTTCGGGTTCTGGCGCGACCACTCGAGTTCCTTCTGCAGGGCCTTCTGGCGCGCCGATTCGGTCGCTTCTTCCTGCTTCAGGCGCGCCTGCTTCTGGTCCAGCCAGGACGAGTAGTTGCCCTTCCAGGGGATGCCCGAGCCGCGGTCCAGTTCCAGGATCCATTCGGCGGCGTTGTCGAGGAAGTAGCGGTCGTGGGTGATGCCCACCACGGTGCCCGGGAAGCGCAGCAGGAACTGCTCCAGCCACTCGACCGATTCGGCGTCCAGGTGGTTGGTCGGTTCGTCGAGCAGCAGCATGTCCGGCTTGGACAGCAGCAGCTTGCACAGCGCCACGCGGCGCTTCTCGCCGCCCGACAGCACGGCGATCTTCTGGTCCCAGGGCGGCAGGCGCAGCGCGTCGGCGGCCATTTCCATCTGCAGGTTCAGGTTGCCGCCGTCGGCCGCGGCGATGATCGATTCCAGGCGCTCCTGTTCCTTGGCCAGGGCGTCGAAGTCCGCGTCTTCTTCCGCATAGGCGGCGTACACGGCTTCCAGCTTGGCCTGGGCTTCGAAGGCTTCGCCCAGGCCCGATTCGACTTCCTGGCGCACGGTTTTTTCCGGATCGAGCTGCGGTTCCTGCGGCAGGTAGCCGATGTTCAGGCCCGGCATCGGGCGCGCTTCGCCCTGGATGTCGGTATCGATGCCGGCCATGATCTTCAGCAGGGTCGACTTGCCCGAGCCGTTCAGGCCCAGCACGCCGATCTTGGCGCCCGGGAAGAAGGACAGCGAGATGTCTTTCAGGATCTGGCGTTTTGGCGGGACGATTTTGCCCACGCGGTTCATGGTATAGACGTAATTGGCCATGCTTTAACTCTGGTGTTGTTTAAGGTGCACAGGATACGACAGAACCCGTTTCGCACACAGGATTTATTGGTGCCGCATCAAGCTTTATTCGCCACGCGGCTGCGCCACAGGCCTTCGCCGCCGAACAGGGCCAGCGCGGACCAGATCAGGACGAAGCCTGCCAGGCGGTCGGCGCTGAAGGCTTCGTGGAACAGCCACACGCCCAGCAAAAACTGGATGGTGGGCGACAAATACTGCAGCAGCCCCAGGATCGACAGCGGGATCTGGCGCGCGCCGCTGGCGAACAGCAGCAGCGGAATCGCGGTGATCGGACCGGCCAGGATCAGCAGCAGGCGGGTGGTGTCCGACGGCGCGTTGATGAAGGCATTGTCGCCGGTATAGCTCAGCCAGCCGATGTAGACGGCCGCCACCGGGAACAGCAGCATGGTTTCGAAAGACAGGCCTTCGAGCGCGCCCAGCGCGGCGGTCTTGCGCAGCAGGCCGTAGCCGCCGAAGGTGGCGGCCAGGAACAGCGCGATCCAGGGCACCGAACCCGATTGCCAGGTCAGCCAGGCCACGCCCAGCGCCGCCAGCCCGATCGCACCCCATTGCGCGGGACGCAGGCGCTCCTTCAGGATCACGTAGCCGAACATGATGTTCACCAGCGGATTGATGAAGTAGCCGAGGCTGGCCTCGATCACGTGGCCGTTCTTGACCGCCCAGATATAGGCCAGCCAGTTGGCGCTGAGCAGGAAGGCGGAAGCCAGGAAACTGCCCAGCACGCGCGGCTGGCGCGCCAGCGCCAGCCATTTCCACTGGCGCCGCACGGCCAGGACGATCAACAGGAAGCCAAGCGACCACAGCACCCGGTGCATCAGGATTTCCAGCGGCGGCACCTCGCCGATCGCGTGGAAATACAAAGGAAACAGCCCCCAGCACAGGAAGGCGAGGGTGGCGGACAGGATACCGGAGCGCATGGGAAGGGAGGGGCGATTGCTGAGCTGCCATTATCCCCGATGCGCACGAACCCTGCTGGCGCGGCGCAAATTTGCGCAGGTGTATGATGCAGGACGAAATGTTCTTGCAATTTTCTTGTCGATATTTTATGGTGCGCCGCACCAGAACAAAAACATGGTGCAATCTTGACGTCCGAGAACAAGAAAAGCAGCCTGGCCGCGCTGACCCTGGCCGCGGTAGGCATCGTCTACGGGGATATCGGTACCAGCCCTCTCTACACCCTGCGGGCCATCTTCGACCAGGAGCATGGCCTGCCCCTCAACACGCCGAACATCCTCGGCATCGTGTCCCTGATCTTCTGGAGCCTGACGATCATCGTCTCGCTCAAGTACGTGACCCTGGTCCTGCGCGCCGACAACCGCGGCGAAGGCGGGATCATGGCCCTGATGGCGCTGGCCACCAACTCCGTCACCAGGCACTCGGCCTGGCACTTCCCGCTGCTGGTGATCGGCGTGCTGGGGGCCACCATGTTCTACGGCGACAGCGTGATCACGCCGGCGATCTCGGTGCTGGGCGCGATCGAAGGCCTGGAAGTGGCGGCGCCCGGCATGTCGCACTACGTGGTGCCGATCGCGGTCGTCGTGCTGCTGGTCCTGTACAGCGTGCAGCGCCACGGCACCGCCGGCATCGGCCGCTTCTTCGGCCCCATCATGCTGGTGTGGTTCATCGCCCTGGCCGTCATGGGCGTCATCAACATCATCGAGGCGCCGGTGATCCTGCGCGCGCTCAACCCGTGGGAAGCGCTGCGCTTCATGTTGGAAAACAAGCTGCTGGCCTTCGTGGCGCTGGGCGCGGTGGTGCTGGCGATCACGGGCGCCGAGGCGCTGTACGCCGACATGGGCCACTTCGGCAAGAAGCCGATCCGCATGGCCTGGTTCATGATCGCCTTCCCGGCGCTGGCGCTGAACTACCTGGGCCAGGGCGGCCTCCTGATCATGCAGCCGGACGCCGTGGACAATCCTTTCTTCCACCAGCTCGGCTCCTGGAGCGTGATTCCGCTGGTGATCCTGTCGACCATGGCGGCGGTGATCGCCTCGCAGGCGACCATCTCGGGCACCTATTCGATGACCAAGCAGGCCATCGCGCTGGGCCTGCTGCCGCGCATGCGCATCCTGCACACGTCGGAAAGCGAGATCGGCCAGATCTACATCCCGGCCGTGAACTGGCTGCAGCTGTGCGTGGTACTGATCGCCGTGATCGGCTTCGGTTCCTCGGACGAACTGGCCGGCGCCTACGGCATCGCGGTGACCGCGACCATGATGGCCACCACCATCCTCACTTTCTTCGTCACGCGCTACCGCTGGCGCCTTCCGCTGGCCGTGTGCCTGGGCGCGACCGGCTTCTTCTTCGCGATCGACATCATGCTGTTCTCGTCGACCACGCTCAAGCTGTTCCACGGCGGCTGGTTCCCGCTGCTGCTGGGCACGGTGCTGCTGACCCTGATGCTGACCTGGAAGCGCGGCCGCGAACTGGTCTTCGAGAACCTGGAAAAGCACGCGATCCCGCTGGACGCCTTCATGGAATCGCTGTTCGTCGCGCCGCCGGTGCGGGTGCCGGGGACCGCCCTGTTCCTGCGCGGCGAAAGCGACGGCGTGCCGCACGCGCTGCTGCACAACCTGGTGCACAACAAGGTGCTGCACGAGCGCGTGGTGTTCCTGACCGTGCACATCCGCGAAGAACCCTGGGTGCCGCCGCAGGAGCAGGTGAAGATCGTCGAGCTGGGCCACAACTGCTACCAGCTCAACGTCCAGTACGGCTTCAAGGACGAGCCGGACATCCCGGGCATCCTGCGCCAGTGCGCCGACCTCGGCTTGGGCTTCGAGATGATGGAGACCTCGTTCTTCATCGCGCGCCAGACCGTGATCTCGACCCCGGGCCGCGGCATGGCGCCATGGCGCGAGCATTTGTACGTGATGATGTCGAGGAATGCCCGTGCGGCGGCGGACTACTACCAGATCCCGCCCAACCGCGTGATCGAATTGGGCACGCAGATCGAGATCTGAGCGGAATTACAAATCGCCGACAAAATCCGCACATTTTCATGGAATTGATGAGGTAAGGTGCAAAGTTTCTCGTAGCAAACTTTGCTTCGAAATTTTTTCACCTTATCTCGTCGAGGATTTCCATGAAACTGAAGTTCCCCCTGATCGCCGCTTTCGCCGCCATGCTCGCCCTGACCGCCTGCGGCGGCGGCGATTCGGCCGGCACCAATATTCCCGTCAGCAGCCCGGCCACCCTGGTCAAGACCGACAACGTGGTCGGCACCGGCGCCGAAGCGGTCACCGGCAAGACCCTGACCCTGAACTATACCCTGTGGCTGTACAAGGCCGAGGCAAGCGACTTCAAGGGCACCCAGCTGGAGTCGAACCCCTACACCCTGAAGCTGGGTACGACCAATGTGATCCAGGGCTTCGCGCAGGGCGTGACAGGCATGAAGGTGGGCGGCAAGCGCACCGTGCTGGTGCCGTCCAGCCTGGCCTACGGCCCGACTGGCGGCAACGGCATCCCGCCGAATTCGGGCCTGGTGTTCGAGATCACCCTGAACAAGGTCGAGTGATCAGCGCAGCATGTCGATGTGCATGATGCCGTCTTCGTCGTAAGGGGCGGAGACGGTTTCGAAGCCGAAGCCCTGGTAGAACTTTTCCAGGTATTGCTGGGCCCCGATGCGGATGCGGTGGCCCGGGTAGAGCGCTTCGGCGCATGCGATGCCGCGCGCCAGCAGCTGGCGGCCGGCGCCGGTGCCGCGCGCGGCCTGGGTCGTGATCACGCGGCCCAGCGACATCTCGTCGTACTTGGCGCCCGGCGCCAGCACGCGCAGGTAGGCGGCCAGCTCGCGCTTGCCGTCCACGGTGCGCCAGCCGAGCAGGTGATGGGCCTCGAGGTCATAGCCGTCGATGTCCGGATACAGGCAGGTCTGCTCCAGGATGAAGATGTTCTGGCGCTGGGCCAGCACCTCGTAGAGGTCTTTGTTGGACAGGTCGGTAAAGCTGGAGAATTGCCAGTCGAGCATGGAAGTCGGACTCAAAAAATAATCATTCGGTAGCGGTCTCGAAGCCTTCGAGCACGTTCACGATGTGCGTGCCCAGCTCCGGGGCCGCGTCGCCGCCCTCGAGGATGAAGGCGGTGGGCAGGCCCAGGTGGGCGATGCGTTCGCCGATGCGCAGGAAGTCGCCTCCCTGCAGCCGGAAGCGCGCCTCCGGCGCCGTGCCGAAGGCGGGCGCGCCTAGCGAGACCACCAGCGCCTCGGCGCGGAACATGGCCAGCTTGACGCAGGCCGTCTCCAGCGCCGCGAACCACTCGGCGCTTCCCGCGCCCGCCGCCAGGGGCAGGTTCATCGTCGCGCCCAGCCCGGCGCCCACGCCCGTTTCGTCGGCATGGCCGCTGTACCAGGGATAGGCGCCGCGCGGGTCGGCATGCAGCGACAGGAACAGCACGTCGCCGCGGCCGTAGAAGATCGCCTGGGTGCCGTTGCCGTGGTGGTAGCCGAGGTCCAGGATCGCCACGCGTCCCAGGCCGTCGTCCAGCAAGTGCTGGGCGGCCAGCGCCGCATTGTTCAGGAAGCAGCCGCCGCCGAAGAAGTCCGCGCCCGCATGGTGGCCGGGCGGACGCGTGAGCGCGAAGCTGCCGCGTTCTCCCATGCGCAGCGCATGCGCGGCGTTCACGGCGCAGTCGGCCCCGGTCTTGGCGGCCAGCCAGGTGCCGGCGGTGAGCGGGGTCGCATTGTCCATTGCGTACAGGCCGAAGCGGGCGTCGAAGCTGTCCGGTTCGATGTCCATGCGCACCGGCCGCGGCGGCCAGGCCGAGGGAAAGGCGTCGCGCGCCGCGTTGGCGGCATCGAGCGCCGTCCACTCGCTCCAGGCGCTGCGCAGGAAGTGCAGATAGCGCGGGCTGTGCACGCGCTCGAGCGACACCAGGGGTACGCCGTGCGGCGTGACGATGCGGCCCAGCCCGCGCCGCTCGCATTCCTTCAGGACGAAGGCGGCCCGCTCAGGCTGTTCCGGACACGGCGCCAGCTCGCCGCGCACGAAGGCGAAGCGTCCCGCATGCTGGGCATGGTGTTCGTTGTAAAAGGTGAGCAAGGCATCCCCGGATCAGTGGTGATTGCCGCACAGCGTACTGCTGTTGTAGGCCGCGACGAAGTCGTCGAAGCTGCCGGTGTCCGAGGCCTCGATGGTGGCCTGCTCGGCCAGCGAGGCCGCCGCCATCTCGTCGAACAGGGCCGCTTCGGCCGGCATCAGGGGGCTGTCGCGGAAGGTGGCCGCATGCAGCTCGCTCTGGCGCAGGCCGAAGGCGGCGGCCGAACCGAGGGCGCGCACTTCTTCCAGCACGCGCGCCGACGGCGTCAGCGAGGCATCCGCGACCTTGGCCTTCTGCAGGTTCAGCGACGACTCGTGCACGCCGCCTTCGTTGTGCTGGTCGTCGAGCAGCTGGGCCACCGGGCGGATGCGTTCGATCAGTTCTTCCGCCCATTCCTTGAGCGGCACTTCACGGCCATCGCGGGTGAGGGTCAGGTCCGGGCGGCGGCCTTCCTTGACGGTGCGCGCGAAGTTGCGCGCGTGGATCGCGCCGTCGTGGGCGCTGATCAGGGGGCTCTCGTCCAGGGCGCAGAACAGCAGGAAGGCGTCCAGGAAGCGGCCGGTCTCCAGGGCGATGCCGATCGGCTCGAAGGGGTCGACGTCCAGGCAGCGCACCTCGATGTACTGCACGCCGCGGTTGCACAGCGCCTGCACCGGACGCTCGCCGGTGCGGATCACGCGCTTGGGACGGATGGTCGAATAGTATTCGTTCTCGATCTGCAGCACGTTGGTCGAGAGCTGGATCCACTCGCCGTCCTTCTTGGTGCCGATCGCGGCGTAGGGTGCATAGGGGCGGTTGACCGCGTCCATCAGGCTGGTGACATAGCTTTCCAGGCTGTTCTCGTGCGGGCACAGGCCGGACTGGGCGTCGTTCTGGTAGCCCAGGTCGCTCATGCGCAGGCTGGTCGCATAGGGCAGGTAGAGCGTGTCGTCCGACAGCCGCTCGAGCTGGTGCGGGCGGCCGCGCAGGAAGCTGGTGGTCAGGGCCGGGGTGGCGCCGAACAGGTACATCAGGAGCCAGGCGTAGCGGCGGAAATTGCGGATCATCGCAATATAGCTCTCGGACTGGAAGTCGCGCAGCGCGTTGCGGCGTTCTTCAAGGATGCCTTCGTTTTCCGCGAACAGCTTCCACAGCTTTTCCGGCAGCGAGTAGTTGTAGTGGATGCCGGCGATGCACTGCATCGCCTTCCCGTAGCGCAGGGCCAGGCCGCGGCGGTAGACGTGCTTGAGCATGCCCAGGTTGGATTTGCCGTACCAGGCGATCTCGATCTCTTCTTCCGACGGCAGCTCGCCCGGCATCGACACGCCCCACAGCATCTCGTCGCCCAGCTTGGAGTAGGCGTAGCGGTGGATGGCGTCCAGGCGGTGCAGGGCCAGGCCGATGTCGTGCTCGGCCGGGGTGATGAATTCCAGCAGGGTCTCCGCGTAGTCGGTCGTGATCTGCGGATGGGTCAGTGCCGACCCCAGCGCCACCGGATGGGGAGTGCGGGCGAGCTGACCTTGTGGGTCCACGCGCAGGGTTTCGCGTTCGATGCCACGCAAGCCCTGGCCCAGCAGGGCGCGATGTTCGTCGTCGTCGAGCAGGGCCAGTCGGCGGTTGAATTGGTTCGACACGGGGTTTCCTTTCTTATACTGCCAGTGCGGTGGTGCAGAGAGTAACCGAAAACCGGCAAGTTCGCCGACCGCCCCTCATTCCTGCTTCTGGCCGGGGTTGGCGCTCCCAGCGGGAGGCTTGGCGGCAGGAGCCGGGGGAGGTGCGGCGGCAGGGGCGACCGGTGCGGCGGCAGGCGTCGCGGCAGCGTCGGCGGGCCGGGTTTCGGCGGCGATCCAGCGCTCGACCTGGCGCTCGAGGAGGGGCAGCGGCAGGGTGCCGCCGCCCAGCACCGCGTCGTGGAAACGGCGCAGGTCGAAACGTTCGCCCAGGGCCGCCCTGGCCTTCTTGCGCAGCGCCAGGATGCGCAGCTGTCCGATCTTGTAGCTGAGGGCCTGGGCCGGCCGGGCGATGTAGCGGTCGACCTCGGCCTCGTTGTCGGCGGGCGGATTGGCGGTGTTGGCGTTCAGGTAATCGACGGCCTGCTGGCGCGACCAGCCCAGCGCGTGGATGCCGGTGTCGACCACCAGACGCGCGGCGCGGAAAGCCTGCTCGTTGAGGTGCCCGAACAGCGAGAACGGGTCCTGGAAGAAGCCCAGTTCCGGGCCCAGGCCTTCGGCATAGGTGGCCCAGCCTTCGCCGAAGGCCGGGAACCAGCCGTGGCGCCGGAAGGCGGGCAGCTCGAGTTCCCTGGCGCGCGCCACCTGCAGGTGGTGGCCGGGCAGGCCCTCGTGCAGGGCGATGGTGTCGACCTGCCAGATCGGCCGCGCCCCCAGGTCCGCCACGTTGACCACCAGGGCCGCGCTGCGCTGTTCGCTGCCGGCCTCGTAATAGGCGGCCGGCTGGCCGGCCCCCGCCGCCGTCATCGGCTTGACCGCCAGGCCGGCGGAAGGCGGCGTGCCGACCACCTTGGGCAGCTTGTTTTCCGCGCGTGCGAGGGCGCGCCGGTAGCGTCCCAGCAGGGTCTCGGCATCGGGAAAGAACAGGCGCGGATCGGTGCGTGCGAACACCAGGAACCTGGCGGGGTCGCCGCGAAAGCCGGTGCGCGGCACCAGCGCCGCCACTTCGAGGCGCAGGCGCGCCACTTCCTTCTGGCCGATCGCATGGATCTCCGCCGGCGTCAGTTCCGTGCTGGTGGACTGGCGCACCAGGAGGGCGTACCAGGCCGCGCCGTTCGGCAGGCTGGAGGCGCCGATGCTGTCGCGCGCCAGCGGCAGGTAGTCGGTGCGCAGGAAGTCTTCCAGCTTGCGCAGGGCCGGCGCGGCGCTGTCGTTCAGGGCCGCCGCGCCGGCCGCCAGCAGTTCTTCGCGCACCTCGGGCGCGACCGCTGCGGGGATGCGCTTGAACGGGGCGGCCAGCGCGCCGTCCTGCAGGCCTTCGCGCAGGCTGCGCAGCGCGTCCGGCACGCCGCGCAGCACCGTCTTGGGCATAGGCCAGCCCGCCTTCAGGCCGGCGCGCAGCTGTTCGACCAGGCCGTCCACGTGGGCGGGCAGGGCCTTCAGGCGCGCGATATAGGCGCGGTAGTCGTCTTCGCCGGCGAAGGGCATCTGCGCCACCAGCCGCGGCAGCTGGACGTGCAGGCCGTCGTAGGCGGTGAGCGGCTGCGGATCGAAGGGAAGGAGGGCGCCGGCGGCCAGGCGCTGCTGCTTGTCCAGCACGAACAGGTCGTACGAGACCAGTGTCTGGCCTTCCAGGCGGCTGCGGTCGATCTCGCGCGCCGCCTCCAGCATCTCGCGCTCGTGCTCGAGGGCGGCGGCGCGCGCGGCCAGGCTGGTGTCGGAGAGCAGGGCGTTGTGGCGCTGCTCTCCCAGGCCGGTCGCGCGTTCGGGGGCGCGGCGCAGCTGCCATTGCCAGTCGCGCTCGAACAGCTTTCTTGCCTGCTCGGCTGCGGAAGGAGCCGGCGTGGCGGGCGTCGGGGGATCGGCTTCCGGCCCGACGGCGGCGCAGGCTAGGGGCGCGAGCAGGGCGAGAGTGGCGAACAGGTGACGCATGCGGGCTCCGGGGTTCGGGCTGGCCATTGTAACAAGGCCACCGTAAGCCTCGCGCTCTTCAGGCGCCGCAGCGTCCGCCGCTGACGCGCTCGATGCCTGCCAGGTCGCGCCAGCTCTGGACCTCGGTGAAGCCGCGCGCGGCCAGCAGGGCGCGCACGGCCTCGGCCTGGTCGTAGCCGTGTTCGAGCAGCAGCCAGCCGCCCGGTTCCAGGTGAAGGGGAGCGCCGGCTATGATGATGCGCAGCGCCGACAAGCCGTCCGCATGGTCGGTGAGGGCGCCGGTGGGCTCGAAGCGCAGGTCGCCTTCGCCCAGGTGGCGGTCGCTTGATGCGATGTAGGGCGGGTTGGAGGCGATCAGGTCGAAGCCTTCCTCGCCCAGCGCAGCGTACCAGTCGCTGCGCAGGAAGCGCACGCGGGCGCCGTTGGCGGCGGCGTTGGCCTGGGCGATGTCGAGGGCCTCCATGCTGACATCGAGCGCGGTGACGGCGGCGTCCGGGCGCGTATGGGCGACGGCGACCGCGATGGCGCCGCTGCCGGTGCCCATGTCGAGCAGGCGCGCGCGCGGCGCCAGGCGGTCCAGCGCCAGTTCGACGATCAGTTCGGTATCGGGGCGGGGGATCAGCACGGCCGGGCTGACCCGGAACGGCAGCCCGAAGAATTCGCGTTCGCCGACGATGTAGGCGATCGGTTCGCCGTCCAGGCGGCGCTGCACCAGGCCGGCAAGCGCGGCGGCTTCCTCGCCAGTGAGCGCCCGCTCCGCCTGCGTGATCAGGGCCACGCGCGGCAGCTGCAGGGCATGGCACAGCAGGATGCGGTTTTCCAGCGGGTCGAGCGGCAGGTGTTTTTGCAGCTGGCCAAGGGTGGCGCCGGCCTGGATCATGCCTGTGTCCTTCATCTCACGCGGTCATGCCGTTTTTTTACGCACCAGCACCCAGACCAGCAGCACGGTCAGGGCCACGAACCACACGGCCGACCACTGCGGAATCGCCAGGCCCAGCACGGTGTCGGTGGCGCCTTCGCACAGGCCGTCGGCGCGGAACAGCCAGGGCAGGTATTCGGCGGTGGGGATCTTGTTGAGCATGGTCTCCATCGGGTCGATGCCGCAGGAGAAACCCGGGTTGGCGATCACGTACAGGTGCTTGCCGACCGCGTACAGTCCGCCCAGCGCCGCCAGCAGGGCCAGGATCGTGCCTTCGCGGACCTTGCCGCTGATGGCCGACACCAGGGCGCACACGCCGATGGCCAGGAACATGTAGCGCTGGATCACGCACAGCGGGCAGGGCCGCATTTCCATGATGTGCTGCAGGTAGAGGGCGACGGCGATCAGCGCGAAGCAGATCGAGGAAATGGCGAACAGGACCTGGCGCGAGGTGGGCATAATTGGCAGCATGCGGTGCTTTCTCTGGGCGTGGTTCAAGATGAAATCGGGGGCATTCTCGCACGAACCCGGCGCGTCTGCCCGCGCATATTTTCAGTCTAGCAACTTAACCTTTGCTTAACTTCATACGCCTCAATCGCCCAGCGCCGCCAGCTGCTCGGCCTGGTGCTCGGCGGACAGCGCATTGGTCAGGTCGGCCAGGTCGCCGTCCATGATCATGTCGAGCTTGTACAGGGTCAGGTTGATGCGGTGGTCGGTCAGGCGTCCCTGCGGGAAGTTGTAGGTGCGGATGCGTTCGCTGCGGTCGCCCGAGCCGATCAGGCTCTTGCGGGTGGCGGCTTCCTTCGACTGCTGCTCGCGCAGCTGCACGTCCTTGATGCGCGCGGCCAGCACCTTCAGGGCCTGGGCCTTGTTCTTGTGCTGGCTGCGGTCGTCCTGGCACTCGACCACGATGCCGGTCGGCAGGTGGGTGATGCGTACCGCCGAATCGGTCTTGTTGATGTGCTGGCCGCCCGCGCCCGAGGCGCGGTAGGTATCGATGCGCAGGTCGGCCGGGTTGATGTTGACGTCCTCGACCTCGTCGGCTTCCGGCATCACCGCCACCGTGCAGGCCGAGGTGTGGATGCGGCCCTGGGTCTCGGTGGCCGGCACGCGCTGCACGCGGTGGCCGCCGGACTCGAACTTGAGCTTCGAGTACACGCCGTTGCCGATGATGCGCGCGATGACTTCGCGGTAGCCGCCCAGGTCCGAGGCCGACTCCGACACGATCTCGACCTGCCAGCGGTTGCGTTCGGCGAAACGGGTGTACATGCGCAGCAGGTCGCCCGCGAACAGGGCCGATTCGTCGCCGCCGGTGCCGGCGCGGATCTCGAGGAAGATGTTGCGTTCGTCGTTGGCGTCCTTCGGCAGCAGCATTTTCTGCAGGTCCAGCTCCAGCTCCGCCAGGCGGCCTTTGCCGGATTCGATCTCTTCCTGCGCGAACTCCTTCATCTCCGGATCCGCCAGCAGTTCCTGGGCCGCCGCGATGTCGCCCAGCGCCTTCTGGTACTCGTGGTAGAGCGCGACCAGCGGCGACAGCTCGGCGTGCTCGCGGGTGAGCTTGCGGTAGTTGTCCATGTTCGCGGTCGCCCCCTCGTGCGAGAGCAATTCGTCCACTTCGACGAGGCGGTTGGCAAGTTGGTCCAGCTTGGCCAGCATGGAAGGTTTCATACGGATTCCCGGAACAAGAAGAAAGGATCGAACAGGCGCCGCGGGGCGCGGCAAGGGCGCGCGTCCCGGCGGGACACGCAAGGCGAAGCGGCGCTAACGGCGGCTGCGGAACAGCTGCGGCAGCAGGGTGGCCAGGCGGGCGCGCTCGTCGCCCTGGGCGTGGTGCAGGGCCTGTTGCGGGCCATGCAGGAACTTGGCGGCGAGGCCTTTGGACAGCGCTTCGAGCACGGCTTCGGGATCGTCGCCGCGCGCCAGCAGCTTGCGGGCGCGCTCGAGTTCCGCCATGCGCAGCGCTTCGCTCGATTCGTGCAGCTCGCGGATCACCGGCACCATGGCGCGGTCGCCTACCCAGTGCATGAAGGATTCGACGCGCGCGTCGATGATGGCCTCGGCCTGCTTGACGGCGGCCTGGCGGTTTTCCATGCCGGTCTGGACCACCTGGGCCAGGTCGTCCACGGTATACAGGAAGACGTCGTCGAGGCGTGCGACTTCCGGCTCGATATCGCGCGGCACGGCCAGGTCGACCATGAACACCGGGCGGTGGCGGCGCGCCTTGACCGCGCGCTCCACCAGGCCCAGGCCGATCAGGGGCAGGGTCGAGGCGGTGCAGGAGACCACGATGTCGAACTGGTGCAGGCAGTCGGGCAGGTCGGCCAGGCGGATCGCCTTGCCGTTGTAGCGGGTGGCCAGGGCTTCGCCGCGCTCCATGCTGCGGTTGGCGATGGTGACCGACTTCGGATTCTGGGCCGCGAAGTGGGCCGCGCACAGCTCGATCATTTCGCCGGCGCCGATGAACAGCACGTGCTGGTGGGCGATGCGGTCGAAGATGCGCTGCGATAAACGAACCGCGGCGGCGGCCATGGAGACGCTGTGGGCGCCGATCTCGGTGGTGCTGCGCACTTCCTTGGCCACCGCGAAGCTGCGCTGGAACAGCTGGTGCAGGTAGGTGCCCAGGCCGCCCGCTTCTTCGGCGGTGCGCACTGCGTCCTTCATCTGGCCCAGGATCTGGGGTTCGCCCAGCACCATCGAATCCAGGCCGGAAGCGACGCGGAAGGCGTGGCGCACGGCGTCGTGCTGGGGGAGCAGGTAGAGGTGCGGACGCAGCTCGGCGTAGTTAAGCGCATGATAATGCGCCAGGAACTGGCCGGAGGCGTCGAGGGGATTCGGCAGGTTGCTTGCCGCGTAGAGTTCGGTGCGGTTGCAGGTCGACAGGATCGCCGCTTCCTCGCCGGTCGAACCCTGGCGCGAGAACCAGGTGCGCGCCGCCTGCACCGCGCGTCCGAGCTGGTCGGGCGCGAGCGCCAGCTGCTCGCGCAGCGAGACCGGTGCGGTGGTGTGGTTCAGGCCAACGGCGAGCAGTTGCATTCGGGGACGGGGGTCGACAGGTATGCACCCATTATACCCTCAGGCCAGCAGGGTTTCAGCGGATACCGCCGAGGGGGGCTCAGGCGCCCAGCTTTTCCAGGCGGTAGCCGTAGCTGTAGACCGGCACCAGGCGGAAACCGTTCTCCGGGCGCAGGTGCAGCTTGTTGCGTACGCGCGAGACGTGGGTGTCCATGGTGCGCGAAGGGACATCGGTATCGCGCACCCAGACCGACTCGTGGATGTAGGCGCGCGACAGCGGGCGGCCGATGTTACGGAAGAACAGCAGCGCCAGCGAGAACTCTTTCTGGGTCACGTCGATGACCGAACCGTCCTTCAGCAGGCGGCCGGGACGGGTTTCGAAGACATAGGGGCCGAACTGCAGCTGCTCGGCGCTGTTCTGCGAGGGGTAGGCGCGGCGCAGCAGGGCCGAGACACGGGCCACCAGCTCGCCGCGGCGCAGCGGCTTGACCAGGTAGTCGTCGGCGCCGGCGCTGACGCCGTCGATGATGTCGTCTTCGGCATTGTTGCCGACGAGGAAGATGACCGGTGCGGTCGGCGCCAGCTTTTCCTTGGCGCGGCGCAGCACCTCGGCACCGTCGAGGTCAGGAACGTTCCAGTCCATGACCAGCATATCCGCACTGTCCTTGCGAAGCTGCCCCAGCAGCTCCTTGGCGCTATCAAACGATTGGCAGCTGTGGCCAGCAGCGCTCAGCACCTGGCAGATCAGGTCTGCCTGGCTACGGTCTTGTTCAAGAACGGCGATCTTCATGTTGACGCTTATAAAAAGTTGCCTTTGTAGGAAGTGTCCTACAAGGTTAAACCAAATATATCAGACTTTCACAAAATAGTGCTACAGATAAACACCGAATTTACATTTGCAACTACAGATCTGTTGTGTGAAAGGGACCACTAAGCAATTTCTACTATGGGAGTACACTCGAAACACGGTTTTCCAACATCTACAGCGAGGTGACGATATGTTGTTTCGACGCAAAAACAAGATCGACGAGTCGGGCCGCGTGCCCGTGACCGGAACCCAGATCGAGCAAGCGCGCCAGCGTTGCCTGCAGGTCGTGAAGAAGCGCGCGGCCATGTCGGCCGGCGTGGCGGCGATCCCGCTGCCGGGCATGGACATCCTGTCGGACGCGACCGGCTTCGCCGTGCTGGTGGACGAAGTCAACAAGGAATTCGGCCTGACCCAGGCGCAGATCGAGAAGCTGACCCCGCGCCTGCGCCGGATCGCCTATGAGGCGGCCGCTTCGGTGGGCGGCATGATGGTCGGGAAGATGGTGACGCGCAGGCTGGTGATGGGCCTGTTCAAGCGCTCGGCCGGGAAGATGGCGGCCAAGTCGACCGCCAGGTTCGTGCCGCTGGCCGGGCAGCTGGCCTCGGCGGCGATCGGCTATGCCTTGTTCAAGAAGATGGGCGACCAGCACGTGGAAGCCTGCGCCAAGGTGGCGCGTGCGCTGGAAGCGGAGACCGGCAAGGAATTCGACAATGTGTCGCCGATGCCGGCCGCGGGCAAGGGCTTCGAAGGCGAGTCGCCGATGCCGGTGATGTAAACGACGATGCCCGCGCGAGGCGGGCATCCAGTGGGAGCGCCTGAAGAAAATCAGGCGTCCGGCAGCACGACGTTCACATCGAGCACTTCCAGGTTGCCCTGGCGGTCGAGCGAGATCTTGATGTCGTCCGGGTTGACCTTGGTGTACTTCGAGATCACCTCGATCAGCTCGCGGTGCAGGGCCGGCAGGAAGTCCGGGCCGGTGCGGCTGCTGCGTTCGCGCGCGATGATGATCTGCAGGCGTTCCTTGGCGGCTGTCGCGCTCTTCTTTTTTTCCGGGAAGAGGAAATTAAGCAGCGGCATATCACTTGGCTCCGAAAATGCGCTGGAACAGGCCCGGCTTCTCGTAGTTCGTGAAGCGCAGCGGACGTTCCTCGCCCAGGAAACGGGCGACCACGTCTTCGTAGGCGTCAGCCACGTCGGTGCCCTTGAAATGGATGGCCGGGTTGCCCTGGTTCGATGCGTGCAGCACCGATTCCGATTCCGGGATGATGCCGATCAGCGGAATGCGCAGGATTTCCTGCACATCCTGGTAGGACAGCATTTCGTCGGCTTCGACGCGCTTCGGCGAGTAGCGGGTGATCAGGAGGTGTTCCTTGACCGGCTCCGAACCGCTCTGGGCGCGGCGCGACTTGGCCTGCAGGATGCCCAGGATGCGGTCCGAGTCGCGCACCGAGGACACTTCCGGGTTGGTCACGACGATCGCCTCGTCGGCGAAGGTCAGGGCCATCAGGGCGCCGTGCTCGATGCCGGCCGGCGAATCGCAGACGATGAAGTCGAAGCCCATCTTGACCATGTCGTTGAGCACGTTCTCGACGCCTTCTTCGCTCAGCGCGTCCTTGTCGCGGGTCTGCGAGGCCGGCAGGATGAACAGGTTGTCGCAGTGCTTGTCCTTGATCAGCGCCTGGTTCAGGGTCGCCTCGCCGTTGATCACGTTGATCAGGTCGTACACCACGCGGCGTTCGCAGCCCATGATCAGGTCGAGGTTACGCAGGCCGACGTCGAAGTCGATGACCGCGGTCTTGTAGCCGCGCATGGCCAGCCCGGTCGAGAAGCTCGCGCTCGAGGTCGTCTTGCCCACACCGCCCTTGCCGGACGTCACAACAATAATTCTTGCCACAAAAAAGTCCTTTTCAATATCTGTGAGTTCGGGATTCAGGCGCGCGGCGATGCCGGGCCCAGCGACTGGATGTCGATCCGGTCGCCGACCAGCCGGACCTGGGCCGGCTGGCGCGCCTGGTTGTTCGGGAATCCTTCGTCGAAGGTGCGGTAGACGCCGGCGATCGACACCAGCTCGGGCTGCATCGTCAGGGCGAAGATGCGCGCCCCGGCGTCTCCCGACGCGCCCGCCAGCGCCCGTCCGTTGAGCGGCGCATACACGTGGATGCTGCCGTCGGCGATGATTTCCGCGCCGTTGTTGACCACCGCCGTGATGATCAGGTCGCTGCCGCGCGCATAGATGCGCTGGCCGGCCCGCACCGGGGTGTCGATGATCATGGCCGTCGGGGCCGGGACGGGAGCCGCCGCCGGAGCAGGGGCCGGTTCCGCCACCGGCACCGGCGCCGCGACCGGCGCGGGAACAGGGGCAGCCGCAGCCGCCGGCGCGGCGCTCTCCGGCGCGCGCACGCCGCTCGAGCCGTCGTCCAGCGCCAGGCCGTGGGCGCGGATCGCCTCGGCCATCGCCGGGCTGGCGCCGCGCACCGCCACGGCATTGAGCCGGTATTTCTTGAGCAGCGCCACCAGGGCCGGCCAGTCGATGGCCGGGGTCTCGTGCGCGATCGCCGCCACGTCGATCACCGCGAATTCGTCTTCGAAGAAGTCGGACACGCCGCCGGTCATCTGGGTCAGGGCCGCATCGATGGCCACCGGATCGGCCGAGTGCAGGATCGTCGAGATGGCGACGACCGTGGAGATCTTGATTTCGATGGGCAGCGTGGTTTTCGGCATAAAACAGGAGTGGTTGGCGTTGCGCTCGTGCATTCTACTGTGAAATTTACAGAAAAGGTCGTCGCGGATAAATGATTCTTAGTGGAAATTGATGCTTTGCCAAACCCAAAAAATTAAGTCGCGCCATAGGCCGAAAGGCGGTTCTACAGCGGTTGTATTCTGTGAATAAGCTGATAAGATTGATTTTGCTCAAACTAGAGTAGAGCACCGTACGTAATATGCTTGGGTTTCGCACCCCTCGCGCCAATCAAGGGATGCCGGCGGCTCCGGCCGCCGTCTCGACCAACCCGGCCCGAACGGGCCGGCAGAACGGAGATCGACATGGAAGACGTAGTCATCGTGGCCGCTGGCCGCACTGCCGTCGGCAAGTTCGGCGGCACGCTCGCCAAGATCCCAGCCGCCGAACTGGGCGCGCATGTGATCCGCCACCTCCTGGGCAAGACGGGCATCGATCCCGCTTCCATCAGCGAGGTCATCATGGGCCAGGTGCTCACCGCCGGCGTGGGCCAGAATCCGGGCCGCCAGGCGTCCATCAAGGCGGGCCTGCCCGACATGGTGCCGGCCTACACCATCAACAAGGTCTGCGGCAGCGGCCTCAAGGCCACCCACCTGGCCACCCAGGCGATCCGCTGCGGCGACGCCGGCATCATCATCGCCGGCGGCCAGGAGAACATGAGCGCCGCGCCGCACGTGCTCAACGGCTCGCGCGACGGCTTCCGCATGGGCGACATCAAGATGACCGACACGATGATCGTGGACGGCCTGTGGGATGTCTACAACCAGTACCACATGGGGGTGACGGCCGAGAACGTCGCGCGCAAGTACGAAGTCTCGCGCGCCGAGCAGGACGAATTCGCGCTGCAGTCGCAGCTCAAGGCCGAGGCCGCCCAGAAGGAAGGCCGCTTCAAGGACGAGATCATCCCGATCGAGATCCCGTCCAAGAAGGGCGCGATCGTGTTCGACAGCGACGAATACCCGAAGCACGGCACCACGCTGGAAGCGCTGGCCAGCCTGCGCCCGGCCTTCAACAAGGAAGGCACCGTCACCGCCGGCAACGCGTCCGGCCTGAACGATGGCGCGGCCGCCGTGATCATGATGGGCGCCTCCAAGGCGCGCGAACTGGGCCTGGCCCCGCTGGCGCGCATCAAGGCCTACGCATCGGCCGGCATCGACCCGACCATCATGGGCATGGGACCGGTCTCGGCCTCGCGCCTGTGCCTGCAGAAGGCCGGCTGGCGCCACGAGGACGTGGATCTGATGGAAATCAACGAGGCGTTCGCCGCCCAGGCCATTGCCGTCAACAAGGAAATGGGCTGGGATACCTCGAAGATCAATGTGAACGGCGGCGCGATCGCGCTGGGCCACCCGATCGGTGCGTCCGGCTGCCGTGTCCTGGTCACCCTGCTGCACGAAATGGCCCGGCGCGACGCCAAGCGCGGCCTGGCCAGCCTGTGCATCGGCGGCGGCATGGGCGTGGCGCTGGCAGTCGAACGCGACTGACAGGCGATCCATATACGGGGATGTTAGGGAAGTGACGAATACCAACACTGGAGAGAACAATGGCTAGAGTAGCATTAGTAACGGGCGGCATGGGCGGCCTGGGCGAAGCGGTGTGCCTCAAACTGGCCGCGCTGGGATATACGGTCGTCACTACTTTTTCGCCGGGTAACAAGAAGGTCGACGGCTGGCTCAGCAGCATGCGCGAGCAGGGCCACGACTTCAAGGCCTACGCCTGCGACGTGTCGGACTACGACTCGGCCCAGGAATGCGTGCGCCAGGTGGTGCAGGACATCGGCCCGGTCGACGTGCTGGTCAACAACGCCGGCATTACCCGCGACATGACCTTCAAGAAAATGGACAAGGTCAATTGGGATGCGGTCATGAAGACCAACCTGGACTCGGTCTTCAACATGACCAAGCCGGTCTGCGACAGCATGGTCGAGCGCGGCTGGGGCCGCATCATCAACATCTCGTCGGTGAACGGCCAGAAGGGCGCCTTCGGCCAGACCAACTACTCGGCGGCCAAGGCCGGCATGCACGGCTTCACCAAGGCGCTGGCGCTGGAAGTGGCGCGCAAGGGCGTGACCGTCAACACCATCTCGCCGGGCTACATCGGCACCAAGATGGTGATGGACATCCCGAGCGAAGTCCTGGAAACCAAGATCATCCCGCAGATTCCGATGGGCCGCCTGGGCAAGCCGGAAGAAGTGGCTGGTCTGGTCGCCTTCCTGGCTTCCGACGACGCGGCTTTCGTCACCGGCGCCAACATCGCCATCAACGGCGGCCAGCACATGTTCTGATCCGCATGGCTTGATCACACCGATCTGCGCTTGCGCTCTCGGCCCGGTCCAGTAATGGCCGGGCTTTTTTTCGGCTGTTTCCGGCTTCACGATGCGCGTGACACGCGAGCTTCCATGCCCCTTGTCACATACGCGAGCGCGCACTGGCGCCAGGCCGCCGATCGCGGTGCCGCACGATGCCGCCGCCATTTACAATGGCATGGTCTCCACCTGGCATGAAGAGGAAACCGATGTCTACCTTGCCGCATGGCGCGCTGGCGCTGTCCAGCCTCGACGAACAAGTGCTGCTCCCCGGCACCAAGGGCCTGCCCCTGCGCGAACCCTTGCGCCAGGGCGCGATCGGCGTGCAGGGCTGGAACGTGCTGCGCGGCGACACCAGCTTCCCGGTGGCGGTGCTGAAGGATGCCGCGTTGCGCCACAACCTCGACTGGATGCGCCGCTTCTGCGAGCGCCATGGCGTCACCCTGGCGCCGCACGGCAAGACCACGATGAGTCCGCAGCTGTTCGGCGCCCAGCTGGCCAATGGCGCCTGGGGAATCACCCTGGCCACAGCCGCCCAGGTGCAGATAGCGCACCGTTTCGGCGTGCGCCGCGTGCTGCTGGCCAACCAGCTGGTGGGCCGCGCCGACATCGCGGCCGTGCTCGACCTGCTGCACGGCGACCCCGACTTCGAATGCGTGGTGCTGGCCGATTCCCCGGCCGGCGCTGAGCGCCTGGCGCGCGCGGTGCGGGAAACAGGACTCGCGCGTCCGCTCCCGGTGCTGGTCGAGCTCGGCCTGGCCGGCAAGCGCGCCGGCTGCCGCACGCCTGAGGCGGCGATGGCGGTGGCGCGCCAGGTCGCCGGCGCCCGGGGCCTGGTCCTGGCCGGCTTCGAAGGCTACGAAGGCCTGCTCGTCACCAGCGACCGCGCCGCCGATGTGCGCGCGGTGAACGATTTCCTGGCCCAGCTCACCGCCCTGGTGCGCGCCGCCGACGAGGAAACGCTGTTCGGCACACCGGAAATTCTGCTCTCGGCCGGCGGCTCGGCCTATTTCGACCTGGTGGCGCGCGGCTTCGCGGGTGTCCATGGCCTGTCGCGCCCGGTGCGCGCGGTGCTGCGCAGCGGCTGCTACCTGACGTCGGACCACGGCACCTACCTGCGCCACATCGCCGAGATCGAGGAGCGCGAAGGCGCGCAGGAACAAGGCCTGCAACCGGCCCTGGAAGTCTGGAGCATGGTGCAGTCGCGCCCCGAGCCGACCCTGGCGATCCTGACCATGGGCAAGCGCGACGCGTCCTATGACGCCGACCTGCCGGTGCCGCTGTATACCCACCGCCCGGACAGCGGCGCATCCAGCCCGAGCACGCTGCCGCCGGGCTGCACGATCTTCAAGCTCAACGACCAGCACGCCTACCTGCGCCTGCCCGAGGGCGACCCGCTGTGCGACAGCATGGCGGTGGGCGACCTGGTCGGCTGCGGCATCTCGCATCCCTGCACCACCTTCGACAAGTGGCAGCTGCTGCTGGCGGTGGACGAGGCCTATACGGTGCGCTACGCCCTGAACACCTTCTTCTGACGGGGCGCGGTAGGCTACAATCGGCTTCCACCTCCTGCAAAGAGCCGCCATGCCCGTCACGCCGCCGTCGCTGTTCCCGCCGATCCAGCCCATCCGCCAAGGCATGCTCGCCGTCGACGAGCTGCACACGATCTACTGGGAAGAGGTCGGCAACCCGGACGGCACTCCGGTCGTGTTCCTGCACGGCGGCCCGGGCGCGGGCCTGTCGCCCCAGCACCGCCGTTTCTTCGACCCGCGCACCTACCGCGTGATCCTGTTCGACCAGCGCGGCGCCGGCAAGTCGACCCCGCTGGGCGAATGGCGCAACAACACCACCCAGCTGCTGATCGAGGACATCGAGCGCCTGCGCACCCTGTTCGGCATCGAGCGCTGGCTGGTGTTCGGCGGCTCCTGGGGCTCGACCCTGGCGCTCGCCTACGGCCAGGCCCATCCCGAGCGTTGCCTGGGCTTCGTCCTGCGCGGGATCTTCCTGTGCACGAAGGACGAGGTGGAATGGTTCATCAATGGCGTGCGCTGGTTCTACCCGGAGCTCTACGACGAATTCGTCGCGCCGATTCCGCAAGCCGAGCGCGGCGACCTGCTCAAGGCCTACGCCAGCCGCCTGCTGTGCCACGACCCGGACGTCTACTGGCCGGCAGCGCGCGCCTGGAGCCGCTTCGAAGGGCGGCGCGTGTTCCTGCTGCCCCAGCCGGAAGAAGCCGCGTCCGACACCCTCGACCTGGGCGTGGGCCGGCTCGAATCGCACTACATGCTGAACGGCGCCTTCCTCGAGGAAGACCAGCTGGTGCGCGACATCGGGCGCATCGCCCACCTGCCGGCCACCATCGTGCAGGGCCGCTACGACGTGATCTGCCCGCCGCTATCGGCTTACCGCCTGCACGCGGCCTGGCCGGGCGCGAAGCTGCACATGATTCCCGACGCCGGCCACGGCGCACTGGAAACCGGCATCGCGCGCGCCCTGGTGGCCGCGACCGAGCAGTTCAAGCGCCACGGCCGCTTCGATTGAAGCGGGACCCGCCGCTGCGGACTGCTACACTAGGCGCCAAGACACACCACAACAATTCGAACGTGTTCTCATGAATATCCAGATCAGCGACATCGGCCACGTCATCCAGCTGGCGATCGCGCCGGTGTTCCTCCTGACCGGCGTGGCGACCAAGCTGACGGTCCTGACCAACCGCCTGGCGCGCATCATCGACCGCACCCGCGTCCTCGAGGACCGGCTCAAGGTCAGCCCCAACGGCGAATACGCATCCGAACTCGAAACCCTGTACCAGCGCTCGCACCTGATCAACTACGCCATCACCTCCAGCACCGCCTGCGGCCTGCTGGTATGCGTGGTCATCGCGATGCTGTTCCTGGGCGACACCACCAATCTTCCGCTCGACCAGTACATCGCCGCCTGCTTCGTGTTCGCGATGATGGGCCTGATCAGCAGCTTCATTTATTTTTTGCGCGAGATCTTCATCGCCTCGCGCTTCATGCGCCAGCAGCACCTGCACTCCCTGCAGCAGGGGCGCTGACGCAGCCTTGAAAGAACCTATGCACGACTACCAACGCCCCCCGACCCTGCACCGCTACGCACTGCGCGCCGACCTCGAGAACGCGCTGAGCGCGGGCCAGTTCCGTCTCGAGCCCGCGGGCGGCTTCCTGACCCTGTCCTTCTCGGCCGTGTGGGACAAGCACCTGTTCGACGTCCTGGCCCCGGCCGACAGCTGCCTGGTGATCCACAACACCGAGCTGTTCGGCGAGCGCCTGCACCGTGCGGTGCAGCGCCTGCTGCCCAACTGGGCCGGCATCGACGGCCCGGTCGAATACGGCAGCCGTTCGCGCCTGGGCGCCGCTTTCTCGAAGAGCGCCATGCATGCGCAAGAGAAGGAATGGCAGTTCGCCTGGCGCTCGCTGTCGCCCAACGCCAGCCTGCATCCGGTCACGGTCAGCATCGGCAATATCGAGTCCTTCGCCGAATTGCGCAGCCGCGAAAGCCACCTGGCTTAATCACTTTAGAAACACGGCTCCAGGAAATCACGGTGTAATGCCGTGATGACTACCAACGCCTACCCCAATCTGCTCGCGCCGCTCGACCTGGGTTTCACCACCCTCAGGAACCGCGTGATCATGGGCTCGATGCACACCGGGCTCGAAGACCGTTTCTACAACTACGGCAAGCTGGCCGCGTTCTACCGCGAACGCGCGCGCGGCGGCGCCGGCCTGATCGTCACCGGCGGCATCTCGCCCAACCGCCAGGGCTGGCTGCTGCCCTTCGGCGGCACCCTGAATTTCCTGGGCGACGTGCCCAACCACCGCAAGCTCACGCGCGCGGTGCACGAGGAGGGCGGCAAGATCGTGCTGCAGATCCTGCACGCGGGCCGCTACGGCTACCAGCCCTTCGTGGTTTCGGCCTCCGGCATCAAGTCGCCGATCTCGCGCTTCACGCCCAAGCCCCTGACCGAGGCCGGCATCGAGGACACCATCCGCGCCTACGCGCGCTGCGCGAAGCTGGCCAAAATGGCCGGCTACGACGGCGTCGAAGTGATGGGCAGCGAAGGCTACCTGCTCAACCAGTTCCTGTGCGCGCGCACCAACAAGCGCACGGACGCCTGGGGCGGCTCGATCGAGAACCGCATGCGCCTGCCCGTGGAAGTGGTGCGCCGCATCCGCGCCGCGGCGGGTCCCGACTTCATCATCATGTACCGCCACTCGGTGCTCGACCTGGTCGAAGGCGGCAATACCTGGGACGAAGTGGTGGCCACCGCCAGGGCCCTGGAAGCGGCCGGCGTCAACCTGCTCAACACCGGCTACGGCTGGCACGAGGCGCGCATCCCGACCATCGTCACCTCGGTGCCGCGTGCGGCCTTCGCCGACGTGGCGGCGCGCCTGCGCAAGGAAGTGGGCATTCCGGTGGCGGCCTCGAACCGCATCAACATGCCGGCCGAGGCGGAGCAGCTGCTGGCCTCGGGCAGCGCCGACCTGGTGTCGATGGCGCGGCCCTTCCTGGCCGATCCGGAGTTCGTGAACAAGGCCGCCAGCGGCCGCGTCGACGAAATCAACACCTGTATCGCCTGCAACCAGGCCTGCCTGGACCACACCTTCCAGAACAAGCGCGCCAGCTGCCTGGTCAATCCGCGTGCCTGCCACGAGACCGAACTGGTGGTCCGCAAGACCGTCAAGCCGAAGCGCATGGCCGTGGTCGGCGCCGGCCCGGCCGGCCTGTCGGCGGCCACGGTGGCGGCCGAGCGCGGCCACCAGGTCACCCTGTTCGATGGGCTGGACCGCATCGGCGGCCAGTTCAATGTCGCCATGCGCGTGCCCGGCAAGGAGGAATTCGCCGAGACCATCCGCTACTTCGGCCGCCGCCTGGAACTGCTGGGCGTCGAGGTACGCCTGAACGAGCGCGTCACGCGCGAGCAGCTGGTCGCCGCCGGCTACGATGAGGTGGTGGTGGCGACCGGCATCGTCATGCGCAAGCCGCGCATCGAAGGCATCGATCATCCCAAGGTGCTCAGCTACCTGGACGTGCTGCGCGACCGTAAGCCAGTTGGCCAAAAGGTGGCGATCATCGGCGCGGGCGGGATCGGTTTCGACATGGGCGAGTTCCTGGTGCACGATCCGGCCGTTCCGCTGCCGGTGCCGGCGGCGCACTGGATGGCGGAATGGGGCGTGGATCCCCATGTGGCCACGCCCGGCGGCCTGGCCGCGCCGGTGCCGCCGCAGCCGCCGCGCCAGGTCTGGCTCCTGCAGCGCAAGACCACGCGGCCGGGGGCGGGGCTGGGCAAGACCTCGGGCTGGGTGCACCGCGCGACCCTGGTGCGCAATGGCGTGACCATGATGGCGGGCGTCCAGTACGATCGCATCGACGATGCGGGTCTGCATATCACCGTCGGGGGCGAGCAGCGGCTGCTGGACGTGGATCACGTGGTGATCTGCGCGGGGCAGGAGAGCCTGGCGGAGCTGATGCCGGCGGAGGGCGCGACTGGTGGCCCTGGCTTCCACAAGATCGGTGGGGCGGCGCTGGCGGCGGAACTGGATGCGAAGCGCGCCATCCGGGAGGGGGCGGAGCTGGCGGCGCGGCTTTAATGAGACCGCGGTGTGCTGAAAAACTTGGGTCCCCGCGAAGGCGGGGACCCAAGTTTTAAGCAAACCAAAAACGCTTATTTTTTACGCACCACCACGCAGCCGATCGAATATCCCGCCCCAAACGAGCAGATCACCCCATTGGCGCCGGCCGGCAAATCGTCCTGGTACTTGTGGAAGGCGATGATCGACCCCGCCGACGAGGTATTCGCATAGGTGTCGAGGATCACCGGCGCCTCTTCCGGCGTCGCATCGCGCCCCAGCAGCGTGCGCGCGATCAGGAGGTTCATGTTCAGGTTCGCCTGGTGCAGCCAGTAGCGCGAGATATCCTTGATCTCCAGCCCGGCATTGCGCACCGTGGCGGCGATCGTCTCGGCCGCCATCGGGCACACTTCCTTGAACACCTTGCGGCCCTGCTGGCGGAACAGCTTGTCCGGCTGGCCTACGCCCGCTTCGTCGAAGCGGTTCATGAAGCCGAAGTTGTTGCGGATGTTGTTCGAGAACTTGGTCTTGAGCTGGCTATCCAGGATTTCCCACTGGTGCTTGCTGGTCGCCGTCTCCGCGGCTTCCACGATCACGGCGGTGCAGGCGTCGCCGAAGATGAAGTGGCTGTCGCGGTCGCGGAAGTTCAGGTGGCCGCTGGTGATTTCCGGGTTCAGCATCAGTACCGCGCGCGCGCGGCCGTTGCGCACCGCGTCGACCGCGGTGGCGATGCCGAAGGTGGCCGAGGAGCAGGCCACGTTCATGTCGAAGCCAAAGCCGTCGATGCCCAGCGCTTCCTGGACCTCGACCGCCATGGCCGGGTAGGGACGCTGCATGTTGCTGCAGGCGACCAGCACCATGTCGATGTCGGCCGGGGTCTTGCCGGCGCGCGCCAGCGCTTCGCGCGCGGCGGCCACGCACATCTCGGCCTGCAGCGACACCTGGTCGTCGGCGCGCTCGGGAATGCGCGCGGTCATGCGGGCCGGGTCCAGGATGCCTTCCTTTTCCATCACGTAGCGCGACTTGATGCCCGAGGCCTTCTCGATGAAGCCGCTGCTCGAGGGCTCGAGCGCCGTCACCTCGCCCGCCGCGATCGCCGCGGCGTGCTCCTGGTTGTGCAGCTCGACGTAGGCGTTGAAGGCCGTCACCAGCTCGTCGTTGGAAATGGATTGCGAGGGCGTGAACAGGCCGGTGCCGCTGATGACGACAGGTTTCATGATAGGCAAACTTTCAATGGAAATAACGGGACTTGCCCGTAAGATGGCCAAATTCTACACGGTCGTGCTAAAACAGGGAATCGCCGCTTGGGGGCCGTTGGGAACTGGGCGCACACCGGCTCCCGGGGCATCCTAGTGGCCCTGGGCCAGCGTGGTGGCGCCGGCGCGCTTGGACAGCTGGACCGGCTGGCCCTTGAGGTGGTTCAGGGCCTGGGCCAGCTGGAAATCGTCCTTGCTGCCATAGTCGACCGGCTTGCGCAGGCGCGCCTCGGCCAGCAGGCGCATCTGCTCTTCGATGTCTTCCTGGCGCGTCGCGCTTTCCTTGTCGCGGTCGTTCGACAGGTGGCGTTCCAGGTCGGCTTCGCGCATGCGCAGCGCGTTCAGGCCGTCGCCCTCGGCGGTTTCGTCGACCGGGAAGTCGGGCACGATGCCGCGCGCCTGGATCGAGCGCCCGGCGGGGGTGTAGTAGCGCGCCGTGGTCAGCTTGACCGCGGCGTCGTGCCCGATCGGGCGGATGGTCTGCACCGAGCCCTTGCCGAAGGTCTGGCTGCCCAGGATGGTGGCGCGTTTGTAGTCCTGCAGGGCGCCGGCCACGATTTCCGAGGCCGAGGCCGAGCCGGTGTTCACCAGCACCACCATCGGCAGGGTCTTGTAGGCGGGCGGCAGGGCGGACAGCGGATCGGCGCCGCTGCGCAGCATGTAGAACTCGGGACGGCCGTAGAAGCGCTGCTTGGAATCGGCCAGCTGGCCGTTGGTCGAGACGATCTCGGCGTCCTTGGGCAGGAAGGCCGCCGCCACGCCGATCGCGCCCTGCAGCAGGCCGCCGGGGTCGTTGCGCAGGTCGAGCACCAGGCCCTTCATGTCCGGGTTCTGGCGGTACAGGGCCTGCAGCTTGGCCGCCATGTCGTCCACCGTCGGTTCCTGGAACTGGGCGATGCGCAGCCAGGCATAGCCCGGCTCGATCATTTTCGCCTTCACGCTCTTCTGGATGATCTCGCTGCGCGTGATGGTGAAGAAGAGCGGCGCAGGCGCGTCCTTGCGCGCGATGGTCAGGGTGACCCGGGTGCCGGGTTCGCCGCGCATGCGCTTGATCGCCTCGTCGATCGGCACGCCCTGCACCGGGAAGCCGTCGATCTGGGTGATCAGGTCGCCTTCCTTGATGCCGGCGTGGAAGGCCGGCGAGTCTTCGATGGGCGCGACGATCTCGACGTAGCCGTCCTCGCTCTCGGAAATCTCGATGCCCAGGCCGACGAAGCGGCCCTCGGTGCCCTCGCGCAGCTCGCGGTAGGCGCGCGGATCGAGGTAGGCGGAGTGGGGGTCGAGCGAGGCCACCATGCCGGAAATGGCTTCCGACAGCAGGGCCTTGTCCTCGACCGGCTCGACATAGTTGGACTTGATGACGCCGACGACGTCGGCCAGCTGGCGCAGTTCGGCCATGGGCATGCTTTCCTCGACCGGCTTGTAGGCCAGGGCCGAGAACTGCATGGTGAGCGCGACCCCGGCAAGCGCGCCAAGGCCGACGAGGCAGGAATTCTTGAATGTAGAGCCCATGGTCACCCGATCTGGCTGCGCGCGCCTTGAAATGTCCGCTGGTTCGCCCCTGAGATAGCGCAATCCAGTATAAACCTGTTCCTGCGCGCCGGAGAGCGCAAGCGCAAACAAGCATGCACCCGGCCCGCCATGCACAGGGCAGGGCGCACAGCTATTGATCCGTTGGTAAGCAATTGTAAGAGTGCAAGCGAGCGGGGGCGGGGCGGCCTATATTCAATACCAGTTTTTCTCTCTCTCCACTCTTGAAGTGGTCTTTGCCCACGGCCCCCTCCGTGGGCTTTTTTCTTTCCGGCGCACGCAGGCGCGCTGCCGGAAAAGGCCTGCCGGGATTGTACATTCCACAGCGCAACTTTACCCGCGCACACAAGGTCTTGTTGTCGTCTCCCAACACATGCATACGCGAAAAAGCACTCCTGGCGTGTATCGAAAAGTAAAAAAACTTTAATCCCCGTTGCTGCCTGTTTCTCAACAGCTAGAATGGTCTTTCGCCCGCGTGCGCCCTGTACGCGCCGGCATGCTACCGAAGACCAAGAACGCGAATGAATACATATGTTTCCCTGGCCTGCGCGGCCCTGCTCGGCGCGGCTTCCGTGCCCGCGGCAGGCCAGACCGGCGCCGAGCCGGCAGCACCCCAGGAGCCGGGTGCGGCCCAGACCCGGCAGGCGCCGCCTCCCAAGACCGACGACAAGCTGCAGCAGGTGACCATCAGCGGCAGCCGCGCCAACGATACCGACCAGCGCCGCCTGGCCACCGCTTCCAAAATGATCTTCGGCCGCGAAGAGCTGGACCGCAACGGCGACAGCAATGTCGGCGAGATCCTCAAGCGCCTGCCGGGCGTGACCATGGCCGGTCCGCCGGGCCGGGGCGGCGGCGGGGTGCGCATGCGCGGCATGGGCAACGGTTATACGCAGATGCTGGTCAACGGCGAGCGCCCGCCGCCAGGCTTCTCGCTGGAGTCGCTGCCGCCCGACCAGGTCGAGCGCATCGAGGTGATCCGCGGCCCGGTGGCCGAGCATTCCACCCAGGCGATCGCCGGCACCATCAACATCGTGCTGCGCGAAGGCTACCAGCAGAAGGACATCCAGTTCCGCGCCAGCGACAGCGTGTCCGGCGGCCTGCATTCGCCCGACGTGTCGCTGGCGATGCCGGGCAAGTCCGGCAGGCTGAGCTGGCTCACCAACGTGATGCTGCGCCTGAACCGCAACGAGAACGAGAGCCGGACCTACGACCGCACCGAGCGCCGCGACGGCACCCTCGACAGCGAGCAGCTGCTCGACGGCCGCAGCGATTCGCATTCGAAGGGCCTGCACGCCTCGCCGCGCTTCACCTACACCTTCGACAACAAGGACACGCTCACGGTCCAGCCCTTCCTGGGCGTGAACCGCAGCGATTCGCGCCTGAACAACACGGTCACGCGCCTGGGCGGCGAGCCGGATTACGCGCGCCTGGACCAGGCGTCGGATTCCGATTCCACCTTCGGCCGCCTGTTCGGCAACTGGCTGCACCGCATGGACAACAACGCCAAGCTCGACCTCAAGTTCGGCTTCGGCGGCGCCAACAGCGAGAACACCAGCGTGCGCCGCACCTATGGCTTCGCCGGCGAGCCGCTGCGCGTGTTCAACGACACGGGCGACATGCGCTTCCGCGGCGCCAACACGGGCGGCAAGTACACCAGGCCGATCGCCAAGGGCCACCTGCTGGCCGTCGGCTGGGACGTGGAATATACACGCCTGAAGCAGAAGCAGGTGTCCGAGGACGACGGCGGTCCGCTGTACGAGGAATCGGGCGCGAATCTCTCCGCCAACCAGCGCAAGATCGCGCTGTTCGCCCAGGACGAATTCGACATCAGCGAGCGCTGGTCGGCCTACCTGGGCCTGCGCTGGGAAGGCATCCGCACCGCCAGCACCGGCGTCGGCAACAGCGTGAAGAACGAGAGCCGCGTCTGGAGCCCGGTGCTGCACAGCGTCTGGCGCATCCCCGGCAAGGACAAGGACCAGGTGCGCGCCAGCCTGACGCGCAGCTACCGCGCCGCGCAGCTGAACGACATGATCGCCGCGCCCACCATCTCGGCCGACAATTCCTTCGTGCGCCCCGACCGCAGCGGCAATCCGGACCTCAAGCCGGAACTGGCGACCGGCATCGACCTGGCCTACGAACACTACATCGGCCGCACCGGCATCGTCTCGGCCAGCGCCTTCGTGCGCAATGTCGACGACCTGATCCGCCGCACCGTCACCGAAGTGCCGACCGCCCAGGGCCCGCGCTGGATCTCGCGCCCGGTCAACATCGGCAAGGCGCGTACCAGCGGCATCGAGCTGGAAGCCAAGTTCCAGCTGACCGACCTGGTCAAGGATGCGCCGAACGTGGACGTGCGCGCCAACTACAGCCGCTTCTGGTCCGACGTGGAAGACATCCAGGGCCCGCACAACCGCCTCGAGGGCCAGGCCGAGCAGACCGCCAACGTGGGCGCCGACTGGCGCCTCAAGGGCCTGCCCCTGACCCTGGGCGCGAGCCTGAACTGGACCCCGGATTTCCTGGTCCAGGTCAGCAACGAGGAACTGGCCTTCACCGGCTCCAAGCGCCAGCTGGACCTGTTCGCGCTGTGGAAATTCTCAGGCAATACCCAGGTGCGCGTGTTCGGCAACAACCTGCTGTCGCAGAACTACGATACGGCGCGCAGCGTCAGCCTGCCGGAAGTATTCACCAGCACCCAGACGCGCACATATGCAACAGTCGGTGTGCGTCTTGAAACAAAACTGTAATCAAACGGCCGGAGCCCATGCTACATTTTCCGGCCGTAGCACTTTTTTACCCCGCAAAGAGGACCTTCCTGTGAAGCGATACATCCTGAGCACCCTGACCCTGTCCATCATGACCGCCTTCGCCACCACGGCGGCGGTCGCGGCGGACAACGCGCCGGCAAAACCGGCGGCGGCCTTGATTTCCGGCATCGACACCCAGTTCATCGACGACAGCGTGCGTCCGCAGGACGACTTCTTCAGCTATCTCAACGGCAAGTGGCTCAAGACCGCCGAGATCCCGAGCGACAAGGCCAGCTGGGGCACCTTCATGAAGCTGCGCGACGACACCACGCCGCAGCTGCGCGCCATCATCGAGGCCGCGCAGAAGGATCCGCTTGCTCGGAAGCAGGGCACCGAAACCCAGAAGATCGCCGACCTGTACGCCAGCTTCATGGACCAGGCCAAGCGCGAGAGCCTGGGCTACAAGCCGCTCAGCGGCGAACTGTCGCGCATCCGCGCGCTCAAGGACAAGAAGGCGGTCCCGAACCTGGTCGCCCACCTGGCGAAGATCGGCGTGGCTTCGCCCTACGGCATGTACGTCAGCCAGGATGCGCGCGAGTCCACCAAGTACGCTGCCTACATCAGCCAGAGCGGCCTGGGCATGCCGGACCGCGACTACTACCTGAAGCTGGACGACAAGCGCATGGCCGAGACCCGCGCCGCCTACGAACAGCACGTCGCCAGGATCCTGGCGCTGGCCGGCGAGAAGAACGCCCCGGAACAGGCCAAGGCCATCCTCGACTTCGAGACCGAGCTGGCCAGGGTGCAGTGGACCAAGGTCGAGAACCGCGACCCGGTCAAGCGCTACAACAAGATGACGGTGGCCGAGCTGGCCAAGCTGGCCCCGGGCTACGACTGGAAGGCGGCGCTGGCCGCCGCCGGGGTGGCCGGCAAGGCTGACTACGTCATCGTGTCGCAGCCGAGCTACCTGGCCGGCTTCGACGCCGTGCTGGCCAAGACCGACCTGGCCACCATCAAGTCCTACTTCGAATGGCAGCTGCTGCGCGAGTACGCGCCCTACCTGTCGAAAGCCTTCGTCGACGAGAACTTCGCCTTCTATGGCACCGCGCTGACCGGCGTGACCGAACAGCGTCCGACCTGGAAGATCGGCGTCTCGACCGTCGAGGGCGCGCTGGGCGAGGCGCTCGGCAAGCTGTACGTCCAGGAGCACTTCCCTGCCGAGCGCAAGGCGCGCATGGAAGAACTGGTGAAGAACCTGCTGGTCGCCTACAAGGAATCGATCGACACCCTCGAGTGGATGAGCCCGGCGACCAGGAAGGAAGCCCAGGCCAAGCTGGCCAAGTTCACCCCGAAGATCGGCTACCCGGACAAGTGGCGCGACTACTCGGCGCTGGCGATCCGCGGCGGCGACCTGGTCGGCAACGTGATGCGCGCCTCGACCTTCGACTACAACCGCAACATCAACAAGCTGGGCAAGCCGATCGACCGCACCGAATGGGGCATGACGCCGCAGACCGTGAACGCCTACTACCGCAGCACGACCAACGAGATCGTGTTCCCGGCCGCGATCCTGCAGCCGCCGTTCTTCGACATGCGCGCCGACGACGCCGTGAACTACGGCGCGATCGGCGCCGTGATCGGCCACGAGATCGGCCACGGCTTCGACGACAAGGGCAGCCAGTCGGACGGCGACGGCAACCTGCGCAACTGGTGGACCGAGGAAGACCGCGCCGCCTTCAAGGCCCGCACCGACAAGCTGGTCAGCCAGTACAGCGGCTTCTCGCCGCTGCCGGGCTATCACGTCAACGGCGAACTGACCCTGGGCGAGAACATCGGCGACAACGCCGGCCTGTCGATCGCGCACAAGGCCTACAAGATCTCGCTCAAAGGCCAGCCTGCTCCGGTGATCGACGGCCTGACCGGCGACCAGCGCTTCTTCATGGGCTTCGGCCAGGTGTGGCGCTCGAAGATGCGCGAAGCCCAGCAGATCAACCAGGTCAAGACCGACCCGCACTCGCCGGGCCAGTTCCGCGCCAACGGCACGGTGATGAACATGCCGGGCTTCTACGAAGCCTTCGGCGTGAAGGAAGGCGACAAGATGTACCTGGCGCCGAAGGACCGCGTCACCATCTGGTAAGCGCGATGCATGAAAGCGGGCCGGAGCCACAAGCCCCGGCCCGCTGCACATAGAATAACAACCCCTACACGGAGAACCTGATGAAACGACATATCCTGAGCGCCGCGGCGCTGGTGCTGGTGGCCTCGATGGCCCAGGCGGAATCGAACAGCGCGGCCAAGAGCGGCGCCAAGGCCGGCACGCTCTCTTCCGGCATCGCCCTGCAATACGTGGAGCCAGCGGTGCGCCCGCAGGACGACTTCTTCGCCCACCTGAACGGCAAGTGGCTCAAGACCGTCGAGATCCCGGCCGACAAGTCGAGCTGGGGCGCCTTCCACCAGCTGCGCGAAGACACCCTGCCGCAGCTGCGCGCGATCATCGAAAAGGCCGCCGCAAGCAAGGGCGCCCAGGGTTCGGAAGTGCAGAAGATCGGCGACTTCTACGCCAGCTACATGGACGAGGCCCGCCTGGAGCAGCTCGGCATCGCGCCGCTGAACGCGGAACTGGGCAAGCTCGCCGCCATCAAGGACAAGGCCGAACTGCCGGCCGTGTTCGCGCAGCTGGGCCGCCAGGGCGTGAACGTTCCCTTCGTCTTCTACATCCACCAGGACGCCAAGGATTCGACCCGCTACGTGGCCGACCTCTACCAGGCCGGCCTGGGCATGCCGGACCGCGACTACTACCTGAAGCAGGACGACGCCAAGCTGGCCGACATCCGCGCCAAGTACCAGCAGCACGCCGAGAAGATGCTGGCCATGGCCGGCGACAAGAACGCCGCCGCCAACGCCAAGGCGATCGTCGAGCTGGAAACCGAACTGGCCAAGGTCCAGTGGACCAAGGTCGAGAACCGCGACCCGGTCAAGACCTATAACAAGGTCGAGCTGGCCAAGCTGGCCGAGCTGGCGCCGGGCTACGACTGGCAATCCTGGCTGGCCGCATCCGGCCTGAAGGGCAAGACCGACTACCTGATCGTCAGCCAGCCGAGCTACCTGAAGGGCTTCGCCGAAGTCCTGAACCGCGTGCCGCTCGAGACCTGGAAGACCTACCTGCAGCTGCACCTGGTGGAAAGCTACGCCAACTACCTGTCGAAGGCCTTCGTCGACGAGCGCTTCGCCTTCCACGGCACCACCCTGTCGGGCACCCCGCAGCTGGAAGCGCGCTGGAAGCGCGGCGTCTCGACCCTGGAAGGCAGCCTGGGCGAAGCGGTCGGCAAGCTGTACGTGAAGGAGCACTTCCCGGCCGAGCGCAAGGCGCGCATGGAAGTCCTGGTCAAGAACCTGCTGGCCGCCTACAAGTCCTCGATCGACACCCTCGACTGGATGAGCCCGGCGACCAAGAAGGAAGCTCAGGCCAAGCTGGCCAAGTTCACCCCGAAGATCGGCTACCCGAACAAGTGGAAGGATTACTCGGCCCTGAGCGTCAAGCGCGAGGACCTGGTCGGCAACGTGATGCGTTCGCGCGAGGTGGAATACAACCGCGAGCTGAACAAGCTGGGCAAGCCGATCGACCGCGACGAATGGGGCATGACGCCGCAGACCATCAACGCCTACTACAACCCGGAACTGAACGAGATCGTGTTCCCGGCCGCGATCCTGCAGCCGCCGTTCTTCGACGCCAAGGCCGACGACGCGGTCAACTACGGCGGCATCGGCGCCGTGATCGGCCACGAGATCAGCCACGGCTTCGACGACCAGGGTTCGCAGTACGACGGCGACGGCAACATGCGCAACTGGTGGACCGAGGAAGACGGCAAGAAGTTCGCCGAGAAGACCAAGGTCCTGATCAACCAGTACGCCGGCTACAGCCCGCTGCCTGGCTATAACGTCAACGGCGAACTGACCCTGGGCGAGAACATCGGCGACAACTCGGGCCTGGCGATCGCCTACAAGGCCTACAAGCTGTCGCTGAAGGGCAAGAAGGCGCCGGTGATCAATGGCCTGAGCGGCGACCAGCGCTTCTACATGGGCTGGGGCCAGGTGTGGCGCACCAAGATGCGCGAGCCGGCGCAGATCGCCCAGATCAAGACCGACCCGCACTCGCCGGGCCAGTACCGCGCCAACGGCACCCTGAAGAACCAGCCGGGCTTTTACGAAGCCTTCGGCGTGAAGGAAGGCGACAAGATGTACCTGGCGCCGAAGGATCGCGTGATCATCTGGTAAGCCCTGACAGGGCTTGATGCGGAAACCCGGGTTGGCCTGTCCGATCCCGGGTTTTTTTTCGCCGCCGCCGGGAGCGGCCCGGTGCGGCCTGTCTAAGAATAGTGCAATTGCGTGTGTCTCAATGGAGACGACTGGAGACGGGAGAAAGTTAAAACATTTGAAAAAGTGTAAAATAATGCCAACTTATTAACTGGCCGGGCCGCCGGCGATCTTATGCACGTTCACCTCACGTACGCTATCAAGATCCGCGCCGTTGGCCGGGCCGAGACGGGAAAGTATCAAGGATGAGTTCCTGGGAAGTGCGTGACATACCGTTCAAGTTCCAGCTGAGCGACTGGACCTTGTTCCAGGCGTCCATCCGCCTGCAGCTGCGCTCGATCGGACTGGCCGAGGCCGGACATCCCGGCGCCGCCGCCGTGCAGGGCGAGGACCAGCTTGCCCCGGGCAGCCAGGGCTTCGCCTTGCGCCGCCTGCCGGTCGACGAAGCGCTGCCGCGCCTGGCCCGGTCCGGCCCCTTCCTGCGCTACGTGCCGTTGCAATACCAGCACTGCTACATCGAATTGGGCACTTCGTTCGAGGACTACCAGAAGAAATTCTCGTCCAAGACGCGCTCGACCATCAACCGCAAGATCCGCAAGTTCACCGAGCACTGCGGCGGCACCCTCAAGTGGCACGCCTACCGCAGCCCGGACGAGGTCCCGGCCTTCTTCCAGCTGGCGCGCGCGGTGTCGAAGCTGACCTACCAGGAAAAGCTGCTGGACGCGGGCCTGCCCGATACGCCCGAATTCATGGAACGCGCCCGCGCGCTGGCCGCCGGCGGGCAGTTGCGCGCCTACGTCTTGTTCGACGGCGAACGGCCGGTCTCCTACCTGTACTGCCCGGTCCAGGACGGCGTCGCCATCTACGCCTACCTGGGCTACGACCCGGCCTACATGCACCTGTCGGTCGGCACCGTACTGCAGTGGCTGGCGCTCGAGCAGATGTTCAAGGAAGGGCACTTGCGCTACTTCGATTTCACGGGG